>CAZDMR010000030.1:0-48627 GCA_964506795.1 uncultured Acidobacteriota bacterium | reverse complement strand
AAGGGCTGCGGTTTGCAATCCGCGAAGGCGGCCGAACCGTCGGCGCCGGCACCATCTCTGAAATTCTGGAGTAAAGCGGAACGATCATGTTGAATGAAAAGATAAGAATCAGGCTGAAGGCTTACGACTATAGGGTATTGGATCAATCCACCTCAGAGATCGTGGAGATCGCAAAGAGAACCGGATCCAGAGTTTCGGGACCTATCCCTCTGCCCACGGTCAAAAACAAGTTCTGTGTTCTGCGTTCTCCCCATGTGGACAAGAAATCTCGGGAGCAGTTTGAAATACGGACGCACAAGCGGCTGGTGGATATTCTGGAACCGACGCCGCAGACTGTAGACGCGCTTATGAAGCTGGATTTGCCTGCGGCGATTGACGTCGAAATAAAGGCTTTCGGCACGGAGCATAAGTAAATTAAAATACGCCCCCCGTTTTAGGGTTCCCGTGAAAGCATGCTTTAAAGCGGGGAACCGGAAACGGGAAACGGGGAACGGATATGGTTGATGGATTGATTGGGAAAAAATTAGGTATGACGCAGGTTTTCGATGAAAAGGGATCCGTAATTCCCGTTACCGCGATCAAGGCCGGCCCATGTGTCGTCGTTCAGAAAAAGGGCAAGGAACCGGACGGCTACAGTGCCGTTCAATTGGGTTACGTTGAATTCGTCCGTCCTTCCAGAGTCAATAAGCCGAGGGACGGGCATTTCAAAAAAGCGGGCGTTCCTCCATGCCGCATACTGCGGGAGTTTCGCTTCAAGGACGGAGAAGAGGTTCCGAATGTAGGCGAACAGATTCTAGTCAACAACGTCTTTCAAGCAAATGACGTGGTTGATGTCCTCGGCACCAGCAAAGGGCGCGGATTTGCGGGTTTACTCAAACGCCATAAATTCGGCGGAGGGGTGGCCACCCACGGTTCCATGTTTCATCGGGCTCCGGGATCCATCGGCGCGTCCGCATACCCCAGCCGTGTCCTGCCCGGAATGCGTGCCGCAGGCCACATGGGAAACAAAAATTTTACCATCCGGAATCTCAGGGTGGTTCGCGTACAGGAAGAAGAGAATATCCTCCTGGTCAAGGGCGCCGTCCCAGGCTGCAACGGCGGCTATGTCATTATTAAGAAGGCATGATGATTTGGGCTTTTTGATTTGCGTTTGAATGTGGAAGAGGTCGGTAATGACGGAGATTGAGGTAAAAAATCTTGCCAATGAGGTTGTCGGCAAGCTGGAGCTTTCCGATGCCGTCTTTAAGGCGAAATTAAACGAACCCCTCATTTGGGAAGCCGTTAAACACTACAATGATTCCCTTCGTGCGGGAACAGCTTCAACTAAGGGCCGGGGAGAGGTAAAAGGAAGCGGAAAAAAGCTATGGCGCCAGAAGGGGACCGGCCGAGCACGCATCGGCAGCGTTCGAAGCCCCTTGTGGCGGCACGGGGGAACAGTACACGGCCCAAAGCCGAGAAGCTACGCGTACACTTTCCCGCGGACAAAGCTCAGAAAAGCCATGTGTTCGGCCCTTTCCGCAAAGCTTGACGAGAATTCGCTGATCGTAATCGAGTCGTTTTCCCTGGAGAGCCGCAAGACCAAGGATTTTAAGAAAATACTGGATGGGATGGAGCTTGAAGGGAAAATTCTTATTGTGGATTCAAGCGGAGACAAAAACCTTATGTTTTCCTCTCGAAACATAACCTCCGTTAAGCTTGTAGGCGGGACGGGCGTCAATATTTTTGATGTGGTAAACAGCAACAGGCTGCTTTTTTCCAAGGATTCCATCCTCCAAATGCAGGAGGTCTTGAGCCGATGAACCGAAGAGAATCTGTATTGATCATTCCTGTTATTACGGAAAAGAGCACGTCGGTTAAGGAAAATCTCCGAACCGTCGCATTCAAGGTTCTGCGTGATGCAAACAAGATAGAGATTAAGGATGCTGTGGAGAAAACTTTCAATGTAAAAGTCCAGAGCGTGCGTACGGCGATTTTCCACGGGAAAAAGCGCCGTCAGGGCCGCTACGAAGGACGAAGGTCCGATTGGAAGAAGGCTTACGTTACGCTCAAAAAGGGCGAAAAAATGATTGAATTCTCCGAAGCGACATAGGAGCAGGAGCTGGGCGAATCATGTCCTCCATAAAGACTTATAACCCAACCTCGCCGGCGATTCGGTTCCGGACGACTTTAGATAACAAGGAACTGTCTCCCGAGCGGCCGCTAAAGCGCCTTACCGAATCCAAAAAGAGGATTTCGGGGCGGAATAATAAGGGGCATCTTACAATTCGGCATCGGGGAGGCGGTCACAAGAAGCTTTATCGCATTATCGATTTCCGCCGCGACAAACGGGACATACCCGGAAAGGTTGTCTCCCTGCAATACGATCCCAACCGTTCGGCTCGGATAGCCCTGATTTCTTATGCCGACGGGGACAAGCGCTATATCCTCGCTCCCGACGGACTGGCGGTCGGATCTTCGATCGTTGCCGCTGAAAGTGCGGATATCCTGGTCGGCAATGCGATGCCGCTGAAGAATATCCCTTTAGGCACTATGATTCACAATATTGAATTGAAAAAGGGAAAAGGCGGGCAGATGGCGCGATCCGCCGGGACCGCCGCGCAGCTTTTGGCGAAAGAGGCGGGCTATGCCCAGATTAAAATGCCCTCCGGCGAAACCAGAATGGTGCACTTGGATTGCTATGCCACAATCGGCCAAGTGGGCAACCTTAATCACGAGAACGTTTCTATCGGCAAAGCAGGCAGAAACCGATGGCTGGGGAAGCGTCCGACGGTAAGGGGAGTTGCCATGAATCCGATCGATCATCCCCACGGCGGCGGAGAAGGAAAGACTTCGGGCGGCAGACACCCCGTCACTCCCTGGGGGAAGCCGACGAAGGGATACAAAACCAGGAACAATAAACGTACTCAGCGCTTTATTATCAAGCGCCGCGGTAAGTAGGAGCAGCATGGCCAGATCAATTAAAAAAGGGCCTTTTGTGGATGAGCATTTTCTTAAAAAGGTCAGAACCGCAGCCGGCTCAGGCAGCCGGACGGTAATCAAGACTTGGTCACGGCGTTCAACAATTACGCCGGAAATGGTCGGCCTGACCATCGCCGTTCATAACGGAAAGAAATTTATCCCTATTTATATTTCGGAAAACATGGTCAGTCACAAGCTTGGCGAATTCGCCCCAACCCGTATTTTTAAAGGCCATACAACGAAGGTGGCGGAAAAGACAACGGCCGTAAAATAGGCTTCACGGCTTATCGCGGCCGGTCGGCAATCAGCGAATGGAGCCCCGCAGTCCAGAAAGCGGGAAAAGACAACATTGGCAATACCGGCGAAGGAAAGGATTTGAGTTTAAAAACCTGGGAACCGGGACTTCAATCTCGAATCCCGAATTTCAGGGCTCGAATTAAGGGAATATGGAAGCGACAGCAAAAGGCAAATTTTTGAGAGGGTCCCCTCAAAAAGCCCGGTTGGTCATAGATCTCATACGCGGCAAGAACGTACCGGAGGCGTTGGCTATTCTCCGATTTACCAACAAGCGGGCGACAAAGTGGATTGAAAAGGTATTGCTCTCTGCGGTTGCCAATGCCAAAGAGAAAAACGCGGCGGCCGACGTAGACCAGTTTGTCGTAGAACGCGCGGTCGTGGATTCCGGACCGACGAAATGGCGTCGCAGGGTGCGCCCTGCGCCCATGGGCCGGGCATACCGGCAGCAGCGCCGGTTTAAACATATCAGCATTGTCATCAAGGGCAAAGATATAGAGGAAGAGTAGGGGAGGTTATCCGTGGGTCAGAAAGTGCATCCTTACGGTTTCAGGTTAGGCATTAATCGAACATGGCGTTCCCGATGGTTTGCTCGCAAGGACTACGGAGCTCTGCTTCACGAGGATCTTCGCCTTAAGATCATGCTTAAGAAGAAATTCGCCCATGCAGGAATTTCCAGGATCGAAATCGAGCGGGCGGCAAACAAGCTGACTATTATCATATTTACCTCCCGTCCGGGAATCATCGTCGGCAAGAAAGGGAGCGAGATCGAGAAATTGAAAAAGGATCTGCAGCTTCTGACCGGCAGGGATGTCAATCTAAAGATCCAGGAAGTGAACAAACCCGAACTGGACGCGCAGCTGGTCTCGGAAGGGATTGCCCAACAGCTGGAGAAACGCATCGCTTTCCGGCGGGCCATGCGGCGCGCCGTCGACGGCACCCTGCGCTTCGGGGCCAAAGGAATTAAAGTGCGTTGTTCGGGACGTTTGAATGGAGCTGAAATTGCGCGTACGGAGTGGTACCTCAGCGGCCAGCTTCCCCTTCATACGCTTCGAGCCGATATCGACTACGGATTTGCGGAAGCGAACACAACTTACGGAGTCATCGGCGTAAAGGTCTGGATTTACAAGGGCGAGGTTTTTGAGATGAGCAGGAGCGACAGGCCCGCCCGGTAGTTCGTAGGAGTCGTCCATCATGTTGATGCCGAAAAAAGTTAAATATAGAAAACAGCAGAAAGGGAAACGCCGCGGCAAAGCGTGGCGGGGATCCGAGGTCACCTTCGGGGAGTATGGCTTAAAAGCGTTGGAAAGCGGTTGGGTCACCGACCGCCAGATTGAAGCCGCCCGCGTGGCCATCACCCGCTTTGTCAAGAGGGGAGGCAAAATATGGATCAGAGTCTTCCCGGATAAGCCGATTACAAAAAAACCGGCTGAAACACGTATGGGCAAAGGAAAAGGAGCTCCTGAAGGATGGGTCGCCGTGGTAAGGCCCGGCAAAATCCTCTATGAAATGGAAGGCGTTTCCGAAGAACAGGCGCAAGAAGCGATGCGGCTCGCCGGCAACAAACTGGCCATAAGATCAAAGTTTGTGAAGAGAGTCGGAAAGGAGAAAGCATGAAGGCTTCCAAGATGAGAGATATGTCCAAAGAAGACTTGATGCTTGAGGAACAAGAGCTGCGCAAGCAGCTTCTCAGACTCCGCTTTCAAACGGCTGTCGGGCAGTTGGAAAGCGCTCCGAAAATGCGAGGGGTTCGGAGGGATATCGCCCGGATTGCCACCGTTTTAAGGGAAATGGAAAAGAACAGCAAAAATTGAGGGGATGATGGAGACCGAAAATAAAAGAGGAATCCGCAATAGCCAGGTCGGCGTTGTTACAAGTACGGCCATGCAGAAAACGGTCACGGTTGCCGTCGACAGGCTGGTGAAACACTCCCTGTACAAAAAAATCCAGCGAAAGACCACTAAATTTCTTGCGCACGATGAGAGTGGTTCCTGCAAGGTGGGAGATCGCGTGCGAATTGTCGAGACGCGTCCGCTGAGTGCGCGCAAGAGATGGCGGGTCGAAAAAATATTGGTCAGCGCGACGGTGGTGGATTAGCTGATCGCAAATTACGAATTCCGGATTACGAACGGCGGATGGCTTGATTCGTAACTCGGCATTCGCAATTTTGTGAGGGTCATCATGATACAGATGAGGACGATTCTGAATGTTGCGGACAATTCGGGGGCTCGAAAGATCTCCTGCATCCACGCGATGGGCAGCCAGGTGGGGCGCATAGCCTCTTTGGGGGATATTATCACGGCCAATGTGAAAGAAGCCTCTCCGGACGGCACCGTTAAAAAGGGACAGGTGGTCAAGGCGGTGATTGTGAGGACCCGCAAGGAATACCGGCGCAAAGACGGGACATATATACGCTTTGATGAAAATGCTGCCGTTTTAATCAACGATCAGAAAGAACCCGTCGGCACGCGCGTTTTCGGGCCGGTCAGTCGTGAACTAAGGGAAAGAGACTTTTTAAAAATCGTTTCGCTGGCGCCTGAGGTGCTCTAGCAGCGGTTGAATAAGGAAAGAATCCGATGGCCAGGGTGCATATCAAGAAAAACGATTTGGTTTACATACTGTCGGGAAAAGACCGCGGTAAATCGGGCAAAGTGCTCAAGGTTTTCCCGAACAAGAACAGGGCGGTTGTGGAAGGACTGAACTACATTCAAAAGCATACGCGGCCGAATCCGCAGAAGAATGTGAAAGGCGGAATCCTGCCCAAGGAATCTCCGATCCATATTTCCAATTTGATGGTTATGTGCAAGCGCTGCAATAAACATTCGCGCGTCCGCACCAATATCCTGCCGGACGGCCGGAAAGTCCGGGTTTGCAGGAATTGCAACGAGCTTTTGGATGAGTAAGAGCAAGACGAGGTCTGAAAGGTCGAATAATGAGTAGACTGCGGGAATTATACAAGACGGAAGCCGTACCGGCTTTAATTAAACAATTTGGGTATAAAAATGTTATGGCGGCGCCCAAACTGGTAAAGATCAATGTGAACATGGGGCTTGGAGAAGCTATTACCAATGCCAAAATTCTTGACACCGCGTCCGACGAGATTGCCGCCATCACCGGCCAGCACCCGGTGGTTACAAGGGCAAAAAAATCCATAGCGGCTTTCAAGCTCCGCCAGAAGATGCCCATCGGCGTGGCGGTAACGCTGCGGGGCGATCGCATGTACGAGTTTTTCGACCGTCTTGTAAATATCGCGCTTCCGCGGGTGAGAGATTTTCGCGGCGTTTCTCCGAAATCGTTCGACGGCAGGGGAAATTATACTTTGGGCCTTCGGGATCAGCTCATTTTCCCCGAAATTGATTTCGGCAAAGCGGACAAGGCGCGCGGCATGAATATCACGATCGTCACGACCGCAGGGACGGATGACGAGGCTTACGAACTTTTAAGAATTTTGGGAATGCCCTTTGCAAGAAAAGGACAGTAATCAAGGATAACGATTCGGCCGCGAGGCGGAATCATTACTGCTGACGGGAGTTATTGTGGCAAAAACCTGCATGAAAGCAAAAGCGAGACGGACGCCCAAATTTCAGGTGCGCGCGCATAATCGATGTTTGCGCTGCGGTCGCTCGCGGGGATATTTAAGAAAATTCCAGCTCTGCCGCCTTTGTTTCCGTACCCTTGCGCTGTCGGGAGAAATACCGGGAGTGACCAAGGCGAGCTGGTAAATACTAGGATATAGGGGATTTTGGAAGAACGGTGTGATTTGCAGCCGCCGGTGGCTGCCGTCAATCGTAAATTTTTAGGAGTTGATCATGACAATGACCGATCCCGTGTCCGACCTCCTGACCCGGATTCGAAACGCAAGCGCAGCGAGGCATGAGAGTGTGGATATCCCGTCGTCTCGGGTGAAAGTGGAGATCATCAGGATATTGAAGGATCAAGGATATATCTCCGGCTTCAGCGTGATTCAGGACAACAAGCAGGGAATCATCCGCGTCCAGCTTCGTTACGTCGGGAAAAATCCGGCGATTTCGTCACTCGAGCGCATCAGTCGTCCGGGCTGCAGGGTATATGCCAGTAAAAGCGATATCCCGTCGATCCTCGGCGGATTGGGAGTGTGTATCGTGTCTACGTCGCAGGGAGTGTTGACCGGCAAGCAGGCCGTTGAAAAAGGATTGGGAGGAGAAGTTCTCTGTGCTGTCAGTTGAGCGGGGATTCGAATCTAGACTTTTTATGAAGGTGTTTTATGTCGCGAATAGGGAATAAACCGATCAAAGTGCCGAGCGGCGTTAAGGTGACCGTCGGCGACGGCGAGCTGAAAGTCGAAGGCAAAAACGGGACTTTATCGACTGCGATACCGTCCGGCATCCGCTTTGAACTGAATGGAGACGTCCTGAAGGCCGTAAGAGATTCGGATGAAAAACCTTATCCAGCTTACCATGGTCTGGCACGGGCTCTGGCGGCGAACTGCATTCAGGGGGTTTCGCAGGGTTTTTCGAAGGATCTCGACCTTGTGGGGATCGGTTACAAGGTTGAAGCGAAACCCAAGGCTGTAACGTTCTCGCTCGGATATTCTCACCCGATCGAATTTCCCCTGCCTCCCGGGATTTCCGTTAAGGTGGATAGAAAGAGCAAAGGGATTCAGAACTACGTGGCTACCATTACGGTCTCGGGCATGGACAAACAGCTGGTCGGACAGGTCGCGGCGGATATTCGTTCTCTACGAAAGCCCGACTCTTACAAAGGGAAGGGATGGCGGTACGCATCCGAGACGATACGGCTCAAAGTCGGGAAGAAGGGGGCATAATGATCACGCCGAAAGATCGTTCCAGCGAAAGACGCAGAATTCACAAGCGAATCCGCGAAAAAATCTCAGGCAGTCCGAGCCGGCCTCGCCTTTGCGTATATCGGAGCTTGAAGTATCTCTATGCCCAAGTCGTTGACGATTCCCAAGGGAGAACATTGGTTGCCGCTTCCACGCGGGAGAAGGATGTGCGCGGAGATTTAAAAAACGGCAGCAACATTGAAGCGTCGAAGCATGTCGGGAAAGCAATCGCAGAGCGCGCAAAGGCGAAAGGGATAGAAATGGTCGTTTTTGATCGCGGCGGATATGTATATCACGGCCGGATCAAAGCGATAGCGGAAGCAGCCCGGGAATCGGGACTGAAATTTTAAGAGGGCCCGGCGGTGAATGGTCCTGTCGCTGCTGGATGCCGACTGTCTTTTATGGAGGGAGCTTGGATAAAATTGATGCGAACGCGCAGGAATTAAAAGACCAGGTTGTTTCCATCAATCGCGTGACTAAAGTGGTCAAAGGTGGAAAGAACCTGAGTTTCAGCGCTCTAGTGGTTGTAGGCGACCAAAACGGGCTTGTCGGATATGGGATGGGGAAAGCAAAGGAAGTTCCTCAAGCGATCCGAAAAGGGGTTGAGCAGGCGCGCAAAAATATGATTCGAATCCCGCTGAAGGGACGCACAATCCCGCATCTTATTATTGGCCGCTATGGAGCAGGGCGCGTCATACTCAAGCCTGCTTCGGAAGGCACGGGGGTTATTGCGGGCGGACCGGTTCGCGCAGTGGTTGAATCCGCGGGAATTTCAAATATCCTCACCAAATCGCTGGGCAGCAACAACCCTCAAAATGTTGTTAAAGCTACTTTCAACGGATTGAAAAGGCTCAAGGAACCGTCCGAAGTCGCCAAACTGCGAGGTAAACAGGTTGAGGAATTTTAAGAAATGGCACCGAAAAAGAAAGCCGAAAGCGGCCCGACGTTGAGAATTGAATACTTCCGCAGCGCGATTGCTACGCCGGGGAAGCATAAGCTGATTGTCAAGAGCCTGGGTTTCAAGCGATTGAACCAGGTAGTGACCCGCATCGATACTCCCGCGGTGCGCGGCATGGTTGCACAAGTCCCTCATCTGGTGAGAATTCTGGAAAAACAGTAAACGGCCGGCAGCCTGCGGTCTGCACTGGGAGATATCCGTTGCCGTCTGACGGCTTCAAAATAGGGCATATTATGTTGAGAATGAACACACTGAAACCGGCGCAAGGCTCAAGCCGAAACAGAAAACGTGTCGGGCGCGGAATGGGTTCTGGACACGGAAAAACAGCGACGCGCGGTTACAATGGGCAGATGTCGCGGTCCGGCTCCAGCATGCGTGCGGGATTCGAGGGCGGGCAAATGCCGCTGCATCGGCGGTTGCCGAAACGCGGTTTTAACAATATTTATCGCAGGGAATTCCAGATACTCAACCTGGACAAACTGGCCGGATTCGAGGCCGGCGCCAAGGTGGATCCGGATACTTTGAAAAGCCGCGGATTAATCAAGAATATGCGCGACGGCGTTAAGATCTTGGGCGTCGGCGAGATCAGCAATGCCATCCACGTCCGAGCCCACAAGTTCAGTAAAAGCGCCGCGGAGAAAATTCAGAAAGCCGGCGGCACCATTGAGGTTATTACGCGGTAAAAGTATACTTATGAATTTTCTATTTCTGGAGACAGCGGATTTTTAAGGCTTTATAAGTCTGAAGTCTTTAAGGCTCCCTAAATACAATGCCGGAAGAAAAAAATCCAATACTGAGTTCGCTTCAGAACATATTCAGCATCCCGGACCTGCGCAAGCGTGTTCTGTTCATGTTTGCAATGCTTGCCGTGTACCGTGTGGGGGCGTTTATCCCGACTCCGGGCATCAATCACGAAGCCTTGGAACAGCTGTTTCAAGCTCAGGCCGGGACCATCTTTGGATTTTTGGATGTGTTCACCGGCGGCGCCTTGAGGCGTTTCAGCATTTTTGCCCTCGGGATCATGCCTTACATTACCGCTTCGATCATTCTGCAGCTGGCAACGGTCGTGGTCCCTTATTTGGAAAAGCTTTCCAAAGAAGGCGAGCTGGGACGCAAGAAGATTACGCAATATACCCGCTATCTGACGGTATTGCTAACGCTTTTCCAGGGATTTATGACCGCCATAGCCTTGGAGCGCAGCGGCGGAACGGGGCCGCAGATCGTTCTTCATCCCGGGTGGGGATTCCGTTTGATGGTCATGATAACCCTGACCACCGGGACCGCCTTTATTATGTGGATCGGGGAACAGATCAGCGAACGCGGAATCGGCAACGGCATCAGTTTGATAATTTTTGCCGGTATTGTGGTAGGCCTGCCGTCGGCTATCGGTTTTATGGGGACTCAATTGCGGACTCATGCGTGGTCCATATTCACTGTCATAATACTCTTGATTATGATGGTGGCGGTGGTCGCCGCCGTTGTTTTTGTGGAGCGGGGGCAAAGGAAAATACCGGTCCAGTACGCCAAAAGAGTTGTCGGCAGAAAGGTATACGGCGGCCAGGCGACGCATCTTCCCTTAAGGGTGAACTCCGGAGGCGTTATTCCGGTTATTTTCGCGGCTTCCATTGTGGCTATCCCTTCGACACTCGGCATGGTCATGCCGTACGATTTTATGAAAGGTCTGGCCAATCAGCTCACTCAGGGAATGCCGCTCTATAATTTGTTGTATATCGTCGGCATCATCTTTTTCTGTTTCTTTTATGTAAGCATCATTTTCAATCCAATGGAGGTGGCGGATAACATCCGAAAATACGGAGGATATATTCCCGGCATTCGCCCCGGCCACAGGACTGCGGAATATATCGACCGTATTTTGAGCCGGCTTACGGCGGCCGGATCCATATACCTGGTGCTGGTTTGCTTACTGCCGGAATTTCTGATGGTCGGTTTCAAAGTGCAACCGATTCCCTGGATCGGCCCAAGGTTTGACGACCTTTTGAATACGGCCGGACTGAGCTGGATCACGACGGGATTGGGGGTTCCGTTCTATTTTGGAGGGACCTCGCTTCTGATTGTGGTAGGCGTGGCCATGGACACCATCCAGCAGATAGAGTCTCAATTAATTATGCGCCACTATGACGGCTTCATGAAGAAAGGGCGGATTCGCGGGCGAAGAGGGTAAACCGGAATGCAAATGATGAATATCGATGAGAACAAACGGAGGATTCTGAATTCATCATTTGTTGCTCGGAATTCTTGATGGCATTGCTTATGGGAAACAACAGATTGGCGGTTGTCATGTTGGGGCCTCCGGGAGCGGGGAAGGGTACGCAGGCTCGCATGATGAGCGAATCCATGAACTTCCCGCACATTTCAACCGGGGATATGCTTCGCGAAGCTCTTAAGAACCAGACGGAATTGGGAAAGAAAGCGAAGATGTTCATGGAATCCGGCGGCCTGGTTCCCGACGAACTGGTGGATGCCATTGTCGCCGAACGCATTGAACGAAAGGATTGCAGCAACGGGTTTATTATAGACGGGTATCCGCGCACAATTCCTCAAGCGGAATTTCTCGGGTCTCTTTTCGAGGGAGGCGGCACCAGGATATTGGCCCTGGGGATTGAAGTGGCCGATGGAGTGCTGATCGAAAGGCTCTCATCGCGATGGACATGTCCCCAATGCGGAAAGATGTTCAATGCCAACGAAGATCCGAGCAAAAAGGGCGGCGAATGCGACGAGTGCGGAAGCAGATTGGTTCAGCGAAAGGATGATACCCCGGAAGTAATCGCCGAACGGCTGCGGGTCTATCACGAAACAACCCAGCCCCTGATACGGTACTATGACAAGATGAATGCTTATATGGAAGTGGATGGCGACAGAGCCGTGAGCGATGTATTCGATGAAATTATGAGCAAAATCGCGGATTACAGATAACGGGTCAAAACAATGGCGCCTTTGGATTCTCAGTCCATTATTGGCCGTATGTAATTCGAAATTCGGTGAATATGCCCAAAGAGGACGCAATAGAAGTTGTGGGAACGGTAGTGGAAACACTTCCGAATGCTATGTTCCGAGTCGAACTGGAAAACAAACACCTGGTTCTTGCGCATGTGTCGGGCAAAATGCGCAAGAATTTTATCCGTATCCTTCCGGGCGATAAAATTTTGGTGGAACTGTCCCCCTACGATTTAACTCGTGGGCGGATAGTCTATAGATATAAATAGGCATAAAAATGAAAGTACGAGCATCTGTTAAAAAAATATGCAGCAAGTGCAAAATTGTGCGCCGCAAGGGAGTAGTCCATGTCCGTTGCGTGAACCCCAAACACAAACAGCGTCAAGGGTAATAGGGAGGTAGAAATTGGCTAGAATCGCAGGCGTGGATTTGCCCTTAAACAAGCGGGTTCAGATTGGGCTGACCTATATATACGGTATTGGGAAAAGCCGGGCGACGAAAATCTGCCGGGAAGCCTCCATTAATATTGACACAAAGGTAAAAGATCTGACCGAGGAGGAAACGGTTCGAATCCGAAACATCATTCAGAGAGACGGGATGGTGGAGGGAGATTTGCGAAAGTCCGTTTCCATGGATATCAAAAGGCTCATGGAAATCGGATCCTACAGAGGATTGCGCCACCGCCGCGGGCTCCCGGCACGCGGGCAAAGAACACACACCAACGCCCGGACCCGCAAGGGACCGCGGAGGATCATCGGCAAAAGATAAGAGGTAGCGCTGGAGCGGCTCATGGCAGAAAAACAACAAAAGAAAACCAAAAAGAAAAGCGGCAAAAAAAAGGAAAAACTCAATATCCCTGCGGGAATTGCGCATATTCTTGCCAGCTTTAATAATACAATCGTCAGCATCACGGACCTCGAGGGGAATCTCCTGGCGACATCGAGCGCTGGAGCGGCGGGATTCAAAGGCTCCAGGAAAGGGACCCCGTTTGCGGCTCAGCAAGCCGCAACCAATGCGGCCAATGCCGTCAAGGAATACGGCATGCGCTCATTGCAGGTTCATCTCAAGGGCCCCGGCGCGGGCCGGGAGTCGGCTATCCGGGCATTGCAGAATTCGGGACTGGAAGTGAAGGCTATCCGCGATATCACGCCTATCCCGCACAACGGCTGCCGGCCGCCCAAACGGCGCCGCGTATAATCGACCGGAATGGATGATTTGAGAAAGACGATTGAATGCGGCTGTGCAGGGTTTGCCATTGCCAAAGTTCATCGCAGGTTCAATGGATTATTTGAATAAGAAGGAGACATAGAATTGGCTAGATACCGCGAAGCAAAATGTCGGCTTTGCCGGCGGGAAGGCATGAAGCTCTTCCTTAAGGGAGACCGTTGCTTCAGGGATACTTGTGCCGTTGAAAAACGCAATTATCCTCCAGGACAACATGGCCGCGATCATCGCCCCAAAACTGTGGGATACGGGATTCAGCTGCGCGAGAAGCAGAAGGTAAAGCGCATCTATCGGGTCCTGGAAAAGCAATTCGCCAACTATTTCAGCGAAGCTGATAAAAAGAAGGGTATTACGGGCGAAAACCTTCTTGTAGCGCTGGAACGCCGGCTGGACAACGTGGTTCACCGCCTTGGATTTGCTCCTTCAAGGGATCAAGCCCGGCAGCTGGTAAATCATGGCCATATCCTCGTGAACGGCAAGAAGGTGGACATTCCCTCCGCCCTGGTCAAAGTCGGCGACGTAATTACGCTCCAGGAAAAAATGGGGAAAAACCAACAAGTGCTGGATTCGGTTGGCACAATCGGCGGACGAGGGGGAATTCCGGCTTGGCTGGAACTGGATGCGGAGGGCTTAAAAGGCACGGTCTTGGCATTGCCCAAGCGCGACGACATTCAGATGCCTATTGACGAGCAACTCATCGTGGAGCTCTATTCGAAATAAGAGGAAGATGAGGCAAGGGGAAAAATATGACAAGAGCCTTTCAGAAGCCAAAGAGATTGATTTGCGATCTTGAAACCCTGAGTCCGACCTACGGACATTTTTTTGCTCAGCCGTTCGAAAGGGGTTTCGGGACGACTATTGGGAACGCGCTGCGCCGGGTTTTGCTGTCCTCCATCGAAGGCACGGCCATCACGGCAATTAAGATCGAAGGCGTCCTTCATGAGTTTACGCCGATTCCCAACGTGACTGAAGATGCCACGAACATTATCATGAACCTGAAACAAGTCCCTCTAAAGCTCAACGTGGATCATGCGAAGACCATTTATCTCGAATCGGACGAGGCGGGGGAGCTCATGTCGGGAAATATCACCGAAGATCCGGACGTCGAGATACTGGATCCCAACATCCATATAGCCACCATTGGCAAGGGGGGGAGCCTTAAAATAGAAATGCGTATCAAGAAGGGGCGAGGATACGTTCAAGCGGATGAGAATTACGAGGAGGACTTGCCCCTTGGATACATTCCACTCGACAGCGTTCATTCCCCCATTAAGAGGGTCAATTATTCCGTGGAGGCGGCTCGTTTGGGACAGACCACGGATTACGACAAGCTCGTGCTCGATGTGTGGACCAACGGGTGCATTGCTCCCCAGGACGCAATCGCTCAGGCCGCCAAGATTATCAAAGATCACATGTTTATCTTTATCAATTTTGAGGAGCAGCCTGAAGAAGAAGAGGAAGAGGTTGATCGGGAAGCCGAGCGCATGTATGAAAACCTGAAACGCTCCGTGGAAGAGCTGGAGCTTTCAGTGCGGTCCTACAACTGCCTTAAGAACGCCGATATAAAGACGATCGGCGAACTCGTCCAGAAGACCGAAGCTGAAATGCTGAAAACCAAGAACTTCGGGCGCAAATCATTGAACGAAATAAAAGAGATTCTATCGGAAATGGGTTTATCGTTCGGTATGAAACTTGATCCCGAGGGCAGGCCGGTTCCTGTCCCCAGGATGGAATAGCAGGAAGGACCGCTGGCAGATCGGAGATTGGATTCATGAGACATCGAGTTGCTGGGAAAAAACTGGGGCGAAAAACCGCTCATCGCGTGATGATGTTTCGCAACATGGTCACGTCGCTCTTCGATAAGGAGCGTATTCGAACAACCCTGGATCGTGCCAAAGCGGTTCGGCCTATTGCGGAAAAAATGATCACGCTCGGAAAGCGAGAAAACCTTCACGCCCGCCGCCAGGCGCTTGCTTACATCAAGGACCCGCTGGTTGTTGCCAAATTGTTTGAAACTCTTGCGCCGCGTTTTTCGCAAAGGGCCGGAGGATATACGCGAATTATCCGGCTCGGATATCGAGATGGAGACGGCGCCCAGATGGCTTATCTGGAATTGATTGGAAGCGAGTTCAAGCCGGCAAAGCGCGAAGAAGGCAAAAAAGGCAAAAAACAGGCTGCTGCAGACGGCGAGAAAAAGGAAAAAGAATAATAACTGCGATATCGGCCCGCCGTTTGGAGCGGACCAGCCTTGGAATTACAGGCTGAGAATAGTATTCAGGTAATGAATTTCGGTAAAGTTCCTCGAGCAAAACTGCCCACCGATCTTGGTGAATTCACAATATACGGTTTCCGCGATACGGATTCCGGCGAGGAAGCTGTCGCTTTGGTTGCCGGCAAGCCCGGACCGGATATTCCCGTCGTCGTAAGGATCCATTCACAATGTCTTACGGGCGATGCGTTTGGTTCGAAACGCTGCGATTGCGGGGATCAACTCCATATTGCCATGATCTTAATTGCCAAAGCCGACGCCGGCGTGCTCGTCTATCAGCAAAAGGAAGGCCGGGGAATCGGGCTGATCAATAAAATTCATGCATATGAACTGCAGGATATGGGTCTCGACACCGTCGCCGCCAACATAGAGCTGGGATTTGAGGCCGATATGCGGGATTATGTGATGCCGTCGGCGATCCTGAAATATCTCGGCGCCACGCGCATCCAGCTGCTTTCGAATAATCCGGAAAAAGTCCAGGGATTGGAACGGGAAGGCATCCGCGTAGAAAAACGCATCCCTCTTGAAATTCCTCCAAATTCCATCTCTCACGATTATCTAAAAAGTAAAAAGGAAAAGCTCGGCCACATTCTCAATGGAGTTTAATCGAAGCGGACGGGCGGCATCGAGAGAATGAGTCATTCAATTATGGGGCGATGATTTTTACGATGTCGTCGCTGGTGCCGTCTTGACCGTCGGGGCCGGTCGACCATAGGCGGATGGCAGCGCTGTCGACAGATGCCGCGCGCAACGGCCGCCTCCAAGAGTCCAGCCGGATCAAAGGAGTCAGATATTGAGGCGAAAGCCGATCCGATAGGGAAACATAATCCTCGAACGCCGGCAGCTTGCCGGTGATTTCTTTGTATCTCATTGCGGCTTCGGCTATCCGTTGCAGCATACCCCTCGTTTCCTCGATTTTGACTTTTTCGAGGGCCTGTGAGAGATTGTCTACCTTTTCCCATTGTCCGTGTCCAATACGCACTTCACGAACGATCCATTCATTTTTAATTTTCTCAAGCCGGAATGCTGCCTTGACTCTTGTCTGAGCGATTGCCTCGCTTCCCCCGATCTGAGAGATCTTTTCAACATCGACGTCTTCCTTTTCCAAAGCTTCCGGGGGGACCGCCGTGATCAGGTCCCTGGCTAAATCCGCGCTGATTTTGCGTCCGCCGCATGAAGTCAGCAAAAGTGCGAAACCCAAATAAAACACGTATTTCATAGTCCCAAGATTACAGGATTCATGATTCGGGATGCAAGCGGCGTTGAAAAATCAGGTCGGTCAACAACTTAAAGGGGAGGCGGATATTCAGCCCCGCCTCCCCTTTTTACGTAGGTGCAAGGGAATATTTAATATTTAGATACTATCGGCTTGCTGAAATGTTACAAAAAATAATACATTCTTTTTTCCAGCGATTTTGCATCTTGAGCGTCGGGTCATTTATCTATGGAAAGCGAAAATCCCGGAAATCGGCTGGCAGTGGATACGCCGATACAGTTGCTTAAAGGCATCGGCCCCAAGCGCGCAGAAATACTCGCCGCCAACGGCATCGGCGTCATCGGCGATCTATTGGCCTATATCCCTTTCCGCTATGAAGATCGAAGCCGGTATCAATCCATCCGTTTGCTGCAGGAGGATCAATGGGCTTTGATTCGCGGCGAAGTGCTCCGCGTTGGGGGATTTAGTGCGCGTCGGCGGGGATTGTCTGTTTTTGAAATGCTGGTTGGGGATGCCAGCGGCAGCATCAGAGTAAAATTTTTCAATCAACCCTATTTGCGGAGCGTGTACACGAAGGGAACCCGGCTTATCCTCTACGGCCAAGTCAAGAAGGACGCCTATGCGCGCGGATCTTTGGCTCTGATGAATCCGGAATGCGAAATATTCCAGGATGCGCATTCGGCTTCGCCTCTGCATTCCGGCCGGGTGACGCCCATTTACCGCAGGCTTGGAAATCTTGGGACGCGCAGTCTTCGCCGGATTATGTATGGAATTATCAACGAGCTTCCGGAAGACATTCCGGACAGCCTTCCTCCCTACCTCGTCCGCCAGCTGCGTTTTCTTCAAAAGCCCGACGCGATCCGGCAGATCCATTTCCCGGATCTCCGCGAAAGAACGGCGGAGGCGCGGGAAAATAAAATGCGGCTTCTCAACGCCGGCAATTCTCCAGCCCATAAACGCCTGATTTTTGAAGAATTCTTTGAACTGCAAGCTGCGGTCCTGATGGCTCGAGCAAGCCGCATGAGGCGGATTAAGGATCGGAAGTATCATCTGGGAGAAAACATCCGAACGGCAATAAAAAAGATTCTGCCGTTTCATCCTACGGAAGCCCAGAAGCAGGCATTGAAGGAAATCGCCGATGATATATGCTCCTGCCGTCCGATGAGGCGATTGCTTCAGGGAGACGTTGGGTCCGGCAAAACAATTGTGGCCGCCCAGGCTGCGGTCATCGCCGTGGAAAACGGAGGGCAGGTCGCCGTCATGGCCCCGACGGAAATTTTGGCGGAACAACACTGTTTTTATTTTAAAAGAATACTTTCGCCTATGAGATACAGGATTGACCTCCTTAAGGGAGGCATGCCTGCAAAGCAAAAACGCGAAGTCCATGAAAGCCTTCGGGATGGGAGAACGCAAATCGCAATCGGCACCCACGCGCTGGTCCAGGAAGCGGTGAATTTCAAAAATCTTGCGCTGGCGATTATCGACGAACAGCACCGTTTCGGCGTAGTCCAGCGCAATATTCTTATGGGAAAGGGCCATTATCCGGACGTGCTGGTCATGACGGCCACCCCGATCCCCCGCTCTCTCGCCTTGACGCTTTACGGGGACCTCGATGTTTCCGTCATACGCCAGATGCCACCGGGCCGAAAGCCAATTCAGACTCTCCGATATGAAGGGAAAGACCGGCCGAAAGCCCTGGCCGCCATGGCGAAGGCGGTCGCCGGCGGCCGTCAGGTTTATGTCGTCTATCCCCTGGTGGTGGAATCGGAAAAATCCGATCTTAGGGCCGCTACGGAAATGGCTGAATACCTCGGGAAAGAAGTCTTCCGCGATTTCCGGATCGGCCTGCTCCACGGGCGCATGAAGAGCGCGGATAAGGAAGAAACCATGCTGGCCTTCGCCGCCGGCGCAATACACATCCTTGTCGCCACAACCGTTATTGAGGTGGGAGTCGACGTAGCCAACGCGACGCTTATGGTTATCGAAAATGCGGAGCGTTTCGGCCTTGCCCAGCTTCACCAGTTGAGGGGCAGGGTCGGTAGAGGCTCCGGCCAGTCCACGTGCATTCTGATCGGGGATGTGAATAACAATCCTGAAGCCCTGCGCCGTCTGGAAATCATGTGCGAAACCAACGATGGATTCCGCATAGCGGAAGAGGACCTCGAATTGCGAGGCCCCGGCGAAGTGATTGGAACGCGCCAGTCGGGCATTCCCGCGTTCAAATATGCCGATCTGCTGCGCGACAGGCGCGCGCTCGATGCGGCGCGGCTTGAAGCGCACCGTTTCCTGAAAAGACTGGGGGCGCAGCCGGATGAAGAATGCAGGCGCACCGCCCGATACATACGGCAAAAGTTGGATTACGGATTGCGGGCAACGAATTAAATGCCCAATAATTTGGAGCAATATGAGAGTTATATCTGGACAGTATCGCGGCAGAAGACTCAAGGGGCCGGAAGACAGGGAAGTCCGGCCCACGGGCGATCGTCTCAAGGAAAGCCTCTTTAACATTCTTAGTCCCGATATCGACGGAGCCGTCTTGCTCGACGCTTTTGGGGGGACCGGCGCTATCGGGATTGAAGCGCTCAGCCGCGGCGCCCGCCAGGTGGTGTTTATTGAGAACTCCGCGGCGGGGAATCGGCTGATCCGGAAAAATCTCAGCCTTTGTGGGATCGAGTCCGGATACCGCATTGTTCAGCAGGACATTTTCAAGGCCCTGCGCTCCCTTTCCCGCGAAGGATTCAAATCAAATATCGCGTTCTTCGATCCGCCCTATGACTGGGAGCCATATCGCGATCTGCTGGAGATAATGTTCAAGAAGAATCTTATGATCCGATCTTGCTGCGTTGTGGTGGAGCACCATCGTAAGGCGCCGCTTCCGGAGGCCGGAGACGCATACCGCAGAATCCGCGTTGTGCGCCAGGGCGACCATTGTCTCAGCTTCTATCGAGCCTTGGAGTGAATGCGAATTCGGGCTGCGAAGCCGTCGCAATCCGTGCAGATCCGCGGAGCGGTCATTTCCTTCGTTCCATCGCGCGCTTGAGAAATCTACGCAGTCGGCGCAGGCCCTGGCGGCTGCGGTGCCGAAGGGTTGAATAAGGAATCCCGTACATGGCGCCTATGTCGCGGATGGATAAGCCGCGGGATTCCAAAATGGTAAGCTGCAGCGCTTCGCGCTGCTTCGCGGGGAGACATGCCAATCCATCGCGAAGCATGCAGAGAAGCCGTTCTCTTTCAGCCGCGCGTTCCCTTTCTTCAACATGGATGTACGGGCTGCGGACATAAACCGGCGCCAGAAGATGCTCATGAATGGGGACATGCCGCACTCTTTCCCGTTTCCTATTGTTGTAGGCTTCAAGAGCCGTATTGCCGACGGTACGCCCCAGATACATCTGTATTTGTTCAGAAGACGCAAATGAGCGGCCGCGTTCAATCACGCGCCGCACCGCTTCCTGCAGGACATCTTCGGCATCCGCCTCGTTTTTCAGAACAGCGATAATAAACCGCAGCCATCTGCCGCTGTTGTGATCCATGATCGGTCCCAGAGCGCTTCTCAGGTCCACGGCTTTCTGCGGTTGCTCCGCGTGCATGTTTTTTTGGCTCAATCGGGCTTGGAGTCGTTAATAAGAAGTCATCACTATCACGGCATTGCTGTTGTTTCAGCCGAGCGCTGTGTATTTCAGGGAAAGTGTGGAGAAGGGTGGACCAGAAGTTCGCACTGACTAAGCAGCGGCAAGAACTGCTGCATGCCCTCGAAAGGGCAAGAACGCGGCTTGCAGTCGCCGTCGCCGCTGAAAGCAAATCGACTCCGCTGGACCGATGGCAATATTATCTGGAAACCGCGGATCGAATGCGCCGGTTCGCAAAGCAATTGCGCACAGAGGAATTCAACCGGGAAGCGCAAGCCGGGGATTGGGGCTTCGCTCTCCATGCGCTTCGGCAACTGCCTGTTCAAAATACAGCCTGGCCTCTATGCCGATTTCTCGCGGAAATTTTGGCAAAACTTGAGTGAGACTTGCATTCCCGGAAGGCTTTTACCTATAATCGCACCTGCATTTTTTAATATCGGCGCATCGATTATGAAAACCAAGGCCATATATCCGGGATCGTTCGATCCCGTGACCAACGGGCATGTCGATCTCATCCAGCGAAGCTCGGCGCTCTTTGATGAAGTTGTCGTCGCAATATTGAAAAACATGGAAAAATCGCCCCTTTTCACGATCGAGGAGCGGACGGCGATGCTGGAGGAGGCGACTCAGGATCTCAAGAACATCTCTATTGTTTCGTTTGCCGGTCTGCTGGTGGATTTCGCGGAGCAGGTTGGAGCATCCGTGATCGTGCGGGGCATTCGGGCGGTCTCCGACTACGAATACGAGCTGCAGATGGCCTTGATGAACCGCAGGCTTTCCAGCAAGATTGAAACGGTTTTTATGATTCCGGGAGAATCCTACTCCTTCCTGAGTTCCAAGCTGGTGAAAGAAGTTGCAAGGCTCGGCGGATCCATTCAGGAATTTGTGCCGGCGGATGTTGAAAAGCGCTTATACGACAAATTCAGGCGCCGATAAATTGTTTATCTGCGGCTTATTTGCAGAAAGCAAGGACATTTCGTCCTTAAGCATTTTTCGAAATGCTGAAAACCGAAAGCAGACATCCGAAAGCGCGCGGAGGCACTGCGCCATTCGAAGGCAATGGAGCTTATAGGAATTTGCTTCGGAATAGGGGCGCGGATTTTCATTCTCCTTTTGACTGCAGTGGGAGAGACACGATTGAAAAATGATACTTCGCATCCGGCGGATGCGGAAAAGAACGGCCAGCGGGACGAAGCTCATTCGAGTATATTGAATTTCCGAATGCGCGGCGGGAAGCCGGCGATGGCTGCGTCTGTTGTCCTGATTTTGGTTCTCGGCGCGGTCTATGTCTATTTAACAGATGGGCGGCGGGATGAACGAAAAAACGCCGATCCTATTATCCGTGCGACGCTGGCGGCGCCGCGGCTTCCGGAATTGACGGAAATCGCGGGCAGCTTCAAGCCGAGACAGACAATAACTCAAGCGTTGCTCGATCACGGCCTTCCCGGCGATCTGATATGCCGGCTTGTGGACTGCGCGCGTCCGGTTTACGATCTGTCGAAGGTCATAGCCAACCGGCCGTACTGGATTCGCCTCACTCCCGACGGCGCTTTCAGGGATTTTCGCTATGCGGTCGACGATGAACGCTATCTTACCGTCTATTACGACGTGGCCAAGGGCAATCTTGTCCCTGTAATGAAGGATTATTGCTTTGAAATCCGCCCGGCCGGTGTCGGCGCCGTAATAGAGGATTCGCTCTACCATTCAATAGAAAAAATCGGCGAGCCGGACGGGCTCACGCAGGAGCTGGCGGATATTTTCGGATACGACATCGATTTCAATACGGACATCCGCAAAGGAGATTCTTTTCGTGCGGTGGTGGAAAAGAAATACCTCGACGGACGGCTTGTGAAAAACGGGGCGGTTCTGGCGGCGTCCTTTATGAATCGGGAGAAAGTGTTCACGGGAATCCGATTTGAAGATGAAAACGGCAATCCTGCGTACTATGCGCCCGACGGGACGGCTCTGAAAAGGTCTTTCCTAAAGTCGCCGCTTAAGGTATTTCGAATCACGTCGCGTTTTTCATACGCCCGTTTGCACCCGATATTGAAGATCCGGCGCCCGCACCTCGGCGTGGATTATGCAGCTCCCGTGGGAACTCCGGTTCAAGCTGTCGGTGCCGGAGTAGTGGTAAGCGCCGGCCGGAAAGGGGCCAACGGAAATATGGTGCATCTGCGCCATACGGGAGGCTACGAAACCAAATACCTGCATCTGTCGCGGATCGCGGTAAAGGTTGGGAAACGCGTCGATCAAGGGCAGGTTATTGGATATGTTGGGTCCACCGGGCTTTCCACCGGCCCTCATCTTGATTTCCGGATCACGAGACATGGAAAACCGCTCAATCCGTTAAAAGTCATCTTCCCTCCGGCAAAACCCGTTCCTCCGGAAAAGTTCGAGCGCTTTGCGCGGCTGCGCGATCAACTGATCGACGAAATACGCATTCCGGCCAATTCCGTTCAACAAGCGAGCCGATAATTGAATCTCCAGAGGATTATTCATGATGATTCTCGGAGTCGCCTAAGGCCCCTATTGAAGGCGCAGGAATCATGGAATATCTATCAATGGAGCGGAAGATTAAATGATAGCGAAATATTTTCGGCTTGCGGGGCCGGTGCTTGCTCTGGCTTTCTTGTTTCCGGCGCCTTCGCGTGCGGCTGAGCTCTTCATATATGTCGGCGGAGTGCAACCGGGCAAGATCAGTTATAGGAATGTAAAAACTTCCCTTGACGGCAGCCCGGTCTACGGTTTCAGGATCGGCACCAGCATTGTTTCCTCGTTTGGCATGGAACATACGCTGGGCTTCAGTTCGGATTTCCTCTTTCCCAAAAACGGCGCGGAGATCCAGGATACAAAGGGATTCGTATACAACAGCAACCTGATCCTAAGCCTTCCTTTGGGCCGCTTGAAACCCTATCTCACAGCGGGTGCGGGATTGATACACCAGTACGGCGACTCGGAAGCTCCCGTAG
This sequence comes from uncultured Acidobacteriota bacterium, assembly GCA_964506795.1. Taxonomy (GTDB): domain Bacteria; phylum Acidobacteriota; class UBA6911; order UBA6911; family UBA6911; genus UBA6911. The sequence continues at coordinate 25,336 of CAZDMR010000030.1, read as the reverse complement.
GAACAAAATTTGCCCTTAACTACGGCGGCGGCCTGAAACTGCCCCGTGTTTTCGGACCGCTCGGGTTTCGGATCGACATGCGGGGCTATAGCGCCGGTTTCGCCTCCGACAGGCTGAACCTGTTTGAAATATCCGGCGGGCCCATGTTTTCTATAGGCAAATGAATGCTTATGGGTTTTGAGCCGTGAAAATGCGAAGATCGAATTATCCATGAAGCTTTCTGTCATTGCCAATCCCGCCGCCGGCAGAGGAAAGGGATACGAAGCCGTCCGTCAATATATCCGCCGCTGGCCCCACAGCGAATGGGATGTTGAAGTGCTGACTGCATGGGACAGCCGGCAGGCCGCGGCATTTGCTCTGCGTCTCATGCAGCGGCCGCCTGATCTTCTGGCTGTCTGCGGAGGAGACGGAACCGTAAATGAAATCGCTTCCACTATCCCCCAGCCATTGTTTCCCGTCGCGATTCTACCGGCCGGGACGGCAAATGTTCTGGCGCGCGAGCTGGGATTGCCGCTGGATCCGGTACGCGCCCTCGAGATAGCGCTCAAGTGCAAAGTGAGGCGCTTGGATCTGGGACGACTGGGCCCCGGGCCGCGGCGCCGGTTTCTTTTTGTCGCGGGCATAGGATTTGACGCTTATGTGGCGCCAAGAGTCGGAGCCTACCTAAAGAAGAAACTCGGGATGGCGGCCTACGTGAGCGCAGTCCTCCGTTGCTTGTTGCGCTACCCTTTCCCGGAGTTCCGGATTGTCGCCGGCGGCAGCACCTATGCCTCCACGAGCAGTATAGTCTGCAATTCGCGAAGGTACGGCGGCGGGCTTTTCTTTTGTCCCGATGCCGATATGCAGGACGGTTTGCTGGATGTCCTCATCCTGCAGGGAGGCCGCAGGCTCGGGCTGGTTGGAGTCCTGCTGCGGGCATGGTTCGGCAAAACTTCGACCTGCGACTGGATGCACCGCATACGGGCAAGAAGCCTGCATTTTGAAGGGCCGGCGGATGTGCCGGTTCAAGCGGACGGCGAGGCTGCCGGATCCATTCCGCTCGATGTCGATCTTACGGAATCGGCGTTTCCTATAGTGGTTCCATAATAACAGAATCCGAAAAGCTCAAAGACTGCGCCATGCCAAGAATGGTATGCTGTATTCTTATATAAGCGTTGATCTCGCCGTTCAGCGGGATAATGGATTCATCGCGAACCTAATACCGCGGATCTTATTATGTTTCAGGTTGCAATTGTAGGAAGGCCGAATGTGGGCAAATCGACCCTTTTCAACCGCCTTTGCGGTTTCAGAAAGGCCATAGTCGGCGATGAACCTGGTATTACCCGGGACCGCATCCGCGGTACAATTTGCTGGAACGGCAAGACGCTCGCATTCTTCGATACGGGCGGATTGATCCCCGAAACCCGAGAAAGCATGCCGGGAGAAATTCTCAATCAGGTCGCAAAGGCCGTTAGGGAATCGAAGCTTGTTCTTTTGGTTGTGGACGGCAGGGCGGGCGTCACTGCGCTTGACGAGCAGCTGCTTCCGGTTATACGGAAGACGGGCAAGGACATCTTTGTCGTTGTGAATAAGATCGACACTCCCGAATTGGAGGCTTATACAGCGCCTTTTTATGCCTTCGGTGCGGAAAGGGTGTTTGTAGTATCCGCGGAGCACGGCCGGGGCAAGTCAGAGCTTCTGGACGCCGTTGCCGAAAAGGCGGAGGATGCAACGGATGAAATGAAGGACGAATCGCAGGAGGAAATCCGCGTAGCGGTGGTGGGGAGGCCCAATGTGGGGAAATCTTCGCTGGTCAATCGACTGCTGGGCTTTGAGAGGTCCATAGTGACCGAGGTTCCGGGGACAACGCGGGACGCGGTGGACACTCTTATTACCCGCGGCGGGATAACGTATCGCCTCATCGATACCGCGGGCATCCGAAGAAAAGGGAGAACGGAGGGTCGCGCTGAAAAAATAAGCGCTATCATGGCCCAAAAGAGCATGAAACATGCCCACGTGGCTTTATTGATCATGGACGCCGAAGAAGGGGTCACCAAACTGGATGCCGGCATCGGAGGATATGCATCGGAGTCGGGTTGTTCGGTGATCCTTGTTTTCAATAAATGGGACCTAATTGAAAAGAATTCGCGTACAATCGAGGAATTCAAGGAGGCGGTCCGGCGACGGATGAAGTATTTGGCGTATGCGCCGATTCTGACTGTTTCAGCTCTGGAAGGGCAGCGCGTTTCCAAGCTTTTCGATTTGATGCCTAGGGCTTATGAAGCCCGGCATATAAAGGTTGCGACGGGGGAATTAAATAATATGTTCGTGCCCGAAATGAAGGAGCAGTTTGCGGGGCGCGATTCCCATCAGAAGTTGGGAATCTGCTATATTACGCAAGCGCGCACTGATCCTCCGACATTCGTTGTTTTTACATCGGGGCGCCATCGGCTGCATTTTTCAACGGAACGGTATGTTTTAAACCGTTTGAGGGAAAGGTTCGAGTTTTATGCAACTCCGATTCGCATTCACCAGCGGATGAAGGATTCGCGAGCCTCGAAATTAATAGAAACAAGGCGATGAACAAAAACGATATTAGCAAAAAGGTTTATGAAGCTCATGGAGGATTATCGTACGCCGATTGCCAGAAAACTGTAGACTTGATACTTGAAATCATTAAAGCGCGTCTGTCCCGCGGGGAAAAAGTGCTGCTGAGCGGTTTCGGCTGTTTCGATATAAGGAAGCGGAAGGAAAAGAAGGGTGTGAATCCCCAAACGGGCGAACCGGTTGTCATTCCGGGAAGGAATTCCGTCAGATTCAAACCGTCGAAATATTTGAAAACCGTTTAAATCCTATGCCGTTTGTCCCGAAGAAACTTTATTATAAAATCAAGGAAGTATGCGACATCGTCGGAGTGGAAGCCCATGTTTTGCGTTTCTGGGAAACGGAGTTTCCGTCGCTGGCTCCTCCCAAAAGCAAATCCGGGCAGCGCATCTATCGTCCAAAGGACATTGAACTGCTTCTGAAGATCCGGGAGCTCTTGTACGAGGAGGGTTTTACCATAGCGGGCGCGCGAAAAAAATTGAGTTCCGGCGGAGCAATCGAATCCGAAAAAGAACCCGATATCCGGGCGGGGGCTCCAAAGCCGGAAGCCGGCGGGCCGTCGGGTTCTGAAAATCTGAAGAAGGTCAGAACGGAACTTGAGAACATGTTGACTTTGTTGGAGCGCGAATGATACCTTTCAAACTCGGGTCGGGACGTAGCGCAGCCTGGTAGCGCACACGCTTGGGGTGCGTGTGGTCGGTGGTTCAAATCCACTCGTCCCGACCATAATCTTATCTGCCGTGACTGTTATTCTGCTTACAAATGACGACGGGATTGAGGCTGAAGGCCTGAAGGTTTTGGAAGAGGCCCTTCGCAATCTTGCCCATATCGTGGTAATCGCGCCGGACCAGGAGCGCAGCGGAGTGAGCCACTGTTTGACGCTCCGAACCCCCCTCAGCCTTGAAGAGGTCCGTCCAGACCACTACGTCCTAAACGGAACTCCTGCGGATTGTGTGATTTACGCCCTGAGGCAGCTTTTTGTGCAATTGCCGGATCTGGTGATTTCAGGCATTAACCACGGGGCAAACCTGGGGGACGATATCATGTATTCGGGGACCGTTGCGGCAGCGCGCGAAGCGTCACGCCACGGCATTCCGTCCATAGCGGTCTCACAGGCATATGACGATAGACGCGTCCGCTTCGAAAAAGGGGCCGCCTTTATGCGCGATCTTGTGGCCGCGATGCTGAGCAACGGACTTGGAGGCGAACTCTGCCTCAACGTAAATATCCCCGTGCGCAAAATCAGAGGCATGAAGATCACGCGTCAGGGCTGCGCCGAGCACACGCCTCATTTCAATGTCTTGGATTACAATGAGGAATTTAATGAGGTCCCTTTCAGCCCGCAGGGGCGGCCCAAGTCCGCTTTCATTTCCGATCGGCAGGCAATTCTGGAGCAATACATATCAATTACACCCCTGCAGCGCGATCTTACGGACTATGGGGCCGCCCGATCGCTTTTGCGCGAGGATGCGAAGCTTTTCTCCCTGAAGTAAGCGGAAGGCCCTGTCGGCGCATACTCGTTGATGATCCTTGATCGAGTAGGCAAATTGCGCTAGGATTTGCGTTCCTGGACGGGGCGTGGCGCAGTTTGGTAGCGCGTACGGTTCGGGACCGTAAGGTCGCTGGTTCGAATCCAGTCGCCCCGACCAGCCTTCCCATGTCCATTCCGGAGACATAGGTAAACATCCTACCGGGGCATTCCGCCGCCACTTTTGCAGGATTCCTTTTTTCATGCTGGTTTATTTTCGAGTTCTTCCCGGCTAGTTTAAGGAAATGGGCCGCAGTTAATCTCACGCCTTGGGATGCCGTCCGCGGCGCGAAGACCAAGCGGTGAAAATCAAGCGATGGTTCGTTTATAAGCAAAAAGCCCGACGCAGTTTATGTATAGCGCGGATTAAAATATATATTCTGTGAAATTCGTGAAATATCGGCGTTTTCGGGACATCTTATGCATATTTGATTTCTCTGTCTATTAAAATGCAGTAGAATCCGCATCATAGCATTATTGGAAAATCGGCATTCAACGTAACGATATATGCTGCTTGACGGGCGCTTTCTTTCGTACGCCTATGCAAAATTTAGGTGAAACGAGGGGAGCTTGAATGGAGTATGTTCCTGAAGTGGCATACAAGAACGCTGTTTCTAACCTAAAGGAGGGATCCAAATGAAGCTTCTTGCATTTACAACGGTGTTGGTGCTTGCCGCCGGTATGGCTGTAGCCGCCGACATAGACGGCAAGTGGGAGGGTGAAGTCCAGGGCATGGGCGGCGACCCAATGAAAATAAGCTACACTTTCAAGGCCGATGGAACAACCCTGACGGGCACCACCAAGGGAATGGATGGGAATGATCTTCAGATTACAGACGGCAAAATTGAAGGCAACCAATTATCGTATTCGATCGACTTCGGCGGCATGCCAATGAAATTTAAAGGCGTCCTTAAGGGCGATCAAATTGAGCTGACCATGGACATGGGAGATATGGGCGGCGGCGGCGGCGCTCCTCCGATGGATCCGATCATTCTTAAAAAAGTTAAATAACAGCGGCCGGCGCAAGTCTATGCCGTGCAATGCTGTTTAGCGCGTTCAATTCGCTTGACCTGGATTATTCATGCGGGTCCGCTGCTTTGCTGGAAATCTTCATGAATAATCCGGGTTTAATAAATCCCGCACCGCCCGTTTTCCTCTGCCACCTTTGAATATCAAACAACCCGATTTTCTTAATCTGTAGTAAAATCGCAGCCGGAAATCAAAAAGACGAGTAGGTCCGAGCGAATAATCCGGATTTATCTCAGAACAGATCCCTTTACATAACGCAAAAAGCTGCAGATAAAGAAGTCATAAGCGAGGACGGATGCCAAATGAATAAGGAAAAGAAATGGGCGGATTTATCCTGGGAGGAAAAGCGCGAGGAGAGGTTTAAACAATGGCTCAATCCTCCTGTTAACTTCATCAACGAAAAAGCCGCGGAGCTTTATAAGGAAAGGGTGACGAGGTTTGTAAAAGCCATCAAGCTGGAGGAACCGGATCGAGTGCCGGTCCTTCTGCCCGCGGGGAATATCCCGGCTTATCTTGCGGGAGTCAATCTAAAGACGGTTATGTATGATTATGATGAGCTTCGCCGGGCTTGGCGGAAATTTCTCAAGGAATTCGAAATGGACACCTTTATCGGGCCCGGTCTTGTGCTGCCCGGCAAGGTGCTCGAATCCATTGATTTTAAATTAGAAAAGTGGCCTGGGCACGGTTTGGCGGACCATATCGAATCTTACCAGTTCGTCGAGGGCGAGTACATAAAGCCGGACGAATATGACGCTCTCATCAGGGATCCTTCCGATTTCTGGCTGAGGACCTTCCTGCCTCGCGCCGCCGGCGCCTTCAAAGCTTTTGAGAAGCTGCCTCAATTGACTGTCTTTATCAGCATACCGGTTTTTTATTTGGCCAGCTTCGCCGATCCGGAGATATGCAAGGCTTTAAACACGCTGATGGATGCAGGCAAAGAAACAATGAAATGGATGAACGTTGTTGCGGAGGTGAACAAAGAATCCTTGGAGGCTGGTTTCCCTTCCTTCTGGGGCGGCATGTCCGGAGCTCCCTTTGACATGCTGGGCGATACATTAAGAGGGACGCGGGGAATCATGATGGATATGTATAAAAGGCCGGAAAAGCTCATGGAAGCGATGGAAAGGCTGCTGCCCATAGCTATTGATGAAGCGATCGCCCAAGCCAATGCATCAGGGTGCCCGATAGTTGTGATGCCGCTGCATAAAGGGACGGGCGGTTTTATGTCCGGCGAGCAGTATGAGACTTTCTACTGGCCCACATTTAAAAAGCTGCTCTTGGGCTTGGTCAATGAGGGATTGGTCCCGATGCCGTTCGCCGAAGGCAACTACGAGCCCCGATTGGAAGTCATTCGGGATATGCCGCGCAGCTCCGTTGTATGGTGGTTTGAAAAGATGAACATGCGCCGGGCCAAAGAAATCCTGGGGAATACTTCCTGCATTGCCGGCAATGTGCCCGTTGCAATGCTGTGCACCGCCGAGCCTCAGGAAATCAAGGAGTATTGCCGCAATCTGATCGAAGTCTGCGCTCCGGGCGGGGGATATATATTGACGGGCGGGGCAACCATGGATAAAGGGAACCCGGACAATTTACGAGCCGTGATGGATGCCGCCAAAGAATTCGGAGTGTATGCAAAATAGGCGGTCCCATGCCGACAGGGCGCAAGGCGGCGGAATCTTTACAAGGATTTAAAATCCTATGGTATTGATTATTTGTAATTGGACCCAATCGTCCGAAGGAGGGGTTATGAAAAGTGGAGCCATATGGACAACCATCCTTGCTTTTTTCATGGCGGCCGCTGGATTGTGGGCAGGAGAATTCAAACCGTATCCGGGCTCGGTTTTGGATCAAAAAGCTACGGAGAAGGCCAAAATAATGGCTGCCCAGAGCGGCGTGGAAGGAGTGATGGGGACGGTCTATACGACGGAAGATCCCATTGAGAAGGTCGAAGCGTTTTACAGAAATCTGGCCAAGGAATATGAAATGCCGGGGATCGGCAAAACCAGGAAGCTTTCCACCGGCCAAGAACTGCGGCAGATCTTTTTTATCTTTGACGGCGCCGATGATTTGGCCTCTTCCAAACTCTGGATCATGGTTCAAAACCCATACATTGCGGACCAGAAACTCAAGGATATCCGCAACGTGACGGCTATTGTGATCACTAAAAGGCAATAAAAATAGCCGACCGGCGATTCTGCGCCTTGGAAGGCGCCGTCGCGGCGGGAGTTCACCGAGCAACGCGGCGGGGGCCGGTCCCGCGCTGCGGTTCAATGATGAGCCCGTCAGTTTCAAAAGGAGGAAGAGTTCAAAATGATCGGGAAAATTGAAATCGATGAAGCGAAGAAGAACAGAATCATAGAGAAGGCAGGCCATCTCGCGGATGAAATCGGGGTGAAATTTATGGCCTGCGCCCCGGCTACTTTTGCGGCGATATGCGATGCGTTCAGGTCCGAGGATATAGAATTATTCGCCCCCGAAACGCAGGAGATGCTCACGCAGGGTATGATGGGGCTGCAAGGCGGCGTGGCGCTGACGGGCGTGGGGACGTGCGGAGCGGTTACGGCTTCGGCCTTTATTATCAGCTGCGTCGTTGGGGTGACCACGGAGGAACTAACGAAAAACCCTAATTTAAATTATGCGATGTCCATTCCTATCGTGGAGGACGTCATCGACAGGTTCGAAGAAGACTACGGGGCCATCGATTGTCTTAGACTCCGCTACAACCGGGTTCAGCGCGCCTTGGATCTCACGGATCCTGATGCAAGGATATTGGAATTGACTTTCGCGGTGTATGAGAAAGAGAAGTGCGGCATGACGGCGGCCAATTTCGAGGGAGGGCGCGACCAATCGCCGCCGGTAAGAGGCGCCCGCTGGGCGGCGGAGGCCATTTGCGACTTGCTGCGGATGGAGCCGGAAGAGCGGAAGAAAATTCCACCCCACCTCAGAGGCCTGGGCCCCCAGGAGATGGCGTCAAAGCTGGAGAAAGTGGCGCAAGCGTTAAGAGAACTGGATTGGGGACGTCCCGACGAAAAGATTTCATACCGGGAATACCGCACTTTCAAATTGAAAGGGAAGAAGGGGCTGGAAGAAAAAAGATTGGGTTCGATCAAAGCTCCAAGGGAAAAGTAGCCGTCCGCTTTCCAAAACGGAGTTGGGACGGCGGCTCTGTAGGGAGCTATTGTGCCTGGTTTGTTCCCGAAATCAGAATGAACCGGTATACGAACGCCACATAGGCGCTGGATGGCGCGTCTTCGCCCTTTGGGCCTTTAGGCGCCGAAAATTTCCATTTCCGCACGGCGTCAATACTCGTGTCCGTCAAAACTCCGAGGGGTTGAATGACCTCAACGCTATCAACCTTGCCGTCGGCTGTGATATCCGTCCGTAGAACTACAACCCCCTGTCCCAAAGCATCGGGCGGATAGGAGGGTGAAGTGATGTCCGTGGGGTACGGCAAAGATTCGTTGGCGCCTTTGGGATCCGGGCTCTCTTTTCCTTTGCCCAGTAATTGGAGGTGGGGTTGCCGGAAATGAACGATAACCAGCTCTTCGTTCTTCTCTTTATCGGTGGAACGCCATTTTGAGAGGGCGGCCCTGCAGGCTTCCACAAAAGGCTCCTCTCCCGAGAGAATCGTCACCTCTTTTACATCGCCGCCGGCAAACTGCAGTTTTGCGATCACGGTTCCGCCCATAACCGCATGAGGCGGAAAAGCCGGATCCACCACGGAGATAGTGCCCAGCAAAAACCACAGGCCGATCGTTGATATTAAACCCATAATCTAAGGCTATGCTTTGGAGATTCCAAGTTCAAGGGTCAATGATGGGGCCTTTCTCTGGATTGTTCGACGCCTGTTTGACAACCACAGGGACCGATTTTATTAATTCAACGCAGTTGGCAGGAATAAAAAGATTTCATGGCGATCAGGAGGAAAAATTATGGGAGACTGGGCATTTGATTTAATTTCCAATATGGAAAGAATGCGGAGAGAGATGGACCGGTTTCTGGATGAAATCCAACCCTCCGAGTGGGAATTTCCATTTTCAAGAATTTCGTTCCTTCCCGGTCGCGCCGCGCGCGGGTACCCTCTTCTGAACATCGGCGAGGATGATGGGAACCTATACATCGACGCGCTCGCCCCGGGTGTTGATCCGAAAAGCCTGGATGTTTCAATCGCTCAAAATCAACTGGTGATTTCGGGAGAGAAAAACTCTACGCTCGCATCGGTTGGAGCCGAGGCCATTCATCGCAGTGAAAGATCCGCCGGCAGATTCAGCCGGGCAATTGCTCTCCCGTTTGATGTGGCAAGCGAGCAAATCAAGGCGACATACAAAAACGGATTGCTGCAAATAACTCTGCCGAAAGCCGAAACGGCCAAGCCGAAGCAAATACCGGTTCATGTCGGCTAGCGCGGCAAAAATTGAATAAAGGGGGTGAATAAAAATGGTTGAGAAAACGGATGCAGCCACGGCCAGCATTGAAAAAGCTTCGAAGCCCGCAGGTGGAAAACCGGTTGCCACAAGGGATGAAGGGAATTACATGGTGCCGCCGGTGGATATCTACGAAACAGACAAAGCTCTTTCGGTTATCGTGGATCTCCCGGGAGTGCAGAAAGAAGATGTGAATATCCATGTCGATCAAAATATTCTGACGATCAGGGGCGCCGTTAATTATGAACCGCCTAAAGGAATCATCCGCGGCGAGTTCAACCTTATGAATTTCTTCCGGCAGTTTCAACTGAGCGACGAAGTGGACCAGACCGGGATAACGGCTGAAGCAAAGAACGGCGTTCTCGCAATAACGCTGCCCAAGGCGGAGAAGGCCAAACCGCGGCAGATCGCGGTAAAAGTGGATTAAATCGCCGGTCGCTGCGCTATGAGAATTTTATCGGCGACATAAGATGGACGCAAGAAACCCGGAGCCGGAATTTCATGCCTTCATTCAATGCAGGCTCGATTCCTATGCCCGAGCCATTCCGGCTTCCACATCCGGCTGGTGATATCAGGGGTGAAATCGTTGGCCGGTTAGATTGCCATGCGGAGTTTGGAAGCGGAGGGCGATGATTCCCCGCGAAGCCCCGAGGGAGAATTGCCCTTCCGCTTTTTACCCCCGATGATGCTTATGGCAAAGAACTATTATGCAATATTGGGAATTCTGCCCTCTGCGACTTCCGAGGATATAAGGGATGCCTACCGCAGACGGGCGAAGGAACTGCATCCCGACCATTATGGCGAAAACAGTACTCCGTTCCTCGAAGTTCAGGAGGCTTACAAGGTTTTGGGAAATCCCGCCCAAAGAAGGAGCTATGACCGCAGGATCGGCGAGTCGCGTTCCTACTCCGCTTCGGGGCATCCCTCCGCAATTGAAATCCTTCGACCGCGCCGAAGCGGCGCGGAACCGCTGAGGCCGGCGCGGGGACCGGCTGCTTGCGAAAACATAAGTTTACGCCATTCTTTCCGCACCTCTCATCCGTCCATGGAAGAGATCTTCGATCGTATTTGGAGCAATTTCAGTCCCATGGAGACCTATAGGGGTGAAAGGCTGCAAAACTTATGTCTAGAAATCGTCCTGAGCCCGGAAGAAGCGCAGCGGGGCGGCCGTTTTCAAATACTCGTTCCCGCTCAGACCGTATGCCTGGTGTGCGGCGGGAGAGGGTCGGTGGGATATTACGAATGCTTCCGTTGCATGGGGAGCGGCACGATTACCGAGGATATGCCTGTGGAGATGGAATTTGCTCCGGGAATTTCCGACGGATACCAAAAAGCGGTCTCCTTAGATCTTTTCGGCATCCAGGATGTTTATCTCACTCTTCTGTTTCGCATCGGCGGGCACGGGGAAATGGAAGAATTGTAGCAACACGCCGCCCCGTATTTCAGTTCTATTTATGAAACAGGAATTCCCGCGCTTCCGCTTTCCGGCGGCCGATAGGGGCGCTCAGAATTCCCTATCCTGCTTTTCGGGAAATGAAGAATTTCTTCTTTTCCTTTCTCTGTAAGCATAAAAGACGGCCAGCAGGGGAGGGGCTAATAATACGCCCCAGACATTGAAAAATATTCCCAGCAGAACAGGGACGAAGATGGACGCCCAGACGGGGACTTTTGCATTGCGTTTCATCAATACCGGCTGCAGCAGGAAGCCGTCGACGGTCACAATTCCCGCGTAGAGAATAAGAACATAGATCAATTGGGTCCAGGTCCCAAAGAATCCGGCCGCGAATGCGGGACCTATTAACGCGAGAAGCGTTCCCAGGTGAGGGATGAACTGAAAGAACGCGCCGAAAACAGCCCACAGCGGCGCCAGGGGAACCTCAATAGCCCAAAGCCCGGCATACCACAGGATCCCCACAAGCAGGGCATCTTGCGCCTGCGCGACAATCCAGCGCCGGAGCGCGGTGCCGACGGTGATAAAAGAATCCCGGATGTCCATAACTCCCCGCTAGACGCGCTTTTGACTCATTTTGAGCCATTTCATAACAGCCGGCAACCGGCGCGCAACTGAAATCAGTCGGCGCGGCCGGCGACATTCGGAAAGGCGGGCGCGCTCAGGCGGATGCCGGATCTTAAAACAAATCCCGCGGACATGGAGTACAATGTCCCGTGATGGCGGGAGCATTGTAACCGGGCATCACGGCGAGAGAGCGCAGGCATGCCTATTATTGAGGAGGGAAATTCGATGGCCGATTTAAAAGATTATAATCGTTGCGGCGAAGAGATTGAAAATTATATGCTGCTGAGAACTTCTCCCATCGCGGTGAAAATGCTGGAAAGGGAATCCGACATCCCTGAGGGCGCCGTTAGGCCCAAAAGGGACCGCGGCTATCATCTTGCTCAATGCCAGGCTTTCTCCCTTTCGCGGCGCAACGGCACGACCGTCGCCATGTTGAAAGAAGACAACTGGTGCTGGGGTTCCTTAATTGCTTACGGCCTCGTGGATCCGCGCATCGCGGAAAAATTCCCGGAGCTCAGGGACGAAGTGAAAAAGATTCCTGTTTTGGAATTCGGCAAATATGCAGGAATTGTTTCGGCGCCCTTGAAGAGCGCCAATTATTTGCCCGAGGTCGTGCTCATTTATTGCAACAGCGCGCAGCTGAATCATATGCTTCATGCCCTGTCGTTTGCCGGCGAGGGCTGGGTGGACTCGCCGCTGTATCCGATCGGTTCCTGCGCTTTTTCGGTGATTCCTGCGCTTTCCGGACGTTACTGCGTTACGCTGCCGGATCCCGGGGAATTTGGGCGGACGATGGCCGGAGAAGACGAGATCATATTTTCCGTTCCGCGCGATAAGGTGGAAAAATTGGCGTCGCAGCTCCGCATGTTCGAAAAACAAAAATGGGGATACCGGCATCATGCTTTTTGGGAAACAAGCCCCGATTTTCCGCGGCCCGAATTCTATAAAAAATTCTTCCGCGAATGCGGATTGTTCGGCGATGATGTTCCTACATGGCCTGTCCCTCAGAGCTGATGCCGGCAAGGCCATGGTTCCCGGATTGGGATGAACCGGTCCCATCAATAAGAGAGCGCATGAATATTCGCATCCGTCGTGCTGAAACAGGCGCCGACCGCGGATTGAAGGATTCCACGGTTGAAGCCCTGATTCCGGCGAATTCCCCTGGAACAACACGCCCGGGACAAACAACGATTCTATGCGGTCCAAGCGCACGAAAAGAAAAAAGGCAAAGTCCGAGAATCCCCTGAAAGCGAGGCCTGCGGCACAACACAGACGGCTGTGGATTTTTCGTCTCGCAGCCGCGGTCCTTGCGCCTGTTTTGTTTTTTTCGCTGCTGGAGGCCGGATTGCGGCTGGCAGGCTACGGCTTTCCTGCCGGATTCTATATCGGCCCGGACAGCAACGGAACTTACCAAACCAATCTGCAGTACGGGCGTCGTTTCTTCCCGCCGGAGCTCGTTCGGACTCCCATCCCCTGCTTTGTTTCGAAAAAGCCCGCAGGAACGCTGCGCTTGTTCATTCTCGGCGGTTCCGCCGCACAGGGCATCCCCAATCCTGAATTCAGCTTCGGACGAATTCTGGAAGCGCTTCTTCGGCATCGGTACCCGGGCATCGGTTTTGAGGTGATCAATGCGGCAATGACGGCGATCAATTCCCATGTGGTTCTCGAGATCGCCGCCGACTGTGCTTCACAGGAACCCGACCTTTTTGTCGTTTATATGGGCAACAACGAGGTCGTCGGCCCCTACGGCCCCGGCACCGTGTTCCAAAAATGGGTTCCGGATCTGCGGCTCATTCGGGCAAACCTCCTGCTGAAGTCAATGCGGACCGGGCAGTTGCTGGAAAATGCAATACGTCCCTTGATCTCCGAGAAGGGCCGGACCGCATGGCGTGGCATGGAGATGTTTTTGGGCAATCCGGTCGGGGCCGACGACCCAAGACTGGTGGCGGTTTACCGGAATTATAAGCAGAATTTGAAGGACATCTGCAGCGCCGGCCGGCAGGCGGGCGCCGCAGTAATTCTCTCCACCGTTGCGGTCAACATCGGCGATTGCCCGCCGTTTCAATCGCTTCACCGCTCCGCTATGCGGGATGATGAACTGAGAAAATGGGAAACGATCTATCAGGCGGGCGTGGAATTGGAAGCAAAGGAAGTGTGGAGCGAGGCGCTGAAAAAATATAAAGCTGCGGTGCGCCTGGACGGCCGTTTCGCCGAGCTTCAGTTCCGCATGGGGCGCTGTCTCGCCGCTGCGGGCCGGCATCGGGAAGCGCGCGAATGCTTCGTTGCGGCCCGCGACCTCGATGCTTTGCGATTCCGCGCCGATACAATCATAAACAAAACGATCCGGGAGGTGGCCGCTTCACTGGAATCGAACGGAGTTCGGCTGGCGGATGCGGAACGGCTCTTGCCGCCGCAGGAAGACGCTCGGGCGGATGCGGATGGAGAACTGTTTTTTGAACACGTGCATTTGAGTTTCAACGGCAACTATCTGTTGGCGCGGCATGTTTTAGCCCGGGCGGAAGCTGCGCTGCCGCAGTTGGCTGCATTCCGCTCTCCGGGTCCCGTCCTGAGCAGAGAACAATGCGCTGAAGCGCTGGCGCTGACTGACTTGGACAATTATGAAATGGCGGAACAAATGGCGCAATTCATGTCCCGGCCGCCGTTTCTGAATCAATTGGATCATGCCGCGCGGTTGGCTTCGGCCCGTGAACGGATCGAACAACTCAAGGAAATTGCTTCGGAGCCCAGTGCTCTTCGGAAGGCTCGTGGAATCACGGAAAGAGCCCTGGAGAAGGCGCCGGATGATTGGATCCTGCGCCGTAAATTGGGGAAATTGGCGCTGTGGGAAGGCAGGTTTGATACGGCCGCCGATCATTTGCGGACCGCTTTACGCAAGCATCCTTGGGAGCCGATGCTTCATGTCGACCTTGGTTATGCGGAACAGATGGTGGGGCGGAATACGGAGGCCATCAACCACTACCGGGAAGCCATAAAGATGGATCCCGGCTGCGTGAGGGCCTACACCAATCTCGGCGCGGTCCTTGCGGGGTTGGGACGGATGGAAGAAGCCATCGACTGTTTTCGAAAAGCCCTGGAAATCGATCCCAATGACGGCTCAGCCTATCTGAACTTGGGAGGGATTCTGGCGGGCAGCGGGCGCATTGAAGAAGCTGTCCCCTACCTTCGGAAAGCCGCGGCAATGACTCCCCCCAATGCCATGGCCTATTACAGCCTCGGCAAAGCCTTGGCCGCCGGCGGGAGATCCAATGAGGCGGCCGACAATTTCCGGCGGGCGTTGGAGATCAGGCCTGATTTTGCGGATGCCCGCCGGGAGCTTCAGTCCTTAAAAAGCGGCTTGAGGACGGACCCTCCGATGCCCCTCCCGTAGTTCAATCAAAAAAGGGTATACAAAAAAGGAGCTGCGCCCGTGCCGCTAAGCAATGCGAGGGCCCCGAGGAGAAAAAGCGCGATGAGAATAGGCGTCAACCACCATTTCTTGTTGTGCAAAATGAAGTCGGCGAACTCCGCCGCAAAACCGGGCGGTTTAAGCTCCGCCCGTCTTTTGAAATCGCTTGAATTGCGGTTGTGTTTTGCTCGCCGTTGTAAATCAGCTTCCATCGGCGGAATCCTCATGAATAAGCCGGATTAATTGAAATATTCGAGTTCTCGCGGTTAAGACGCGTTTAAAACTGCCGGAAGTAGCGTTCGGCGTCGTCATCCGTTTCCCTGGGCAACCAATAAGTTCGCGCATCGGGATCAAACCTGCGCCGCATGGAATCATACCCTGCCAGCCGAAGAACAAGGCCGACAGGAGTCAGCACAAAGTAATATATTACCATGAGCGCGATAAGGGACAGTATCCAGCCGATCGGAAACGTTGCATAGGATGCCAGCACATAGGTTCTTCGAAGAATTTCCGGGCACAATAAACCCGCCAACGGCACCGCGACGGCCAGCATCCAAAAGGCGACGGCCCGGCCGCTCCCTCCGGGTTGCCGGAATGAAATTATTCCGAGAATACCGAAGAAGACCAGCCACATCAATCCGAATACAACCAGCTGAGATCGGGATGGCCGGTGCTGAATGCGGATCATGGGAAAAAATCCTCAACGGCGTTAATCTGCCGAGAATTGCTGCAAGTAATCATCGCTCCGATGCGTCTCTGTGTCGGGCTGCTCCTCTTTAAGGAGGACGAAGCTTTCCAGTATCAAAGCGTCCATCCCGGTAGCCATGAAGCATCGATAGGCATCCTCGGGACGGCAGACAATCGGTTCCCCCCGGACATTAAAGCTGGTGTTGATCATCACCGGGCAGCCGGTTTTTGCTTCAAAAGTCTCCAGCAGTCGGCAGAGCCGGCCGTGTCTTTCGGGATCCACCGTTTGTATACGGGCGGAATAGTCGACATGTGTAACGGACGGGATAACGCTGCGCACAACCTTTAGTTTTTCCAGGCCGCGAAGCGTTTGCTGTTCCGCTCGAACGCGCTGCCGGTCGGCCACCGGGGCCACCAGGAGCATATAGGGGCTTTCCTCGGCGGGCTTCAGGTCAAAATACTCGCAGGCCCTGCCGCGCAAAACTATCGGAGCAAAAGGCCGGAAGGATTCGCGGAACTTGATTTTCAGGTTTATCAGCGATTGCATTTCGGGGATGCGGGCATCTCCAAGGATGCTGCGCGCGCCCAGTGCGCGCGGCCCAAATTCCATCCTTCCCTGAAACCAACCGACGACTTTCCCGGCCGCAACGAGGTCGGCGGCGTATGCGCAAAGCTCCTGCTCGTTGTCAAAATGCCTGTACCGGGTTCCGGCTCCGTCCAGGAATGTGCGGATTTCTTGCTCCGAAAAGTGCGGCCCGAGAAGCGACCCCTGCTGGAAATCGGAGGAGGAAGCGGTGCGCGGATTGTCCAGGAGCTGTTGCCAGATAAACAAAGCCGTACCCAGCGCCCCGCCCGCATCGCCGGCGGCCGGCTGAATCCAGATCTTTTCAAAGGGGCCTTGCTTGAGAATCCTTCCGTTGCCCACGCAATTGAGGGCCACTCCGCCGGCCAGGCAGAGATTCTTCCGGCCGGTGAGTTGGTGCAGGTGCCGGGCCGCACGGAGCATTACTTCTTCCGTAACCTTTTGGATCGACGCCGCCAGGTCCATTTCGCGCTGGGTCAGCGCCTCCTCCGGCTTGCGCGGCGGTCCGCCGAATAATCGAGCGAACTTGCGCGACGTCATAGCGAGGCCCTGGCAATAATTGAAGTAAGACATATCCATGCGGAAAGAACCGTCCTCCTTCAGATCAATCAGTTTTCGAAGGATGCTGTCGGCGTAGACCGGTTCGCCGTATGGCGCGAGCCCCATCAATTTGTATTCTCCCGAGTTGACTCGGAAGCCGCAAAAATAGGTGAAAGCGGAATAGAGCAGTCCGAGCGAATGGGGGAACCGCATTTCCTTGAAAAGCTTTATTTGATTGCCGCGGCCCATGCCCAGACTCGCCGTGGCCCATTCTCCCACCCCGTCGAGAGTGAGGATTGCGGCCTCTTCAAACGGCGAAGGGAAGAAAGCGCTGGCGGCATGGGATTCGTGATGTTCAATGAAAATGCAGCGCCGCCGGTATTTGCCGCCGAGTCCTCTGCGGATCTCGCGCGGCAGATGCAATTTGCTGGAAAGCCAAAGCGGCATCGCGAGGCGAAAGGAACGGAATCCCGCAGGAGCAAAGGCCAGATAAGTTTCCAGCAAGCGCTCAAATTTAAGCAGCGGCTTGTCGTAAAAGCCGGTATAATCCAAGCTGCTTGCGTCAAGATGGGCTTCCTGGAGGCAGTACTGAATGGCACGGGCCGGGAACCTGCTGTCGTGCTTGACGCGGGAAAAACGTTCTTCCTGCGCGGCGGCGGCAATTCTTCCGTCAATCACAAGCGCAGCGGCCGAATCGTGATAAAAAGCAGAAATACCCAAAATCGCAGTCATAGGTCTTGTTTAGTCTATTACAAAATCGGCGGCTGAGTCATTTGGAGAAAGTTTTTTCTATTTGAGAGTTTGCCATCCAGCCTTTAATATGGAGTGCCTTTCCTGTTATCAAGACGAGGTCCTCGTGAATTTGTTCTATCGGTTTAACGAATACCTTTTGGTCATGGGCATTCCCGGATTGCTTGCAATTTCCTTCATCGATTCGGCTGCGGTTCCGATTGCGGGCGGACCCGATATGGTTCTTCTGCTGCTTGCATGGCAGCGGCCGGCAATGGTTCCTCTGATCGTTCTGGCCGCGACCTTGGGTTCGACGCTGGGCTGTCTGGTCCTATACGAAATCGGCCGAAAAGGAGGAGATAAAGCGCTGTCGAGGTTCAGCGCCGAAAAAAAGGCTCTCGTGGAACAAAGAATGCAGGAAAACGCAACCTGGGCGATCTTTGCCGCCGTTTTTGCGCCCCCGCCGTTTCCCACCAAGCTGGTGATCCTGGCGGCGGGAGTCCTGCGGACAGCAAAAATCCGATTCCTCGTTGGAGTTCTCGCGGGCAGGCTTCTGCGTTATTCTTTAATCGGCTGCCTGGCCGCACAATTCGGAGATCAGGCCGCTGAGATCGTCAAAAGCCGCTACCCGGCGTTTTCTCTTGCGCTCATCGGCATGGTAACGTTGTTTTTGATAATACGGGTTTTAAAAAACAGGCGCAATCGGGCCAATGGATGAAAACCGTCGAATCATTCAACTAAAATGGTCCGTTCCCGGATGATTGGCAAGCGCATCGTTGTTCATGGAAGGGTTCAGGGCGTGGGATTCCGCTTCTTCGTGCAGCACACGGGTGCGCGTTTGGGGTTGGTCGGCGATGTGCGCAATAAGCCGGACTCGACGGTCGAGATCATTGTGGAGGGCAAGCCGGAAGCGATCGCGGAGTTTATCCAGAGAGTGGAAAAAGGCCCGCCGCTTGCGCGCGTGCAGCGCGTTGAGGTTATGGACGCGCCGGTTCAAGGTTCCTACGGTTCGTTTTCGATTGAAGGATGGTAAAATGGAAGCGCAACGTGTCAAAGATCTGAAAGCAGCGATTCGTGAAATACCCGATTGGCCGAAAAAAGGCATTCTCTTTTACGACGTCACCACTCTGCTCAAGCAGGGATCTCGTTTTGAGGAGGCTGTCGATGCCTTGCTCGAACCCTTCAAAAACGAGCACGTGGACCTGGTGCTGGGAATTGAAGCGCGCGGCTTCATCTTCGCTCCGCCCGTCGCATACGCGCTGAAGGCCGGATTCGTTCCCGTGCGAAAACCCGGCAAGCTTCCTGCGGAAACGATCCAGGTGAACTACGAGCTCGAATACGGGACCGATAGTCTGGAAATCCATCAGGACGCCATTGAGCGGGGACAGCGCGTGTTGATTGTCGACGATCTCATCGCCACCGGGGGCACGGCTCGCGCGGTGGCGGAAATGACGGAGATGATGGAGGCGACGGTTGTCGGATTGGCTTTTGTTGTGGAGCTGACTGCTCTGCGCGGCCGGGACAAGCTCTCCAAATACAACGTCCACAGCGTTCTTAAATATTAACGCGGATGATTCATGAAGATTCGCGGCGCAACGCCGTAAACATGCCTGGATCCATCGCCGCAGCAAAGATTTCATGAATCCTCCGGATTAAGAGGATATGTTTTGTTATAAACGGAGAAAGCCGAAATGAACGCCTACAATCCCCTTGCCGAAGAATTAAACAAAGAACTCCACGCGGGAGCGCCGCAGGTCCTGGATATGCTTTCCGAGCGCGGTAAAGCCATCTATTTCCCCTTTAAAGGAATTCTAGGGCAGACCGCCGAAGCGAAAGATTCGAAAATCAATGCGACCATCGGTACGGCTTTTGAAGACGACGGCTCGGCTCTTACTTTGGAATGCATTGAAGATTTGGTCAATATCCCCTCCGATTCCTTTCTCTATGCCCCCAGTTTTGGCATGCCTAAGCTGCGCGAGGAATGGAGCAAGCTTATGGTCGTCAAGAATCCTGGGCTCAAAGGCAAGACATTCAGCCTTCCGGTCGTGACGGCTGCGCTCACCCATGGCCTCTCGATTGCGGGCTATCTGTTCATCGATCCCGGCGACCCTATCATTATTCCGGATCTGTATTGGGACAACTACGATCTTGTATACAATGAATCTTACGGCGGAAAGTTCGTTTTCTACAATACGTTTGTCAACGGCAGATACGATATCGACGCCTTCGGCAGGGCGCTCAACTCGGGGGGAACGGGCAAGAAAATGGTGCTCCTGAATTTCCCCAACAATCCGACGGGGTATACCGTTACGGAAGCGGAATCCAGGGCGCTGGCGGCCGAAATGCTAAAAGCGGCCGAAGCCGGCAATAAAGTCGTGGTTGTGCTCGACGACGCCTACTTCGGACTTGTCTACGAAGAGGGAATCGCTTTAGAGTCCCTTTTCAGCCAGTTGGTGGATCTGCACCCGAACGTTTTGGGCGTTAAACTCGACGGGGCCACCAAAGAGGATTACGTATGGGGTTTCCGGGTCGGCTTTATTACCTTCGGGTTCCGCGGGGCTTCCGCGGCGCATTTAAAGGTTCTCGAAAACAAAGCCGCCGGAACAGTTCGCGGGAGCATATCCAATGCACCGCGGGTTTCGCAGGCTGTTTTGCTGAAGGCTTATACCGATCCTCAGTATCCGGCGCAGAAAAAACAAAAGTACGAAATTCTGGCGGGCCGCGTCAGAAGGATCCGTGAGACCATCAAAGCGCACCCCGAGTACGCGGAGAGCTTCGAAGTCATGCCGTTTAATTCGGGGTATTTCATGTGCGTGAAGCCCATCGGCGTTGATCCGGAAACACTGCGCAAAGAATTGATCGCCAATTACAGCACCGGCGTCATCGTGCTTTCGGGTCTGATACGCCTGGCTTTTTCTGCGGTGCCGACGGATTTGATTGAGGCCCTGTTCGCAAACCTGCATTCCGCGATTCAGAAGCTGCGCGGCCGATAAAAAAGGAGCATTGGGGCCGGACGCAGCGCGGACAACCCGATCCGCTCAGTACAGCCATACGCGGCCGCCGGATTTCAACACCGAGCCCGACTGTGGGGTATACCGTTCAAAACCGAACAAACGCTTGCGCTCCGGGGGCATAAAGTAAAGCTTCAGACCTTCCGCAAACGAGTTTCGGGCCTCAGGCCGCGGAGCCACATGGAGTATTTCGCGCCATGCCGATTGCCACAGATCCGGCCGGATGTGAATGGGATCGAAACCATACCAATCGGGATTCAGCCTGAAGAAGCGCAACCCGCGCGAAGCGGACAGTTCCGCCAGGCCTTCGTTCAAGCGCGCAGCCGTTTCCAATGCTTCGGATAACGGCAGTCTTGAGGCTGGAAACAAGATCGATCGGAGAACAAGGTATTTGGCCCGGGAAATCCGCTGGATGCTTTGCAGCGGAAGATCGGTCAAAATGATGTCGCGGGTTGTTTCCTGAAGGCGGCGGACGGTTTCTTCCACCCATTCCAGGATCTTTGAAGCGGAGAATCCGTACACGATATCATTGCCGACATCCGTTATAAGAGCTCTGCTCGAGGCCGGCGGGAGAGATGCCATCGCGCGCCACAGTCCGCATTCGAGAATGCCGGGAAGACCGCGGCCCAAAAATCTGCTATGGGTTCCGTAGGAGCGGCCGTGGCCGAGAGCGGCGAAAATCTGGACTTCCGAGCCCCACTCAGACCGGGCCGCCGATACGACCGTATGAAATCCGCGCGTCAAATTGCTTGCGCCGAGCGCAAGGACCCTTTTTATTTCAGCCACGCTTGACATTCCTTATTTGAAAGCGCCTGTCTGCGGGTAAGCCGATGATCCGGCGAGCCTCTGCAGGATCGGCAACAGATCGTTCGGCGGCGTCGGCGAGCCGCCTCAGGCGTTGCACAAGCTTCAGGTTTGTGGCAAGCCGCCGCTTCTCCGCATCGAGGAAAAGACTATCCTCCAATCCTACGCGCACATGCCCGCCCATTGTGATGGACATGGCATTGACTGCAAACTGAAATCGGCTGATGCCGGCGCCCGCCCATGTGGCGCCGGACGGCAGCTGATTCGCCAGCGCGGCCAGCGCAAAGGGCGTAGCGCTGAGGGTGCCGAGAGATCCCAGAATCAAGTTGAAATAGAAAGGCGGCCGAAGCACCTCCCGCTCGATCAGATATTTTGCATAATCCGCCATGCCGAAATCGAAAATTTCCAGTTCAGGCAGGATGCCTCGGTCCTGCATCTTTGCGGCCAGCGCCCGGATCATTGCCGGGTCGTTCATGGAAGCCTCATGGGGGAAGTTCATGGATCCAAGCGTCAGCGAAGCCATTTCGGGTTTTGCGTCTCCGTCCAGATCCAGCACGGCGGACCGCTGATCGAACTCCTTATATGTGCGTCCGCTTGTGGAAACGCAGAGGATGGTATCTGGACACCGCGAACGGACCGCGAGAATGATTTCTCGGTACCGTTCCCGCAGGTAAGTAGGACGTCCGGCTTCATCCCGCGCATGCAGGTGAAAGATGGATGCGCCGGCCTCGGCGCAGCGGGCGCAATCGTCCGCGATTTCCTCCGGCGAAATGGGCACATGAGGATTATCCTTCTTGCTGGGAACCATCCCCGTCAAAGCAAGATTGATAATAAGTTTTGGATGCGTCATATTTTTATTTCCCGGGAATATTCCTCTTAACGATCTTCGCGGGCACGCCGGCTGCAAGGACGTGGTCCGGCACCGCATCGACGACAACGGCCCCCGCCGCGATAATTGAATGGGCTCCCACTTTAATGCGGTCGATAATAACGGCACCCATGCCGACATAGGCTGCCGCACCGATTTCGCATGCGCCGGCGATATTCGCGCCGGGCTGCATCGTCACAAAATCGCCGATTAGGGTATGGTGGCCGATCAGCACCCCGCGATTCACGAAAACGTGCCGTCCCAGGCGGGAATGTGAAGCAATGACGGCTCCTGCGCCCACAAGCGTCCCGGTTCCAATGTCGGCGGTGCCTGAAACATGCGCGGTTGGGTGAATCAGTGTTGCAAAGGGCATGCCCAGCGCGTCGATTTGGTCCGTAAATCGAATGCGGAACGTGGTCGCAATCCCGCATAGGGCCGCGTGATCGCCGGCCAAGGCGGCCGCATCGTCGATCCAGTAAACGGGGAGTCCGTTGATTGGATTGGCGCAACGCGTTCGGTCCATATTCTCCACAAATCCAGCCACATGCACGCCGGGAATGTCGGATACAACGTCCGCTATCTCAGGCGCCAGAATGTGCGTGCCGAGGATGAGCAAGGGTCTTTTATTGATTTCATCCCGGGTCGGCATCACCAGCCTCCGCGGATTTGTTCAATGACGTAATCCACCTGCTCGTCCGACAGGTGCAGATGCATCGGGAGAGAAAGGCACGATCTCCAAAAGCGCTCGGCCTGCACCAGACTGTCATCCCGTCGGTACATCGGATATAGATCGTTGCGCCGGAAATGGACGCCGGTCTCGACGCCGGCCGATTTCAATTTCAAGGATAGTCCATCGCGGTTTTCAGCCAAAACGCGGAATAAATGATTGCTGGACGTTCGGTCGCCGCTTTGCCGCAATAACCGCAGGCCGGGCACGCCGTTCAAACCTCTGCGGTAGCGCTTGGCGATTTCGGCCCGGCGGGCGTTTTCTATATCCACGCGACGCAGCTGCGCCAATCCGATCGCAGCCTGGATATCGTTCATATGATATTTGAATCCGAGCTCCGTTACGGCATAGTCCCAGCTGTAAGCGGGTTCCCGGGCGCGCTCGAAAGTGTCCCTGTCAATGCCGAGCCAGCGCAGGCGCCGCAGGCGGGCGCTGACCTTTTCGTCCTTCACGACCAAGGCGCCCCCGTCGCCCATGGGTAGGTTTTTCACGGCATGGAATGAAAAAGCATGCAGTTCTCCGTGGCTGCCGATGCGTTTGCCTTTGTATGTGGCGCCGCATGCATGCGCGCAGTCTTCGATGACGGATAATCCATGGGAGCGTGCCGTAGCATATACCTGATCCAGGTCGCAGGGGTCCCCGCCCAGATGCACTACTATCATTGCCCTTGTCCGGTCGCTTATTTTAGAAGCGGCCGAGTTTACGTCGATGTTCCCGGTGTCCGCCTGCACATCCGCGAACACGGGCGTGCAGCGCTCATAGAGAATCGCATGATTAGTTGAAACAAACGTGATCGGCGTCGTGATGATTTCCGAACCTTCCGGCAGGTTTAACGAGCGCAGCGCCAGGTGCAGCGCCGCCGAACCCGAATTCAATGCAACGCAATAGCCGTTGCCTGCGTAAGAAGCGAACGCGCTCTCAAATTCCACCGTCTTTGGCCCCAGTCCCAGCCATCCGCTGCGCAGAACTTCTGCAACGGCCTGGATTGCCTCGTTACTGATCATAGGTTTCAGCAGTTGAACGTGCATGATGAACCGGCCTCCACATGAGATTCTACATCGCTTGAGTTCTAAAAGCCTCCGGCGAGTTCTAGAATCCGCTTCACGGAGTTTTGCATCGTCAAATTCTGCGTCACAAGACGATAGCCCTCTGCGGCTATTCGTTTCCGTTCCTGGGGGTGCTTCAGATAGTAAAGAATAACCGAAGACAATTGTCCGACTGGAGCTTCGATGTAATGCCGGCCCGGAACGTAAGGTTCGGGCTTGTCAATGGGCTCCGAAATCACCATCGCTCCATTGCACATGCCCAAAATCATCCGCAACCCTGAAAAATCGCCGGGTTGCCGCAACAAATTCACCAGAATCTTCGCCCTGTTGAGCAGCCTGGTGCGATTCTCGCCGAAACCGCTGCAATCATTCCAACTGCCTTCTGTCCGCACCTCGATCCCCGCGCGCCTCATCTGCCGCACTAATCGCCTGCGCCGCGGGACCGCCATCGTGCCGAGGAACAGAGCGTCGATGTCGCGCTGCAATGGCAGCATCCGGCCGTGCGTCGCCGCGTGGTAGCCCAGTGGTATGAAGTGGCTCTCAATTCCGCGGGAAGCGAGATAGAGCTGGCGGCTGCGGGACGAGACGGCAAGGAGATCGGGCAATCCAGATCGCCTCATACGCTGGATTCGCGCGGCGTTCGTATAAGGATCCGTTGCCCGCCTGTCCCTGAGCACCTTTTTTGCGATTTCGCGCAGGTGGAGGCGGCTGGGGCGCAATGCCGATCCCGGCCGCGGCGGAAGCGGCTCGGTATGCCACACTACGACGCGGGGTTTTTTGGCCGGCCTCCGTTCAAGCCGGCGGCAAACGCGCGGGAACCAGCCGGCGTTCCCCTGAATCCACAGCCAATCGGCGTCGCGCCAATCATCCGAAGCTTCATCGTCGGATACACGAATCCGGCAGCCGGCTTGCCGCAGGCATGCTTCCGCTTCGGGCCGTTCCGCTTCGCCGTTGGCCAGCCGTCGCTGGTACAGGATGATGTTCAAACGAATCCCTCTCAGCAGTCAGAATTCAATGCTCCGCTCATTTTAACTAATCAATGCATAAATCAGGTTGGAAAATAGACTCCAAATCCTTTTTGTCCGGGACTTCTTTGCAGGAAGCGAAGAAGCTTTGCTAAATTGCGCGAATTCAATTAATGCGCGGTTGGGTCATAGCGGCATCTTTTACCTCGATCATCAACGCAAAAGGTTGTGAAGACGACTTCAACTATCCCAGGAGGCTATGCTAAACTCTCTCCGCCGTATGATGCGGACGACATTAGTGGAATTGGAAGATGTGCGCCTGTAGCTCAGGTGGATAGAGCAACGGTTTCCTAAACCGTGGGCCGCGTGTTCGAGTCACGCCAGGCGCA
>CAZDMR010000029.1:0-49152 GCA_964506795.1 uncultured Acidobacteriota bacterium | reverse complement strand
CTTTTAGAATGCGGCGAACGGATGTTCGGCCGACCTGCAAACCCCGAGCGATCGCGGATTTGCTGATTCCGGCGCGGTAAAGCTTCCGGACCTGATCGGCATGGAAGGCCGCTGTTCTCGGCCGACCCAGCCGCTGGCTGTTCCGCCGCGCGTTCTTCAGACCTGCGCGCACCCGTTCGCGCAGAATCTCCCGTTCAAACTCCGCAAAGACTGCCAGCAAACCTGCCATAGC
This sequence comes from uncultured Acidobacteriota bacterium, assembly GCA_964506795.1. GTDB lineage: Bacteria > Acidobacteriota > UBA6911 > UBA6911 > UBA6911 > UBA6911. Next base: position 48,920 of record CAZDMR010000029.1, on the reverse strand, counting down.
CCGACCGGCCGGCGTTCAGAATTACGAGACGACGCCGATCCTTGACGGCAAGCTGATAACGGAAACAGCCGAGACCACCTATAAGGCCAAGCACCAGCCGCGTATTCCGCTCCTGGTCGCAAGCAATAGCGTCGATACCGCGCGTAACCGAGTAAGAGCGACCACCAAGGAGCAGTTGTTCGCACGGTTCGGCCAGTGGAGCGCCCAGGCGAAGGCGGCCTACGATCCCGACGGAACAACGGATTTGGCCACGCTGGTATCGAGGGCAAACGACGACTTCGGCCAGGCCGAGCCAGCCCGCTTCGCCGCCAATGCCTTTGCGGCCAACAGAACGCCCGTCTATCGCTACCGGTTCTCCTACGTTCAGACTGCGATGCAGGAACGGATGCGACCGGAGGGCCCCGACAGTACTGGTCTCGTCGCGCAATCGAGGATTCCTGAAAAATCTATAGATGTTCCGCCCTGTGGGATTCTGCACCACTCGATGCAGTTTTCGGTGATGCAATATGGCGTGCAGCATCACGGGGGAGACTCACCACAGGGGATTCAGTCTGTGGCAGTTCCCCGCTTGAATCTACACGGATCATCAGCGGCAAAACGACACGTCCTAGATGGCCGATTGAACGTGCTCTTCGAAGGCGCGGCATTTTCCATAAACTTAATCCTCCGGCGCTTGGGAGTATGCTAACGATCCGACAACTCTTTGCCGGTGGAGGAGTTGTCACTCTGATCATGCGCAGCCAGTATGTTATTTCGGTGTACGAGGCACGGATGGCGCTCCATCATTTAACCGTAAATCAATGGTATGAACAATACGTGGTTCCCGACTAAGCCCCTGCCAAGATCGGCTTTTCTTGACAGAATTCTCGGTATATGAATTGGTTCATGTATAAAGGGCGGAGAATCAAATTGATGGGATAATCGTCGTAACAGCTGAATGAATCTCCAGGTTGCGTCACCTGCAGAATGTGAGGGTAAGCAATAGGAGGGCATCGATAGTATGGCTCAATAGGGAATGGCGTTCAGAAAGTCATGGAAAGCGGGCGATATTTTTAGCTGCCGCTTTTTGCCGGCGAAGGAGTCAATAATGGCTCCATCTCTGATCAGACCTTGAATATCTGAAATGACCCTGTGATATCGATAGCCCAGTGCATTTGATATTTCCGCAGGATAACTCGATTCTTTCTGCAAAAGAAAATTCAGGATTTCCGTACGCATTACCACTCCGAATAGGGCTCGGCGGGCAAGGTTTGGATTTCTCTTCAGAACCTCTTTCCGGTCGTAAACAGCATTTGTCTTAATTCGCAAACTCACATAAAGCAAATTCCATTTCCGGTTTAATTCGGTTTCGTGCTCGACAGCCTGCGCTTTCATCGTCGGAGACGATTCTGCCTCAAAGAAAAGCATTTCTGCTTTCTTTTTGGGGCGGCAATATTTTGTAAGCTGCTTCAGCTTGGCGGTCTCTTTGCTATTTATAACATCGAATACCAGACCGATTACAGCAGAGTCGCCACTTTCAATATGCCTGCGCATCAGGGAGGTGTTAACCAAATCGCCATGTTTTTGCAGCCATCCCGCCATACCTTCAATGAGGCGGGGCTCATATCTCCCGATGAGCGATGTCTGAGCAATGAGATCCTCGACAAGCGGCTCCTCTTTGCTCGGCTTAAAGGCAGGGAAGTTCACTCCAAGCCGTGCCCACATTGAAAATAAAGGTTTGCTGTTCATGTTAAATTTCTCTGTCCATTGAAGGATCTTCCATTTGTTTGCCTTCAAAAATGGATTGAGCTAAGGAAGATGGCTTAATCCCTTTTTCAATTTCTTGTTTCCAAGTGCGAATTTCTTCAATGGACGCTTCTTTCTTTTCATGTTGACGATAGTACTGAATCAATTCTGCAAGGCTTGTCACGTCGGCGACTTTCAAGATTCTCAATTTCTGGACACCCAGTTCGGATAAAACCAAGTGGGCTCTATGTGCCCGGTCGGGGCTATGCTTCTCGACATGTGCCAAGTTGGTATTGATAACTTTGAGATCTTCACGAGAAATTCCGAGCGCCTCGATATCTGCTTTGTCGGCCTCACGCCAGGCGCATATTTTCATTGTGATGAGATCGGGCTTGCTAATGATAAAGACATGAAGATTCTCCAATTCTTCGTTCAGGGGGATGAGCCGCTTTTGGAAATCGGGACTTAAATCATATAGAAAACCCTTTACTCCATCATTAATCCATTTTGGGTCAAGACCATGACTCTTGGAGAGATCCTTTACCGCTTTATAGAAGGACTCACTCTTGGGAATGGGCTCGAGTATGTCTATGTCGCCCGTAAGACGCTGAATTCCATATCCGACGATTGCAGCGGCACCTCCGCAGATGATGATTCTGCAAGGTTCAGCTACATGGCTATCGAGCTCCTTAAGTAGTGAGACAATCCTTGATCCATTCAGGTTTTTTGTCATGAGCGATGAGTCCTAATAAGAAACCTTAATAACATACCATAAAATGGTATACAAATGAAATGCCGATCGCCTAGTTAGATCTTTTTGCCGTTTCCTCTGCCACTGCATTAATAAAACCGCCACACTAACCGTCACACTACCTTGCTCAGAATTTCCGACCTGCTGGAACCCGCGTCTATCAAGGGATTGCGCAGGTTGATGAAATTCCGCTTTGGACCGTTTGGGATTTTTATGGGATTAGCAGAAATGGCAGTCAGCTAAGAAATTTGATCTCATATATAGATTGTCTGGAAACCTAAATGATAGGAGCCTGGCAAGGTCGCGGATGATCGAATTATTCTGCATTCAACCATGGGATTTTGTGTGCAGACGTGGGCGAAAAATGCGCAAATTCTTTTTGAATTACTCTCGATATCGTCTCTGTATGTTGTTGATTTTGTGGAACTTGAGGAGCTGGTAGCGACGGGTGGAATCGAACCACCGACCTTGGGGTTATGAATCCCACGCTCTAACCAACTGAGCTACGTCGCCCCATAGCAGGAAGAACCTTAGAGGCTTATTATTCTGCTGTCTACGCCGTTACATTTCAAGGGCAAAAGATCCGCAAAGCCGTTCGCTTGGGCTTGCGCGGGATTCGGAACAGCCCGCGATTTTTGAAAACACGCGCGCTTATTTCTTAAGTCCGGCAGAAATATAAAACCATAAAGCTTGGTGAAACGTATAAAGCACATTATCTGTTCGCTTTTAACATGGAGGACGATTGCGCATGGCGGATCAGAATCAACCTTGGGCATGGAAAGTTCCGGATAGCAGCGAGACCGTGAAGCGCAGCATGACTCGCCAGGATGCGCACGATAGAGTATCGGGCCAGGCGGCTTATACGCGGGACATCTATCTTCCCGGCATGCTGTATGCGAAGATTCTCACCTCTCCCTATTCTCAAGCCAGGATAGTGAGCATGGATACAAGCCGCGCAAAAGCTCTCGTAGGCGTCCGCGACATTCTTACGTACGATGATCCGGATATCTCCGAAGACAGGGGCGTCGGCGCCGATATCTCCGCAAGCTACAGTATTCTCACTCTCCCCCGTACGAGTGATTTCTATCAGCACCCCATGGGAGTCGCCGTTGTCGCAGACACCGAGGAACTATGCGACAGAGCGCTGAGGCTTGTGCAGGTAGAGTGGGAAGAAATGCCCTTCATCCTCGATATGGAAGAAGCCGCAAAGCCGGATGCTCCGAAGATCATGCCCGAGGTGCAGCGCACGATGAACTTCGGCTCGGGCAGTAAGGGCCCCAATATCATCACATCCCAGGACCGGGAAATCGGAGACATCCAGAAGGGATTTGAGGAAGCGGACAAGGTTATTGAATATACCATTCGAAGAGGAACAAACTCGCCCGCGGGCGTGGAAGCCATGGTTTGTGTGGCCCAGTGGAAAAATGATTTCCTGGATCTTTGGGTGCACCACCAATCGAATCCTCAAAGCGACCTCAGTTCTCCGCGGGGCTTCATGGGGATGTTTTCCTTCGGAGGGGGAAGAGAAAAAGCCGAGCCAGCCTTCGCCCACTGGTCAAAAATAAAGGTCACTTTCCCTTATCAGGGCTCGTGGTTCGGGGGACTTGCATGGCTGGCCTACTCCAACTCGTTCGTCCGTCTTGCGGCGGTGCTGGCCAGAAGGGCGAACGGAAGGCCTGTGAAGGTTCTCTATGATGAAAGCGGCTTTTATTGCGGCGGCGACGAAGCCGGCACCTATAAATGCAAGGCAGGCGCCAAAAAAGACGGCACCATAACGGCTTTCCATTGGCATATGACCGGATGCAGGAATCCCGCCGTTGATAAAACCTATGAGTGCACCAAAATACCCAATATCCGCGGAACCGAAGTGTGGCCGCTGACGAACAAGGGCTTTCTGGAATGCTTCCGGCACGGAGCCGCATCCTGCGTCCCCCATAACGTGATGTTTGATCTTGTGGCGGCGGAGTTCGGGCTGGATCCGATCGAAGTCGCCCTCCTCAATGACGGCTGCCAGGGCCACGATTGGGATTGGATTACCCAATACCAGAAGGAAAACGGCTTCCCTCAGAGGCACAGCCTCAAAGAAGTCGTCCAAATAGGAAAGAAAGCCATCGATTGGGACCGGAAATGGCACGCTCCCGGTTCAAAGAAACTGCCCGGCGGCCGGATGCACGGCATGGGATTCACCTCGGTCAACGAATGGCATTGGGGCGCCGGCATGATGTCCTTCGTCAGCCACTCGCATGCCTGCCTGATACTTGTCAACGGAAAGGTCACTATTGTCGGATTGCGCTGCGATATGGGGATCGACACCGAATCCGGATACCGCCATTGCGTCGCTGCCGAGCTGGGCATGAAGTATGAGGACGTTCTTATTCAAGAACAGCAGTCCGACAACAGCGCCTACTGCCTGGCGCAGCCGGCCGGATCCACCGGCACAGTCAACGCAACCCTCCAGCTCGTGCATGCCGCCAGGGAGTTGAAGCAGAAAATTCTCAAACTGGCTTCCTCATCCGCATCCATGCCCATGATGGGATTCATGTTTAATCGCGGACGGCCTTCGTCCAATGCCTCTCAAAGCAACAAGCCCGAGGATTTCGACATTAAGGACAGCATGGTATTCGAAAAGGACAACCCGGAAAGAAAATGGCCGGTCAGCGAGTTGACCGGCGGACTCATGGGCGGGTTCATGGGGCCGAATCCCATTGTAGCGCACCCCGAAATCAATACTCCGATTCAAATGATGTCGGGCGGAATGATGATGAATCAGCAATATTACGTCATGAGCCGCCAGGCACACTTCATCGAGGCGGAAGTGGACGTGGAAACCGGCATGGTCTATGTCACAAACGTCGTTTGCGTTAATGATGTAGGCCACATATTCAACCGCCGCGGATGCGAAGCTCAACAATACGGCGGAGCCGTGATGGGCCTGGGCAAAAGCGCCACTGAAGAGAAAGTCTATTGTCCGAAGACCGGGGTGGGGCTTAATTTCGATCACATCAACTACCATCTGGGGACAATGAACGACTACCCTGTGGTCGATTGCCATCTCAATGAAAGCCACTTGGGCTACGGCACTTACGGAGCGAATGGGATAGGCGAAAACATAGGAGCCAGCATGGCCGCCATCACTTCATCCGCTATTTACAATGCTATAGGAAAATGGATTCTCGATTATCCCATCACCCCCGACAAAGTACTCCAGGCCATCGGGAAAATATAATGGGGACAGGCCGCGGCGGACGTTCCCTGAATGGAGAGAAAAGACCCTTCGATTGTTCCCCCCTATTCATTGCATCGCGCCTCTTGTGTCCTGTATCCTATTGCGGCATCTTTTAAGTAGTCTTTAGAGACAACAAGCGAGTGTCGAGGAGCTACTATGGCCCGCACAAAGAGCAGCAATATAACGGTGGAGTGTCCGTGCTGCGGAGCGCGTCTAACAATAGACGCCGACCTGCAAAAGGTAATCAGTTACGATGCGCCGCCTCCAAAGCAAAACACTCTCGATCTTGGCCAAGCCGCCGCGCTTTTGAAAGAGCAGGCCGAGCGGCGCGAGGCTCTTTTCAAACAAAGCGCCGAGGATATGAAAATCCAGTCCCAGGTCTTGGAACGCAAATTTGAAGCGGCGCTGGAGAAAAATAAGGGCGCGCCTGTAGGGAAGCCTATGCGGGATATTGATTTGGATTAAAATCTCGGAAGACGCGTAAATATTCGAAGTTGAAGGAACAACCGTCAAAACCCTTTTTATAATTTGGGCTGGCTTTTAAATTTCGCGCCGCTCCCGCGCAAGAGCGGGACTCTCAGAAGAGCTTCATGGAGCTGGTCTAAATCCAGAGGTTTATTGAAATAGCCGTCAATAAGCCCTGCATCCACCGAGAGTTCATTAAATTGAAACGCCGTTAAAAGAAGAATCACAGCCTCCGGCTGCTTTTCGCGGATCATTTTCGCAACTTCAAGGCCGTTCCCATCGGGCAACCTGTAATCCAAAAGAAAAACGTCGAATGCAGTTTCGGCGATTGAATTCATGGCTTCGCTTCCGGTAAAAACGCGCCGGACATTAAAACCCCATTTATCAAGAGAGGAGGCCAAAGACCAGTTCAGCAGTCTTTCGTCCTCAACCACCAATACATTCATGTCTTTTTCGGACTCATTATTTAAACCAAAGCTCCAGGCTGCTGCTTTCACGCGCCGTCCTGTGCGACCCAAGGCGCACTAGAGGAGAAGTTCGGGAAAGGGATTTTTGCATCTCTCGGCCTGCAGCAGCCGAATAAACACCCCTTGATGCAGGCAACTTGTTTGCCACTTAAGGTTTTTCGGCGCATTTCATAGTGAAATATTGTCATCCCATTGATTAATAAAGGGATGGAGGAATAATGAAAAATATTTTATGAGGGCTTTGGAGTCGCCCAAAAGCTTTCGAGGGTAGACTTTTTGGGTTATAACGCCCAAAAGTCGCAAAAGCACCAATAATCCCAAGAGACAAGCCTATTTCGCAGCATATTTGTCGGCGCCGGGGCTCCGTATATCCAATCAATTTTTTGATCCGGAGGTTGTTTCCGGGATCAATCCGGGCTAGAGTAACGGGTTGGCCATGATGCGTCGGCGATGCTTTTCGGATGGTTGCCGGTATGGAGGGTATGGTGAGTGAATCAGATCGCGGCGATGTCATTATAGATCCGAACTTGTGCAAAGGGTGCACTCTTTGCGCTGCTGCGTGCCCGCCAAAGGTGCTGGTTGAGGGCAAGACCTTAAACCGGCAGGGTTATTATGCGGTCACCTATACCGGAAGCGGATGCACCGGATGCGGCATTTGTTTCTATGTCTGCCCCGAGCCCGGAGCCATAACGATCCGCGTCCGCAAGGACGACAAGGACAAAACCGCGGCATAAATGCAGCCGTCCGGCAAAATGCCCGCAATGGCCGATGAAGCATCTTATTTGGAAAGCAATGGGCATTGATAATCAATCCGGGTTGGGCTGCAAAGCATTAAGCGGATTCCTTGCGAAAGCGGGAATTTGTTTTGGGGAAACCGTCGGCGGCGGGCCCTCGGGCATTTCCGTTGCCGCAACGGATACATGATTGTGGAGGCGATCCATGCGCCAATTGATTAAGGGTAATGAGGCCGTCATTCGCGGAGCGCTGGCTGCCGGGTGCAAGGCGTACTTCGGCTACCCCATTACGCCGGCCAGTGAGATCGCGGAAACCGCCTCACGGCTTATGCCCGCATCGGGCGGAGTATTCGTCCCCGCCGAAAGCGAAATCGGGGCCATCCAGATGGTTTTCGGCGCATCCTCCGCAGGCGTAAGAGCCATGACGGCATCGTCGGGCCCGGGCATCAGTTTGATGCAGGAAGGGATTTCCTATCTGGCGGGAGCCGAACTGCCGGCAGTTATTGTGGATGTTATGCGTGCGGGGCCCGGACTCGGGAACATCGGCGTTGAACAAGGCGACTACCTCCAGCTGGTCAAAGGAGGGGGGCATGGAAATTATCGCACGCCCGTATTCGCGCCCAACTGCGTTCAGGAGATGTGCGACCTGACCTCTCATGCTTTCGATGTCGCGGACCGTTATCGCAATCCCGTTTTTGTGATTGCCGACGGGGCCCTCGGCCAAATGATGGAACCGCTGGAAATCCCCAAAACGGTGAAGGCCCCCCCGGAAAAGCCGTGGGCGGTCACGGGAAACGCCGCTACGCGCCAAAACCTCATTACCTCCATTTTCCTCGAACCGGAGAAACAGGAAATACTGATTACAAAGCTGGAAAAGAAGTATGAGCAAATGGCGGAGAAGGAAGTCCTTTGGCAGGAAGTCCTGATAGAAGACGCCGAGCTGGTGATCGTCGCCTACGGCATCAGCAGCCGGATTGCCCGGGCGGCCGTCGATCTTGCCCGCTCCGAGAAAATTCGCGCGGGATTATTCCGTCCGATCAGCCTGTATCCCTTCCCCGAAAAACGCCTGCGCGAGGTGGCGGAAAAGGTTTCCGGCGTGCTGGTTGTGGAGCTTAGCAGCGGCCAACTGATCGAAGACGTCCGCCTTTCTTTGAACGGGATCAAGCCGATACAGCTTCATCGGCGCACCGGCGGAATGATGCCGACGGCCGAAGATGTGGTTCAAGCGCTTAAAAAGATGGAGAGCGAGTGTGTGGGAAATTACGCATAAAAGAGCCGCTTCCTTTTACGAGCGATTCGAACGTAAGGGCGGCGACACCGAAATAACCCATTATTGTCCCGGCTGCGGCCACGGAGTTTTGCATAAGCTCATTGCGGAAGCCATCGACGATCTCGGAATTCAGGATCGCTGCGTCCTGATAGGCCCCGTAGGATGTTCCATATTCATGTATTACTACATGGACGTCGGCAACATATCCGCTTCTCACGGCCGCGCGCCCGCCGTAGCCACCGGCCTCAAGCGGACGCGCCCGGAAGCCATTGTTTTATGCTATCAGGGCGACGGCGACCTTGCCGCCATCGGCGGCAACGAAATTTTGCACGCTGCCAACCGGGGCGAGAATATTTCGGTCTTTTTTGTCAACAACGGCATTTACGGAATGACGGGCGGGCAAATGGCGCCGACTACGCCGCTTGGACAGAAGACCACAACATCCCCGGAGGGTCGAACGTTTGACAGGGAGGGTCCCCCTTTACGCATGTGCGAGCTTCTTTCCACGCTTGACGGGCCCGCCTACATTGAACGGGTGGCTCTAACCGATGCCAAGAATCATATGAGAGCCAGGAAAGCCGTCCGCCGAGCCCTCCAGAATCAAATAGACAACCGCGGATTCTCATTTGTGGAGGTCCTTTCCGCGTGTCCCAGCGGTTGGAAAGTCTCTCCTCAAGAAGCAATCCATTGGGTGGAAAAATACATGATTCCTGTATTTCCGCTCAAGGTATTCAGGGACTCCGATCCGAGAGCCCAGATTCCTATCCGCAAACCGGCCGCCAAGGCAGTCGACGGGCAAGCGAAGCCGGCTGCCCCTGAAATCAATGCTCCGCAAATGGGTCGCGTCGCTGCCGGCGAACTTCAAGATGTGGCGATGATTTTGAGCGGCTTCGGCGGACAAGGGGTTCTGTTTTCAGGACTGGCGCTGGCTGAAGGCGCCGTGAGGGAAGACCTTCAGGTATCTTGGATCCCGTCCTATGGACCGGAAATGCGCGGAGGCACGGCGCATTGCCACGTGCGCCTGTCGCGCAATCCCATCGCTTCGCCGTGGATCGACCGCCCGACAAGCGTTATGGCGTTCAATCAACCCTCGGTGGATAAATTTGCTCCCAATATCCTGCCCGGGGGCTTGCTGTTGGTGAACTCCTCGATGGTGGAGAAGATGCCGGATCGGCCGGATATTCAAATCGTCCAGGTGCCCGCCTATGAAACGGCGGTCAATCTGGGGAACGTCAAATCGGCAAACATGATCATGCTGGGCGCCTATCTTGAAGTTGCGCGGGCAGTGGATCAGGCTTCCATTCTCTCCGCGCTCGCGGAACATGGGATGAAGCCGGCCCTTCTCCAAACCAACCGCGAAGCAATCGAAGCAGGGCGGCGCATCGCAAGCGGCATCCGGCTGAATTCCAATCCGGCGTGAGCGAAGCTTCGCTTGAGAATTCCAATCCGCACTTGATTTCAGCAAAGGATTCCGTTTATTCTGATAAACGATACAGAACTTGAGGCTAATCGGCTGCTGCGATTGGACTCCTAGCGCACCATCAGGATCACCCGGAGCCGGAAGGGAGCGAATCCCGGCAAGGCAGAAGGAAGGATTTATGAATAAGCGTTTTGCAATACCCGCCGTTACTTTTCTATCCGCTCTGTTTTTCGTGTTCCTCGTATCGGCAACGGATGCCTATATGCAGGAGGCTGCCTCTCAGGCCGAAGACAGCGATGTTGCAGAAAAATGCCTGGCTTGCCATGGACCCTACGATAAGCTGGCTGAAGCCACTTCCGATTATGTGGCGGAAAGCGGCGAAACCGTCACTCCGCATATGTACGTTCCTCATGCGGAAAAGCAGGATATTCCCGCATGCACCGAGTGTCATGTGCCGCACGAAATACCGCTCGATGATAAAACCGAGGTAGTCAAGCCGGACAATCTGAACTATTGCTACCAAAGCTGCCACCACATGCGCAATTTTCAGACATGCTCCAGCTGCCATTAATGGGACGGTAGACAACAGCTTCTTTGCCCCGGATTATTCATGAAGCTTCTACTGCGTCGGCGGCGGGCACGGCATTCTGCCGCCGCAACACCCCGCTTGGTTCGAGGTTTCGGCCCCCTTCAAAAGAGCCCGCTATGAGGACGGCTGCCTGCCCGAATAATAAAATGCCCCGCGCACCAACGCAGTTGCCGCAGTCGACGCTCCACGAATAATACGGATCAACCGGATGATTGCGGGACGTGAATCAAGGAGGTTTTTAATGGATTGCCAACGGGAAAGGAATTTAAAAACCTGCAACTGCACCTACGAGCCGTGTTCAAAAAAGGGATTATGCTGCGATTGTGTCCGCTATCACCTCAAGCTCAGGGAACTGCCTGCGTGTTTTTTCCCCGCGGACGCCGAGCGAACCTACGACCGTTCCTTTGAACATTTCGCGCGTCTTGTAATGGAAGGCCGAGTTTAATCGCGGCGTTTCGCGCAGCATTGTGATTCGCCGCCGCAGTGGAAGCTTCCCCCATAACCCACGTTGACCGCTCCGCGTTTTTTTAAATGAATACAAATGCTTCTGAAATAGTATATAATGCCTTCAATAATTTGATTTGCATGTCAAACGGAAGCCCCCCTCGTTAAGAAAGGCGCACCTATGAAAACGCCCGTTCTATTCTTAATGCTGGCTCCCGCGATCGCAGTCATCAGCATGAGCCCCGCAGGCGTACTGGCGTCCACTTGTGTAGACTGCCATAAAAACATCACTCCCGGCATCGTGACGGATTGGCAGTTGAGCAAGCATGGCCAGGCCGGCTTCGACTGCGCCATTTGCCACGGCGATCAGCATACGGGCCCTCAAGATGTCGCCAAGGCCAGGATCCCGACGCCGGACACGTGCGCCGTTTGCCACGACGAGAAGGTCAAGGAATATAAGGCGGGGAAACATGCTTTTGCGTGGGCTGCAATGAAGGCCATGCCGACCATGCATTGGCAGCCTTCCATCATTACCGAAGGCATGAAAGGCTGCGGCGGCTGCCACAAAATCGGAGTAAAGACGGAAGCGGAGATAAAGGATCTGAAGAAGACCAATCCCGGCTTCGGCACGGCTTCGTGCGACGTTTGTCATACCCGCCATCTCTTCTCGGCCGAAGAAGCGCGGCAGCCGCAAGCCTGTCAAACCTGCCACATGGGCTTCGACCATGCCCAATGGGAAATGTATTCCTCATCCAAACACGGCGTGCGCTACCTGCTGAAGCAGGCCAAAGTTCTTCCGGACACCGCGGCCGCTCCGACATGTCAAACGTGCCACATGCAGGAAGGAAACCATGAAGTCCGGACTGCATGGGGATTTCTAGCCGTCCGGCTTCCGATGCCGGAGGACTTCGCATGGGCCGAGGACCGGAAAACAATCCTTCAGGCGCTGGGCGTACTGGATCCGGCCGGCAATGCCACGGCGCGTCTTGATGTTGTAAAAGGCGCTCAGGTTGCCCGGCTTACCCAGGAAGACTGGCAGAAAGAGCGCGACAAGTCCATTGCCGCCTGCAATCAATGCCATTCCGTTAATTTCGCCAAGGCAGAATTGGCCAAAGGGGATCAGATGATCAAGGAAGCGGATCACCTGATGGCCCAGGCCATCCGAATTGTTGCGGATTTATACAAAGACGGAATTTTGAGGAAACCCGATAATTATTCCTATGCATTCCCGGATGTTCTGACTTTCCAGGACGCTCCGACGCCCATTGAGCAAAAGCTGTTTGTTATGTTTTTGGAGCATAGGAACCGGGCTTTCCAGGGGACATTCCATTCCAGCCCGGATTATGCATGGTGGTACGGCTACAGCGAGCTTCAGCGGAGCCTCACCGATATCAAATACACGGCTGAGGAGATGCGAAGAAACGCCCGCGCTGCGGTCGAAGCATCCCAAAAGCCCGCCGCGAAGCAGTAGGCAAAATCTTAACCCGGATGATTCATGAGGATTCGGCAAACAGGGGCGTCCTTCGGGCCGCCCCTATTCGCGCTTCAGAGGAGTCGTGTATAAATAGAGAGTATGGCTGGCATTATCCTCATTGGAGATCATTGTAAAGGTTTCCTCCGGCTTGATCCCCTCCAGATCATAGTTGTGGCAGACGATCCGCGATCCCGATTTCATCTTGTCTATTTGGGGCAGGAGTTTCCGATTCATTTCGGGCAGGAGATAGAGCTGGATTACGTCCGCTTCCTTGAGATCGATTGTGAAGATGTCCGCCTGGACGATTTTCACCAGGTCTTCCACATGGTTCGCGGCTGTATTTTCTCTGGATAACCGGACCATGTCCGGATCGATCTCATATCCTACCGCCCGGCTTCCGTATTTCTGCGCGGCCAGGACCACTATGCGGCCGTCGCCGCAGCCGAGGTCGTAGACCCGATCGTCTCTTTTCACCTGCGCCATCCGGAGCATCTTGGAAACCACGTCGTATGGACTGCCGACATAAACCACATCCGGAGTGCGCATCCATTCGGCTTTTTCGTCTCCCGCGCTCGCGCCCATTGACGCCATCGCTATCAGGATCCAAAATCCCTGCATCATCATTCGCATAACAAAATCCATAGGAAAAAATGTTTTTTTGTCCCCTCAACGGCAAAATCGCGCCGAAGCCCCTTATCCGCTAGCGGAAAATTGCCAGCGTGGGAAATCTGTAAATAATCTGCATGATGCCCATTTCACCTAAGCCGCATCCCTCCGCATACACAATTCGAAGATTCGGCATGGACATAAAACATTCCAGATCGCTGTCGAGTATGTTGCAGCGCATAATGTTCAACTCGTTCAGCCTGGCCATGCCCTCAAGCTTCGCCATCCCCGCGCCGGTTATTTTGGTATCCGCCAGCGCCAGAACCTCGAGCGCCTTAAAACGCGCGACCCGCTCCATGTCGGCATCTGTAATCGGATTTCCGCTCAGGTTCAAAACGGCCAGTGTGGCCGCCGCTTTGACGTGATCCAGGACGCTGCCGTCGACTCCCGTCCGTTGAAGCGAAAGCGCCCGCAGGTTGGGAAGGCCGGAAAGCCATTCGAGCGATTCCCCGCTCAGACCAATGTCGTGGACATAAAGTCTTTTCAACGCGGCGCAGGTTTTCAAATGCCTCATTCCCGAGGCGGTCACGCTGCCGCCTCCGACCTCCAGCCACTCAAGCTGAGGCAATGCCGGCATGTGCTGCATCGCTTCGTCGCTTAATTCCCCGTCGGTTGCTTCAATCCATCGCACCGTCCCCCGCGGGTCCCGCTGCAGCGGAACTCCCAGTTTTGCCAGCGCAGCAGCGGCGCGGATTTCCTCCCCCTGCTTTTCCGGACCGCGTTCCGGGTTGGAACTTCTCTCCGCCGGCGCCCCTTCCGCTCCGACCTTGAATGCGCCGTCGAATCCGAAAAGCAAAACAGCCGCCGCCAGCATTGCATACCGCAGATAAAGCTTCATTCAAACCTCCCTGGTGACAACACATCATATCGAAATTCAACCGCTGCTGCCACCCTCCAAACAAACCTTCCCCGTCAGCGCTCCGCCAATTGCCGCTCCACTTCCAGGACTTTCCTCCGGTTGAGCGGATAGATAAAAAGCGCCGTTGCTTTGCCGATCGCAATGACCGCGGGAATGAGTGAAAACATGAGAAGGATCCCCCATTGGGACCTTGCCGACTGCTCCTGGTTCGCAACAAATCCGAACCAATCAAGCAGCGAGCCGCCCAGGAATCCCGCAATCATAGTGCCGGTTTTGAGAGCGAATAATGAAGCGGAATGAATCAGTCCCGTGGACCGTCTGCCGAACGTGGCTTGGCCGTAATCGGCGACATCCCCATACATCGACCATACAAGAGCCGATGTCGGGCCCACCAGGAACGATCCGACCGCATTGACGGCCAGCATCAATGCATACATATCGGGGGGAATGAAATAGAACAAAAACCAGCAGACGGCCGTGCCCAGCGTGAGAAACGCGGACAGAGGTTTTTTATCGAGGAAACGGACCAGAAATCCTACGCAGAGCACCCCCAGCATCATCATCAAACGTCCCAGACTCAAAAAAAACGAGGTTTTGTCCATTCCCAGAAACACCGGCTCGCTGCCTGCCTTTACGACATACTTGAAAAAATGAACGGTGACCGAATCCCGTATGGCGATAAAGGTTGTGGAAAAAACCGCCGCAAAGAACAGGATGACCCACGGACGGTTTCTGACAAGTTCCTTCAACTCCTCCATAACATCCTGCCGCTGTCCTTCCGGAGGCTGAACCCGTTCCTTGGTCGTAAAGAAAGCAATCCAAAACAGGACGACGGACGCAATCGCGAACAGGGCCATGGTGTACTGGAATCCCTGAAGTTCATTCTCTCCCCCCAGCTTTTGCACCAGGGGCCGAACGTACATGGAGATCAGCAACCCGCCTCCGTAAGCGCCGACAAAGCGAAAATTCGAAGCAATCGTCCGCGCATAGGAAGACGGGCTTAAAACCCCCATTAATGAAGAATAGGGGACATTGATAGCCGTATAGGCCATCATCATCATGGAGTATGTAAAATAGGCGTATACGATTCTGGAAGAGCCTTCGAGGGACGGATTGGCAAAAATCAGATATCCGAAAATTCCATAAGGAATCGCCATCCAGAGCAGATAGGGGCGGTATTTACCCCAGCGCGTTCGGGTGCGGTCGCAAATAATGCCCATAATGGGATCATTCACCGCATCCCAAAAACGAGTGACCAGAAACATCGTTCCCGCCGCGGCGGCTTCGATTCCAAATACATCCGTGTAGTAATACAGAAGAAAGATGTTGAATGTCTGAAAGAAAAAGTTTGAAGCGGTGTCGCCGAGCGCGAAGCCGAAATTCTCTAAAAAGGATAACCTTCCATGCGGCCTCGAATCGCCGGAGTTTTGGATCATACAGGCTCTCTTTTGCCCATTGGGTCACAGGGCTGCGATCTTACTATCTCTGGGACCATGCGTCAACCGATGCCGCCGCTCTTTTCGGCCGCGCATTCTTGTGAAGATTTAAAAGTGGCGAGTGTTAAAATTCCCCCGTGTCTTTTTCCAAAATTGTAGTAAAATCACAGACTGGTACGACAAGTGTTGATGCCCGTAATCAACCCGGATCATTGCATGAGGGTTCGTAGCGACGCGGCGCAACGATAGCTTGCCGGACACCCCCCCCAGGCCGATCGGCGACAGAGACGGGGAAGAACCGTATCCGCCCAAAGGGATTGTTGACGGGGAAAGCCGGTCAGAGCCTGACTGAAATCATTTGGGAATTAAGTTCTATGGAATCATTGTGCGAGCCGGCGATCCAATGGGATCACAATTGCGAATACGGGTTAGAGCATCCCTATAAATAGGATGCCGAGGAAATTATTAAAAGCCGGAGCTTATTCTTCCTGTCTTCCGATTCGATAAAACGAAACGAACCGTGTCAAAATCACTTATTTCCACGAAAGGAAAAAAGAATGTCTCAAAACCGCATGCCTATACGGCTTGAACAAAATCACAGCACCACCAAGCGCGGGAAATTCCCGTTTGCATCCTTATGGCGGCCTGCTAAAACAGCTTTATATACAGCCGCATTTATTCTTTTCATCCTGGGCGCCAGGTCATCAGTTGCCGGCGTGAAAATAGAAGTGGACGATGAAAAATGGCTCCATCTTGGTTTGAGAACGCAAGTTTGGTACCAGGCGGTCGACGAAGAAGACGCGGCAACGCTGCATGATTTTTCCATCCGCAGGGCCTATTTCTACCTGGAAGGGCAGTTGGCCCCCGGACTTACTTTTTTCACCCACTTCGGCGGCGACAGATTCGGACAGGAAGGCCTTGATTCACCGGGCAGCGGTGTCGGGAGCGGCTTTGCGCTCCGCGACGGATGGATCGCCTATTCACCTTTCGACGAATTGAAGGTCCAGGCGGGAAGGATGTATATCCCCTTTGCCCGCGCGAGCGGGACGGAAAGCAGCATGGCGCTGCTTACGCTGGATATGCCTTGCGAGGAAGGGGGTGTAAGGGGAAAACCGTTCTTCTATTCAAAAGTATGCCGAGACGACGGAGTCACGTTGTGGGGCAATTTGGCCGAGGGGCATGTTCAATACCGGTTCGGCGTCTTCCAGGGCCAGGGGGGCGCCATCAATCCTGACCGCAATCTGCGAACCGCCGGCCGCATATCTCTAAGCCTTCTCGATCCCGAGACGAGCTACTACAACAAGGGCACCTACCTCCGTGAAAAGAAGGTATTGTCTTTCGGAGCCGGCTTCGACAGGCAGTCGGATTTGCAGTACCAGACCAGCGGCGCTCCGCA
This sequence comes from uncultured Acidobacteriota bacterium, assembly GCA_964506795.1. Classification (GTDB taxonomy): domain Bacteria; phylum Acidobacteriota; class UBA6911; order UBA6911; family UBA6911; genus UBA6911. The sequence continues at coordinate 31,998 of CAZDMR010000029.1, read as the reverse complement.
AGATTATTCCGCGTGGACCATCGATATGTTTTATGACCAGCCGATCGGGGCGGGAGCGGTTACGTTCGAGGGAGCCTATCTTGACATTCAAAACGCTCCGACGATGGCGGATGCAAGCTATTATTATGCGCAGGGCGGCGTTCTTATGCCCAAGATCGGCAAAACCGTTGAAATCCAACCCTACGCGCGTTTTGAGAAGATAAATATACAAAACGTTCCGGACATAGCCTATGCGGGCGGCGGCCTGAACTTGTTTTTCAGAAAGCACGCCCTGAAAATGGTGTTTGATTTTACAAGGGTTTCGCCCGAGCAAGGTTCAGCCCAGGAACAATTGTCGATTTTCAGCGTCATGCTTCAGGCGAACTTTTAGCATTCCATGCCTGAAGCTCCGAAGGCAATCGGACGCTTCGTCCGCATTTCCAACGGGATTCTGCAGTCAAGCGCTTCATTGTCCGCGAAGGGGCGTAATCGGATGCGGTTACGCCTCTTTGCCGACAGCGCGAGACCCTAAACGGCAAGACCGTAGAGAATTCTTCCGGGATTATTTCTCCGGCGTGTCTGCTTCAGGCGCCGGCTGGAATCCTATGGAGCGGCAACAAGCCGAGGCCCGTACTCTCCGAGCAGCTTTGCATCGCTGGAATAAAGGTCATAGTCCGCAAGCGATGACATGCTGACAAACCTGATTGAGGATACCTCCGGCGAGCGCGGATGGATTTTGCCGGACTCAAGCCCGTCGCGAAGAGCTTTGATTCCGTTTTTAGGAAGACACTGATAATAAAAATCAAGCCGATAAGGTCCCGGTTCTTCAGGAACATAGGGATCGGCATCGATTCGGATTAAACGCAAAATGTCAATTTCTATTCCCAGCTCCTCAAACACTTCGCGTCGAAGCGCGGATTCCAGAATGTTTTCGTCGCGCTGCGCGCTTTTCTTCAGAGGGCTGACAAGGCCGGATTCCAGCGCGCCGCCGGGCAAGCCCCACGTCCCTTTCTTGCGGTAGCTGTGCTGAACCAGCAGTACTTCGAGGGGATCCGCGCTCTCATCGAATATCACCGCCACGGCGCCTACCGTCCATTTCGTGGTCAGCAGAACTTTCATGAATCCCGCAAGACGCGGCGGAAAATGTCTCCACACGCGAAGTGCGGCGCGATGAATCCACGCGTGCCTTTCAATTAAATGGGCAAGCCGCGAAAGCATCTATCCCCCTTTAACCGGGGTCAACAACACCCTTCAAGGCCGATTTCCCGGGCCACGGTCCGCATTCCCATGATGGTGTCCGTGATGAGCTGGGTAAGGTCGCTGCCGAGGAGCGCTGCCCCTTTCTCTATCACTTCCCTGTTCACCCCGGCGGCAAATCTTTTATCCTTCCACTTCCTTTTTACCGAACCGGCCTCCATATCCAGGATGCTCTTAGAGGGCCTCACCAAAGCCGAGGCGGTCACCAGCCCCGTGAGCTCATCGACGGCATACAGGGTTTTCTCCAAAACCGTCACAGGCTCCACGTCCGAGCATATTCCCCATGCGTGGCTCACCACGGCGCGGATATAGTCCTCCGGCCATCCAGCCGCGCCGAGGAATTCCGCGCTCTTTCGGCAATGCTCTTCCGGAAATTTTTCGTAGTCCAAATCATGGACCAGCCCGATGACGCCCCACTTTTCTTCGTCCTCGCCGCTTTGGCGCGCCATGTGCCGCATGACGGCTTCGACCGCAAGCGCGTGCCTGATGAGGCTTTCATTCGAATTGTATCGGCAAAGAAGCTCAAAGGCCTCTTCTCTTGTAGGAATGTGTGTTTCCATTTTTAAACAGTATATCCGCTGGACCGCCCTGTAGACAAGCCGATTGCAGTCAGCGCCGCCCACGGAAGCCGATTTCTCCTTTCGCCCGAAGGCAACCGGCTAATGAATAAATCCATTTGCATCGATGCTGTTTTCAGAAAAGGCAAACATAAACTCGTGATCCGATGTCGTAAAGCGCCACTGATTCAGATGGTTGAAACGGATCAGCCGATTCATTGATGAAATATCGAGCCGCCATCCGTCCGATGACTTCCGAAAAAAATATGGGGGCTCCGTTCTGACCGATACGGGGAACCGCACCACCGCCAGATCCCCGGAGATTCTTTGTTCAGCCGACGAAAGGTGAAGCGAAAGACCTTTGAGTTCTTTTTCCTGCTGCGCATCGGTGACCAGCCATTTAGAAAGAAATCGCCGTGTTTCTCGGGTATAGATGAGGAGATTCGGATCCTTGACTCGCCGCTCCAGAACCTTCATGTATACACGCAGACTTTCCATTGGCGTTTCCCGCGGAACATATTCATCGGAGATATCCGGCTCCGGGAGCAGGGGATGCCTGCTGAACGAGACCGGCACCTCGGCCCCGGCGCCGCCGCTCCCGTGGCCGCTGTCACGAGCGCTGCCTTGGAGGGCTTGAAGTTCCACATGCCCGTGCGCCTTGGAAACCAACAGTTCCACGGTCGCTTCCACGCCGTCCCCCACGCGGCCCTCGGCAAAAAAAGGAGCCATCTGCTCACGCTCTACATAGGATACAAACGCGTCCGTGAAAACCGATTCCAGGCCGTAGCCTACTTCCAGGCGGACCCGTTTCATTGCAGGATCCACCAAAAAAAGCAGTCCTCTCTCCGCTGCGGTTTTTTCTCCATCAAGCCGTCTGTCAAAGATATCTACAGAGGTTTGAAGGAGGTCATCCGCCGGCGCATCCAGAATCACCAGATATAAACGGATGCCCAGGTCTTGCCACAGGGCCTGGTGAAAAGCCTCCATACGCTGCCGCTGCGGCGGATTTAACAATCCTATGCGATCTTCAATAAATTCCGCGTCGCGGTTGCCGCAGCCGAGAAGTCCCATCGCCGTAAAAATAAGGCAAAGGGCTCCAAAGCTTTTAAAAACACGATTTCTGTATTCGTTTATTCCCATTTGATATTCAACCGGCTCCCTATCAAAAGATTTCGAATCCATAATAAAACGAAAAGCCTGCGTATCCACAAAGTATTCAGCCATATTGTTCATGAAGCTTCCACCGCCTGGGATATTTCTACAGGCTTTTCCCATTGTGATTTAGAATGGCGTCCATGAACTGGAAACGGAGGGATGGCCAATGAAAGAACGTTTAACGAGACGGCATATTCTGGAATTAGGGATTGGATCCGCAATTATGGGAGCGTGCAGCCGCGCAGCGGCCGATGCCGCGACACGTCCCGTAATCAACAAGCTGGAGGGGAATCGCATGCCTACTTTGAAAGAATTCAATAAATACGGCGAGGAATTGGAAAGCCTGCTGGCGCTCAACAGTTCCCCCATAGCGGTAAAAATGCTGAAATCGGAAGCGGACATTCCGGAGGGGGCTTTCAGGCCGAAGAAAGACAAGAACAAGCATTATGCCCAGTGCCAGGTTTTCGGCCTGTCCCGAAGGAACAAAATGACCGTCGCCATGCTTAAGGAAGATAATTGGTGTCTGGGGCCGCCGGTTGTTTACGGTCTTGTCGACACTCCGGACCTGCCGGCCGCCGATCCGATAATGCAGTACAAGCGTTTTGAATACGGAAAATATGTCGGGATCCTTACCGCTCCGCTGAGGACGGCCGAATATGAGCCGGATCTTGTATTGATCTATGCGGATACCAATCAACTGAGAAACATGCTGTGGTCGCTGAGAGAAGAAGAAAAGCCTAAGGTGAAATCGAATTTTTTCGCTATCTCCTGCGCTTTTTCCATCACAAATCCGATATTGGACAACGAATACTGGATAAATCTGCCGGATCCCGGAGAGTATGCGAGGGCGCTGACCCAGCCCGGCGAAATGATGTTTTCCGTCCCGACTCCCAAACTCGCCGATTTCATGGAAGGATTAAGGAAGTTTTATAAGGAATCCCTCTTTGCGAATGAGCAGATGGGCATGGAATCCGATTTTCAACAACCGGATATATACATCAAGATGTTCGAAAAGTGGGGAATGGAGCATAGTTGATCCGCCCTTCCGCCGCGGTTTCCACTGCGGCGGCGGATCAGGGCACGTCCCCTGCGATGCAAACTTTTTGCGCTTCCCGATGCGCTGCCGAGCACTCCGGCGCATCTCATTCAAAAAGCGCCGGGCCGCGCCCCTCATCTTCAGGCGGCAAGGCCCGGCGTCCTCTTTTCAGTTTTCGCTTTACACTTTGGGAAGATAAGACAGCGCTTCCTTGACTTTGTCCTCCGGGTACGCGTAATCCGTCAGTTTGCCTGACAAATAACTGTCGTAAGCAGCCATATCAAAATGACCGTGGCCGCTGTGGGCAAGAAGAATCGTTTTTGCCTCGCCGGATTCGCGGCATTTGAGGGCTTCGTCGATGGTAACCCTGATGGCGTGGTCGGTCTCCGGCGCGCTGATGATGCCCTCCGTGCGCGCAAAATTTATACCGGCTTCGAATGTGGCGAGTTGAGGCACCGCTGTTGCTTCAATCAATCCCAGATGGAGCAGGTGGCCTATGATCGGCGCCATCCCGTGGTACCGCAAGCCTCCTGCGTGCACCGGCGGGGGTATGAAGCCGTGGCCCAGCGTATACATTTTCAGGAGCGGCGTGAGGCCCGCCACATCGCCGAAATCATAGGCATAGGGCCCTTTGGTCAATGTCGGACAGCTTGTCGGTTCAACGCAAATGATGCGCAGGTCCGGTTTTCTCCCTTCTATCTTATCTTTTATAAAAGGCAGAAACATTCCGGCGAAATTCGATCCGCCGCCCACGCAACCCACTATGATGTCCGGATAGAAACCGGCCATTTCCATCTGCTTTATGGATTCCAGGCCGATCACCGTCTGATGGAGCAGAACGTGATTTAACACGCTCCCAAGCGAGTAGTGCGTATCCTCCCGCGAAACCGCATCTTCGACAGCCTCGCTGATCGCCAAGCCGAGGCTTCCAGGACAATCGGGATCCTTGGCCAACATATCCCGCCCTGCTTTGGTATCCGGGCTGGGGCTGGGGACACAGGTCGCGCCCCATGTTTCCATCATCATGCGGCGGTACGGTTTCTGATAGTAACTGATGCCGACCATATAAACTTTTAATTCGATGCCAAGAAACGAGCACCCCATGGCCAGGGAACTGCCCCACTGGCCGGCGCCGGTCTCGGTCGTGATGCGCTTGATCCCTTCTTTTTTGTTGTAGTATGCCTGGGCGACCGCCGTATTGGGCTTGTGGCTTCCCGCCGGGCTTGTTCCTTCGTATTTGTAAAAAATCCGCGCGGGCGTATCCAGGGCTTTCTCGAGGCGATAGGCGCGGTGCAGGATCGTGGGTCTCCAGATCCGGTACATATCCTGCACCTCCTCGGGAATGTCGATGTAGCGCTCGGGGCTGAATTCCTGCTGAATGAGCGACATCGGAAACAGCGCGGCAAGATCTCCCGGCGCTACCGGCTTCCCTGTAGCCGGATGCAATACCGGCGGCAGCGGCTCCGGCAGATCTGGAAGGATGTTGTACCAGGCAGTGGGCAGGTCTTTGTTGTCAAGCATGAACATCGCTCTTTCTTTTGCGCCTTGCATTTCGTTGCTCCTCAAATTTGATAATAGTGAGTATTCTTGCGGGATCAGAATATCACCGGTTGCCGTAAAAAATCCCCCGAAATCAGCCCCGCGTCAATTAACCCGGAATTCTTCCTTGCTGAGCGCGCCCGGAGGGAAACGAGAGGACAAAGAATACATCGGATTTATGGGCCATGTCCAGAAATCAGGATTAGTCCAACTTGCGGCGGAAACGGACGGCGCTCAAACCGAGGACGGCCGCTCCGAAAAGGGCAAGCGCGATCATCTCCTGCGACAGCGCCGTAATTCCGACTCCCTTGAGAAAAAGATTGCGCACGATCTGCATGAAGTAGCGCAGCGGGTTGAGGTAGGTCAGATACTGGACGGGAACCGGCATGTTTCGGATGGGGAAAGCGAAGCCGCTAAGCAGAATTGCCGGCAAGAAAAATAGAAACGACGACATCATCGCCTGCTGTTGGGTGGCCGATATGGTGGATAAAAAGAGGCCGACTCCCAGCGTCGAAAACAGAAACAGCATCGTGCCGCCGAGCAATGCCGGAATGCTTCCCCGCAGGGGCGTTTCAAATATCAGTATCGCGGCGGCAACGACAAGAACCATCTCCAGGACTCCCGCTATGGCAAACGGCAGAAGCTTGCCCAGGATCAGTTCCAGCGGCCGGATGGGCGTTACCATCAACTGCTCCATGGTCCCGATTTCCTTCTCCCGCACGATGCTCATTGCCGTCAACATGATGGTGACCAGCGCGATGATATTGACAATGACTCCCGGCACGAAATAATCCCGGCTCTTCAGATCCGGATTAAACCAAACCCTGGATTGCGCCCGGGGAGCCCGAATAACGGCGGGAGCCGGGCCGCCACCCTCTGCCGGGGAAGACACGATCGGCGCAGTTTGCGGATCGGAGGCGATGGCGCTCTCGTAAACGGCGACCGCCCGCGTGGCGTAGCCGGAGATAATGGCGGCCGTATTTGAATTCGTCCCATCGACGAGGATCTGTACCGGCGCCGCCTCGCCGTTCGCTATATCCCGAGCAAAGCCGGGTAGGACGCGAACGGCCACATGTATGCTTCCGCGATCCATAAGATCTTGGATTTCCCTGTCATTCCGCGCGATCGCGGTGATGCGGAAATACCGGGATAATTCGAAGGCCGCAAGCAATTCGCGGCTTTGCGGCGTTCGATCCATGTCGAGCCAGGCGGTCCGCGCATGATCTACATCCATATTGACGGCGTACCCGAAAATAATCAGCTGCAAAAGCGGAGGGCCGAACAGAAGGGCCCTGGACCGCGGATCTCTGAAGGTCTGGTAGAATTCCTTCCGCACTATTTCCCAAATTCGGCCCCACATGGATTTATGCCACCTTTTGCTCAAGCCTTTTGACCACCACAAGGAAAACCATCAATGCATAAGCCGCTAGAAGCAGCACCTCCAGAGAGGCCGCTTCCATGCCGCTCCCGCGCAGAAAGATGTCCTTGAGAACGGTGATGAAGTACCTCGTAGGGAACAGGTATGTGGTTATTTGGACGGGAACCGGCATGTTTTCAATAGCGAATACGAAACCGGAAAGCAGAAAAGCCGGCAGAAAGGATGTGAGCATGGCCAGCTGGTAGGCAAACAACTGAGACCGCGTCATTGCGGAAATCAAAATGCCCCAGAAAAGAGATCCTATAAGGAAGAGGCATCCCGTTGCTATGAGGAAGACATAGCTCCCCCGCATCGGCACCCGGAAAATCGCGACTCCTGCCGCAATGGTCAGCAGCATGTCGACGACACCTAAGACAAAATAGGCGCTCATTTTGCCCAGGGCTATTTCCGCGGGGCGCAGCGGAGTGGATAGAAGCTGTTCCATCGTTCCCATCTCCCACTCGCGCGAAAGCGTAAGAGATGTCATGAGCGCCCCGATGATCATCAGCACAAGGGCGATCAGCCCCGGGACAAGGTAATTTTTTGATTTCAGCTCGCTGTTATACAGGACGCGCAGCCGCGCATCGAGCCGGGCCCACCGCCGGGATCCTCCCGCTGCATCCTGCATCCGCGTGCGTATCGCGGCGCCGAACGATTGGAGAATTCCGTCCGCATATCCGAGGGCAATGGATGCCGTATTGGAATCGCTGCCGTCAAACAACAGCTGTATCTGGGGTCCGCGTCCCGATAGCAAGTCCCGCCCATAGTCCCGGGGAATCACGAGAGCCAACGCGAGCGCATCCGTATCTATCCCCTTTTCTATAGTTTCGTAATCCCCGGCCTCGCCCAAGACATTAAAATAACGGGATCCTTGAAAATAGGAGATGAGTTCCCGGCTTTCGGGAGTCCGGTCTGCGTCATAGACGACTGTGGGTATCCGATCGACGTCGAGCGTGAGGGCGTATCCGAACAGGAGAATCATCACAAGCGGCAACGCCAGGGCCATGGCGAGACTGCGCGGATCCCGCAATATATGCAGGAATTCCTTGCGGGCCAAGGCGCGGGTCCGTTTCCAGTTCATGGCGCACTCCGATCCGTTTGTTGCACCTCATCGTTTCGGGGATCGGAGGCTCCCGCGTTTCGGCTCGCGGTTTTCTCCTTCGGAACATTTCTGCCGGAGCTCAACATTTGGATGGCTTTTTTAAGCTGATCCTTGGTACCGCTGAGAACCAGGAGATCGCCTTCATTGATGGTTTCTTCCCCATCCGGGTTGTTGAGCGTCCGCTTTCCCCGGACGATTCCCAGGATGAGGGCTCCGGTTTCCCCGCGCAAGCCGGTTTCCGCTATGGTGGCGCCGTTCCATGAGCAATGGGCCGGAACCTGCCAGGTCTCGGTGTAAATATCCACGTCGTTGCTCAACCTTATGCGGGGCACCGTTATGGCGCGTTCGCGGAAGATGCCGAACCTCTGGCCTCGGATCGACTTGATTTGCTCCGCGACCATGGCGCGCGGCGCATTGTATACGCGCAGGATGCGCGTCATCAGTTCGAGCGAGGCTTCGAATTCCTCGGCGATCACTTCGGTCGATCCCTGGTCCCAAAGAACGTCCATGTCGGCTACATACTTGGTGCGCGTAAGCACCACGATATCCCGGGATATTTCGCGCACGGCCCCGATTGCGAGGCGCGTGGCGAAGGGATCGGAGATGACAAACACGATCACGCGCGACCGCCGGATGCCGGCTATTTCCAGGATGTGCGTGCTCGTACAGTCTCCAAATATAATCGGTTCTCCGGCTTTTATGGACTCGCTGACGCGCTGCTCGTTCATATCGATGACGACATAAGGGATGCCGTTGGCTTTCAGAACGCTGGCGATGTTGCGGCCGCTCAGCCCGAAGCCGCAGATGATCACGTGGTCCTTCAGATATTCGAATTCCTGCGCCGTTGCTTCAGGAAAATGCCCGAATGCTATTCTGGGATTCCAGTTGGACATGTAGCGGCTGATTAAATTCCGGAATGCGCCGAAAAAGAAAGGGGTCACCAGCATGCTGATCACCGAACAGGTGAGAATAATCTGGTAGGGCCCCGCGCTGATCAGGCCCATCCCTTCGGCCGCCTGCAGCAGGACGAACGAAAATTCCCCGATTTGGCACAGGGCCGCTCCCGACAACAGCGCCGACTGCAGCGGAATGCCGCAGGCCATCACGGCTCCCGCGGTGATCAGGATCTTGCCCAAAACTATTGCGCCTGTTAATCCCACCATCAACCCCAAATTCGAAAAGATAAAACCGGGATGGACCAGCATGCCGATCGATATGAAGAAAAGGCTGTTCAGGCTGTCGCGAAAAGGACGCACTTCGGCAAAAATATGATGGCCATATTCCGATTCCGATAGGATCAGACCGGCCAGGAAAGATCCCAGCCCAAGGGAAACGCCTGCATTTGCCGTCGCCCAGGCGGTTCCAAGGAACATGAATATCGAAGTTACCAGAAAAAGCTCCTTGCTGCGCGTCTGAAGAATTCCGCGCAGAAGCACCGGGAAGAAATGCTTGGCCACGATCAGCACCAGCGCGATGATGGCGACCGACCGCAGAAGCGCCAGCGATAGAGAGGGCAAGGATGCTTTTTCCGCCGCCATGAGAGGGATGGCTATCAGGAAGGGTATCGTGCACAAGTCCTGAAAAATAGCAATGCCGAGGCCGATGCGGCCATGAACGGAATCGATTTCTCTCCTTTCGGCGAGCATCTTCATGAATATCGCCGTGCTGCTGAGCCCGATCAGCATCCCATAAAAGAGTCCGGAGCTTATCGGAATGCCGATATGCCACGTGATACCCAGGACTGCCGCGATGGTTCCCAGCATCTGCAGCGGCCCCGCGACCAATACCGCCACGCGCGTTTCCATCAGTTTTTTCAAGGAGAACTCCAGACCGAGCGAAAACAGCAGGATCATGACTCCGACGGTAGCGAGAGTCTGGACGCTCTCGATGTTGCTGATCAAGCTAAGTCCGTAAGGGCCTACGATGGTTCCCGTAATTACGAACCCGACAATGAGGCATTGCTTGAACCGATGGAACAGGTACACAACCGGCATCGCGCAGCCGAATACGACGACCAAATCCCTCAACAAACCGATTTCGATTTCATGCATCGCTTACGATTTTACCATCGGGGGAATGGACCGCCCTAATCCATTGTTTAACGCGGATTATCCAAGAAGCCTCTTCTTCGGCTTTTTTGAGTGGTTCGAGATTCGAGATAAACAGCGGGAGCGTTTTATATCACGCGGTTACCACCAGCCCGGAAGATCTTGAATGGAATCCAGCACGGCGTCGGGTTTAACAGATCCATGAAGGTCCGATTCGCGAAACTTTCCCGTGCGCAGAAGCACGCCTTTCATTCCGGCGCGCTGCGCGCCGGCGATATCGGTTTCAATGTCGTCTCCGAACATTGCGATTTCGGCTGCAGGCAAGCCCAGTCGTTCTGCGCCAGCCAGGAAGAACTCCTCGGCCGGCTTGCCCAGGACCAGCGGGCGGCGTTCGGTCGCGCGCTCGAGCGCGGACACAAAAGGCGCAACATCCAGCCGATATCCGTCGTGCGCCCGCCAGAAACGCGTCATTCCGAGCGCTATGAGGATGGCGTCCGCATTGGAGTGAAGAATCCGAAAAGCCCTGTTCAGTTCGTGAAAATTCCACGCGTCTCCCAGGTCTCCGATCACCACACAGCTTGCTCCCGTTTCGGCCTCCTCAGGCAGGCGGGCGATTTGTTCAAACTCTTCGAGCGCTTCCGGATTCACAAAAAGCGCCGCAGGGCCGTTCTCGTGCTTTTTAAGCCACTCGGCCGCCGCCGAACAGGGCGTCAAAATTTGAGAAGAATCGGCCCGAATCCCGAATCGGCGAAGCTTCTCGACCAGAGCCGCGCGGCCCCGCGACGTTGTGTTGGTGATGAAAAGGTGCGGGATTTCGCGAGTTTGCATCCAATGGACCGTTGCTGCGGCCCCGTCTATAGGAGTTTCCGAATCATACAACACGCCGTCAAGATCCAATAAAATTCCTTTCATCCCTTCCCCGCTCCGCCTCTCCGCAGTTGCTATCTCCGTTATCCCAACAAATCCAGATTCACGCCTTCCCGCTCCAGCAATTCCCTCTTGAGGGCGCTGCCCAATCCGTAATTTCCGACTCCTCCCGCAGCCGGCACTATGCGATGGCACGGGATGAGAAAGGGAATCGGATTGAGCGCCATCGCGTTGCCGACCGCACGCGCCGCTCCGGGCCGGCCGGCCTTGCGGGCAAGCCAGGAATAGGTGCGCACCTGTCCGCGCGGCACCTTCTGCAGGATTTTAAGAACCCTGCGCTGAAATGCCGTCACGCCCCCAAGGGCCAAAGGCACCGGATCAAAAGAACGCCCGGCGACAGCCTCCGTGACCGCGCGGCTGAAAGATTTCGGCAGGTCCCTGATGCAAACACGGGTCCCAAAACGTTCCCTGTAAACGCTCTCGAATTCCTTCCGGCTGCCGCGGGCAGGACATATCATCGTGATTCCTTCTTTGTTAAATGCGACCCTCAGTTTTCCTATTTTTGATTTGAGTTCGGAGTAAGCGTCCATCTGGATTCTCCAATTGATTCCCGCGCTTAAATGTAGTATCAACATATCTATGGCCAAGTCAAATTCAGATGTTATCCATAAAATAAACGAATTATTGGGAGAGCAGGCAAGCTACTTGCTCGATTACAAATGCAAGACTGTAGGCAAAGAACAGCTGCACTTGCCGGGCCCCGATTTCATTGACCGGACATGGCTGAACAGCGACAGGCCGGCTTCCGTCCTGCGCAACCTGCAGGCGATGTTCGATCATGGGCGATTGAGCGGATCCGGATACCTTTCGGTCCTCCCCGTGGACCAGGGGATCGAGCATTCCGCAGGAGCTTCATTTGCTCCGAATCCCATTTATTTCGACGGAGAGAATATCGTTAAGCTCGCCATTGAAGGGGGCTGCAACGCGGTGGCGTCGACCCTGGGCGTGCTGGGTTCGGTATGCCGCAAATACGCCTATAAGATCCCGTTCATTGTAAAAATCAACCACAATGAATTGCTTTCCTATCCGAACTCATACGACCAGATCCTTTTTGCGAACGTTCAGCAGGCGTTCGAGCTCGGCGCGGTTGCCGTCGGAGCCACCGTCTATTTCGGTTCGGAGGAATCTCAACGGCAGATCCAGGAAATATCCGAAGCATTTCACGAGGCCCATCAGCTGGGCATGGCGACCGTTCTGTGGTGTTATTTAAGAAACGCGACATTCAACAAGAGCAAGGAAGGCGGACCCGATTACCATCTTGCAGCCGACCTGACAGGCCAGGCGAACCACCTGGGCGTAACAATCGAGGCGGACATCGTCAAACAGAAGCTCCCCGAATGCAACGGCGGCTTCGAAGCGCTTAAATTCGGAAAAACGCACAAGAAAGTCTATTCGGAGCTGACATCCGAGCATCCTATCGACTTGACGCGCTACCAGGTCATCAGCTGCTACATGGGCCGCGCCGGATTGATCAACTCGGGCGGAGCAAGCGCGGGCGCCAGCGATCTGGCCGAAGCGGTGAAAACAGCCGTGATTAATAAGCGCGCCGGAGGCATGGGCCTGATCACGGGGCGCAAAGCGTTCCAAAAGCCCATGAAAGACGGGGTCGCCCTGCTGAACGCCATTCAGGATGTGTACCTCTGCAAAGACATAACCGTCGCCTGATTCATTCATTTCAAGGACGCCGGCGAGACGGTTGAGCGGAACTCCCGGAGCCTTCTATTCTGCTGAAATGCAGCGATATTTGTGCTGAGCGTTCCGCTCCGATACTATGTCAGCACCATCAAAAATCCAGCTTTCCGTAATTATTCCCGCATACAACGAAGAATTTCGCCTGCCTCGGACTCTACAACAATCCATCCAATACCTCGAAAGGCAGCCGTATGATTCGGAAATCATCGTTGTCAATGACGGGTCCACGGACCGAACGGTAAACGTGCTCCGCCAATATACTGAAGATTCGGCACCCGTGAAATTGCTCTCGCATGCCGATGGGGCGAACCACGGCAAAGGGGCTTCGGTCCGGCTGGGAATGCTTAACGCGGGGGGATCGTATCGGCTTTTCATGGATGCGGATAATTCGACGACCTTGGACCAGGTGGAGAGTTTTTGGCCTTTGTTCAAAGACGGCTATGACGTGGTAATCGGATCCCGCGCACTGGAGGGTTCGGTGATAGACCCGCGCCAGTCCCGCGGCAAAGAGCTTGCAGGCAGGCTCGGCAATTGGATTATTCGCGTATGCGCCGTCCCCGGAATTCTGGACACCCAGGCCGGTTTTAAAATGTTCTCCGGAAACGCAGCCGAGAAAATATTCTCGCGCCAGACCATAGAGCGCTGGGGATATGATATTGAGCTGCTGGCGATCGCACGCTTTCAAGGCTGCCGGATAGCCGAGATCCCGATCACATGGGCCAATGCCCCGGGAAGCAAAGTCACAACCGGTTCCTATTTGCAGGTGCTGGTTGAGACCCTGCGCATTCGGCGCAATCTTAAGGCGGGTCTTTATAAATAGCCGGGACGGACCGCCCTATTCCAGCTTGTACTTTTTAACCTTATAGCGGAGAGTGTCCCGCGTTATCTGCAGCAACCGGGCGGCTGTGGTTTTGTTGCCGTGCGCCTGCTCCAGTGCCCGCCGGATGAGCTCCCTCTCGACGCTGTAAAGGGGGGTGCCGCCCTTGGGAAATTGGAACTGCCCGAACGCGGGTTCTTCGGTCTGCGGCGCAGGCAAAATGCCCCCTTTGGAGATATGAATGGGAAGATAGCTTGTTGTAACCTGGTCGTCCTCCTCGAGAATCATGACGCGTTCGATGGCATTCTTTAGTTCGCGGATATTCCCGGGCCATTCGTAGGAGAGTAAGAGGTCGTGCGCTTCCTTTGTGAATCCTTGAATGTTTTTGCGGAACTTTTGATTGTAATGACGGATGAAGTGCCGCAGCAAAGGGGAAATATCCTCCTTGTGCTCCCTCAAGGGCAGCAGGTGAACCGGTATGATGGCCAGCCGGAAATAAAGGTCCTGACGGAATTTGGATGCCCGAACGGCTTCTTCCAGATTCCGGTTTGAAGCAACGATAACCCGGACATCCACATTTATGTTTTTCACGCCCCCCACGCGCCGAAAGGTTTGACCCTCCAATACGCGAAGCAGTTTTGCCTGCATTCCCAGCGTCATTTCGCTGATTTCGTCCAGGAACAGGGTCCCTCCGTCGGTCATTTCGAACATCCCTTTTTTCTGCGACCGCGCGTCGGTGAACGCTCCCATCTCGTGGCCGAAAAGCTCCGATTCCATGAGGTTTTCCGGAATCGCCGCGCAGTTGATGGCAAAGAAGGGACGCTCCCGCCGTGAGGATTCGTAGTGGATTGCGTGCGAAACGAGATCTTTTCCGGTCCCGCTTTCTCCCTGAATCAAAATAGTAGATGCTTCGCTGGCTGCGATCTTTTTTATTAATTCCCGAACCTCCCGGATGTGGTCGGATATTCCGATGATGCGGCTGACGCTGAATTCATTGCGCTGCTTTTCGTGCGTAAGCGCGATTTCCGAACGGAGCCGCCGGGTTTCCAGCGCGTTGCGGATGGAATTCTGCAGCTTTTCAAAGTTGATGGGCTTTTCGATGAAGTCATAGGCGCCGAGTTTCAGGCTCCGCACCGCGTCGTCCACAACGCCGAAGGCCGTAATCAGGATGACCGGAATATGAATTTTCCGCCTCCTCAGCTCCGAGAGCACTTCAATGCCGGTCATATCCGGCAGCTTGACATCCAGGGTGATGAGGTCCGGGGTGTCCAGCCGGGCGCGGGTCAAGGCGGCGGCCCCATCCTCTGCCAGAACGGCATGATATCCCCATTGCACGAGTTTCTGCTGAAGAGACCAGCGCACCAGGCGTTCGTCATCCACAACAAGAATGGTTTCCTTCGGCATTTTGTCGAGCTATCGAATATAGCAAAGCATCGGGATGCTTACGGTAAATACCGTCCCGCGGCCCACTTCGCTATGCACCTCAATGGTGCCTCCATGATACTGCACATTCTTAAGACAGGTCGCCAGCCCCAATCCCGCGCCATCCGTGCGAGTTGTGAAAAAGGGCTGAAAAATTTTCTTCCGGATCTCCTCTGGTATGCCGGGGCCGTCGTCTTTAACATCTATGCGCACGAGGGCGGTTTCCGGATCGTAATTCAAGATGACTTCGATATGGCCTCCCGGGGGCGGCATGGCGTTCTGCGCATTCAGAAGCAGGTTTAAAATGACCTGTTCGATCTGTGTTTCATCGCCTGTGAAATCGGGTATCGGCGCCAGCTGCGTGACGGAGATCGGGATTGAATAATGCTTCGAGGTCGCGCGGGCTATCGCGACAATGCGATTGACGAGCGCCGGCACTTTTATCGCGCTGTGCGTGGGCGGCTTGGGCTTGGCATAATTCAGCAAATCGTGGACGGTCTTGTCTATGCGGTTCACCTCGCGAATGACGTCGCCCAGGATTTCCCTGTGTGGATTGCTTGCCGGAACGGAGTCGCGGATCACTTCGATAGCTCCCTTGATGCCCGCCAGCGGGTTTTTTATTTCGTGGGCAAGGCCCGCGGACAATGCGCCGAGCGTAGCCAGGTGCTCCGCGTCGGCAAGCTGTCTTTCGAGACTCTGAAATGCCGTCACGTCTTTTACGACCGACGAGCTTCCGATTACTTTCCCCTCATCGTCCTGGATTGCGGTGCGGGTGAAAAGGACGCGGATACGCTTGCCGTCTTTGGTGATACGCTCGGTCTGATAATTCCGAACCGCGCCCTGGGCAAGGAACTTGCTGGAGATTGTCTCCAGTTCATGCATTTCCCGGAGCTCGGGGGGAACGATAACCTTGATGGATCTCCCTATCATCTCGTACGCCGGGTAACCGAACATGCTCTCGGCTCCCTTGTTCCAGGAGGTTACAATGTCATTGGGATCCATAGTGATAATCGCATCGCCCGAATCGCGCAGAATATTGGCCATGAATCGGTCTTTCCTGGAAAGCTCGTCCTCCAGCCTGCGGATTTCCGTAATGTCGTGCGCCACTCCGATCGTGCCGATGATGCTTCCTTCGCGGTCGCGGACGGCCGAAGCCGAGAGGGCAACCTGTGTTTTCTTCCCATCGGCCGCGACAAACTCCGTTATGTAATTGCGGAGGCGCCGCTGCTGCCGCAGACTCTCCATAACGGAGCGAACCTCCGCGTCCCCTCCCTGGTAAAAGGAACTGACGGGCTTTCCGATCGCCTCGCCTGCCGGAATTCCCAGCATTTTACTTGCCCCCTCGCTGCAGGAAATAACGCGGCCCGCGGCGTCGGTCGTGATAACCGCATCCAGCAATGTCTGCTCGAGTTCGCAGTCCATGTTGCGGATCATGTGGAGGCACCGGTCGAACCGATTCTCGAACAGAGGCTTCGCCAGCATTTTCTGCATCGGATGAATCGCATTGCCCCAGTCCGCAACCGGACGGATCTCAAACCTGCATAAGGAGTCCCCCTTTGCGCGGCATTGCGTTTCCAGGCATAAAACGTCCCGTCCGAAGCATTCGGTGGCGTAACCGCTTGTATATCCCTCCAGTATCCAGCATACCGACCGGCTGCCCGCGCCGTACTGCCGCAGGTGTTCGTCGGCCTCAAAGGACTTAATCCATTCCCCGGAAATATGAAACTCTCCGCCGGCCTTGTCGATGGCCATTTGATCCAGCCGCACCGCCGCCATTCCCTCAAGGCAATATAGCCGCGGGCCCGCAAGGAACCATTCCTCATCGGAGGACCAGGAATACCGGTCCCGCAGTTGGCGCGCATCGTGCAACCCGCACTGATAGCCTGCCCTTTTAAGAATTCCCCTTGCCGATTCCCATCCCAGGCTGTCGATCAGTTCCCTGCGCATTTTCCCCAGAGCGGCCGCTCCTAACAGTACGTATCGATCGCTTCCCAGGCTGATCCTGCCGCAGGAACGATCTACTTGGAATACGTCTTCAAAAGCAATGGGATTGCTCATCGAGCGACAGAACTCCGGAAAAAATGAGTACCTACCATACCTCGGGATTTTAATCCAGGTCAATGAGACTATGACGCCGTCGACGACGGTTTTGAACCGGGTATATTTTGCAGCATAAATAACTCATCAAATCAAAATCTTATTGGGTGATACTGCCTAAAACTGGGTGACAACGCCCGCCAGAATAGGGGCTTTTTCCATGCAAACAGTCTGCGATTCATCTGTATCAGATTATAAATCAATAACTTAAGTTTAATTAGACCTTCATGGTACAGGATTTGCTAAGAAAAAAAGCGGATAGTGCGAATTACAATTCATAAAGGAGAATCATTCCAGAATACCTCCTTTCCACCTTTAATACCCACCTACACCCGAGCGGCGCCCTTCTCCCAAAAGAAGGGCGCCGAATTTCTTTGGACTGAAAATCCTTACGTCCCCAGCCCGGATTTTTCATGAGGCTCAGTACTTGTGACCGCCGTTTCACCGGCGAATGCGCCCTGCGCGGCGGGGGGTACGCGGTTGTTTCTTTTCCTTTTTTTCCAGCATCCCGCCCAGCTCCCTGGAGCGTTCAGTCGCGGCTTCCACCGCATCCATGATGGTTGAGCGCAAGTTGCCTTTTTCCAGCATCTTCAAACCGGCAAAAGTCGTGCCGCCGGGGGTCGCCACAATATCCTTCAGTTCGCTTGGATGCTTCCCTGTTTCCAGAAGCATCTTAGCGGCTCCATAGGCGGTTTGAGCCGCAAGGAGCGACGCTTCTTTCCGCGAAATTCCGAGCTGAACGCCCGCATCGCTGAGGGATTCAACAACCAGAAAGATAAAAGCGGGTCCGCTTCCCGAGAGGCCGGTTACCACGTCCATCAGGGCTTCGTTTTTGATAATCACCGTCCTGCCGACGCACTCAAAAATAGACACCGCGCTCTTTAGATCCTCCGGAGATGCATTCCTCGCGGGGCACAGTGCGGCGATGCCGGCCATCACAGAGGCGGGGGCATTGGGCATCACCCGGATGATTCCAGACCGCCGATGCAATTTGGCCGCGAGCCTGCCCGTCGTCACTCCGGCCGCAATCGAAATAAACAAGCGGTGTTCATGGCTTGATGCGGATATTTCTTCGAGCAGATCGTCGATGTTCTGGGGTTTTACGGCGATAACAACGATGGACGCTTTTTGCACGACCTCCGAATTGGAAAATGTTGTGCGGGCCCCGTAGATTCTTGCGATTTGGGCCAGTCGTTCATGATTTATATCGCTCGCAATAATGTCCGTTTTTTTGACTTTGCCGGATTGGATCAATCCGCGAATCAGGACTTCTCCCATGTTTCCCGTACCTATGATTCCGACTGTCTTCCCCCTCAGCATTCAAGGCTCCTTTTTAAAATATCTGCGAAGAAACACGAAGAGAGCAACGCAAACAGCGTGCAAGCGCTCGATCACACCGCTCGGAAATCCGCCGAACCTTCATTTCAGCCTCCCAACCCGGTTTTGCAGATGACGGCCGTAATGTCATCCACCTGAGGCATTCCGTCGGAGAAATCCCGAACCGCCCGATAAAGCCCCGTCACAATATCCTGCGGCTTTTCGTTCCGGTGTTCCCGGATAAAATCAATCGCCAGGTCGACGCCGAAATAGGCCTGCCCCGGATTTTCGGCATCGATGATTCCGTCCGTCAAAAGAGCCAGAATATCTCCCGGCTCCAAAACAATCGCGTCGGAACATGCGAATTTGTGCTGAGGCAGGATTCCCAAAGGGATGTCCAGACTATCGAGTATTCTTTTGGTGCCGCCGGCCGAATCAAGGATAAAGCCGGGCGTGTGTCCGGCGCTTGCATAAACGAGGGTTCTTGTGTCCGGCTTAAGGCAGCAGAATATCAGGGTGGCGTAGCGGTCGTGCTCCAGATCGGACACAAGCGCGTTGTTCACCATGGTAAGCACCTCGCCCACATCCGAGGTTTTCTGCGCAAACGCCCTAATGTACGCCCTCACCGCAACCATCAGCAATGCCGAGCCGATTCCGTGTCCGGAAACATCCCCGATAATAATTCCAATGCGATTATCCGGCAGCGGCACGAAATCAAAGTAGTCTCCCCCGGTTGCATCCGCGGGAAAGGCAGCGCCGCCTAATTCGAATCCCTCAAGGCGCGGCGGAGACACCTTGTAGAACTGCTGCTGCACCGCGCGCGCCAGGTTGAGTTGGAACTGCTGCTCCTGCAGCTTCCTCAACTCGGTCACATCCTTGATGACCGTAACAAACTGCGTGATGCTTCCGGTGGATCCGTACATCGGCGTGATCGTCTGCTCCGCAAAGAACACTTCTCCGTTTTTCTTGCGATTGGCGATGGTGGCGCGAAAAACCTGGCCGGACAGAATAGTGGCCCAAAGATTTTCGTAGAACGCATCGTCATGCACGCCGGATTTCAGAATGCGGGGAGTCAAACCCTCGAGTTCTTTCAAGGTATAGCCGGTCATGGCCTCGAAGGCGGGGTTGATGTATTCGATGATGCCTCCCCGGTCGGTGATGATGATGCCGTCGGCGGTTTGTTCGACGGCATTGGTCAGTGTGCGGATATGCTCGTCGGTTTCCTTCTTTTTTGTTGCATCGTGGAAAGCCACGACGCTCCCGGAAATATCCCCTGCGCCATTGCGAAGCGGCTTTGCCTGGGCGGAAATCCAGATCCCGTCAGGGCATTTTTCGTTATGGATGAAAATTTCGGTCTCCGGAACGGTTTCCCCCGCAAGGGCCCGCGCATGCGGCAATTCCTCGGGACCGTAGAGCGTCACCCCGTCGGCTTTATAGCAATCCCGAACTTCCGACCACGCCTTGGGAGATCCTTCAACGGCGGCGTTCGCCAGCACGGACTCGGCGGCGCGGTTGCGAATCAAAAATCTGCCTCTTTCATCCGAAACGACCACGCCTTCGGAAAGGTCGTAAACCGCGGCGTGTAGAATTTCCGCTTCGTTCATAAGAAATCGGGATGATCCACCGCCGGTTGCACCAGACATTTTCGAATTTCCTTCGGAATAGTATTCTCTTTTTGCCTCATCCGCGGCGATTAAAGGAGATTTCTCATCTTGAATCGACCCGCCGCATCTCCCGGAGTCAGCGGCTTCCAGCATTAAGGAGTGCTGCCGCGGCTCCCGGATTCCGTTCATTATATGTTCGCCAGCCCCGCCTCAAGATCGCCTATGATATCGCGCGCGTCTTCAAGTCCGACGGAAAGCCGCACCAATTCGTCGACAATGCCGAGTTTGTAGCGTTCTTCACGGCTTATGTTGTAATAGCTGTTGAGCGCCGGATGGGTGACCAGACTTTCCGGCCCGCCGAAGCTGGGACCGATCATGCACAATTTCAGGCCTTCAATAAACCTTAAAGTTTGATCGAGATCGCCGTCTATTTCAAAGGTAACCACCCCTCCGAATCCCTTCATCTGTTTCTTGGCGAGTTCATGGTTGCGATGCCCCGGGAGACCGGGATAATACACGCGCCTGATTTTGGGCTGTTTTTCGAGAAATTGAGCGACCTGCATTGCGGTGCTGTTTAGCTTTTCCATGCGCACCCCGAAGGTCTTAAGCCCCCTTATCAAGAAATAACTGCTCATCGGATCGATGACGCCGCCCGTTATCCGCCGCCATTGAAACATAGGCTCCGTCGCTTTTTTGGAACCGAGGACCGCGCCGCCGAGAACATCGTTGTGTCCGGCCAGGTATTTGGTGGTGCTTTGGAGAACGATATCAATTCCCTGTTCGAGCGGCTTTGCATTATGGGGCGTTGCGAAAGTGCTGTCGATGACGCTGACCACTTTGTGGTCCCGCGCTATGCGCGCCACCCGATCCACATCCGCGATATTCAGATAAGGATTTGTCGGCGATTCGGACATAATCACGGCCGTTTTGGAGGACACTGCGGCTTCCATGGCGTCGTAGTTCCCCATGGGCACAACAGTGGAACTGACGCCGAAGCGGGGCATGACGTTCGTGACGAAGTGCAGCGTTTGGCGGTAAGCATCATCGGTGATAATAATGTGCTGCCCCTGGCTGCAAAGCGAGAAGATGGTGGCGCAGACAGCGCTCATCCCGCAGTCAAAGAGGATGCATCGTTCGGCGCCTTCCAGCCCAGCAACCTTAAGCTCGGCGGTTTCGCGCGTCGGGTTGCCGTAGCGGCCGTACTCATAATGGTTTATCTTGCCGCCGGCGAACGCCTTCATCTCCGCCACGTTCTTGAAAACATATGTGCTGGCATAATCAACCGGCGTGGTGATGCTGCCCATCCATCGGTTTTCGCCATAGTGCACCGCCATCGTATCCGGATGCCCTTTTCGCCTTCGAGTAAAGTCGTTCATAGTGCTCTCCAAACAGCGCCGCTGATATAAAGGCCAAATTTCTATTAGCGCGCAAATCAGCGCTTACTGTCAAGTGTATTGGTTTTTCCTGGGCTGTAATCTTTTTAAAACTCCCATGAGAATGCGCCCGCGAACAGCCGTCTCTATTCTGTAAATATCCGCGCAGCGAACTAAGATTAAACTGTTATTTAGGGCAAGTCCATCGGCGCTTTCTGATACAATCATGCCGACGGAGGTGAATCTGGCCTGGTGGCTGGCCTGGACTTCAAATCCAGTTGTGGTTCGCCGGGAGGCGGGCTAGGTGGGTTCGATTCCCATGCACCTCCGCCATTTTTTTTCAATGAGTTGCGGGTTTTCCTTCACCGGCTTTCTCTTCTGCTTTCATCTCGGAATCGCTGTCAAAAGGGCCAAATTGTGCCCAAACTGTGCCCAAACTCTTAGATAAATGATGTTCCAGCTTTATAGGTAGCGTCACGAAGATCGCGCTCATCTACGATGTTGTACCGATCGAAGACCGATCTTGTCTTGTGTCGGGATATCGCTCTGGCGACCTTATCCGAAACACCGGCGCGAACAAAGTTGCGCACCGCTGTTCGGCGACAGTCATGCAAAAGCAGTCCCTGCATTCCGGCACGTTTCACGGCTTTCTTCCAAGCATCATAGATAAAGTGGATCTTTCTTCCTCGGTTGGTGAAAACCAACTCTTTGGCTTCGCCTTTGGTTGGCGCCACAGTTCGCAGTGGCAAGATTGCTTGATACAGCTCCTCGGACATAGGAATCGTCCTTGGTTCGTTGTTCTTCGTGCTTCTTGCCTCCAGAATAACCTGGCGATTGAGAAAATCGACATGTTGGCGCTCCATTTGCTTCAGATGTGTGAGTGCAAATGTCGGCTGTTGTAGAAATACTGGAGTGCCCAAAAAACTTCCGTGTGAGTCTCAGGCTCTGGGTTTCGGCATTGACTAGACTTGCCGCCGAATGTGTGAATGCGTGGAATCCAGCAGCGCCTTTCGGCCGTGGGATAATTAGACGGTCAAGAAGGGGATAAAGAATATCCTTCCGAAGCACATCCGGATTTAATGGCGATCCGTGTTCCTTGCAGAAAACGAAATCATCCGGCTCAGTGAAAAGCTCAAATTCAGCATCAATGGCCGGAAAAGATTATTTCCTGAGACAACTGGTCGAGTGATTTACCTTTGGTCTCTTTCTTTACAAACAGAAAAGCCGCCAGGGCGCCAATGATGGCCGGGATGACATAGAACAGGAGCGACATTTTCGACTCAAGTTGCATGCCCATCATTGCTCCAGATACGATGGGAGCCAGCGCCCCACCACCGCGGCCGAACGCCTGGCACCAGGATACGCCGGTATTCCGGAAACCGGTTGGATAGCCTTCCGCCAAGAGGGGTTGTACAGCCGTAATCGCGTAGTTGACGGCAAAGCCCATGAAAATGTTTGCAACCAGGATTATAGTGAAGCCTCCGCCAACAAAGGACATCAGGACAATGGCCAAAGCTCCGAGCAGGTAGCTCATGATGAGATTCGGCCTGCGGCCGATAATCTCGGAGACAAAACCGGTCGAACAGTTGGCGATGACTGCAGCGCCATTGTTGGCGATGGCTAGGGCATATGCCGAGGTCAGCTTGAATCCTTTTTCCAGCATTAACGAAGGCAGCCAGGCGTTGATTCCATATACGTTAAAACTGCCGCAGAAGTAACTGATCCATAAACCCGCAGTAAGCATACGGTAATCCTTGGAGAAAAGCGCTTTGGGGCCGACGACTTTTGGAATTGGCGGGACAACGAGCGCGTTCGGATCCCGCTGTGTTACTTTGCCTGTAGCCTGATTCTCTATATAGGCGAGGATTTCGACTGCTTCTTTTTTGCGCCCTTTGTAGGCCAGCCAATAGGCCGACTCGAGCATCCGGAGATGCAGAAATATGGCATACAGGAAAGGAACGCCTCCAATCAGGTAGCAAATCCTCCATCCGTAGTGTGGAACAAGCAGTGTCGGTATCAGTCCGCCGAGCACCCAGCCGACAACCATCCAGGCCATGCCGAACGTTATGAACACGGCCCGGCGGGAGGTTGGCGTGGACTCGGTAAAGATGGTCGTCACCACCGGGATGCAGGCCCCCAGACCGACGCCGGACAGCACTCGGAAGAAAGCGAACTGTTCGAAAGAGCTGCAGAAGTAGATCGGAACCGTCAGTAGCGAATAAGCCGCGATGGAGTAGATGAGAGTACGTCTCCGGCCGATTTTATCCGAGATGATGCCGGCGCATGCGCCGCCAATGATCAAGCCGAAGAGACTCCAGGATGACAGGCTGCCAGTTTGCACCTTGTTTAAATCCCAATCGGCCGATATCTGAGGCATCGTATAGGAAACAACCATATAATCATAGCCGTCAAAAACCATTGACATGCCGAGAAAGAAAAACACCGACCATGTAAATTTGTTGACCCCCAAGGAGTCTATTACTTCGGAGATGGAATATTTTCTCACGTTTTCATTCCCCTTTTCCAAGTGACCTGGCAAATACAATGGAATAGGCATGAAACCTTTATTGGGCTCTGATTCACACAGCAATGTCGAAAATGAATTACGCTAATAGATGCAATCTTCAAAACCCCGCCACGCGGAAAACAGCACTTTACTTTGCTTCTGTTGGGCAGTTTTTCGAATAATACTTTAGACTGAAGAAAAAATAAGATGCGCGCGCATGAACGCTGAGATTGCCATTCCGAAGAACACCTGAATTACATGGAATAATGCAGGCTCTCAATATCCCCGGCTGCTTCTGGCTTCTTACTTCAAGAAGTGGACTGTCCCCTTAAAAGATCTCTTTTCTTATCAGCTTTCGGTTTTTGTCATCTCTTCCCGATCAAGGCTTACAAAAGATTTCATGCGCGGTTGGGCAGAGGTACTCCTTGATTGCTGAGGCTGTCCTGCAAAGCTCCTATATTCACTTTTCTAAGATCCACACCGCTTTTGACAGAGAGTGCTGCCGCTGTGCCCGCTGCCTGTCCAAAAGCCATGCAGTGCGGGATAAGGTTAAAATACTCCTGGACGGTAAGATCGGATGAAAACGCCCGGCAAGCGACGAGCATGTTATCCACATTGGCCGGTATTAGAGCGCGGTATGGGATATACATAAGAGGATATTTATCCGATGTCTCATTGCGGTCCACATTTGGGAATATCGCGATAGTATCAGGGAAAGGAGCATCGGGCGCCATGTCCTTTGCAGTGAGCAAATAGTCTCCGACCATTCGTCTGCTGCCTCGACAGCCGAGTTGCGGGCCGGTCAACACGATGAAGCTGTTTTCAAAGCCGGGCGTGTATTTCTTGCGATAGTCGTGTGTGATCAACATCTTCTTTCGCCCTTCCATCTCCACTCGCGTGAGTTCTTCAATATCTATCTGGCTGTCGTTCGCATAACGATTATGGAACCACAAAAGACTGTCCTGATCTTTCAGATTGCTGGTGATGTAGCTCGATTGTCCACCGAGCTCCACAATTTCTTTCGCCTGTTTGGCAAACTTCTCCGGTTGAGTTTCCCTGAACTCATTGAGCTTTTTCAGATCGACATTCGCCACCCAATAGGTCATTGAGAGCGCTGAAATTCTCATCTTTGGATCTATCTCAGTCTCAAATTTGGCTCCGGCGTACGGCAGGAAATCCCCATCGCCGGTGGAATCGATCACCACTTTCGCCAGTATCGCCTGCCGGCCCGATTTACTCTCAAAAATAACGCCTTTGACCTTATTTCCTTCCATAATAGGTTGGGTGCCCAAGGCATGGAGGTAAGTTTTAACTCCGGCTTCCTGCACCATATCGTTAAGTATGCATTTTGATATCTCAGCGTCGATATGAACTGAGCATATAACCATGTTCCTACGCACATAAAAGAAAGAGCGTTTCCGGTAATAGTCAACCAATTTCTTGTCAGTTGCTCCCCAGTGCTCCCGCTTCGGGTAGTCGGCCGCCTGCCTGATGTCTAGCCGGTCCACCCACTCCTTGCAGAGGCCGGCTATCTGCTGTTTGCCGTTAATGTCACTCATATTCGGGAGAATGGTAACCAGCCCGCCGGTTCCCATGCCGCCTAAATGCCCGTATCTTTCCAAAAGGACAGTATTCGCTCCCGTTCGGGCCGCTGATACGGCGGCACCAATGCCCCCCGGCCCGCCTCCTACCACTACCACATCAGCTTCCCGGCAGACTTTAGTGCCCCGGGCAGGCTCGTGAATTGTCTTGGTTCTAGAAACCTGCTGCGGCATTGATCCCGCGCACCCAAAGAACGTCGCGCTTCCGGCTCCAACGACAAGGCTAGCCGCCGCGGATCCCCTAAAAAATTCCCTTCGAGTCATTCTGCCTGTTTTGCCCGCAGTTGCGCTCATAGTTCCTTGTCCTTCACAAAGTAGAACATAATTAATTTGTTTGACATTAATAAGGGAACACTTCTTTTAGTCAGAGATCTCAATTCCTTGGGAGGCTTGTTTCGGCCATCATGATTTCAAGCGTTTTGCAGCAGTACCATGCCACCTTTCGCTGTGTCTCGGCTTCGAAGCACACTGACCGAACACAAGCCTCCCCTCTCTCGAATCTCTAATCGAGTTTCTCATGCCCGATGAATTGATTGTAACCGGTCTGGTAGACCCCGTTGAAATAGGGTGCCAGATGCAGCGGCATAAACAGGAGCGGTTTACCCACCCTCTTTATATCCATCGGATTGTGCTCGAATCCTTTGGGGATAAAAAGGATACATGGCTTAGTGATAATGTGCCTTTCGTACTCCGGACCCAAGAATATTTCAATTTCCGCATCGAAGTTAGCCGTCAAATCCGGCAGTTGGGCGCCCAGGAAAAAGAGATATTCATCGACATCGTGGTGGTGCGATTGCAGTTCCATCTTAAACGGTTTGACATAATAGCGGAAACCCATGTTGATGCCCGCACCCGGAAGATCACTGTGACCGCGGAAACTGATTGTCGGACTGAGTATTGTGTCCGTTAGCGGTTTCTCTTTCAGCCGCGTACAGAACAGATGGTCGTATTTGTTGCCGGTAGTCCCCTTAGGCCAGGGTGGAAGATCTTTTCCCCTAAAGCCTCTCGTGGGACTCTTTTTCTCTTGCGCCATTGTTGCCGCTGGCGAACCCAATTGGGCCATTGCCACTGCGGCCAGGGCGGCAGAGGCTGTTACATCGCTGAAAAATGCTCTGCGAGTGTGATTCTTCTTGCTTGTACTAGAACTCATTTGGTTTCTCCTCTTATATTACTCTGCCCTAGAAAATGTACTTCAACCCGAACTGTATGATGCGCGGGTTGACGCTGGTAGCCGTGATCCTTCCAAAAGTAGCACTGTCTCTGGCGCTTGCAGGATTAGCGAATTGTGGATGGTTAAAGGCATTGTAAAATTCGGTTCGGAACTGGAAAGTATGTCCTTCTTTGATTTCAGTTGTTTTAATCAGAGTAATATCCCAGTTGAACTGGCCGGGTCCTCGAACGATTCCGACGCCCGAATTCCCCCAACCGGTGCCATCCCCATAAATTCCACCAGTCGGCGCTGAAGTGAAAGCTTCCTTGTTGTAATAGCCCGGGCCGCCGCTGTTTCCGCCCAGCCGATCCTGGATACTTCCGGACGTTTCGATGGAATCGTGAGTCGCTCCGTCAGCTATCTGCGCCCTGGCACCTGTGCTGCCGTATATCGTGCCAGCCGTTCTGTCGGTAATCGTTATAGGCCTGCCGGTTTGAGCGGTTGTGATTCCTGCCACACTCCATCCATCGAGAAGTTTGCCCAGAATCCCGTTGTGCTGGCCGAAGGGGAGTTGATATTGATAGTTGAAGGTAAACCGCTGCGTACGGTCGAAATCGCTTGGCCCGTACTGCTGGTCAGGATCAGCCGGATCGTTGCTGTTTTGTGCATAATATGAACCCGAACCGACCGCGTTGGTGAGGCTTTTGCTCCACGTGTAGGATCCCTGGAGCGCTAATCCGTATGAAAACCGCTTTCGCAGCGTGGCCTGAAGGCTGTTGTAATTGGAACTGGCATTGAATTCCGTTCCCTTCAATCCCTCAGTCTGATAGCCGATAAATGGAACACGCAACCCAATGTTTGCTCGAGTGTTGGCAATCTGGCCATTGATGGGATTTTC
Source organism: uncultured Acidobacteriota bacterium (assembly GCA_964506795.1). GTDB lineage: Bacteria > Acidobacteriota > UBA6911 > UBA6911 > UBA6911 > UBA6911. Next base: position 4,504 of record CAZDMR010000029.1, on the reverse strand, counting down.
CGGAGTGGCCAACCGCGCCGTGTTGAGGTTGTGATACTCGTTGATCAGGTTGATTCCGCTTGAACCGACATAGCCTACTTCCAATACCCAGTTCTTGGCAAATTCATACCCCATCGTGAGGTTGTACTGGCGCATCAGGGGTGTGGCTATCTTTTTTGCCAAAAATTGAGCTGAGATGTTGGATCCGGTTCCGGTGCAGTTGGTTCCATCGGGATCGCAGGTCAGGTTGCTCCAGCGGGACTGCCAGACGCCCGGGGATACATCACGAAATGGGGTCTGTAATGTTTGAGTGTTTCCGAATCCACTGTAGTCCCCGCGAACTGCATAGGGCGAGCCTTCCTGGACACTCTGGATGAAGCTGCCGGCCCAGGTGCGGTCGTAAAACAAACCGAATCCACCTCGCAGGACCAGATTTCCATTACCTGTCAGGCGCCAGGCAAATCCTATACGCGGGCCGAAGTTGGAGTATGGAGGATTGCTCGCGAGCGAGTTGCTGTTGCTCACCTTCAAAACTCCATCCGGCACAGGTTCATTGGCAGGTGAGTTATTATCCGGGACCACCATTCCAACCAGACCCGGGCCAGATGTGGTAGGTCCAGTCGGCGGAACAGGTACAGTTGCGATCAGGTCGGGCCAGGTGTTGGTCAAATTGCCAAACTTATCACTGAACGCTCCGAAATACTCCCACCTAAGTCCAAGATTTAGAGTAAGTCTTGAGTTGACCTTCCAATCATCCTGAACATAGCTGCTGACATTGTTCATTTTGTAGCGATGAATTACGTTGCCCATTTCACCTCTTCCCTCCGCGCAGGCTATACACATAAAAAGGTTTCCTGCTTGTCCGACTAGGAAGTCATTGAAACTGAGCATCATGAGATATCCTCGGGTGAATCCCGGACTGGCATAGTAATATACCCTTTCAAACTCGAATCCGGCGCGCACCGTGTGCTTGTTGTACGACCAAGCAATCTGGTCGCCTGCCTTAAAATGCTCCGACACACTGCTTGCGGGATTGAAGCTGGTAAACATTGAGGGCGCGCCTGAAATTACAAGTTGTGGGGGCCGGTCCATGTCCGGGACGGCAGGGGTCATTCCAAGCTCCTGCGGCGTGCTATTGGGGACAGGTGTCTCGCTCACTTCACCCAGGTTTCTTTGGTGAGATAAGCGTACTTCGTTGGTAAAAGTGTTACTAAAGAATGTACTGAGTTTCAGCACCGAATTGTGGTTGGAATAGTAACGTTGCTTGGGATTTCCAGGCAATGTGCCACCCAAGGTGATTGTCTGTGGATCGCGTGTATAAAAATATCTTGTCTGCAGCGTATTCTTGGTATCGATGATGAAATCCGAGTTGATGAGAAATTGGTTTCCCGAATAGGTCGCAGGGTCGCTGTATGTCACTTGTTTGTAGCCTGCGGTTCCAGACCCGGGCACATAATAGCTTCCGTCCGCATTTTTTAATTGCAGAATCTTGATTGCAACGGGATTGACATTGGATCCGTCGCAGGCAAGTTTCGTCAGCCCGACAGTACGGTACGAACAATTTGCCTCGGCCAGCGCTGCCGCAAAATCAGGGGAACTACGGTCCCCCTCTGGAATGGGAGGCAGATTAAAGCTGGCTAGTCCCTGGCCCGAGAGACCGTTTTTTTGGCGGGAGCCTTGATAGCTACCAAACAGGAAGAAGCGGTCTTTGACTATCGGACCGCCAAGAACAAACCCAAACTGGTTTTGGTTAAGAACCGGCTTTTTCGTGGCAGAATCAGGATTGTCCCTGTTGTAGAAGAACGGATTCGCGTTGAGCGCCGTGTTCCGCAGGAATTCGAAAGCGGATCCATGAACTTGGTTGCTGCCAGATTTGGTGACGACGTTAACGTTCCCACCGGGATTCCGTCCATAGCTGGCGTCGAAATTTGATGTCTGGACCTTGAATTCCAAAATCGCATCCGGGTTTGGAATCCCGATCCCCGCCCCGGTGCTTTGATCGGCGGCGCTTCCGTTCGTCCCTATGCCGACAATGGAGACTCCATCCATCTGGTAGTTGTTCTGCGCGGGAGTGGCTCCATTTACGCTAGTGTATTGTGTCCCTTTTCCCATATCAGTCGCATCGTTAACACTGGCAGTTACGCCTGTCGACAGATCGAGGACTTGGGTGTAATTGCGGCTCGTGAGGGGTAGTGCTGTAATTGTCTCGCTGTCGATCAGTGTTCCAAGCGCGGCAGTCTCAGTCTGAAGAGCCTCGGTATCAGCGATGACTACAGATGTCTCACTCAAATCGCCAATTTCCAGAGTACAGTTAAGGACGGCAGTTTCGGTCACGTTAATTGTTATTGAGGTAAACTCCGCCTTCTTGAATCCTGACATATCAAAACTGATTTTGTATTTCCCCGGTGGCAGGAGGGAAAACCTGTAGACTCCATTCTGTCCGGTAGTCGTGGTTTGCGATTGCGCGGTTGCAAGATTGGTGAGGCTGACTCCGGCCCCTGCAACCACGGCTCCTGAGGGATCTGTGACAGTTCCCGAAAGGGCTCCTGTACCGGCTGTTTGAGCCATGAGGGACGGGATACATGTCATGGTTATTATCAAAAGAGCTAGGGGAAAAACCAAAAAGCCTTTATACTTGTACATGATTCTCCTTTCGGTGCACCATCAAACCTAATACTGTGAAATCTTTATCCGGTTCTATGCTTCTTATCCGGAGAGGATTTAAATTGCCTGGAACCAAAGCACCCCGTTTATTGCCAAAACTAAGTGAGCAGTAGATTGCAGTTTCCAAGAAACGAATCCCTGGTCGATACGGGGATCATGTCCTCTTGCTCATTCGGATTCATGATTTTCCCGATTTCGGCATACAAGCGGATTCATATGTTGGACAATCCTGTGCAGAAAGAGGCACCTTTCTCAACAAGTCGGCGGTGACAGCACTCTTTTCCCATGAAATCCATTGCGCCGATCACCTGCCAATTCATATTGATGAGCGCAGCGGTTATTGCATGCCCCCACCGGAATTATAAGAACGCACCTGCTGTTTTCGGCTTTAATTGCTTTTAAGCCGCATGCGCGGTGCTTCATAGATGGCCCCATGCTATCTTTGGGGCACTATTGCTGTCAAGCATTTTGTCATTTTATTATGACATGTTGTCAGATAGCTATGACATGTAGTATAAGTTAAATGGTGGTCATCTCCAGCATTGTTGCAGGAGAAACAAGAGAAATGGGCACTTATACGCCGCGCCGATACAGACTAACCAGTATGGAAATTGCGACCCCCACGGGACGGAAGCAAATTGTCTTAAAATCACTTTTCCCCATATCGACATCATGGATGCAGGGACAAGCCGCAATTGACTTTATTTTTGGGTTTATGTCAGCATCGATGCTATCACTTCAGCTTATGTTCCCGTTGATATTGCCGCCGTGAAAACAATCTTAAGCTGAAGAAAGGGTGTTATGAGGCATTCTTGTTTTGTATAGATCTCCTTCTTTTGATGAGTTAACAAAAACATGGAATTTCAGATCGAAAAGAGCGGCCCCATCTCTATTGTCAGACAGATTCAAAATCAGATCAAACTTTCAATTGCGACAGGAGTCCTCAAAAAGGGAGATATTCTGCCGTCGATTCGCGAAATCGAGAAGCAAACAGGCATTAATCGAGGCCAAATCCACTGCGCATTCCTGGCCCTGCGACAGTCTGGCTTGATTTCTCTAAATCCCAGCAAGAGGATGACAGTTGCCATATCCGCTGCAGCGCCGGATTCTCTCAATAAAAAATGCCAGGAGCTGACCGACGATATTATTCAACGGGTTCGGAGGATCGGCATATCACCAATCGCATATGTTAGGTATCTCAGCCGGAGCGTACAGCAGAACGAACACAAATCTCCGTTTATCGTATACGTTGATTTGGATAAGCAGACAGCTGTTCGCAGGGCAGAACAATTGTCCCAGCTATGGCAGGCTGCCGTATTCGGTCTATCAGTGGACGAATACAAACTCGCCCTGGCGCACCGCAACCAAATCCGCAAGGTCCTCGTTAACCATCTGGCCTACGATGAAATCCAACCTATACCTAGCAGAAGGATAATTGATATTATTCCAATCCAGATTTACTACACAGCGCAAACGATCAAGGCGTTACAGAGGACAAAAAACAATTCATCCTTGCTCATTGTTCTCCCAAATCACGCGATACCAGTTGCTCGCGTCATTGTTGATCAATTGCACAAATTGATAAATCGCAAAGCTCTCAGCATTTCCTGGATTGCAGTTAATACAGTACCGGATTTCGGCCAACTTCTGGACAGCTCTCAATACGACCGCATTCTTGTTTCGCCGGGCGCACGGCACAAAGTGCCCGCTGGACAATATCGCATTTCACGCATCCTTCAATTGGAGATGGAGTTTGATAGAGAGGGTTTGGAAATCGCCAGAATTCGCGCCGGAGTGATCGCATAATGAACCGCCCCGGGTTTGCCGGAGATTTTTTTGTTTGAGTCATGCTACCATAGCA
>CAZDMR010000028.1:0-50060 GCA_964506795.1 uncultured Acidobacteriota bacterium | reverse complement strand
CCGGCGGCCACGAAAAATCCTGATAAGACTAATAATGCCGATGTCGCCGCCAGACTTGCGCATAGGCCGGATTGGATTCCAAGCCCGACAATCCCGCTGAGCAACGCGAATCCGGCAAGAAACGCCGCGCCGAGCGCTTTCGAAAGAGCGGAAATAATTCTCGCCATAACGTAGGCTCCTAGGGCCAACCCTGCCATGAAACTCATCAGGAGAATTCCGATATCTTGATAAAGGATGCCGGTCTTTATCTGGAAATGCAGAAGAAGAATGGTCTCCAAGACCATTCCCGCGAACGCCGTAATTGCCGCTAATAGGGTGCGGCGGACGGTCCATCTTGCTCGATACAGAATTACGGCCGGAAGAATAAGAATCAACAGCCATGCCGCCCTGGGTCCTTTCAAAAATTCCGGCAAGGCCCCCTCCCAAAATTCTGTCTCGATGCCGAATTTGGAAAGCCAGATCATGATGGAGTAGCGATAGCAGATGGGACGCACGTCGGTATTAATCGGGGCCGTTCCGTGACGAAGTGTCTGGGCGACTTCCTCAAACCGGTCGTTGTTATACAGATATCGTAGATAAAACGGAGAAACGAGAGCGCCGCGGATTCGCCTGGCCTGCAATCTTGCCGCCAATATCGAAGGATCCTTTATCAGGCCTTGCATGGATCCGATCACGATATTCGTGGTCCCGGGAATAAATTGGACTTCCGGGAAAACGGATTCTAGGGCTCGATAAATGCTGACCGTACGGCGCGTAAGCTGAGGCGTCCAGAAATTTTCAGAAGATTTAAGGCGAAATGAAATAATGCCGCCGTCATTGAGCTTTTCAGAACACTGCCGAAAAAATTCTTGCGTATAGTAGCGGTTTGCCTGCCCGGAATCCGGTTCCGGCATGCCTATCAAAATGAGGTCATATTTTGGAGACCGGCGAAGAAAACTCCGAGGATCTGCGGCAATGACGCGCACATTATCCGCCTGAAGGGATTTGGCGATTTCGTCGGGGATGTTCCGTGAAACAACATCCAGCAGAACCGCATTTAATTCCACGTAATCCACAGTGCGAGGCGAATGCCGCAGAATTTCGCGTACGGTCCCTTCAATGCCTCCGCCTAGAACCAGCACTCGATCGGGCCGGGGGTGCTGAAGAGCGGCGGGGTGAACAAATTCCTCCGCGCGGCTGCTTTCCGTGTCAAACAGCAAAGCATCGTTTTCAAAAACCGAAACTTGATCGTTGAGAACGGACACGGTGATCCTCGAATAGGGAGAATCATGTGTTTCCAGAAGATTGGGATGTGTCCAGGAAGTCATGAGATGGTCGACAGCCGGCGCTTTCCACAAAAAACCGAGCAGCACGGCGGCTATAATCAAGGAAAGCGGCGCCAGCGCTTTTGCGTTTTGTTCTCGCAGATTGAGCGTTGATACGGCTGTTGCCAACAGCGCACATAACAATGCAATAACAAAGTTCTGAAACCCGAGCTTTAAAAATATCGTGGCGCAAAAACCGCCGGTCAATCCGCCCAGGCTTTCAATGGCGTAGGCTGTTGCCAGCGACTTGCCTTTCGATACATAGATTTTAGCCGTCCATTGAAACAGCAGGCCGAGAAGCAGCCCAAGAGGAAGCAGGGAAACAAACACAACAGCCATCTGCAGGGGCAAAGGCAGGTAAGCCCCCGGGGTATCGGAAAAGATGCATCGAGAAGACCTGATAAATGCGATATCCGAAGGAATAATAATAGACAACGCGATGAAAAGCAGATGCACCCTGAAAAAAGACGGAATTCGCACCCGGCGTCCAATCATGGCGCCGCAGGCGCTTAAGAAGAGCCATATTCCAAGAGCAAGCGTATAAATCAATTCGACGCCGTAAAAGGCGACATTGAGCTCGCGAAGGATGACAACTTGTCCGAGAAGGGAAACCAGGCCGACAGCGAAGAGATGAATCATGGAGGGAATCTTAACCGAGAACTCCGAACGAAAAAAGGCCCGCCTGACTTTAATCCATTATCTTCGGCGCTGTTATTCGGACGGGCGGCTAGTCACAATGAAACGACCAATCCTGAGTTCGTAGGCCGTGGGTGACGCTACAAATCGGTAATAAAACATGGCGCAGAGCCACAGACAAAAGGGATCGGCCGTTTCTTTGTGATTAGTACCGGCGTTCGTTGAAAACCTCTGCTTGAAAAACCTGAAACTGCGCGCCGTTTTTCCAGCATGTTTCAGGCAAACCTGCCTTTCCGCAGAGATGATTGAGCATTTCATCCCTATTCCAGTTGTTTTCAACAGCGACCTGAGGAAGGAAAACAGCTGAAACGCCGGATTGGGTCATCAAAACTCCGTGGCGTCCCACGATAATATCTTTGCATCCGGCCACGGGCTTCATCGGCGTTAGAACCGAAATTTCGATTTCCAGTTCATCAAGCTCCCGAATCTCCACTGGAGCAAATCTTTGATCATTAAAAGCAGCCTGCAATGCCATCGCTCCGATGGTCCAGCCGAGGGCGGCATCCGGGAATATGCGCCCCACGCACCCTCGAAGACGGCCGTTCTTTTTTAAAGTGACGAAGGCTCCCTGAGGATGATCCATTCGTGCAGGCAAATTCCGTGCAAGCGGGATCGTTTGAGTGGTCAGGTATCGCGAGATGGATTCCCGCGCAAATTTCAGAAGGGATTTTTTCTCCGCTCGGCTAAGAGGCGTTGCCTTTGTGCCGGCCAGAGGCCTGTTGAGAATCCGCGTATCACTCCCGGCGCTGCCGGCGGTCAAAACAACGGCCCCATAGCCGACGGTTCGATCGCGGTTCCCGATTAAAGCGTCGCCCGAATTAGCATAACTGACGACAGTAGCACGCGTGCAACCAAGCGCTTTCGCCGCCGTGATTCCCGCCAGGATTGGCGCTTCGCCGCACGCTCTGGTATCCAATCCGGGATGGTCGAGAATCCTCATCAGGGAGGAAAAACGCTTGGGATCAAGGTCGGCAATGGTTTCCAGCGTCAAGCGGTCGATACGCCTCGCATTGTCGGAATCCGGGTAGTGCGACAAATCGGAACTGATGACCACCAATGCCCGCCTGTTACTCAGAACCTTCCCCAGCGCGCGGCCGAAACGTACGCAGAGCGAATAATCCGGCGGGTGAATGATGACAGGCACGATTTTAGCTTTTGGGAAGATTTTCTGAATAAACGGGAGGTGAATCTCAATGGAATGCTCTTTTATGTGAACCGTGCGGTCTCGGGTTAGATCCTCAAACTCGGAGGCCAGCTCCGAAATGATTCCTTCATCTACGGGGAGATCGCCGAGTGGCGTGCGGAAGGCTTTGTAATCCCCTACGGAAACTCCTTTAAAGCCGGCTGAAGTGTGGTTTGTTCCCAGGATTATGATAGCGTCGTAGGGAAAACGCATGGCTTGACGAAAAGCATCCGCGCTGATTTGCCCTGAATAAATCCATCCCGCGTGAGGGACAATCAGCGCAATCGGTTTTTCCATGGGCAATAAGGGGGAATCCTGGAGGAATTTTTCCGCCGCCAGTTTAAGTTTTTGAGGAACGGCAGGATAAAAGGTTCCTGAAACCGCCGGAGGCCTCACGTCGAAAGATTTCCAAATATCGCATATTCCGAAGTCGGTATAAGCGGCAAGCCCTATGATGACCGCTGCCGCGAAGGTCCAAGTCCGTTTCATAAACTCAATCCCCGATAGGGCGCATCGTCAAGGTTTTTGCAAATAGATCAGGTCCATATTCCGGGTATGGATTTCCCGCAGTACTTGCATTTCCCGTTTTTTAAATTTACTTCGGTGACGAAAAAGGCATTCCTTCGGATTACGACTTCGCCGCATTGAGGACAGTAGGTGTGGTTGCCCGGATGACCGGGAACATTCCCGACGTACGCATATTGCAGGCCGCGACTCATAGCAATATCCCTGGCTCGCTCAAGCGTTGCAATAGGAGTCGGAGGCAGATTGAGGAGTTTATAGTCGGGATGGAACCGTGTGAAATGGACGGGCACGTCGGGTCCGATTTCTCCCATAATCCAATCGGCAAGCCCCTTGAGCATTTTTTCGGAGTCGTTCAACGTTGGGACCACAAGATTGACGATCTCCAGATGAATGCCGCTTTTAGCGGCCAGGCGGATGCTGTGGAGCACAGGGCCAAGTTCGCCGCCGCAGACATCGCGGTAGAAATCCTCGCTGTAGCCCTTAAGATCGATTTTTATAGCGTCCAGAAGCCTGCACATTTCCTTCAGCGGTTCTGCATTCATGTAGCCGGAACTCACCAGCACGCTGCGCATATTCCGCTTTTTGGCCAGGGCGGCGATATCAACCAGGTATTCCATAAAGACGGTGGGTTCATTATAGGTAAAAGCAATAACTTTGGATCCTCGTGCGGACGCGGACTCAATGATTTTCTCCGGCGGCGTGAAGTCGGATTGCAGGTCCTCGGGGCGCGCTTGCGAAATTTCCCAGTTCTGGCAGAACTTGCATCTTAAAGGGCATCCCGCAGTTGCCAGGGAAAAGGCTTCCGAACCGGGCAGAAAATGATAAAAAGGTTTTTTCTCAATTGGGTCTACATGAACCGCAACGGGGCGGCCGTAAACCAGGCTTTTCAGCTCGCCGTTAATATTCATCCTTACCCCGCACGCGCCGCGCTTCCCATTGGGAATAACGCAGGATTTTGGGCATAAGAGGCACTTAACGACCGGCGGCCGGCCTTCGTGCTTGTTGACGGCGAGATTTTCCTCGGATTTATGGCAAATCAAGCAATCGATGCCGGGCGATGCGGTTGAAATCCAATAGCGGGCCTTGGCAGCTGTGCGGAGGAAGCCGGAGATACGGTCGGAGGCGGCGGCCCGGCACAGTGCGAGCGTAGAACCGACTACAGGGCCGATTCTCATAACCGTGGCCAGAAATTGACGTCGGGAAACCATTTTTCTCTTCCGTATATTTAAAATAGCTCTCTCCGGTTTCCCGTGTCAATTGAGTCTACGCCTCGTGTTAATCCGGGTTAATGGCTTGTGGTTCCTCGAAAGGTATTATTCGGTAAAAATATTTTAGACAAGAGCAAGGCTTTGCGCTCTGTCCATGGTAAAATTTTAGCGTTTTATTTGAGATGGCGGCCTGAAACCCTGGAGTCGGCATTCTGTCAAGTTTTATGGCCTATCTACAGGAGAGCATGGAGGACAACTCAATGGTTGATGAAGAACTGCAGAAAGAAGTGGAAAGGCTGCGGGCAGAAAATGACGCCCTTAAAAAATCTTATTCAAAAGGCCTGTCTCTTAGAGTGAGCGAAAAGGGTGCGGTATCGGTTTACGGACTTGGAAGGTTTCCTGTGACGCTTTACAAAGAGCAATGGCTTCGGCTTCTGGATATGGCGGAAAATATCCGGGCTTTCATCCAGCACAATGAGGCGCAGCTCAGAACTAAGTCCCCGCAATCTTGATCGGCCCTGCGTCAAGAGCCGGCTCGGCGACGGGTATTTTTCATTTCATGAAAAAAGCATATTGCGCAGAGAAAATCGGCAAAGTATAAGATTACCGAGCTTGCTGCAATATGTTCTATTTTTCGGTTTGGAGCGATCGAGACAACGCTCCCCTTTGTTAAAAATGAAGAAGGTTTCAACAAGCTATATACCGCATTAACAATTACATCAAAAAAAGCAAAAGCGCACCGCGCTTTCCCTAACCAAAGGAGAGGAAATGACAGCAAAAATAATCGACGGCAAAGTCGTCGCACAAGCTATTCAAGACCGAGTTAAAAAGGACGCAGAACTGCTGCTTTCGAAGTATGGCGTCACGGCCGGCCTTGCCGCCGTTCTGATCGGAGACAATCCGGCATCCAAAACGTATGTCGGCATGAAAAATAAGATGTGCCAGGAATTAGGGATGGCTTCCGTCGGACGCAATCTGCCCGAGACTATATCGCAGGAGGATGCTTTAAAGGCCGTGCAAGAGCTGGCGGAGGATCCGAAGGTTCACGGCATTCTGGTACAGCTGCCGCTGCCGAAACATTTGGACACAGAAGCTATCCTCAATGCCGTTCCTATTGAAAAGGATATCGATGGATTCCATCCGATCAATATCGGCCGGCTGGCCATGAAAAACCGCGATCCTTTGTTTGTCCCTTGCACTCCTGCCGGGATTATTGAACTGATCGATTCGACAGGCACGAAGATCGAGGGCGCCCGCGCCGTGGTTTTGGGGCGATCCAACATCGTCGGCTTGCCCGCTGCGATGTTGCTGGTTCATCGCAACGCAACCGTTTCTATTTGCCATTCGCGCACTCAGAATATTGCCGACGAAGTGCGGCAGGCAGATATTTTGGTCGCTGCGATCGGCAAAGCCCAGTTTGTCCAAGCCGATTGGATCAAGCCCGGCGCAACGGTTATCGATGTCGGAACCAATGCAATTCCGGATGCTACCAAGAAAAGCGGACGTCGTCTTGTGGGCGATGTCGATTTTGAGAAAGCCAAGGAAATTGCGGGCGCCATTACCCCCGTGCCAGGCGGGGTTGGGCCTATGACGATCGCAATGCTGATGCGAAATACCATGAATGCCGCCAAGCGAAGCGCCGGCATGATTCAATAAAAATCCGGGTTTGTTGTTCTTTGGGCCTTGGTCCCGCCAAGGCCCAAAGAATGCTCCGTTACCGATCCAACTTTCTTGCTTCCTGTATCGCTGCGGTCAAAGCCGGTTTCGGCTTGCCTTCTCGATCAAACAAAAGCGGATAGTTCGTGCGCCCCCATGCCGGGAAATTATTCAGCCAGGAATCGCGGTCCCTTACTCCCCAGAAGGTCACACGGGTAATGACGTCCCTGTACTGCAAAAACGCCGAGAAAATTTCTCCGTAACGCTGTGCCAAAGCCTTTTGAATATCGTCGGGCAGACCATTGACATAGGGATCGGAGTTTAGTTTTACCTCGACACGCGCCGAAATGTCGGCCGTCGGGCGGCGTGTAACGGTCGGCAGGACATCAACGTCCAGCTCGGTGATGGCCACTTTCACTCCCAGCGCCTTAAATGCCTTCAAAGTATCCTTAATCTGTCTTATGGAGGGTCGATCGATTTTGTGATGGGACTGCGTGCCGATTGCGGTGATTTTAACGCCTTGCCGTCTCAGATTCTCTACCAGCGCGACCGCGCCCTTTCGTTTAGCCTCATATTCCAGATTGTAATCATTGTAATAAAGCTCGGCTTTGGGATCGGCTTCCTGGGCATATTGGAAGGCGCGCGCGATATAATCCTCGCCGATAATTTTCAACCATTGGGATTCGCGCAGCGTGCCGTCCTCATTAAGCGCTTCGTTCACCACGTCCCATCCGTGCACCCGGCCTCTGTAGCGGCCCACAACCGTTGAGATGTGTTCCCGCATCCGATCCAGCAACGCAGCCCGATGCAGCGGATTTCCTTCAGAGTCCTGGAACACCCAGCGGGGCACTTGGCTATGCCATACCAGGCAATGCCCGATGATGAACATCCCGTTCTTCTCGCCGAACTCGACATACTTGTCGGCATTTTCAAAACTATAACCGGCGCCTCCGGGGTCCGGACGCGGATGGATGCGCTCCCATTTCATGTCGTTTTCCGGCGTAATCGAGTTGAAGTGACGCTTCACAAGCATCGCTCCCACTTCATCGGCTTCGGTAAAATGTCCCGGATTTAACGCGGCGCCGATGAAAAAATGATTTTTGAATGCATCCTTGAGGGGCGGTTGTTCTGCGATCGCCGTGGAAAGGCAACCCGCCAGCAAGCCGGCCAGAATGATCCATTGTTTGAACATTGCTCGATGCTCCTTTCTAACCTTGGATTATTCATGAAATCAAAAAAAATGGCAGTAACATTTACACGATGACGGATATGTGCGAGCGCAAAAATAAAGAAAGTCGGGGAAAGCTTCTACGCGGGCGGTGGAGGATGCTGTTTGAAGCGCGGCTGCGGGATTTGCAGCTTTTGGATTCCATCCCCCTGCGGGCTCACCTGGTTTCATAAATATCCAGGTGAACCCGTTGATGCTGAGTGCGCCGAATTTGCATCGCGCCCGGCACCGGGGATGTGTATGGTTTAAAATAATCCCATGACGTTGCCCGTCTTGGTATCCACATCGACACGACGGAAGCCGGGATTCGATCCGGTCCCCGGCATCAGGCTGATTCCTCCGGCAAGCGGGCAGAGGAACTTTGCACCGGAGAAAATCAGGATATCCCGGATGGGAAGGGTCCAGTTCTTAGGCACTCCTTTCAATCCCGGTTCATGAGTAAGGCTTAAGTGAGTTTTCACCATCATGGTGGCATAGTCGGCGTACTTGGGATCGGCCTCGAATGCCTTGGCTTTTGCCATAGCTTCCGGCGCCCAGGAAACACCGTCTGCTCCATAGACTTCTTTTGCGATAAGCTCCACCCGATCTCGCAGTTTCATTTCCAGAGGGTATAGGAAATGGAAATCGGTCTTGTCGTTACAGGCATCGATGACGGCTTCTGCGAGCTCGATTGCGCCTTCTCCGCCTTTAGCCCAGTGTTCCGCCACCGCAAAACGGGCGCCGGCCGCTTCTGCCGCTTTTCGCACCAGAGCTATTTCATCCTTGGTGTCCGTGTGGAACTTGTTGAGGCAGACGACGGGATTGATGCCGGATTTGCGGACGGTTTTAATATGGTGAACCAGATTTTCAAGGCCGTCTTCCACCAATTTCAAATTCTCTTTTGTGTATGCTTCTGAAAGCGGGACTCCAGGCAAAACAGCGGGACCTTTGCCGTGCATCTTAATCGCGCGGATGGTTGCTGTCAAAACTGAAGTGCTTGGTTTCATGCCCGCATAACGGCATTTTACATTCCAGAACTTTTCGAAACCGATATCGGCGCCGAATCCGCTTTCCGTAATATGGTAGTCGAACAGCTTCAGTCCGACGCGGTCGCCTATAATGGAAGACTGCCCGACGGCAATATTGGCAAAGGGGCCGGCGTGCACCAGGATAGGCTGGTATTCCGCCGTGCTGCAGAGCGTCGGATTAATGGTGTTGCGCATCCACGCCGTCATGGCTCCCGCTACTTCCAGATCGCTGGTGGTTATAACTTTCCCGTATTTATCGAAAGCTAAGGTGATGTTACCTATACGCTCTCTCAAGTCCGCCAGATCGCGCACAATGGCCAGGATAGCCATGAGTTCGGAGCTGGGAATAATGTTGAACTGGGAGCGCATCATGTAACCGTCCTGCTTTCCCCCGATCCCAATAATCATGTTGCGCAGGGCTTGCGCACAAAAATCCATAACCCAGGTAAACTCAACGCGCGTGGGGTCTATTTCCAATCGGCGCATTTTCGAAAGCTTCTGGAGCTTTTCGTCATCATAGTTTCGCTCATGCTGCATTCGCGCGGTCAGGGCAACCATTGCTAGATTATGGGCATTCATAATGTCGTTAAGATCTCCGGTCAGCCCCAACGAAAACTCGGTCATGGGTATCAAAAGCGCATTGCCGCCGCCGGCTGCAGAGCCCTTGATGTTCATAGTCGGGCCGCCTGAAGGCTGACGGATGCAGCCGCCCGCGTTCTTACCTAGCTTGCCCAATCCCTCCATTAATCCTATAGTTGTAGTGGTTTTGCCTTCCCCCAATGGAGTGGGGGTAATAGCTGTAACTTCCACAAATTTGCCGTCAGGTCGATTTTTGAGCCGATCAATGATTTTCAGAAAATTCAGCTTATTGACTCTTCCCATAGGCAGTATTTCATCTTCCTGGAGCCCCAATCGTTCTCTCCATTGGGAAGATGAGGGCATATCCTTTTCAGTGGCCTGAGCTATTTCCCAATCGGCCATTTTGGTAGCATCGTAAGGCATTTTCTGCGGTCCTCCGTTTTATATGAATTAAAGGCTGGCTTTGCCAGCCGGGTCATTATAAAGGAAATTCGCCGAATGTCCATTTTCCCTTTAATAATTTGTATATAGGGGGGTCCTCTTTTACAGGCAAGATTCAAAAAACATCATATCTTCGCCTGGTAATCCCATTTAATTGTAGATAGAGGGGATAGATAGGTATAACATAATAAGAAAGCAATAAAAAGAGGAGCAGCGCATGAATGTACTGCTTCCGTCTGATGGGCGCGATATTACGGGCCGCTTGCAAGTTTGCAGTTCGCCCCTCCTGAAAATGGCAAGCTATAAATCCATCTCCTCCGGCAATTTTGAGGAGAAGTGCGTTCAATTCCGGCCGTCGCAAAACCGAAAAGGAGGAGGCTATGCCAAATCCCGATGGTATCTGCAAGCTTTTGGATTCGCAAAGTATCCCATACAGTTTTACGGATGTTTGGCTTGATGAAAGTCTCCGATTTTACCCCCCTATCCTTCAATGCCCGTAATCATGCAGAAACCGTCCAAATGTCATTGGCTGATTTTGAACGGCTGGAGCCGCCTAAAATTGGGTCTTTCGCCAGGGGGCTTTACTGAGCAATGCGGCCGGGATTTTTGAAAAATCGATGGGCCGCAATTTAACAGCGGAAGGAGAGGATGGATGACTAAAAAGATGCAACTGCGCGAATCACTCCAGAAACAAAAACGGGGGTCGCTGGGCGGATCTGATCAGCGATTGGGGAAATATCCGTCAAACACACGTTGTCCCAAATGCAACCTCCTGTTCCAGGACGGTGTGTGGAAACGTTCGCCCTTGGTCGGAACGCAACAGCAGCAATGGAAACTGTGCCCAGCGTGCATGCAGATCCGGGATGGAGTGGTCGGAGGAGTTGTACAATTCAGCGGTGCCTTTGCGGATATTCATCGTCAGGAAATCTTGAATCGAATTCGAAACGTCGAAAAGCAAACTCAGGAAGAAAGGCCGCTGGAGCGCATCATCAGCTTGAAGGAAGAAAAAGATGGAATCACGGTTTCAGCGACGACCGAGCATTTGGTCGCCCGAATCGGGAAATCGATTCAGCGCGACTTCGGCGGAAATCTTGATCTGCGCTATGCACCGGAGGATAAGTTTGCCCTTGTACATTGGCACCGTGATTAATCAACCGACAGAGTGTAATAAATAATCGCAGGCATTTGATTAAAAAGCGCTGTTGGCGATTTATTCCATCTTGTGGATTCAGGCTTGACAGGCGGCCGGAGCGCCTTTTTTCCGGCGGATTGAATCCGGACCGGGAAGCGAAGCAGGATAGAAAACGCAAATGACAGAACCTGTGGATTTGCCGATTGAGGATACCATAGATTTGCATGCTTTTCAGCCCGGCGAAATAGCCGACCTGGTCCAAGAATACCTGTATCAGGTTCTCCGGAAGGGATACCGCGAAGTGCGCATCATACACGGGCGGGGCATCGGAGTGCAGCGCGCAATCGTTCGTTCGCTGCTGGAAAAACATGCTCAGGTTATCGAGTTTCATGATGCATGGGATCGCGGATCCACTATTGTCACGCTGAAGCCCAACGAATAGAACGGGTGCCTTGCCGAGCGCGCTTTTACCCGATCCTCGATGGAGTATTTTTATGGGATTGCGCATGCGGTTCGACCGGCTTTTTAACGGCAGGAACAATCGCTACGATTGATTCTTCTTCATGTTTCGCGAGCCGTTCAAGCAGAACGGCCGCTTTGGTTTCGCATGCATTAGAAGTTCCGTCCTTTGTTGACAGCCATCGGGCGGTTGGGTAGCTTTAACATATGGAAGAATTAAAGGACGATAGGGCCGGTAAAGGAATCGATGTTGTCGGAGAATCCTCCATAGATCCGGCGGTTTGCAAGTTTACGGTAAACCGGGAGGTATATCCGGGACATTCGGCGTATTTCGGAAACCGGGATGCTGCAAATCATTCTCTCCTTGCCCAAAGGATTTTTGAGATCGCTGCGGTGAAGAGTGTTTTAATAACAGGAAGCGAAACTACGGTGATCAAATCCGGGATTGATCCTTGGCCCGTAATCGGGAAAGAGATCGCACAGAGAATCCGGGGACGCCTCCTGTCCAATGATCCCGCAGTGAGCCGGCATTACGGAAGCCAAATTCCCAGCGAGCCGGAGATCCGCCAGAAGGTTCAAAACCTGCTGGACGAAGAAATCAATCCTTCGCTCGGCATGCACGGCGGGTGGGTGGAACTATTGCATGTCCGCGAAAATGCGGTTTATCTGAGGATGGGCGGCGGTTGTAAGGGATGCGCCTCTGCGAAAATAACGCTCAAAATGGGGGTAGAGAGAGTGATTCGCGGGAGGATGCCCGAAGTGGGCGAAATCTTGGACGACACCGATGAGCCATTCGGGCAGAATCTTTCCTGCCGGTTTTAACGCGGATGATTTATACAACGCTTCCGGAAACGAATAATCCGATAATAACTGCTGCGATGTTCTTGTCGTGAACTGCGCGCGTGGGTCTCCTCGTCACGCCTTGAGTTTGCCTCGCCAGCCGCATGCGCGGGACCTATTGTGCCTTTCCCACGGGCCGCTAAGCTTTGATGCCGAGATTGCGCGCTGAACGGCGAAACAGCAAATTCGCGTTCGTCTGTGCGCCGATTTGTAGTGGAGTTTTAGAATTTTCTGGAGTTATTTCCCCTCGAGAGAATGAGAAAAATCGGCGGCGAACCGGCTTTTCCTCACCAAAAGTCAACGGTATTTTCTGTCGCGAATCACATGCGGGAACAGCATAGTAACGGCAAAAAACGGGGAAGAAACGGCAAATATGGCCCGTTTGAGCAAGAAATCGCGCGCCAATAGTGATAAATAGAGGGTTTTTTGAAAATCTTCGTTGCTTTTTTGTAGAAATTCCGCAAAATGTCCATAGCTTGTTTGCTGTGTTCCGGAAGGTTCTAAACATAAATATGACGGGAGGAGTTGAATGGCTGGAAAAGTAATGACGAAGGCTCAGTTAGTTTCTCATATCGCAGATAAGGCTGGTTTGACTAAAGTGACAGCCAATGAAGTTCTCGAAATTCTCGCGTCCACTGCAGTAAGCGAGACAAAAAAGAGTGGCCAGTTCATAATCCCAGGAATTGGCAAACTTGTAAAATCGCAGCGCAAAGCAAGAATGGGACGGAATCCACAGACCGGCGCCGCTATAAAAATACCGGCAAAAACGGTTGTGAAATTTAGGGTGGCAAAAGCCTGCAAGGACGCCGTTGTCCCGCCAAAAAAGAAGTGAGCATTAGATTATGAAGGATGACAGAATCGGACCCTGAGGATCCGTGGTCGTAAGAGTCCTAGTCTATCCCGGCTGGGGATTCTTGGGGTTTGGTTCTTTTACAGTCTCATAACCTGGTCGTGCGGTTCCTCTTTTTTCAATCGCGCGGAAAGGATGTTCAGACTAAGAAGAGCTAGAAAAATCATAGCCAGAGGCAGGAGATTCCACCAAAAATCTGTGAGGACTCTCGTGTCTCTGAGATTTCGCAGCATTGAACCCCAAGATTCGCCCGAATCGCCAAATCCAACATTAAGATAAGACAAAGTCAGCTCGCCCAGCAAGAAAACAGGCGCGGCAACAATTAGCTGCACAAGTGTAAACGGCAGCAAGGAGGGAAGCATGTGACGCATAAAGATATGAAAATGCGTCGCCCCCTGCGAGCGCGATGCTTCAACATATGATGAGTTTTTGAGCTGGGATATGATTCCGCGCACTCCACGGGCCATGGGAGGCCAAGCAACGGCAGCGATGATTCCAATCATGAGCAGAAGGGTTTGTATAAAAGAAATACGCATTGGCAGGAGCGCTCTCAGTGCCAATACAAGGTAAAGGGCCGGGAGTGCGAGAACAAATTCGGAAAATCGCATGAGCATCGAATCCACCCAACCGCCCAATACGCCCGCCAACGATCCTATCGCGAGCCCGATAAAAGCGTAAAGAACGACTCCGATCCCGACAATGAGGAGCGAAGTCCGGGTTCCTGCCAGGGCTCGAGCAAATACATCCCTCCCCAATTCGTCAGCCCCAAAAGGGTAAAATTGAGGATCCCGGCTTCTCCCTAAAAAGTGGCGCTGCGTTGAAATCAGGCCGAAAAGCCTATAGGAATATCCCTTGAAAAAGAATTTTAGAGGGTACGCCTTTTCGGTATTTTCCCTATAGACAGCATCCAGCGGCTCTATCAAGTCCGTCCTGTAAATAAAAGGCTTGAATTTAAATCCCCCATTGTGACCGAGGATATGAATATGTGTCGGCGGATGATAAAAGTTATCGAGGTTCTGCATGGATGGAGGATTGGGGGACAGAAAGTCGGAAAAAACGGAGAGCGCCAACCATAGACCGGCAAATCCCAATGCAAGGAAGGTTCCGCGGCGCTTTTTCATTTAAAGCCCTTTTCGAAAGAAAGAACGAGTCCTGGGATCAATGGCTGCCAAGGCGAAATCCGCAAGCAGGTTTCCGGTGATCAGCAGAAAACTGCTTCCTATAATGCAGCCGGCCAGCAGGAAGAGATCGCTGTTGAACAACGCGTCATAGGTGATGTGTCCGAGGCCCGGCCATGAGAAAATAACTTCCAGTATAAGACTGCCGCTGAGGATTCCCCCCATCATCGGTCCTGAAACTGAAAGAACGGGATTTAAGGCTGGCCTTAATATGTATTGAAGAAAAATACGCCTTCCGCTTAATCCTCGCGATCGAGCGAAACGTACGTAGATCGCGCCTGTGGCGCTTTGGGCCGAAGAAAATTGAATGCGCTCCACGTAAGCAAGGATGGGGATGGTAAGACAAGCAACGGGAAGCAGCAGATGACGGATGCGGTCGATCGTCCATTGCCACGCACCGGGATCAGGAGTTTCCAAAGAGCTCATCCCGCCCAGAGGAAACCATTGAGTCTGAGCTGCAAAAAGCAATGCCGTTAATCCCAATAAAAGTGAGGGGAGAGACAGCGCGACTGTGGACAGCACATCGAGGAGACGTCCCAAAGCATTTTTCCCCGCTAGCGCTCGTAAGGTTCCGAAGCCAATTCCTCCCCCGAACCCGAGGATCAAAGCTGGAATGCCCATCCATAATGTCCTGGCCAGGGATTCCATAACGATCTGTGTAACCGGTCTCTGATAGAACAAAGACTGTCCAAGATCCAAACGCAGCAGGTTTCTCAACCAGCTCATGAACTGAATGGCGGCCGGTTGGTCCAGTCCATATTTGTGTCGGAGCTGTTCGACCGTTTCGGCGCGGATGGAAGAATCAAGAATTTGAGTGCTGAAAAAGTCTCCCGGGATGACGCACGATAGCCAGAATGTGGCGAATGCGAGCAAAAGCGATATTAAGATAAACTGCGCAGCGCGCTTCAACAAGAGGCCGATTATTTGCATAAAATCCGGGCGTATTTACGGATGTAAGTTGGACCTCTAATCTAATCAAATTACCTATTTATTAAGCGGCTATCTATCCTGGGCCGTTTGCTTTGTTATTTCTTCAGCATTCCATATTATATGAGGCGCCAGTATCGAGGGACGTATGTTGCCCAGCTGATTGTTCCACCCCACCAAAATATTGGGGGTGATAAGGGGGATAGCCGGCATTTGTTTTGCCCAGATTTCCTGAGCTTGATTGAAGGCGGCCTTTCGAGACGCCGGTTCCGTGCTATGGACAAGAACGGAAATCAGGGAATCGATGGAAGCTTCCCATGCACGAGCCGGCTTTTTCTGATTTGGATTCCATAAATGAATTTTTCCGCTTGAGTACCAGAGGTCCGTTTGTAAATCCGGAGCGACGTCGGTGGGGGTGAGGCCGAAAAGGACGGCTTCATATTCGAAAGAATTCAGGAATCGAGAGGCGATCTCGCCGGGAAGAAAGTGCTGTATCCCAATACGAATTCCTATTTTCATAAGATTGTCTTGAATAATCTGTGCGATTTTCTCCCTCGCTCCGTCGTCTCGGGAAGTAAACAACATGAGCTGCAGCGGGCGTCTATCCCTGCCGAATTCCAGAATCCCGTCTTTGTCGGCGTCTGTAAGTCCAATCGTCGCAAGCAGTTCTCTTGAGCGCGTGGGGTCGTATTCCGTTCGGGTTATTCCCTTGTGATGCCATATTTTGTTCCCTGTGCTTACCGGGCCATACTGCGGAACTCCGAGCCCCAGGTAAACCGCACGGGCCAAGCCTTTGCGATCCAATGCGTGGGAGACCGCCAAACGAAACGCCGGCGTTTCAAAAATGGCTAATTTCTCTGGATCGACATGGGGGTCCCCCGCGCTGTTTAAGCCTCGATTTAGATTAAACCATAAATAATTCATCATGAGGCCGGGACCTAGATCGCGAAGCGTGTAATTTCTCGGCGCGTGCCGGAGCATGGCGTAGTTCTCGGAATTCAAGGAAGGAAAGCTTGCTATGTCCAATTCTCCTTGCTGAAAGCGCAGCGCCTGAGAATGAAGATTGGAGACGATGAGAAAGGTTATGGCGTCCAGGTAGGGCAGTTTCTGCCCTGAACGATCCTTCTTCCAGTAATAAGGATTGCGTTCCAGCACCACTTTTATTCCTTGCTGAAACTCTTTCAATCTAAAAGGCCCCAAGCCCACAACTTCCTCCGGCCGGACATTCGGCCCCCAGGCGGCTGTAAATCGTCCCTCCCGATATGCGGCATACAGCTTTTTTTTGGGCAGGATAGGTATGGAGTCCAGGATTCGCAGTCCCATCCCTATGGGGCGTTTGAACGACAGTTCCACGGTCCACTCATCAATCTTTTTTACGGAAGGGAATTCCCCGTCGATTTCTACCTGTCCGGCCATAGAACTTTGAATGCCCGGATGGGAGAGCATCTGGAACGTGAATACAACATCGTCTGCGCTAAACGTGCTCCCGTCGGAGAATCGCACTCCGCGCCGCAGGCGAATCGTATAAATCCGGCCGCTTTTATCCGCCTCCCATTTTGTGGCGAGAGACGGTTCGAGCTCGAAATTGTTTCGATTTATATGGACAAGATCCGCAGAGATTCTATCGGCCACTGCCGAGTTGGCCAGGCCCGATGTCAGCATTTGATTGAAATTGGTGGGGCCTACGGGCAATGCGAGGATTAGATTGCCGCCTCGAATGCCGGCGAGATTCCGGAGTTGGAGAAATTCAGTTTCTTGTTTCTCGGAAGCCCGAAGATCCCGGCCATTAAAGGAAGCAAATAATGCGTATAAGACAAAAAATATCCCGCGCCGCGAAAGCATGGTTGGCAGTTTCATGGAATTTTGCCTCCCTGTCAAGAAATTCGCTCGCGAAGAGTTTTGCGACGGTTTGTTGTTGGATGCTCTGAGGCGGGGTTCCTCTGTTTGCGGATGCATCGGATGGACAAGGGATGCAATTTCCATTATTGAAAAGATCCATTGCATAAAGGAAAGGTGTTTTTTTATAATATCGCCCGTTTTATCGTCCCTTTCGCCTCAGTTAATTCCCTCGGAGCGGGAAGCCCGGGCGGCTGCGATTGAGTTATCGGCAACCGCAAGGAACAAATTTGCCTTTAACCGATTCTTTCTATTCATTGATGGAGAAACATCCGGGAGCGGCTATGAATGCTATTAGAACACAGGGTAGAGAAGGCAAGATAGCAGCGGATCATTATCGCATAGAAAAACTTCTGGGGATGGAAAATCTAAACGCTGTTTATATGTGCCGGAATTTGAAAGAAGGGAACACGAAAGCTGTGCTTAAGATTTTGGATGCATCCGGAAGCCATCCGGATGTCTTGGAAAATTTGAGTCGGGAATTGTCCCTGTTGCAGCGGCTAAAACACCCCAGTCTCGCCCGCACCTTGGATTTCGGAATGATGGCGGATACGGGAGAGCTCTTTCAAATCGAGGAATGGATTAAAGGAGTAGATTGTTTTTCAGGGACGAGGGGAAGGAATGCTGAAGCGATTCTCGAAATCATCGCCGAACTTTGCAGAATCCTCCGGTATTTACATGCTCGGGGAATCGTCCACGGCAATCTGAAGCCGTCTAACCTGATACTGACTGAAGAAAAAAGTGGAGTCGAGAAACTGAAGGTTCTTGATTACGGCCTGGCACGCCATCTGAATCCTGCGCCGCAAAGTATTGACGGCAAGACTGCGATGTACGCGGCTCCTGAAATTTTATTGGGGGAATCGCACCGCGCGAGCGCAGATATCTACTCTCTGGGAGCGTTGATTTATCAGTTGCTTGCCCGGAGGCTTCCTTTCGAGGATGAGGATCGCGACTTTTTATTGCAGAAGAAATTGCACGGAAGCATACAAATGCATGCTGTGGAGCGATTGAACGGCGGAAAACTTCTTTCCCCATTGATACGCGGCATGCTGGATAAAAATCCGGGAAAAAGACCCGCGTCTTGCAATGAAGTGCTGGGAATCATCGACGATGTGCTCGGCAAAGACCGCGCCGCGATGGATATCAAGGGATCGGAGAATTATTTGTCCGCATCCCGGTTTGTGGGTAGGGAAAAGGAAATAGCGTTTCTTCAAGAGCGTGTCGAAAAAGTTCAGGAAAGCGGGAAAGGCTGGATGGTTTATATTTCCGGGGAAGCCGGTTCCGGAAAAACACGATGCATGGAGGAATTAAGAAGCTGGGCGATATTGAAGGGATGGCGCGTGATTGAAGCATCCTGCGGTATCTGTGAAGAAACAACTTATGCCCCTTATCGCCAAGTACTCTCCCAGCCGGATTCGGATATGGGACAAGCCATTTTTCGTTTCGACGAACTGCCGCAAGTGGCGGAATCCGGGGTGCTGGATACATATTCCGGACCGGCTGCGGGAGAATTTCGCGGCCTATTGACGCGGGAGCTTGTCCGGCGTTTGACAAAACAGCCGAGCTTATTCTTGCTCCATGATTTCCACCTGGCCGATGAAGGAACCTGCGCGGTGCTTGATTATCTGAGTTCGGATATTCAGGCGCATCCGGTTTTCATTTGCGTCAGCTTTCGTTCTGGAGAGGAGGCGAGCGGAATTGCAGAGAAAGTGATGGATTCGACAGTCCGCAATGACCGGGGTGAAATTCTGACATTGGATCCTTTGAATAAAGAAAGTGTCATAAGTTTAGTTTCAGGGATAACCGGCGAAAGACGATTGGAAGAGACGCTCGGATCCTGGATTTTCGGCAGAGTAGGAGGAAATCCCTTTTTCCTTGAGGAAATGTTGAAGCATTTGGTGGAACAGGGGATGCTCTTTCAAAAAGCCGGGCAATGGGAATTCGTCGGGAATGATTTAAAAAGTCTGGAAGCGCCGGCAGGCATCGGCTCCGTTGTTCGGAAACGCCTCGCGCAGCTGTCTCTAGCCGCGCGCGATCTCGCAAATTGGCTGGCCCTTTTCCGCCGCGCTGTTCCCGTAAGCCTGCTTTGTTCGGCTATGAACAAAAGCAATTGCAGGATCTCGGAGGCTGTTGAAGAACTAAGCCGTCGGCAGATCATACGGGTGGAGACGAAGGAATCCGTTGAATCAATAGGATTCAATCATGATCTTATTGCCGAAATTATGCGGAGCGATCTGCCTGTGGGCCTTCGCTGCAAAATGCATCGCGGCATCGCCAAGGCGATAGAAAACGAGCATGGAGCACACAGCCCTGTTCAAGAACTGGCGATGCATCATATTGAGGGAAGATCGAAAGAGGCTTCGATTCCATGGGTGCTTGCGGCTGCAGCTCAAGCAAGGGCGGAATTCGCTCATGAGATCTCCCTGCGCTGCTTTGAGCATATTCTCAGAAACCGCCGCCGACTGGGACCCGGAGCGCTCTGTAAGGCGGCCGTTGAGGCTTCTGACGCCATGCTCGCTTTGGGCATGCCGAAGCGTGCGGTGCGTCTCCTTAAGGCAGAAATGCTTAAAGTTGGAAATATAAGAGCTGAATTAAAGGCGCGGATGCTCATGCAGCTCGCACTGTGCTATCAGCACTTGGGCGATTTGCGGATGCAGGAAGCTTGTTGCAAAAAGGGATTAAGCTTATTTGACAAGCGGCGGAATCAAAGGCATAACCTGACAAAAGCGATGCTTTGGGCCGAACTGGCTTTTTGCTCTGTTTTGCAATCCCGTCCTCGGCGCGGTTTACTCTATTTGGAACACGCCCTCGAATCTTGTCCCGATAACAATGCAGCCGCATTAAAAGGGCGTATACAAAGCCTTGCGGCATCGCTTCATCGCGTCGCCTGTGACCTGCATAAAGCCGCTGAGGCGGGCGCACAAGCAGCGTCACTTCTGGAACAATCAGGAGATTCCTGCCTTGCATGCTCCGCATTTTCCACACTGGGGGGAATATTGATGGGATTAGGGAGGCTCCCTTTTGCTTTGGATAGGCATAAACAGGCCGTCTCCCTCAGCAAGAAAAGCCGGTCAGTCGTACTCAAAATACAGGCTTTAGGAAATCTGGCCGAATGCCTCTGCAAGATGGGCCGATACCAGGAGTCGCTTAATACGATGGAACAAGCTTCCGCCTCGGTCGAAGAATTGAGAAATCCCGCAATCCGTTACGCCTTTAACACCATATGGGCAGAAATCCGGCTTGCAGCCGGCGATTATAGCGGCGCCCATCAGCTTACGGAGCAGCTTATTCAAACCGCCGCGCCTAATCTTGCCAGATTCACGGCAGGGCACGCGCACTATGTGGCGGCAAACCTCAATTTTACCTTGGGAAATTTCCCTGATGCATTAAGACATATCGAAAAGCTGCGCCACATGGAAACGAGGGAAGCTCCCTTTTACGAAAAAGAATTAGCCGAGGCTCTAAGGGCGCGCATATTGTTTGAGAAAGAAGGGGTCGCAAAGGCTGCCAGCCTTCTCAATTTTCTGGATTCCACCGTAAGCAAAAAGCGCTGGCCCTATCACATGTGCATCATAAAGCTGCACATGTGCGAGATTCTAATCAGGGAGCGCAGGTTTGAGAACGCACGGGGCTACGCCCGAAATTCGCTACGGCTCGCTGAGGCTATGCAATCTGTCCCCTTGATGGACCACAGCCGTTTGCTGCTGGGAGTTATTTATGCATCCCTGCGGCGCTCTTGTGAAACCGGTGTTTTCGGACATACAGAATCAGGCGGGGGCAAGGAATCTTTGGAGCAGCAGTCCCTGAAACAGCTCCAGCTTTGTTGCGAAACGGCTGACTCCATATACTCTACCGACGTGGCGTGGAGGGCGCACTTTGAATTGTGCAGGATTCTCAAATCCAGATCCCAGCAGGAACTAAGCCAAAAACATGCGATCAGAGCCTACGAGCTTTTGTGCAAGATGGAAGATCGAGTCCCTTCGGAAATGCTTCCGGCTTTTTACGGGGCATTCAACCGCAGCACTGCCAAATTGGAACTGGTACGCCTGATAGAAGCCGGCAAGGAACAGGAACAAAGCCGCCTTATTGAAACCGCGCAAATCCAGGATCAAGAAAGAACTCGGCTGTTGCTGCGCGTGAGTGCGACTGTTAATACCATACAAGAGCCGAATCTCCTTCTGGAAGCAATTCTAGACCAGTTGATTCCTGCAGTTGGTGTGAAACGCGCATTAGTTTTCCTTAAGGATGAATCCGTCGGGAGATTACGGCTTGTCAAAGGCCGTAGTCACACTCGCGAGTCCTTGTCCGCGGCAGAAGTTATCGACCGGCGTATTCTTGAAAAAGTGTATGCAGAGGGGAAGCCGATAGTCAGCGCCGATGCGCAACAGGATCCCCGAATTCAAGGCAATCCGGATATCTCCACAAGACAGGGAAATCTTTTCTGCGCGCCGCTGAAAGCATCGGGCCGCATTATGGGCGTATTATATGCAGACCACCCAAACGCTTCAAAAAATCTGAGCGAATCAATAATCAATTTGTTCGCGGCATTCTGCAATCTGGCGGCCATAGCGCTGGAGAATGCTCTAGCGCATCAGCGTTTAGCTAAGGAAAAAAGCGAACTGGAACATTACCTGCATCAAGCGAGGGATGCCTATCCGGAAATAGTAGGCAGCAGCGCACCGGTGGAAGCATTGCGCGACCGGATAAGTCTGGCAGCCGCGTCGCCCCTGGATATTCTGATTGTTGGAGAAAGCGGTACAGGCAAGGAGCTGGTTGCGCAGGCAATCTACAGAACTGGAAGCCGAAAATCTGGGAAATTCATCGCGGTTGATTGCGGCTCCCTAACGGACAGCCTGACGGAAGCAGAGTTTTTCGGCTATCGAAAAGGGGCTTTTACAGGCGCTTCCGAAAACAGGCAGGGATTATTAGAAGCCGCAAACGGCGGAATCATTTTTTTGGATGAGATTTGTAATTTACCTTTCCGGTTGCAAGCGAAACTCTTAAGAGTGCTGCAGGAACGGGAGGTGCGACGCATTGGGGAAACGGTTCCGCGCAAAATCAACATTCAGGTTATCGCCGCAACCAATAAGGATTTATTCGAAGAGATTAAATCAGGGCAGTTCCGAAAGGACCTTTTTTATAGATTGAAGGAAATGGAAATTCGAGTGCCGCCGCTGCGGGAGCGTTTGGAAGACGTTCCTTTATTAATTCAATGGTTCTTGGAAGAAACGGCAAAAAGGGGGAACGGGCGTCCCAAGAAACTGCTTCCAGAGGCGTTCCAGCTTCTGAAGAATTATACGTATCCCGGCAATATAAGGGAGCTAAAGAATATTGTATCGGGCTCCTATTTTTCGACAGCAGCCACAATTATCGGGCCTGAAGAACTTCCTGCGGAAGTGCGAGGGGCATTCATCGGCGAGGTCGAATCCGAACATAAGGGAGCCGCCCGTCTCTACCTCGAGATTCTTGAAGGGCGCGGCGGCTTTGAAGATCTCGTTAAGAAACCGTTTTTGCGGCGCCAATTCACCGTTTCCCTTGTGCGCGGCGTGATTCAAAATGCATTGAAAGATTCGGGAGGCGTGTACCGCAGTGCTTTTGCGCGTTTGCGGATCCCCGATCGGCAATATGCCGTAACCTTGCAGTTTCTGAAACACAATAAATGCTATGTGGATTACCGGCCTTTCCGGCGCAGCGGTTTCAAAGCATCTGCTTGAAGATTGATTTGGTTTTACAGCCGGGGCGAGAAATCAACCACATTGGTGCCCGAATCCGCAGCTTTTGGAGAATCCGAAAGCAGATTTTTCTGTGCGGACTGGATCAGTGTAAAAACCGTAGTCCCATCCTTGGGATAAACGGAAACTCCTCCGCTAAAATCCACGGAGAAGCCCTGACTGGGAGCCAAAAATTCCCTCCGGATCTGCTGTTTCAAGCGCTGCATGCAGCGCAGCGCCTGTCCATCGCGAACCCCCGGTAGCAGGGCGGTGAATCCCTGGTTGCCGTAACGTACAAGTATGTCTGTTTCCCTAAGCTCGGGCTTGATACAATCGGCGACTCTTCGCATAATCGAATTTCCCAAAGGGTTGCCGAAAATCCGTACAATGGAAATCAGATTCTTGATCTCGATATAAATCAGGGAAAGGGGAGTGCGGTTCTGCGCTGCATTGAATATTGCTTGAGGTCCTATCGCAGCAAGATAAGGGATGCGATGTAACTGAGTAGTCGGATCAATATCGTCCTGTTCTGAAATATCGTGTTTGCTCGATTCGATGACCAAGGGAGCAAGAAGATCCGCCATCATCTGCAAGATGTTCAAGTGCTGCCGGTTGTAGGAAACAGGAGCCTGAGTGTACAGGGAAATCGTACCAAGGCTTTCGTCCTGGTGTAAAATCGGGATTACTAGAGTATCGGTTAAGGAAGAAAAATCCCCGGGTATTCCTTGAAAATCAAGGGCCGGATCGGTATTCATAATGGGCCGGCCGTAAGCCGCTGCCCAGCCGCTGATGCCTTTCCCCATTTCCAGAATATGCTCTTGGAGCATGGCGCTATGTTTCCCGGTTACATAAGCGGCGGCGATAGTGTTATTGTCCTTTCCGAGATAAACCGCGCCTGTGCTGAAAGGAATCAGTTTCTCAATTCTGCGCATAAAAACGGGAAGCAAATCTTTTATGTCAACGTGCCCGGCTATGATACTGCAAAATTCCGCAAATTGGAGAAGGCTTGATAAAACATCATTGCTTGCCGCGAGGGTTTGGGAATCGTGTGTAAAAGTGCCGTCATCTATGTTGAAATATTTCCTGAAGGAAAGCTCGGGAGCATTTTTAGATTCATTGATGGCAGTGCGTTCCAATTCGTCAATATGCTCGGTAAACAAACGGACCAAATTGGGATCATAGGCAATACCGGCTTGGGATCGCAAGACTTCAACGGCTTCCTCGGTCGGTAATGAAAGCTTGTAAGGGCGGGAGAAACGGATAGCATCAAAGGCGTCGGCCACCGCAAGAATCCGAGCCCCTATCGGTATTTCTTCGCCTTTTAAGCCGTCCGGATACCCAAGTCCATCCCAACGTTCATGATGACTGCGAACGCATTTTGCAACGGGAAATGGAAATTGGACTTGTTGTAAAATTTCATCGCCGGCGGTAGTATGCATTTTTATTTTTTCAAATTCCTTTTTCGACAAACGCCCCGGCTTGTTCAATATGTAATCGTCTATGGCTATTTTGCCAATATCGTGCAGAAGAGCCCCGGTCTCAATTGCCTTCAATTCACTTGCATCTTTGATGCCGCAAAGTTTAGCTAGTCCGTTTGCGTAAGCCCTAACCCTACGAATATGTCCGTAAGTTGTTTGATCTTTTGCATCCACCGCCAACGCCAGAGATTCAACTGTTCGCAAATATAGTTGCTCCAGTTCCTTCATGTGATTTTCGGCTTGAGCCAATCTGTTTTTATTTAAATAATTCCATGCCCATATAACACCAACCAGAGGGGCTACTAAAAGTGGTGCATAATCACCAATTTTCTGAAAACTTACAATGAAGGCAGCGGATACAATAGAAACAGAAAAATCGACGGCCAAAGGCATGCATATGCTTATCCAATATTTTATAACGCTTTCATTAATGGACCAAGCGATTGCAATTGAAGTTAAACCCGAATTGCTGAGAAAATAGGTAACCACTAAGGCTGCCGCGGACAAAATGTTAACTGATGTTTGAGTGCTTCCCTGATTAATTGCATGGAAAACTGAACTGTAAAGAAATGCAGCAACCATAGTACTAGCAATATTGAAGGCAGCCCTATGCAAGTAGAATTTTGGCTTTTGTGCAAAAATGGATATGACAAGCGTATGAAGAAAAGTTGCTGCTAAACAAGGCGGCGTGCCGTACATCATGGCAATGGCCATAATGTATGCATCTCCGATTGTAATTGATGCTTTAGCTGATGCGTAAAAATGAAAAAAGGGAGAGGTTAGTAAAGCTAATATAATTAATACAACATAACCTGCTATCTTATTCTGATATGCAGATACTGTTAGCAATTCCCACAGCGCCCATATTGCTATTGGGATCGCCAACAAGCAGATTAGGACAATATATACCTTTAACTTAAGTGGAAGTTCTGTCCAACTCATTTTTACTACACCTTATACTCTTTTATCGGCAAGACTCTAAAGGGGTATTAGAATTGATACAAAATTTCCTGCTTAAGCTCTTAAAAAATACATATTTTACCAATATTGGTAAAAATACCTACCAATCAACCATTATCGTTATGGATTGGTCCAAAGAATTCCAGGATTGTCTCGAGATTCAAGAATTTCAATATCTGTCTGCATAGCTGTATTCCTCAATTCATTTGAATTTATTTGTGTTAGCGCTTTGGTAAGGCTATTTTTACAACCAAAGAATTGCACTAGCCATAAAACGCCTCCTTGTCTTACTCTACAGTCCAAAGAATTCCAGGATTCTCACGAGATTCAAGAATTTCGATATCCGTCTGCATCTTGATTCTTCTCCCAATTTGGTTCGCCAATAATCCCTTTTGGCTGGATTTTAGATCTATGGGCTAATGTTCCTAAAATAAAGCTTTTATAATAAGCAGCTTACGTCTCAAATCAATAAACCACCTATTTATTTTGCAAGCGTTTGAGAAGTGATTTGAATTATAGGCAAAATTAGTGAGCCACTAACCGTTTCATGGTTAGTACGCTCCCTTATGTATGCCTAGAAAACACCCTTCTAATCCTGTACTCTTGCAACCTCAGCTGTTCGCTCTTGCTCAGATTGGGAGTGGCGTCTGATTAACATGCCTGACTGGCACTCTGGACCAGACACCCTTCAAGGTGAGAGAGCTATTCGAGAACTCTTAATTCAACTTCAGAGTCGCCACAGTGCCCGAAAATCGTAATTTCCCGGCTTTATGTGCCTAACTCCACAACGACAGACTTTAGATGAAACGGACCCTATCAAAGATACTGGGCCACTGTCAATATAAAAAGCGAATTTCTTTTATTTTTTTGGTTTATGTTTGTGCAATAACCAAATGCCTGGCAGGATTTCAGACTATTTCATGGAAGATATTCCCAGAATTCCGTGCGAATCCATCGAATCATCCTTCGGGAAGCAATCTCAAGAATAGTGCGTTTGCCGCAGAGAATTTTACCTACTCCGGTCATCCCTGCTTTTAGACTCCCATCAGAATTAGCCAATTCCCCCTGCACCATTACTATTCTTTCTGTGCCGTTTACGGTAGCTACTGGAGCTATATATCGAACATGTGCTTTATACCAGCGCTTTGGATATCCGCGAACTTTGACGGTTATAGGAAAGCCGAGCTCGACATCACCGATTTCCTTCTCCGGAACCGGTATCTCAATAAGGACGGATCCGTCGCTGACCACTTCACAAAATCGGTCTCCTTTGTCCAAAAAGTCGCCTGTCCGATTCTTGAGGTATGGGGTTGCCACGGTTCCTTTAATGGGAGTTCGTATCTTTAACAACTCGATCTGCCGTTGCAGGATATTCATCTTTTCTTCCAGTTTTCGTACTTGAGATTCCGCGGCCCGCACGGTCTCCTTCCGGGAACCTGCCAGCAAAATCTGCATTTCGCTTTCGGCGTGGGCTAATTCCTTTTTTTTGATATCCTGATTTCTTTCTGTTTGTTCCTCGAGAATTCTAAGTTGCGCCTTGGCTTCTGAAAGTTCCTTTTGTTGCACCTCATATACGGTTCGATCCCGATCCGCTTCATTGCGAGCAATGAGCCCATTTTCCAGAAGGCTTTGCGTCCTTTCGTAGTTTACGCGGGCATTTTCAAGCTCGGCTTCCTTTTTAGCTATTGTTTCTCGCAACAGAGCACGCTCCTGGCCGATTCTCGTGGCGTTATAAAGCTCCGCCTTCTTG
Organism: uncultured Acidobacteriota bacterium; assembly: GCA_964506795.1. Taxonomy (GTDB): domain Bacteria; phylum Acidobacteriota; class UBA6911; order UBA6911; family UBA6911; genus UBA6911. The sequence continues at coordinate 23,052 of CAZDMR010000028.1, read as the reverse complement.
GTTGCCACCAACCTTCTGGACTTTTCAATCTCTTCGGGGCGCGCTCCCGCAACGATCAAATCCAGGGAAGCCCGTTGCGACTCCAGCTCCCCCCTCGTTTCCTCATATTCGTTGGATAATTCCAGATTTTCCATAACCGCCAGGATTTCTCCTGTATTTACGCGGCTGCCCTGATCAACGTAAATCTCTTTGAGATTTCCGGCAACCTGTGGGGTTACCGTCATTCTTTTTTCGGCAAGTATCACAAAATCTCCCGAAATCTTAAGCTCCCACGGCAGGAAAGCCCCAACCCCTAAGATCAAGATAAATGCCATAAAAATCAGAGGAGCCCTGCGAATTCGGAGGATCAAAACGCGAAATAACCTTCCGGAAGCCTTTGCGTTTTCTTTCCGAGTGATTGGCGCAACAACCAGGAGGAAAAGCATAGAGGTAATGACAATGCCCCAAGACCGATATTCATGCATTATCCAGAGTCCCAATCGGTGGAACATGATTCCAAGGAGAAGAGCCGTGAAAATGACCGTCGCCAGCCCATAATAAAAAAGCCATCGTCTGATTCGCGGGCTTAATTCCCGCGCGTCACCAAAGGCGAGCCCCGAGGCCCAGGATTTAAATCCATTCTTCAAATAGTTCAATGCCTTCGGCCGCAGATTAGGGATCTCGATGTAATCACTCAACAGATAATAACCGTCCAGCCGAATGAGAGGATTGAAGTTCAGCAACGTCTGAATACCGGTGACCGCGAGGGTAATAATACAGATGCGGCTGGCTAAGGTTTCCGGGGCAAGGAGCCTCCAGGCTATGATTGCCAGAGCCCATAGAAAGATTTGTATATATCCTCCAGCCAAAGTAACCAAGAGGCGCTCACGCTTTCTCAGCATCCAGGCATCGCTGACGTTGCAGTAAAAAGCCGGGATAAAATAAAGAAGCATGAATCCCATTTCTTCCACTTTTCCGCCGTAATGCTTCAGCGTCAGGCCGTGGCCGAATTCATGGATAGTCAACACCGCAAAGATGACAAGAATAATAAGAGGGATGGAATAAAGGGAAAAAAGAGTCCCCAGGGATATAAAAAGCGATTTCCAATTCAAAACCGAAAGAATTGTTGCGGCCAGAGTACTGACGCAAAAAATGATGAAAAATCCCCAAGAAAAGAAAAATCTAAGTTTCTTTTCCAATCGCGTCAGGAGCTGGTCCGGATTAAACGCATGGATTTTGATGGACAAGAAATTTTTAAATGCTTTGTATTTTTTGCCCGCGGTCGTTTCCAGCTTAGCCCAGGTATGCGGATCATCCAGGAGCAATAGGGCTCGAAGCTTTCCTACGAATTCCTCCATCTGATGTTCCAAGACTTCCGTGGCATGCTGCTTCGACACGAGTCGTGCAATATCCGCGAGATCGTTCCGGCCGTTCAGAAGCCCCATGGCGGATGCCTGAACGGGTGTGAAACGATAGAAGCGGCGCGTGATCGGGTCTTTAACAATTGCTCCCGAATCCGCTTCCGGCTTTATCTCGAGATCTGATCGCAACTTCACATGCGTCTTTTCCATCTCGAGCCTCGGGAAAACAAAATGATGCCTTTCACCGCAACAGTTATCTCTTTTGGTTGCGCATGATAGTAGGAGATGACTCCAAATGCAACGACAATGCGTTGTCGAGTGACGGGATTCAGGAACCAAGATATAGTCCTAATCCAGATCATTCATAAAGCGTCTACTGCGGCGGCCGATCCAAGCCTGTTTACCGCACGGCGCTTCTTCAGGCTCGTAGGCAGGCTCGCTGCGAATTCTCATAAATAATCCATTTTAAGCCTACCGTTTGCGTCCAGGATCTGCAACCCGAACAGAGTTTCTGCTTTATTGACGATGCCGCAATTGACTGGCCTGTTTAGGTGATGTATAAATCGGCTTGAATACCATAGAGATGCGCTATACGAGGAGAAATGCCATGATCAGAAAATGCCTTGTTGTTTTTGCTGCGTTGGTAGCCATTTATTGTCTAAATGCGTGCGGGCAGAAGGAAAAGCAAGAAGAAGCCGAAGCCGTTGAAGAAGTAGTGGTCCCGGAGATTAATCCCGGAGAAATGGTCCTCATTCCGGCAGGGGAGTTCATTATGGGAACCAACGATAAGGAATCCATTGCTTATCCTGAGCACAAGGTTAATCTGCCAGCTTACTGGATAGACAAATACGAGGTTACTAACAAGCAATTCCTCGATTTTTCCGTGGAGACGGGCTATATGGGGGAAGGGGCTAAAGACGGAAGAGATTGGCGGTTATTTTTTACGCCCGAGAAAGCTTTCCATCCCGTTGTTTACATTACATGGAACGACGCTCAGGAATACTGTAAATGGGCGGGAAAGAGGCTTCCCACCGAGGAAGAATGGGAAAAAGCCGCACGCGGAGTAAATGGGAATATTTTCCCGTGGGGCAACGAATGGGACGCGAATCGCACTAATACGTACGAAACGGGTTCTAATAATTTTGCGCCTGTGGGACAGTACAATGATGTCAGCGATTTCGGCGTTTGCGACATGTTCGGGAATGTTCAGGAGTGGACGGGTTCCTGGTACAATATTTACAAGGGATATCCCAAAAGAGATCCGCAGGCAGGGCAGAAGCTTCGGGTAGTGCGCGGATTGTCGGCGCGCTATCGCGGGAAATATGGGCATCTCTATGATCGCGCTGCGCAGCCGCCGGGCGCGCTCTATGATTTTGGCTGCCGCTGCGCCAAGGATGCAACGCCGGAGGAAGCGGAAAAAGCCCTGCAAAGCAAGTAGCATCAGCTATCGGGCGGCAAGCAAAACGTCCCCCGGCAGCTTGTGGTGGAAGTACACAGGATCGCATGCATGGGGCTTGTGTGGCGATCTCTTCGTTGCTCGTCGCCGACGAGGTCGGCACATCGCCTGCGTCACGCCGCCTGGTACTTCCGCCGCGGGCGGCTAGAGCGCCCTCACAAAAAAGCACTTCAGATAACGCGTCTCGGGCATAGCCGCAAGCACGGGATGGTCGCTGGCTTGCCCGCGCCGTTCAACCACCTGGATAAGGCGATGGCAATCGCGAGCGGCCTCGCATATCAGATCGAAGAAATCCGATTCCGACATATGATAGGAACAACTTGAAGTTATGAGTATGCCCTCGGGTTTTAACAGCTTTAGAGCGCGAAGATTTATTTCCTTGTATCCGCTTCGTGCTCCGGGAAGCGCCTTGCGGTTCTTGGCGAATGCAGGAGGATCAAGACAAATGGTGTCGAACGAACGGCCTGCGCTTTCCATCGCGCGCAGAAGATCAAACACATTTGCCTCGGTAAAATCGACATTCTGAAAGCCGTTGAGATCTCTGTTCCGCTTCGCGAGTGAAATAGAATCTGAAGATATATCCACAGCCAGCACGGAATCACAGCGCCGGGCGAAATGCATTGCGAACCCGCCGGTGTTGCAGAAGCAATCCAAAGCTTGTCCCGAAGCGTAGTTTTTCGCGGCGATGCGATTTTCACGCTGATCCAGAAAAAATCCGGTCTTTTGTCCATGCAGCAAATCGACAAAAAAACGCGTTTCGTCTTCGACTAATTCGATTTCATCGGGGACGGTGCCGCGCAGGACGCCGCGTACTTCTTCCAAGCCCTCAAGGCGCCGGGCTTTAACATCATTTCTCTCCAAAATGCCCGCAGGATGAAGCTCTTCCATGAGCATATCCACCAGCATCGATTTCATGGCCTCAGCGCCGCTGGTGAGGGTCTGAATAACCAAATAGTCTCCGTAGCGGTCTACGATGATTCCCGGGAGCAGATCCGCCTCTGCAAATACCAAACGGCAGGCGGAGGCTTTGCCGAGCAAATGGTTCCTGCGTTTTATGCAATTGCGAATCCTGGATTGAATCAGCTCGAGCGAAGGAGGCTCCGGCCCGCGTGAAAAAAGCCGCATGCGTATGCGGGAAGAGCGGCTGTAAAAGGCATAGCCCAAAGTATTGTTAGCGGGATCCATGACCCGAACGATCGGCTGCGCCGAATTATCGCATTCCCGCTGCAATTCTCCCTCATAGATCCAGAGATGTCCTTGGCGAATACGCTGGAGAGCTTTTTTCGTAATTTGAATTTGACAGGTGACCGCAAATGGATTCACAGGCGCCTCATTCACGCGAGCGGCTTTTACCGGAAACAGGGAAGGAATCCTTGATATATCGGACTGCATCCTTTTGCGTCCGAAGGGCGCCTTGCATCTGCAAGTCGGCGACGGTTTGAAGTATCTTGGCAAAGAGAGGGCCCGGAGAGTATCCAATCTTGATTAAATCGTTTCCTGTTATCAACGGCTGCGGCACAGGATTTTCCCTGTATTGTTTAAGCTTGCGAAGGTAACTCTTGTATCCGTCGAGCCCTTTCCGGTTGCTGAGGCTGTTTACTCGATACAGCTCCAGATGGTCGCCGATGTCCGGTTTGCGCAAAAGCTTCATCCATGTATTTCCCCGCATTTCTGGAAGATTCACAAAATCCATGTGCATGCGAACAAGATCCGTTATTCGGTTGATTTCTTGCTTGGACATCCTCAACCGTCGGCATACGCCGGCGCTGATTTTGCTTCCCGCTTCGGCATGACCCTCATATCTCTTCGAATAGGTCGATGGTTTCCCCACATCGTGTAAAAGAGTGCCGAAAGCAAGGACAGCTGAAGGCTTGCGAAGCGTTTCAAGCGCTGTTCGGGTGTGTGTATACACATCTATGCCTGGCAAAGACTCACGAGACTGGGGAATCTCCCTCATAGCCGAGACTTCGGGCAGAATGTGGACTAAAAGGCCGCTTTCATTCAGCAGATCCAGCCCTAACCCGCAGCGCGGTCCTGTGAAAAGCCGGATCAATTCATCGCGGATTCTTTCCCAGCTGATATCGAGAATATCCCGGGCCCGCTCCTGTATTGCAGTCCATGTTTCAGTCGCGATCCTGAAATCGAGGCTGCAGGATAGCCTTATTGCGCGCAGCATTCGCAATTTGTCCTCGGCAAATCGCTGGTGAGGATTGCCGATTGTTCGGATGCGCCTGTTTTGAATATCCCGGCGGCCGTGGACATAATCGATGACGCGGTCTTCGAAAGGATCGTAAAAGAGACCATTGATTGTGAAATCTCTCCGCAACGCGTCTTGTTCCGGTCCGCAGAAAGCTACGGCCGTAGGATGCCGCCCGTCGAGATAAGCGCTGTCTTCTCGGAACGTGGCAACCTCGTAAGCCCGACCGTACATCCGCACCTGGACCACACCGAATTTTGCTCCGATAGATCTGGAATGCGGAAAGAGCCGGAGGACCTCCCCGGGCATGGCGGAGGTCGCAATATCAATATCCTTCGGCTTTCGCTGTAGAAGAAAATCCCGCACCCATCCCCCTGCAAAGACTGCTTCATGTCCGTGCTGGCGAAGTTTCCGGACAATGCGGCGCGCTGCTTCTATCATGGTTGCTTTGGGAGAATCCGCCGGCTTGAAGGGCTCCGGCCGCAAGATCCTGTTTGAAAAACAGTCTCAATCCTTTGACAGGGTTCTAGATTAATTTTTCCAGATATTTGTTCCAGTTGTCTTCCTTGAACATTCTTCTGCAAATCGAACGGTATTTTGCAAAAGACTTTTTATCCCCCAGTTTGTGATAGGCCAAAGCCATGCGAATATAAAAAAGGTCGTCATTGGGGAATCTTTTAGCCAGCGCCAAGGTTTTTTCGCCTTCCTCCACTGCTTCCTTATAGCGGCCCAATTCATAGTAGTTGTTTGTCAAAAAGCTTCGAGCTTCTGCTTTTTCGAGTTTATTCCTAGGATTGCGGCGCAGGATTTCGAGAGTTACGAGAAGCGATTTCTCATAGGATTCCAAACGGAACCGGCATTCGGCTATTTTTAGATAAATCCAAACGAGATCCTTTTTCTTGCCCGTAATCTGCTTCAGCTCCAGAATTTTCTCATAGCTTTCAATTGCCATCGCATAATTCGCCAGCTGGCGGTAGCAATCTCCCATTTTTAAATGAATTTCGTCGCGACGCTCAAAATTAGGATCCAATTCAAGAATCTTGGAAAAATGCTTGATGGCTTCATGATACTGCTGCAATCCCATGTAATTGTTGGCCATGCTTTCGTACAGGTAGGTTAATCCCGGGTCGTTGTCGCTGAGCACCTGAATGGCTTTTTGTGCATATTGGATGGCTTCGCCATGCATGCCCATCGCTTCATAGTTTCGCCCGATTCCGGCATAAAGCATCCATTGGGTGTCTTTTTCCTGGCTATCGATGTATTCCTCGCACATCTTTCGAGCTTTAAGGGATTTGGCCGTCTTCCCGTAATATTCATACAATGAACCGAGATGGAAACATACAAATCCATACATGTCCGGCATAAACTCCGCCATGTCGGGATTGAATAAGCGCAAGGATTTCAATAAATGTGCGAAAGCATCCTTGTCTTTCCCGTTATTGAAGTAACAAATGCCGATTTTGCCTTCAAAATATGCTTTTGTGTTCGGCTGATTGGATGTTCTAGAAGCCTGCGAATAGATTCTAATAGCCTCGGAATACTTATCCTTCGAGAATAATTCTTCAGCGTACTTGTCCATGAGCGCAATCCGTTCATCAGCGGATGTCGCGCCTTTCAATTTGTCGTTGAACTCTTTTCGATTCACATCAAGCTCCCTGGGCTGTATTGGAACCTGAAATTTCCACTCATTGATAGACCATGATATACCCCGAAAACACATCCACGCTCTCAATTTTGTACGGGATTTGGGAAGGTTCCAAAGGGTTAAACGGAGGGTCCTGGCTTTTCCCAACCGCTGTGATAATCTGCTCAACCAGAAAACCGGGCAAGATGCTTTCGTCGAAACGGGCGCGGTCCAGCTTGAAATATGCTTTTCCATTTCCGCTCACGAGCTGTCCTTGAGCGGAAAGTGTGTGGATGCCCGAAAAAAGCGCGCCCAGTATGCCTTGCACGGGATAATCAGGGGTCGATCCCAAGCGATCAAAATCAATAACCGTTTCAGCCTGAAGTCTGTTTCGCTCAAACCTGATCTGCAAATTTTTTAAAGAGGGGTGGTATCCCGGTCGAAGATCCACCTCGAGGTATGCGTTTACTTCTTCTTCCGAGAATCGCGTAGACTGTTTTTGCCCAAATTCAGCGCTGGCGGAAAACTTCTCCAATCCTTTAATTTTCAAGCGACACCGTTCGGCGGCAGCGACTGTATTGGCGGAGGGGGATGAAATTGGTTCCGCAGGCGCCGCCAGCGCGATGAATAGGCAAAGACCCGCACGTGAAAACATCCCTCTGCAGAAACTCGGGACAACGGGACATCGGGCAGTATGAAGGGATTCTCTCGGATTATCGGATAATTTTAAATGTCCGGCGCCACCGTGTTTTAGTGAAGAAATTGAGAAAGACATCGGCATACTGGCTTATCCGATCCGACATTTTTGTCTGCAGATATTCATCTCTCGGCGTTTCATAGGACCAATAAATTACCAGAGCTTTCCCCAGCAGGTATTCGCGAGGGACAAACCCCCAGAAACGGCTGTCCTGACTGTTGTCTCTGTTATCGCCCATCGCGAAATATTGATTGCTCGGCACCTCATAGGGGCCATAATGCTGGTATATGCTTCCCGGGTCGATATATTGAGTATATTCTTCTTTCAGAGGCTTCCCGTTGATGTAAACGGTGCGGCCTATCATTTCGATTTTTTCACCGGGCATTCCCATCAATCTCTTAACATAAGCCACTTCAGGATTGTTAGGGTATTTAAAGACTATGACGTCTCCCCGGCTGGGTTCTTGATAAGGCAGCAGCTTGGACAAAAATCCTGAGTGAATTCCGTAAACGAACTTGTTGACAAGAAGATGGTCGCCTATGAGGAGGTTGCTCTCCATGGACCCCGTGGGAATTTTAAACGCCTGAATCACAAAGGTGGTAACAAAAAGCGCAATAATTACCGTGACGAGAAGAGATTCAAAATATTCTCGAATTGTCGATTTGCGAAACTCCAAGATTCCTTCCTCCGCTTCGATGAATGTGCGGGAACATTGAAGTTTATCATAGGCTTAGAGAGTAGACAATTAATAGTCCCGTTTAACGAGGGACGGCGCAGGGCATGAGGGAAACAGGCTTCCGATAGATGCGGTTAAGGTTCGGAACTCGGGCTTAATGAGCCTGGAAACGCTGGAGCGAATAGTTGCGTTGAACCACAAGGCAGTAATGGAAGGAGGCAAACTGTTTAAATAGCCTCGCTTTCCATTCGCTTAGGGGTGTTTTGATTATCGGCGCAGACGCTGCCAGTTTTTTGTGCGGTTTTGTTCATTCCAAATTAAGCACGGCCATACCGGCCGGGAATCACTGACAGCTTTCAAGCCACGCCTTGGCTTCTTCGGAAGAGGAAAAAATCCTTGTTTGAACTCCTCGGGCAGAATAGTTATCCGCCAGCTTTTTCATTGTCATCTGGCCCACGGCCTTTTCCGGCATAATAATAGCCCAGTATTTCCATCCGGATGCAGCCACGCGCGGGAACCAGTCATTGTCGCCCCATTCCAGATCCTCCTTTGTCCAAGCGGCCACCTTTTTATCGTCGGACAACCATTTTTGCGCGCCGTACTTTTGGAATACCTCCACGCCCTTGTTCATAATATCGCGAAATGTCTTGCCGAAGAAAAATCGGTGCATTTGGTGATGCAGAATCTTGGTTTCGGGATAGTACCACATCGTAACATTTTCATCGTCCATAATCTTTATTGCCGGCATTATCAAATCTCCTCCTTAGTTGTCGTAGGCGCAGAGCGGCGCCGCCAATTTGCAATAACCCTTAAATTATTATCGGCTGAAGTAAGCGTATGATTAATAGCTTCGAGAAGATTTTAGGCTCGAGATAGCATAAAGGCCTTCATTTATACTCCGGCTATTCTTCTCTCTGCCGTTATCGCCGGGCGTCTGGATAACTCGTTGCGAATGACTTTCGGGATTGAGCGCGATGGAGGTTATTTGCTCTCGAGGGTGGTTCGGCCGGCGATAAAAGATATTCCATATCTGCAAATGTTCGAATTAAAAAGACGGTCGGCTCGCAATACTTGTGCGCAGAATATAGGATATGAGATAAGAAGAAATTTCAAGCTTGGATGCGCCTATGCAGGAGAGGCAAAAAATCGAAGAAATTACGGGTTGGATTCTCTGCCTGAATCGAATAATATCACTACCTCACGGGCGGTTAGCTCAGCGGCAGAGCATCGGTCTTACACACCGGGGGCCACAGGTTCAAATCCTGTACCGCCCACCACTTACAGCCATTAAATCCTCAGGTTGCGCGGCGGGTTGGGAATTCAATTCTTCCCCCGCTTGTCTTCCTGGATCAATTATTCTCGCCAGGTCAGACGATCGGTTATGCTTCATAAGTTCTGCAAAAAGGCGGATTCGTACAGCAAGGCCGTGTTTTCACGCCGATCCCAGCTTGTTATTAGCTTCGAGGACATCGGCCACATGTTTCATTCCAAGATCTTCAAGGGTTTTTCTTTTAGGATAGCCTGTCTCGGCGTCCCATCCCTCGGTTTTATAGAAAGCGGTTTTCCAATGTTCGACTCCCTCTTCGTCGAGATAAAGCTCCCGGCAGTTCGCCCATTCCCAGTTTGAGCCGTCGTAAACGGGCAGCATAGTTCCGAAGTTAGCCATCGAGGCTCCGCGCCTGTACATATATCCCGCGAACTTTTCAATCTCCCGGGTCCTGCCTTGCAGCACAAAAATCGCTCTTTTCATGTTCCAGGCTCGGCGGCCGGTTTCGATGCCGTCCACAAAACTTTGGCCCCTTCCGGTGACGGCATTGAGGAAACGCGGCTCGGCTATCGGAGTCGCTCCTTTTCCGTCCGGATTCGAGGGATTGAAATAGTTGCCCATCGCCCAATCGCAGAAAAGAGCGGATTCCTTATAGTAGGTCGCATAGTGTTGGTGCCACGCGACAAACTTGGCCTTGTGATCGGAATAAATTCCGGTTTTATATGCCTGCTCGCCCTGCCAGCTGTAATCAAACATGAAGGGATCATCGCTGTATGGCGGGCTGGAAGAGGCCAGCAACTGAACGTATTTTTCGCACGGCATCAGCTTGGTGGGGCCGAGCTGCATGTCATGATTGTTGATGTCCCGGGAATCCACCAGGTTTCCGTAGGCCCATTCCACAGTCGGCATGGTCCAGTGGTCCATATATCCCCACGCAGGGAGGCGCAAGATATTGTTCAGGTCGCCTATCCTTCCTATTTTCTCGGCGAAGCGCACGATCCCGTCGGCAAGAAGATCTCCGATCCCGATACGCTGGGCTATAGAGAGGGCCAAAATCTCGGCAAATTCAATATCTTCGTATTGGTCCATCGGCAGGGGGTAGGTATCCACCTTTTTACCCGGGCCGATGACGCCCATATCGTAGAGCTTTTTTATATACCAACCCGCTCCGGTGTTTGCGGGGCATATGGAACCTATTTCAGTGCCCGGCAGACTTGTAAAACTTGCGGCTCCCATAAAGCAAAGATCGGAAGCGTTAAGACCCAGTTTCTGAACCAAATCGGTGGCCTTCCACATATCCGAGGTAGAAGTGCGCTTATACGGAGGGGAAGGGAGATTCGCCCAAATCATTTCCGTGCAACTGTCGGAGTCGACTCCGCGAATCTGGATTCTGCTGTGGCAACCGCGATTGCATCCCATGCAACAGGAAACACCCGGCTTAAGGTCTCGTCCCGGACCGCGCTGCCCGCTCATCGGAAACTCGGCTTCAAACCACTCTCTGGCTTCAAGCACGCCCCTCGGATCGAAAACTTTAATACCGCCGGTCCCGACGACGGCGATGGCTTTCAGATTCTTTGATCCGAAAACCCCGCCGAATCCTCCCTGACCGGCGCCCGACCCGCCTCCATGGATGAGAGCCGCAATACGGGATTTGTTTTCGCCCGCCGGGCCTATAGTGACAATTGCCGGCCTTTGAGTTGTATATCTGTCTCCAAGTTTTTGCCACTCGGAACCGTATCGAACAGGCGCCTTAATGCTTTCCCTCTTCCAGATTTCTTCTTGGGTTTCCCAGACATTCAGTCCCCACAGGGATTTGGCATCTTCGATGGTGACTTTATCGTCGATGATATCAATGTAGACGGGTGAATCCGATTTTCCCTGAACCACGACGCCGTCCCATCCTGCAAATTTGAGCATGGGCGCGAAATTGCCGCCGAAATTGCTGTGGCCGAACCAATTGACGGGCCATGTCTGCGGGGCAAGGCCGGAAACACTCGTTCTTGCGGTAAAAGCAACGCCCGTGCCGGCCAAAGGGCCGGTCATAAAAGCTACGATATTTCTCGGATCGAAAGCATCCCGAAGATCCCATCCGCCCGGCGCTACGCAGAGGTCCCAAAAGACGGCCGTCGCCGTTCCGTGGCCCCCGCCGTATGCTTCGTATTTGGCTGAATCCAATGCGCTGATTTGTTTGGTGGTCAGGTTTACTAAAAGTATTTTGCCCGCAAAACCGGGTGTCGCCATGGGCGTCCTCCCTTGTCCCTTCTGTATTTAACTTCCAGTGATTTCGAATTTGGCTTTTGGCTCTCCGTCGGTCGGTACTTCAGACGGCGGCGGTTCCAAATCAACATCATAGCCGCTGATATCAGCCTGCGGAGGCAATCCCTTGACCAGCTTCAGTGCGCCCATTGGGCAGACGGAAACGCAGGCTTGGCTTCCGGAGGCTCCCCCCTTCTTGTTGAAATAAGGCGCGTTGGCACAAAGGTCGCATTTGCTGGATTTTTTGGTTGCAGGATTCCAGACGGTACGATGCGGATGGTAGGGACAGGCTTTGATGCATGCTTGGCAGCCGATGCACTTTTCGGCATCGATCATTCGCACGTTGCCGTTAGCTTCGCTGACATGACACGCGCCTGTCGGGCAATTCTTGACGCAGAGGGGATCCGGGCATTGGCGGCAAACGGAGATTTGTATGTCATAGGGATAACTGGCAAGAACAGCTCGGCTTACTTGTATGCGAGATAACGATAAATTGGCTTCTCCTTCGTGAACCAGAGAACATGCGAGCATACAACTCTGGCAGCCCGAACATCTCCGGCTGTCATAAACCAGGTATGCACTTGATCTTGCATAGGTTTGCTTTTCCGCAGGTTGATCGGAAGCCGCGGCTAATGCCGTGTCGGAAACGTAAGCGGCAAAAGTTCCCCCCGCAAGGATGGTTCCGCCTCCGCGCACGAAATCCCGTCTGGTGTATTTCGCTTTTTCACGTTTCTTCTCTTCGGCCATGAATTCCTCCTCCATCGGCAAACCCGGCTGCCTGTTTCAGGACATTTAATCCATATTCATATCCGGGTATGATCCTGCATCCGCAATTGCGGACATCAATGCTTATGCTTTGCGTTCTTGAGGGCTTTGGAGGGCTCGCAAAAAGCCTTTTTAGATTTTCCCGAGGGCTTTGAGGACTTTATCGGGAGTCAAAGGATAATCCAAAGCCCATTTCCCAGTGGCATTATATATCGCGCCCGCAGTGATTCCTGACAGCGAAGCCCCGGTATCCTCACCGACGCCGCAAGCCCCGTATGACGAATATCCCAGATGGCTCTCGTTAATAACGCATTTGACGTCGGGGTAATCGTTCATCGTCCCGATATGGTAGCCGATAAGATCAAAGTTCAATCCGACGCCCGTTTTCGGGCAGTATATTTTTTCTTCCGTTGCGCTTCTTCCCAAACCCATAATCGCGCCGCCGTATTGCTGTGCTTCCGCCCCGCGTTTGCTGAAGAGGTGGCCGACATCGTTGGCGCATACCAAATTGGTTACAATGACTTCACCCGTTTCAGTATCCACCTCGACTTCAATGAAATGCGCCTGCCTGCTCATGATATACATCTGGGGATGCGGCTTCCCGTTTAACGTCAAGCCGCTGACCGCCGGAGCGACAGGGTGGACAATCGCCGGATCATCGCTCCAGAATGGATGCGCCACTTCCTTCACGCTTTTTTTGTTGGCCGGATTTGCTTTTTCAAAAACAAATCCCTCTTTGACATCAAGATCCTCGGCTTTCCTGCCTGGGAAAAAGGATGGCTCGGATTTCCCCATGAAACTTCTCCGTGGCCGCACGGCGTAATCGAGAATCTTCCGTTTCAGCTCCCTGGCGGCGACCACTAATTGAGGAGTGGTCAGGCTGATGCCCATGGATCCGCCCGGAACCCAGAACTTGTAAGCTCCAGCATCCGACTGCTGCTGCTGCACGACGGTGTCTTCGTATCTTAATCCCGCTTCCGCGGCGACGCAGTGGCGGAAGGCCGATACGGTGTCCATTCCGAAATCCGTGCGATCCCCAACGATAGTGAGCTTTCCCTCGCTCAGTATGAGGCAAGCGTACATTCTGCCTGCAATCCAGCTCCATTCATTGATGGAGACGAAGCCTAGGCCGTGCATCCTCCCGTTTGCCAGCTTCATGGAACCCGGAGCGTGCCACTTTTGATCCCATTGAATCGCCGCTTTCCCGAGTTTGATGATTTCCTTAAGGCTTTGCCTCTGGGGGAATCCATTCTCCTTTTGGTACTGCGTCACCCAGTCCCAATAATGGCCCCGGCATCCGTCGTTCTTGAGGGCGACCTCCGTCGGATCCAAACCGAATTCAGCGGCGACCCGGTCGAACATCACGTTATGAGGCACGCAGCAGTGCGCTCCGTGCCTGAAGCATATGTGGTGGCCGTGGTTGACCAGAGCCCATTCCTGTTTGTTGCGCAGGTTGGGAATGCCGGTGGACTCATGTGTTTTTTCTATGTGCAGCTCCCCAAAGGGGCCCACAACATGCCAGTCGCATGCCGTGATGGTTCCGTCTTTCTTCGCGCCGACCTTGCAACGATAGGTCGCCGCCTCGTCCCCGTTTAAATAAAAGTTGCTCTCATCGTACAACAACTTCACCGGCCGGTTCTTCGCTCTCCTTGCAAGGATTGCAGCCATGCGGATGAATGCCGTGGAATAACCCAGCCACGCAATGCCGCCGTACCAGGCTCCCTGGTAGGGCAAGGACACGGTTATTTTGTTGTGTTCACAAATGGGGGCGAGGGGTTTGAACCGGCCTGTCGCATTTGAGTCGAGATCGATTTGAGGAGTTTGCTGCCCGATTGAAACTCCCGACAGCCCGATTGAAGGAACGCTTGGAGTGCTCAAAACCGGCCGCATGTGGGCCGTATGATGCGGCCATATATCCAGAAAATCGCCCCTGGATTTGACAACGCAGGCCATGGCTTCCACCCCCGCCGTGGTATTAGGGGCTCTTTTGATCGTATATTCGATGGTTTTATCCGCTTCGGCGAATCCTTTTTGAACGTCTCCGATTTCGGTGGTTCTGATCCAGACGGTATTCGGATCCTTTGCTTGCGGATTTAATCGCAAAACCTCGGGCATGATTTTCGGCGCGTCCGGCTTCAACGATTCTTCCATATCCAGGATGAAGGGCTGTTCCTCCCATTCTATTTCAATAAGCCGGAGGGCGCGGTCACATATCCCTTCAGTGTCGGCCACCACGACGACTCCCATTGGGTGCTGGAAGAAATCGCTTGTGCCGGGAAGAGCGAGGATATTGTATTGGCTGGAGCAATAGCCGCCCGTGGAATTCTCAAGCGCAATATCCGGATCGTCGAATCTGAGTATGTCCCGGACTCCTGTCAACGCCTCCGCTTTGCTGGCGTCCATACGCACGATTCTTGCGTGGGCATAAGGCGACGTAAGGATTTTGGCGTACAGCATTCCGGGGAAATTTACATCCCTTGTGTAAAGCCCTTGTCCCGACAATTTGTCGTAAGCGTCATGGCGGGAAACACTGCAATCGATGGCGGAAACGCCTTCAGGCGGCTTCCACGTCCACGGCTTAAAGTCTTCCGGCATTTTTCATCTCCTACTTGGATAGAATTCCACGATGTTGGAACAAGCCTCCGATTATATGCTAATTTGCAGCTTATAAATCAAACGTAATCCATCTTCGCCGGAAGCAGCTCAATTCCGCTATTTTGCATGAAACGCTCCGAATGTCCAGCGTAGCTCGCGCATATTCTCCCGCGAGAATTTCCAAAGGTCCGCGGGGCCAATAGCAGCTTCGTGAATAATCTGGTTTAATAATCCGGCCGGGCGATATTGTTTTCATAGATGTTGTACAATGATATAGCTTCTTGCGAATAAAGATGAGTTCGGACCTTGATTCCTGGAATCCCGCTTTCTTCGCGGAAGGAGAAAGATGCTTCCCCAAGCGTGACGACGAATAAACGGGGAAGAAAGAGCCTCACGAATAATCCGGATTATGTGTCTATTGCAGAGGGAGGTTTTATGAATAAGATTTTATCGGTTTTTTATGGGGCGGTTGTGACGATCGGATGCATGACGCTTTCAGCCGCGGAGCGGGATTATAGTGAGAGAGGGATCGATCCTCTTGTCAGCACGGAGTGGCTTGCGAGCCACCTTAACGATTCGGACCTGCTGGTAATCGACGGTCGTGATGAGCATGAATATTCCGCGGGCCATATACCTCAGTCCGGCAATGTTCCGGTCGGAAAATGGTGGGTAAACAAAAACGGGCTGCTTCTTGAACTCCCCGATCCGGAGATGCTGCGTGATCTCATCGGCAAGGCGGGAATCGGGTCCGACACTAAGGTTGTCCTGGTCAACAAAAGCAATAACGATTTCGACCGGGGACACGCCACGCGCTGGGCCTGGACGCTTATATACGGCGGAGTGAAGAGCGTCGCCATTCTCGACGGAGGTTTTAATAAATGGGAATCCGAAGGCAAAGCAATTTCCCGCGAAGCCTTCACCCCGAAGCCAAAGAACTATACCGGCGCGTTCCAAGAGAAAATCGTTGTCTCAAAATCAGAGGTGGAATCCTATTTGCTGAATTCACCTGATACAACGATTCTTTTGGACAACCGCATGCCCGAAGATTTTTTCGGAGTCTCTCCGTGGATGGTCGGCCCCAAAGCGGGGCATATCGCGGGAGCGCTTTGTCTGCCCATTTCGTGGGCCTTTACCGCAAAAGGAACCTATAGGGCACGGAAGGAACTTGAAGCAATAGCGGCGGGCTTAATAGGAAGCGATCTGCAAAAGAGAATCATCTTATATTGCGGAGTAGGGGGATATGCTCCGACTTGGTGGTTTGTTTTTTCGGAAATACTGGGTTACCAAAACGTCCAAGTTTATGATGGTTCCATCGAGGATTGGATAAAGGACCCGGATGCGCCGGTTATCCAATACCGCTGGTAGCATTTGCTTGCCGAATTCAGCGAATGTGTGCATGCGGCTTTGCGCGCCGGGAGTATTCAAGGGCGACTATCGCTGTTTCAATGCTTCTTCGGCAAGCACCAGCGCACCGAGTATTCCGGCGCGGCCGCCGAGCTTAGGCGGAACAATATATTCGTCGAGGCCGGAACTAAGCTCATGGGTTTGGATATATCCGTTTAGCAGACCAGGCAGTTCGCTTCGGATCATTGGAAACAAACTGGACTGCTGCATAACGCCCCCGCCTAGAATAATCCTTTGAGGAGAAAGATTGCAGATCCAAGAAACAAGCCCGAGGGCCAGGTAATGAGCTTCCAGGAGCCAAGCTGAATGATCCGCGGGCAGCTCCTCCGGAGGAATTCCCCAGCGGGAATGAATGGCGGGACCCGAAGCCAGACCCTCGAGGCAGTCCCCATGGAAAGGGCAAATTCCTTCAAACGGATCCGCTGAACGGTCGTGCGGAATGAGGATATGCCCCATCTCCGGATGCAACATGCCGTGCAAAACGCTGCCGCCGACAAGCGCACCGCCGCCGATGCCGGTTCCCACCGTTATGTAAAGCGAATCGCGCAAGCCGACAGCGGCTCCCCAGCGCGCCTCCCCCAATATGGCGGCATTAACGTCGGTGTCAAATCCCACCGGCACTTCCATTGCAGCGGCGATAGCTCCTCTGATATCGGTGTCCCGCCATCCCGTTTTTGGAGTCGAAGTGATAAACCCGTAAGTGGGGGATCCAAGATGAAGGTCAACCGGGCCGAAGGATCCGATCCCGATCGATTGAAGCGGTTCTTCCGAACTCTGAAAGAACCGAATCACCTCGGCAATAGTTGATTCCGGCGTTGTGGTCGGTACGCTGACGGTCTTTAGATTATCGGGACCGGTTCCCATGCCGCATACGAATTTAGTTCCTCCGGCTTCAATGGCTCCGAACAACATATCTCCTCCCGCTGCAAAATCCCCGGTCCGGATTATTTGGAAAATGACCGCCGCAGCGGCCATGATATATCTGATCCTGCAATAGGCGCAAATCTATGTTGATATATTTTGTATGCGGCATAGTTTATGGCTTCGCCGCCGCAACAAAGACAGATGCCGGAGATCATAGGACATCGGCCGGAACTCAACAGGCAATCCCATGCGCGCCGTCTTCCATTTTTCAAACGAGGTTCCAAGGAAATCGCCAACGCCGCCGGCAGGATCGAGCCTCCAAGAAAACAAGACTCCAACAGCGCCCGGCTTGAAGGTTCCTTCGGGAAACGCGGGAGGGCGAAATCAACGAATCTGCAGGCTTTTTGTGTTCGGGAATGGACCCAGAAATGAATGGCGGAGAGGGTGTCCGCCTTACTGAAATTCCCCGGCGTTCGCAGCCGTTCAGAAATCCCCTTTATTCATGCGGTTCCCAAGAAATGTATTGTTCGCCGACGGTCGCCGGAGTATGCTTGCAGTCACGAATTTCTGGGGGGTGCGCTGGGGGGTGCGAGTTCGAATCCCCTTTTGAGAGAGCGGCGAAAATGGGTCATAAGCATCCGGTAAAGAGATTGACGGCTGTGACAATCCGCAACGCGAAGCCGGGCAGCAGGCATGCCGATGGAAACGGTCTCTATTTGGTAGTGGATGAATCAGGCGCGAAACGGTGGGCATTGCGGGTTGTCATTCATGGCAAACGCTGTGAATTGGGGCTTGGATCGTTTCGTACCGTCAGCCTGGCCGAAGCACGCGAGGAAGCGGCGAGACTTCGTAAGATAGCCCGCAAAGGCGGGGATCCCCTCGCGGAGCGCCGGCATGAAAAGCGGGTAATCCCGACTTTTGAGCAGGCGGGGCGGCAGGTCCATGCAGAACACTCAAGAACATTCCGCAATCGGAAGCACGCGGCACAATGGCTTTCAACGCTCGAAGCTTACGTTATCCCGAAGATAGGAAACCGGCAGATTGACAAAATCGAATCGAAGGACATTCTCGAAGTATTGACGCCGATATGGACGGAGAAACCGGAGACGGCCCGCCGGATAAAGCAGCGCCTTCGGACCGTATTCGCATACGCGAAGGCGAAGGGATGGAGACCGGGCGATAATCCCGTGGAGGGCGTTTCGAAGGTCCTGCCGAAGCATAGCAATCCGAAGAAGCACTTTGCGGCCCTGCCCTATACGCAGGTTCCCGAATTCATCGAATCACTATGGAAGGCTGGCAATGTCGGAACGCAAAGCAAACTTGCGCTGGAATACTTGATTTTGACCGCGGCCCGGACAGGGGAAGTTATCCTGGCAAAATGGGCGGAGATCGACCTTGAATCGCGAACCTGGACAATCCCCGCAGAGCGCATGAAAGCCAGGGTCGAGCATCGTGTCCCGCTGTCTGAACGCTGCTTGCAAATCCTGAAAGCTGCAAAGCTGTTCACTCACGGCGAAGGATATGTCTTCGCGGGCCGGTCCGAGGGAAAGCCGCTTTCGAACATGAGCTTGGCAATGGCACTCCGGCGCATGGGGCGAACCGATATCACAGTGCACGGCTTCAGAAGCTCTTTCCGGGACTGGGCGGAGGAAAGGACCAATACGCAGCGGAGCGTGGTCGAGGCGTCTTTGGCTCACCAAGTCGAGAGCAAGGTCGAAGCGGCATATCTGCGAACGACGCTGTTTGAAAAGCGCCGAATGCTCATGGACCGCTGGAGCGCATTCGCAACAACGAAGCCAACGGAAAAGGTTGTTAAGATGAGAGCATAGGTTGGCTTAGCCTATGTAGCAGTCTAATGTAATGCGAATGAAACGACGGCGACAGGAATGGGAATGCCGGTCACTTGAGTGTGCATCGACAATGCGTCAAAATATATAAAAACGCACACGAATCAAAAGCAGTGCTGAAATTGTGAGGTGTGGATCGCCGCATATAGATTTGCAAATAGCGCCTTGTTTACTTCGAATTAGCATCAATGAAAACGCGTTAATCGTCCTGAAGCGAGGCTTCGGAAGACAGTGGTTTTAAATCGTATTTTAGATCTTTGATCTTTCCCTCCCACAGCTCTCCAAACAAGATAGTCTTTCCATATGTTTTTGTTTGCTGTGCGGGGATTACAGTGCGATCAAATTGAAATGGAGTGCTTCGATAGACGTCGGGCGTACTAACATCTTCTTCAAAAAACGCCTTTTCTGTCATCTCAACCTCCCGATTTTTACAATTATTATCATACCATAGAAGCAGGAACATTTGTCAGAGTGGGGATCTCCACTCTATGCCAGGAAGCCTCTATATCAGTTCCGGATACCTGTATATTCCCTCCTACTAATCGGCACGCCGATAACTTTCCTTTAGTCCTGAATTCGGATGCGATCCTGGGGCTTTCTACTACCGCGTTGACAACAGAATATTCCACTTCCGCCTCCGGTCCTGCAAGATTTTGGATTGATTGCTGGGCGACACTTTTCCAAATTTGATCGATCAAATTCGGAGGCGTATTGGCAGGTAATACCAGAGGTGCCGTCGGTTTCAGCCTGGCGGCTATAGTTGAATCTCTCAAAAGATATTCGAACGGATTAAAAGGGTTACGAAGCTCCATATAACTCTCGAGACCTAGGTAGGCCGACCATATCAATGCCTCCAATTGTTTATCGTCATCGGCAATCTTCAGGTGTAAATCTTTCGCTCTTGAGCGAGAAACAGCATCGCCGTGCGCGAAAAAGCTTTTGTTGAGGTCCATGGCAATTTGACTGGCTCTTGCCTTTTCTTCAACGCTTTTCATGTGTAAGAGAAGAAGTCTTTCCCCCACCGAAGAGGACAATTCACTCGCTCTTTTTGCTGCACCCACATTGAGAGGGTCAACCGCCGAAAATAAACGATCAATGATTGTCGATATGTGTACCTGTTCGCTGATTTTGACATCCTCTATTAAAAATCGTAGAAAAGCACCCACATCCTCGTATGAAAATTGTCTCTTTTTACCATCCGGCAATGTGATTGTTATTTGAGGATCAATTGGACCAAGCGAAGCGTGTGGATGCATTATAATCTCATCCGCGCCCATTGCGAAAATCGTAGCCGCACTAAAAGCCATATATGGCACCAATACTGCCACATGTTCGAATCGCTCTCTTAGTACCGACATTAGTTTCCATGCGGCAAGGGCGTCACCTCCAGTGCTATGGATAAGCACATCTACACTGTTTGTATTTCGGATTGCGTCGATTTGATCGATGAATTCCCGGACTGCATCGCCAGCCATCATAGCTTTCACCATAGGGCGTGTGCTTGTTGCATAGGCTATCAGAGGCCGAGATCGCTTCTCTTCAATGGCTTTATATCTTTCTGTTCTTTCCGCAAGATCCATCTATTGACTCTGGCCAGAATGCGTTTTGGAAATCACAAAACCAATGCTAGCTAGTTTAGTAACATTCCAAAACAAATGCTAGAAATATAAATCTCGAAAGCATTGTCTTTTGCCGATCCACCTGGCTTCATTTAATATGTTTGATTTTTTGTTTCATAATCAACGGCACTTATTGGTCCCTTAACAGCTTCGGCAGCTCCGGCAATTTAGGCAGCGACGGTAATCTCTGCGACGGATTTATTGATGGGGCATAGATCTTTGGTGCCGAGATAGCATACGGGTTTCTTGCGCTATTGGGGCTGTAACGATTGCCGTATTTCCCGTAAGGATTATTTACACTGTCGGGCGAATATTTGGAGCCGTAACGTCCGTATGGATTGGAAATAGAGTCCGGGTCGAAACGATTGGAGCTCGCCTTGCCAAGGTACTTTCCATCACTTCCTATGATTATCGGGGTATCCGTCGCAAGCGGATTGTTCACGCTGTTTGGGCTGACGCGACTTCCATATTTCCCTAATTTGTTGTTGATACTGTTCGGTGAAAGGGGACTCCCGTGACTGCCAAATTTGTTTGAAATGGAATCAGGATCGTATGGATTTTTGGATAATTTGCCCAAGTAGGATTTGCTCGGCTTGTTCTCCAAGTCATCGAAAATGGTTCCGAGAATTTTCTTTTTAGGTTCCTGCGGCTCCGGCGCGTCAAAGATCGTTTGAGCAGGTATTGAGGGAACAATCAGAGCTATCGCAGCAGCCAAAAGGATAACCCTAAGGACGATTTTCATGGTTTTTTTCACCTCGTTTTGGATTTCTTATTTCTCATCGTAAATTCTAGGTCTTTAGATCAGTATTTTTCAATGATATAATTGAGACTGCCCGGCTAGGCTAGCTACCGAAAGCCGGTTTCTTCCTGAACCGGAATGCCGGGCATCCACAATCAGGAGTCACGCAGGAAGGTGACGCATGGAAAATAAACCGCAGCAAGCAAAATTCAAACCGCGCGAATACGATCCCTTACCTTTCTTCTTGAAGGTAACCAAAGAATTAAACTTCAATCGAGCGGCCAATGCACCCCTTTGGCCGGAGCTTTACCGCGAAGTATGGATTGAGAACGAAAGCCGATGGGGTGATTCAGCGAAGCGCCGGCTGTTTGACCTTCCTGGTTACGATAGGTTATGGGATATGTTCGGGAAAGCCGCTGAATTTACGGTGCGGCGCTTAGCTTCGGCCAGCTGGGGAAGGCTTTCTCCGAATGATTTAACGCATCTGTACGAAGCATGGACTTCCGTTCAAATCGGAATCCGGTTTCTTGCGCCTGCGGAGATAACCGATCCGAAAGAACGAACGCTGCTCTTTTTCGATACGCTGATCCGCAAGGCTATTTTGGATCATATCGAAGGCTCTGCGTTAACTCCCAAATACGCCCTGGTCGCATACACAGGCTGGATAGCTGGCCCCGCAGTAGAAGCAGAAATGCATCGAAGGAGCTTGCTTCACATCGGCGCCCATGCGGCAATCTTGAAATGGTGCTTCGCGTTGATGCGAGACAATAAGGCCGGATTTGAATTCGACGATTCCTGGAATGAGTCGCAAAGGAAGCTCGTAGAATCCGTTTCGAGGAATTTATATCAAACCTTAAGGCAGTACCCCGATTGGAAGCGCCAGGATGCCGAAGAAGATATCCCGGACCGCATATTTGAAGTATTGGAAAGTGAGCGCGAATATGCCGGGATGGATCCCTTGCAGGCTCTGCGCACTGCTCTGGAAGGGACGTGGGATATCTTCCCGCGACGGATAGCGGATCGAGCACGTGACTCCCTGCGGTCGGGGCATACGACACGCGAAGAGGGCCGCGACTTGGAAGAGATTATGAAAATTGCGGATGAAAAATCGAATTCCGCAGAATCAATTGGTTTCGGCTCGGCTGAGGCCCGAATTGATATTGACAAATTTCTTGCAATCCACCCTGAGCATAGGGACGCCTTTAGCGCCGTGGAGGAATCACGGACCTCCGTGAAAGACTATGGAACCCTGGCGGCAGAACGCGGCATAACTGATCGGGCGCTTCGCCTCCGCATTCAAAAAATGATGGAAGACCTGCACGCCTTTATGCTTTCCAAATAAAGCATTTCCATCGGCACACCCCTCAAGAAATCATTCGCAATCACAAAAAACTAAAGAAAGTTGCATTTTGCACTTCCGGTTTTCCGTGCTGAATACGGTTACCTAGGTGGAGGTACATTATGAGCAGCAACAGAATGATCATCCACGCCGGACCCCGGGGGATAGAGCGAATTATTCTCCGCCTCCCCAAGGACCCCAAAAGCCTTGGGCTATTGGATTTTATCGCCCCTGAGCTTTACCGGCTGCAACGGGCTTTGATCGCTTGCGGCGCCCTTGAAGACTACAAGCCGCAAACGCCCGGGGATAAGCGAAAGGAGGGGGCCAATGCAAACTGAATTTCCAAAGGACGGTTTTGTTCGCCTCC
>CAZDMR010000027.1:0-50085 GCA_964506795.1 uncultured Acidobacteriota bacterium | reverse complement strand
TTCACCCACCGGTGATCTGCGCCGTTGGGGCGCACTGAATAATCCGGGTTAAGGCCGCGCAGCGAGTGGTTAATATGCCTTGGCGAAGAACGCCCTTTCTTGGGCCGGCCGGCCGCAACAGATGCAGGTCCCTGTTTCCTTTGAAGGCTCCAGGGGAATGCACCGCAGAGTGGCCTTGGTGTCGTCTTTTATTTTCTTTTCGCATTGAGCGCTTCCGCACCAGAACGAATAGGCAAACCCCTTTTCCACGGCCGCGCGGAATTCGTCATAGTTCTTGGGGCTCCGGGTATTGGCATCCCGGAAATCGCGCGCGCGGTTCAAAAGCGCCTTTTGGATCAAATCCAGCGACTGAGTTGCGGCCGCTTGGATCCCCTCCTGCGGAACGAACGATTTGCCCTCTTTGCCGGGCTTGTCTCGCCGCGCAAGAACCACAGAGCCTTTAGCGACATCTTTCGGCCCGATTTCGATGCGGAGAGGAACACCGCGCATTTCCCAATCATTAAATTTAAAGCCGGGACTGGACCCTTCCCGTTCGTCCAGAATTACGCGCAAACCCGCGGACTGCAATTCCAATTGAATCCTGCGGGCGGTTTCCATGACCGGGACTTTTTCTTCGTCGCTTTTAAAAATGGGGACAATCACCATCTGATAAGGAGCCAGGCGCGGAGGCAGAATCAATCCCTGATCGTCTCCATGAACCATAATAATCGCGCCGATGAAGCGCGTGGACAGCCCCCAGGAAGTCGTCCAGCAGTATTGCAGAGCTCCGTTCTTATCCAGGTAGCGGATATCGAACGCTTTGGCGAAGTTTTGGCCCAGATTGTGGGATGTGCCTGATTGAAGAGCTTTTCCGTCGCCCATCAACGCTTCTATGGAATAAGTTTGGTCGGCCCCCGCAAAGCGCTCGGATTCGGATTTCCGTCCGGCAATCACGGGGACGGCGGCTTCGTTCACGGCAAAGTCCTTGTAGATCTCAAGCATTTGAAGAGTTTCCGCTTCCGCTTCATCAAAGGTCGCATGCGCCGTGTGTCCCTCCTGCCAGAAGAATTCCAGAGTCCTTAAAAACAGCTTGGTCCGCAGCTCCCAACGGACTACGTTATTCCATTGATTAATCAAAAGAGGCAGATCCCTGTAGGACTGGATCCATTTGGCGAAGGAGTGCCCGACAATGGTTTCCGATGTCGGCCGGATAATAAGCGGCTCTTCCAGTTCCTCTCCCCCTCCGTGAGTAACCACCGCCAGTTCGGGCGAGAAGCCTTCCACATGCGATTTTTCCTTTTCAATGAAACTGCGCGGGATCAGCATCGGGAATTGGGCGTTCAGGTGGCCGGTCGCCTTGAAGCGCCGATCCAAAGACTCCCGGATATTCTCCCACAGCGCCCAGCCGTAAGGCCGGATAATCATACAACCGCGCACCGGGGCATAATCGGCCAGTTCCGCCCGAAGCACCAGTTCGTTATACCATTCAGAAAAATCCTGCGAACGAGAAGGAAGTTTTAGCTCCGACATGACCTTAGCCGCCTCTCATTGAGTATGACATCGAGGCACCGCCTTTTGGGGCAATGCCGCCCAAAAAAGCCGTGCGTTTGAGAAATCCAAAGGCTGAAAGCCTATAAAACCGCCGCCGCAGTGTCAACTTTTCCGAGAACCGCTGTCCGATTTCCCTTTTGTGGCTGCGAGCCCGCCCAAGAATTAGAATATGCCGCTTTGCGGTCGTTTCGTCGAAATTTTATAATGCCTGCACATTGTTTTCAAAAATGAAGGATTCCGGCCGATAAGATGAAACGGTCCATCAAACATATTTTATCCGGAGAGGAGAACGGAAGTTGAACGGCGGCATCAAAGCGGAAAAGCGCTGGCTGCGGGCGGAATTGCACGCGCACTGCAACCTGGATCCCATGGATTATAGGATATGCAGCCATACCCCGGAACAGTTGATATCCACTGCGGCGGCGCTTGGTTATGAGGTTCTTGCAATCACTTGCCATGACAAGGACGTATGGACGGCAGCGCTTTCCGATTATGCCCGGAATCACGGCATCACGCTGATCCCCGGCATGGAGGTATCCACCGAAAGAAGGCGCCACGTGCTCGTTTACAACTTTCATGCAAGCGCCGAGGACCTGAACGCGCTCAAAAAAATAAAGGAGCGCCGCCGGACGGACACTCTTGTCGTCGCCCCGCATCCGTTCTTCCCCGGCGCCGGGTGCCTGGGGCGCGAGCTTGAAAGGAACCTCGATCTTTTCGATGCCATAGAGTACTCGGGATTTCAGATTCGCGGGTTGAACTTCAACCGGCGAGGCATGGATCTTGCGGCGAAAAGCGGAAAGCCCCTGGTAGGATGCGGGGACATCCATTATCTCTGGCAGTTGGGCCGCACCTTTACTTACATATACAGCGAACCCGACGACGTCCGCTCCGTTCTGAGCGCTGTCAAGCAGGGCATGGTCAGAATCCGAGTATCTCCCATCTCATGGTTCGAAGCGGCCAAATGGTGGAGCGTCACGCTCTGGCGTTCCGCATTTCCTGTAAATACCGCTCCCGCCGGAAATGTCTGGACAGCATGGCCGCAGGCAGGGCTGAAACCGGGCCCCGAACCATGACCGCGCCGACTGAGGTCCCTTTTGTCGCGGGCCGGCCTTCATTAATGCGGGTTAAATGAAATCAAAAACCGACGATGCCTTCGAACCGCGAAGCAGCGCGTGAAGCCTCAGTGCGTCCATGTCGGTCATCAGCGCCAGAAAATTGCAGACGGCGCGAGCGGCTTCCGCCGGCCCTTTCCCGAGGCAATTTTCAATAATGGGGCGGCAGTATCGCGGAAACAGCACAACGCTTTTCTTCTTCAGAACTTCGTCCAGCAGTAAATGGAAGAGATCCCGCAGAATTTCCCTCCCCTTGGTGCTCATGGCGGCCACACGAGGGTCGGTAATCACCGCTTCCCAGATCACGGACTTGCATAGCACGGAGAGGATACGGGACTCGCTGGGCACAATAAGGCGCCAGGAGAAATCGGCTCGCCGGCCGCCGGGGGCGTATTGGACCGAAACCGACGTGATCAGGTCGTTGAGAATGTTTCTCATTGCCGCTTTCCGGTGCGCTCGCTCATCGCCGTGTTCGGGAAACACAATTCTCTTTTTCAGGTCAAGCAATCGCTCTCGAAATTCGTCGAAATCCAATTCCGGAACGGTCTCTTCTTTGCGCGTTTCCTCATAATGGACAAATACCCGCCGGGCGAACCGAACCTGGTCAAGGTCCCCGGGATGCAGGAACTGGGCTTGCAGCGCGTCCTCCACATCGTGAATCGAATACGCGCAATCATCCGCCCAATCCAGAATCTGGCATGCAATCGAAGTCTTCTCCCGCTGCCGCTTTTCCTGGCGTCCGGACTTAAGAAGATGGCCCCCGCGCTTGAGCGCCCATTTGGCCGCGGGAAGATCCGAAGAAAAAATGAATTTATCGTTGCCGACGCTCTGCTCATAGGGATATTTAAGAACGCCTGCCAGCGTAGCCCGAGTCAAATTCAAACCCGGATAGTTGGGCGATTTCGGCTCGGCCGCCACGAGTATGTGAAAGGTCTGGGCATTCCCCTCGAACCTCAAACTCCGCTCGCCGGTCAGCCGCGCTTGCCGGCTTATTTCCCTCATGCACGAATCGAGCGTCTGCTCCCCCGCATGCCCGAAGGGCGGATGCCCCAGATCATGCGCAAGAGCCGCCGCTTCGGCCAGCTCCGGGGAAAGGCAGTGCTGCAGGAGCGGCTGCTCGATAAGAAGATTGTGCGCGATCGCTCTGGCGATCTGGGCGGTTTCGACGCTGTGAGTCAGGCGCGTACGGTAGAAATCAGCCTGGCCGATTCCGAAAACCTGGGTCTTTCCCTGCAGCCGCCGGAATGCCGCGCTGTGAAGAATGCGGTCCCGATCTCTTTCGGTCGCATGCCGATGATCTTTGGGGGACGCCGGACCTTCTTCGTACCGGCGTTCCAGCAGAAAATCGTCCATAATTTGTCCCCAACAACCGCCCGCCGAAACCGGCCGCCGGCTTTATAGATTATGAATCGCGGTGATTTCGCTTTTCAGATATTCAAACGCCTCGTAAGGATCGTCGGAACGGTGGATCAGATTCAAATCGGCCGGAGAAATTGTCCCCCAGCGCGCCATGGCATCTAAATTCAAAATTTCTTTCCAGTATTCCGAACCGTACATCAAGACCGGCACTTTTGCGTGCGTCTTTTTTGTCTGCACCAGCGTAAGGATTTCAAACGTCTCGTCCAGGGTTCCAAAACCTCCCGGAAAAATCACCAGCGCCTTCGCAAGATATACAAACCAGAACTTCCTCATGAAGAAGTAATGGAATTCGAATGCCAGCTCGTCGGGCACATAGGGATTGATTTTCTGTTCAAACGGGAGGCTGATCGACAGCCCCATCGATTGGCCGCCTGCTTGGTGCGCTCCGCGATTTGCGGCTTCCATTATTCCGGGCCCTCCGCCGGAACATATCATCAGACGTTTGAGACCGCCGTCCAGAGTCTTGGCCCAACGCACAATCAATCCGGATAGGACCGCAGCTTCCTCGTAATAACGGGACAAAAGCACCGATCTTTCCGCCCGCGTGATTTCTTCCGCCGACGGCACGCCTTCCCGCTCTTCCGAAAGAGACCGCTGTCTCAATTCCGCAAGCCGCCTTTGGCTCTCTTCGAGCGGAAGGATCCGCGCCGAGCCGAAAAATACGATGGTATCCTTCACGCGCTGCTTTTTCAGCCGGCTTGCGGGTTCCAGATATTCGCTTAAAACACGCACCAACCGGGCGTCATTGCTGTTTAAAAATTCCGGATTACGATATGCCTTCAGCGGGCGTTTAGGTGAACTGGCCATCCTGCTTATCTCCATTTTGAATTAAAAGGCTGCATGCCGGGTTAAGAATAGATTCCGGCAGGCAAAAAGACGAGGTTTTTATTGCCCGGCGGAAGCATGATGATTCACCGGCCCGGCGCCTTTGCCCAATCCGGGATTTGTTTCAATGGCCTTGGTGATATAGCTCTTGGCGATCTTCACCGAATCCGCAAGATCGCGGCCTTTAGCGATCTCGGCCGTTATGCACGCCGAATAGGTGCAGCCGGTCCCATGCGTATGTTTTGTATGGATCCGCGCCGCGCTGTAATGGGTAAAAGTCCCCGCCGAGTAGAGAACATCGACTGCTTCCCCTTCCAAATGGCCTCCCTTGACCAACACGGACCTCGGCCCTAGCCGCGCAATCCTTTTCGCGGATTCTTCCATCGAGGGAATGTCAGAAACCGTCATGTCCGCCAGGATGCCGGCTTCGCTCAAATTGGGGGTGGCCAGAAAAGCTTCTGGAAGCAAAAGCTCCTTCATGGCCGCGATTCCCTCTTCCTCCATGAGGCGATGCCCGTGCTTGCTGATCATTACCGGGTCCACAATAAGGGGGAATCGAAAATCACGCGCTTTTTCGGCCACAAGCCGGATAATTTCATAATTGCCGAGAGCGCCCGTTTTTGCCGCCGCCGGCGGGATATCGTCCAACACCGCCTCCAACTGGGCGGCCACGATTTCCGGAGACAGAATTTCCACTGATCGAACTTCTTGCGTATTCTGAACGGTCACCAGCGTCAGAACACTGGCGCCGTAAACCCCCCGCTGGTGAAACGTTTTCAGGTCCGCCTGAATCCCCGCGCCGCCCGAGGGATCCGATCCTGCTATGGTAAGCGCAACAGCCGTGCCCATGAAATCCATCTTTCTCTCCAGGAGCCATAGAAAATTTTAATCTTATCAAAAAAATCCCGCGCCGCGCGCAATTTCAGCCGTCCGCAATAGCAACCCCGGCATAATGTTTCTTAAAATCAGACGGGTAATTAAGATAAGATGTCAAAAGAACGGCTCAAGCCGTTTACGGCAGGGCAACCTTGAGAAAGGGTTCCCGGCGGATCATGGTGTAATTTCCGGTCTGCGAATTCGCAGCCCCTTCTTTTCATTGTGACTCGAATAAAACTGAGGTGAAACGATGAGGCATTGGTGGTTTCTGCTTTTGTTTCCAACTTCGCTCGCTGTGGCAACCGACCGGCAGCCGGAACGCGATATCCTTGTCCTGAGTCTCAAGCAGGCCGTGCAAATGGCGACGGCGCCCGAAGGGAATGTTCAGATTCAGCTTTCGGATGAAGCCTTAAGCCAAGCTCGGTCGCGTTCCGCCCAGTCCCGCGCCGCGTTGCTTCCAAACTTGGATTCGTCCGCGGTTTATCGCAATCAGACCGCAAATCTTCGGGCCAACGGCTTGCAGTTCGACATTCCGACGGGGCCCGGATCCTTTTTCAGGTTCCCGTCGCTGGTTGGGCCTTATGAAGTCATGGACGCGCGCATTACGGCTTCCCAGACCATCTTTGACTTCAGCTCCATACGGCACTATCAGGCTTCGCGCGCGGGAGTATCGGCCGCTTTGTCCGACGCGGCCGGCGCAAAGGAAAGCGTGGCCGGACAGGTCGCCCGGGCTTATCTGGCCGCAGTTCGCGCGGACGCTGAAGTCGACACCGCCGAGGCCAACGTGGGACTCTCGGAGGCAATCTTGAACCGCGCCGAAAACCAGAAGAGATCAGGAACCGGAACGGGCATCGAAATCACCCGGGCGCGGGTCCAGCTGGCTAACGACCGTCAGGAATTGTTGGCGGCTGAAAATTCACGCCGCAGCATGCATATGCGGCTGCTGCGCGTATTGAACCTGCCCCTGGACACGGAGCTCGATCTCACGGACAAGATGGAATATGTTTCCATGGAAACCATGACGCTTGAAGAGGCTAAAAAGCTTGCGCTGGATACAAGGCCCGACCTTAAGGCTCAGCGGGAGCGCGAGAACGCCGCGCGCCTTTCGGCCAGCGCAGCCGGCATGGAGCGCCTCCCCTCCCTGGCCGCTTTTGGAGACTACGGCGCTATCGGTTCGCGGCTAAACGAATCCCGCCCGACGCGCGTTTACGGCGTTACCCTCAATATCCCCATCTTCGACGGGGGACGCATGGATGCGCGGCGTGCGGAAGCGGTTTCCCGATACCGGGCGGAGAAATTGAGGACCAACGACATTAAAGATCAAGTAGAGTTGGAATTACGTCTGGCCCTCGACAGCCTCCATTCTTCAAAAGAGCAGGTCGCCGCGGCGAACGAGGGGCTGGAGTTGTCCCGGAACGAACTGGACCAGGCTGAACGGCGCTACGAAGCCGGCATGGCGAACGGCCTGGAGGTGACCGACGCTCAGACCCGGCTGGCGCGCGCGCGTGACAATCAGATCCAGGCACTCTACAATTACAACTTGGCGCGCATCGACTTCGAACAGGCCATAGGCATGCTTGGAAGTAGATTTCATTAGAGGACGCCGAACAGGATTCGTTGCCGGATTTTCGGAGAACAGAACGCATGCGAAAACTAATTCTGATATTGATTATATTGGCAGCGGCTGCAGCAGCCGTTTATGTGCTTTTTTTCAGAAAAGCCGGACCCGCCACCAAAAACCGGATCGAGGTTTCCGGGAACATCGAATTAACCGAGGTAAACATAGCGTTTAAAACCTCCGGAAGGCTCATAGAACGAACGGTGGATGAAGGGGACGTCGTGAGAAAGGGGCAGGTGATCGCCATGCTTGACCGCGACCAGTTGCTGGCGCAGCGCGACCGCGAAGTTGCCAATCTGAAACTTGCCGAAGCCCGGTTGGCGCAGGCCGAAACATCTTTAGCCTGGCAGCGAGAAAGCTTGGCGGCCGAGCTCGAACAGCGCAAGGCGGATCTCAGCGCTCATCTGGCGCGGCTGCGGGAACTGGAAAGCGGTTCGAGGCCTCAGGAAATCGAAGGAGCAAAGGCAGCCGTCGAATCGGCCCAGGCGGAATACGAACGCGCCAGACGTGACTGGGAACGCGCGAAATCGCTCTATGAAAACGATGATATCTCAACGGCTCAATATGACCAATATCGAAGCCGGTGGGAAACCGCCGAGGCGGCATTCAAGCAGGCCAGGGAGCGGGAGGCTCTGGTTTTGGCGGGCCCGCGCCGGGAGCAGATCGACGCGGCTTCGGCGCAAGTGCAAAGCGCCCAAGCCGCGATCAAGCAGGCGGAAGTCAACAGGCTGGAGATTCGACGGCGCCAGCAGGAACTGGCCACAAGAAGCGCGGAGATAGAGCGGGCGAAAGCCAATCTGGCGTTGATCGAGTCGCAGCTCGCCGACATGGTTGCCGCTTCCCCCGTAGACGGCGTGGTGCTTGTGAA
This sequence comes from uncultured Acidobacteriota bacterium, assembly GCA_964506795.1. Taxonomy (GTDB): domain Bacteria; phylum Acidobacteriota; class UBA6911; order UBA6911; family UBA6911; genus UBA6911. Next base: position 41,837 of record CAZDMR010000027.1, on the reverse strand, counting down.
ATCCGCCGATGTCGGGGAAGTGTTGGCAGCCGGCACCACCGTGGTAACGATCGGAGATATCGAGCATCCGTGGCTGCGCGCTTACATCAACGAAACCGACCTGGGCCGTGTAAAGATTGGGACCAAGGTAAAGGTGACCACCGACTCCTATCCCGGGAAGGAATATGAAGGGCGCGTCAGTTTTATCTCCTCGGAAGCTGAATTCACCCCCAAGCAGATACAAACCCGGGAAGAGAGGGTAAAACTCGTTTACCGGATCAAGATCGACCTGGACAATCCGCAGCATGAACTGAAATCCAATATGCCGGCGGATGCCGTTATTCTCCTGGAGTGAAGCCTTTATATGCAAGCGATCATTGAAACGCGCGGCCTGACGCGCCGTTTCGGAGAACTAACCGCCGTGCATAATCTGGATTTGTCCGTCGAAGCCGGTGAAATATTCGGACTGGTGGGCCCGGACGGAGCAGGGAAAACCACAACGCTGCGCATGCTCGGCGGCCTGCTGGATCCCACCGAAGGGAGCGCGCATATTGCGGGTCACGACGTGGCGCTTGAACCTCGGGCGGTGAAGGACCGCATCGGGTACATGGCGCAAAGATTCGGCCTTTATTTGGACTTATCCGTCCGGGAAAACATGGAATTTTACGCTGATTTGTTCGGCGTCGTCGGTTCGGAACGCATGGCGCTCACGGCGCAGCTGTTGCGAATGACGCGGATGGAGCCATTTGTCGACCGCTATGCCGGCCAGTTGTCGGGCGGCATGAAACAGAAGTTGGCCCTTATGTGCACGCTCCTTCACCGGCCGCAGATTCTTCTCTTGGACGAACCCACCAATGGAGTGGATCCGGTTTCGCGCAGGGACTTTTGGGCCATCCTATATCAGTTGTTGAAGGAGGGGATCACCATTCTGATGGCCACCGCTTATCTTGATGAAGCGGAGCGCTGCAATCGCGTCGGCCTGATGCACCGCGGGACTTTGATACGCTGCGACGCGCCCGAAATCCTGAAACAAAACGCCTCAGCGGATACCATGGAAGAGGCTTTTATCCGGACGGTGCGGGCGGTTGACTCGCCGGAGGCGCCATGAACGGATGGGCGGTGGAAACGCATAATCTGGTAAAGGCCTTCGGATCCTTTATCGCCGTGGACAATGTTTCCCTGCGGGTAAAAAAAGGGGAGATCTTCGGCTTTCTGGGTCCCAACGGCGCGGGAAAGTCCACGACTATCCGCATGCTTTGCGGGCTGTTGACGCCCACTTCCGGCCGAGCCCTGGTAAACGGCTTGGACGTATCCGCGGAATCGGATCGGGTCCGCCGCAATATCGGCTATATGTCGCAGAAGTTCTCCCTCTACGACGATTTGACCGTTGAACAAAACATTGATTTCTTTGCAGGGCTTTATGGCGTTCCTCAGAAACTTCGACAGCAGCGTAAACAGTATGTCGTCGATATGGCCAACCTCGCGGAGAAGCGCGGCTCCCTGACCCGCACTCTGGCCGGAGGATGGAAGCAGCGGCTGGCGCTCGGATGCGCCATTTTACATGATCCCCCGGTGCTGTTTCTGGACGAGCCCACCTCCGGAGTGGATCCCATCGCGCGCAGGGCTTTCTGGGGCCTGATACGCGAAATGGCCCGAACGGGCCATACCATTTTTGTCAGCACCCACTACATGGACGAGGCCGAGTACTGCCACCGGCTCGCGTTGATGTACCGCGGCAGGGTAATCGCGCTCGACGGCCCCTCGGAACTGCGATCCGCCATGAATGCCGGCGCCCTTTTGTATCTGGAGACCTCCGCGCCCCTCGACACCATGCGGGCGCTGGAGTATCTGCCGGGCATCGGCGATGCGGCCGTTTTCGGAAGCGGGTTGCATGTGGCCGTCGAAGATCTCGAATCCGGCATGAACACGATACGCGCCCGCCTTTCCGACCAGGCGATCGCCATCCGCAGGATGGAAGAAATATCGCCTTCGCTCGAAGACGTATTTGTGGCTCTGATTGAAGCTGAAGACAAGAAACCTAATTCTAGGACAAGCTCCTAGCGCGGCGGCTTTATTTCATCGATTGATCTTTTAGGAACCAGGGCCGCGCTTTCTTTTTTCACGGCTTGCCCCCTCTCAAGTTCAAAGGAAGCGGTCTGGCGGATGTCTTTGGAGGAAGCGCCGATCCGCACTTCATATTTTCCGGCTTCGGCAATCCAGCTTGAGGCGGCCGGATCAAAAGATGCAAGATCGCGGGAGCTTATTTTAAATTCGAGAACCTGCGACTCCCCCGGTTGCAGCAGCCGCGTTTTCGCAAATCCCTTCAGCTCCATGGAAGGCTTGTCAAGCTTGCCGGCCGGAGCGCTCAGGTACAATTGCACAACTTCTCTGCCGGCAGTGTTCCCGGAATTTCTCACCTTGACAGCCGCGGTGACGCTGCCGGAAAACTTATTGGAACTGAGAGAGAGACCGCTGTACTCAAACGACGTGTAGGACAATCCATATCCGAATTCATAGGCGGGCGCCACGCCGAACGTTTCGTAATACCGGTATCCGACATAGATGCCTTCTTCATATACGATTCGCGACGGTTTCGGGCGTTTGAAGGCGCTTAATCCATCCTGATCGCCGGCTTCGGATTCTGCTTTTCCCTCATCGAGAACCGCGCCGGGGAAATTTTCGGCCGAGGGGACGTCCGCATATTTTACGGGGAAGGTGGACGCAAGCTTGCCGGAAGGATTAACCTTGCCGCTGATCACATCGGCTATGGAATTCCCCGCTTCCTGCCCCGGCTGCCACACCAGCAGAATCGCGTCCGGAATGCTGCGCCAGCTCGCCACTTCAACGACTCCTCCGATATTCAAGACTACCACTGCCTTTTTGCCCCGCGAGTGAAAGGCGTCGGAGACTTTCCTGATCAAGTCTTTCTCGCTTTGGGCAAGATCAAAATCCCCTTCCACCGTGCGGTCATAGAATTCTCCGGAAATCCTGCCGATGGTGATCAAGGCGATATCGGCCGCGGAAGCGGCAATCCCGGCGAGAGCCGCGTTCACCGGCATTTCGGCGATTTGAGTCCGCCGCATGAACGGCCCGCGCTGAGGCTTCTTTTCTCCGGCGGTCTGAAGATATCGGCTGTAGGCGTCCCGCAGCCCGCCGTCAATTGCGTATCCGGCGCCTTCCATGCCGTCCACGAGAGATATGCTGTAGGATTCGTTCACATCGCCGCTGCCCGTGCCGCCGGTGATAATGTCATAGGAGGTGTTGCCGAAAGCGGCCACTTTTTTAACGGCGTGCCCCAGCGGAAGGGTTTCATCGTCGTTTTTTAGAAGCACCATTCCGTCCGACGCAGCCTGCCTCGCCGCGGCCGCATTCGCCGAGAGGTCGGGTTTGTTGGAATAAGCGTATCCTTTGCCGCGCGGAGTTTGCGTCAAGACATTGAGGATCCTTTCAATGTTTAGGTCCAGAACCTTTTCCTGAAGCCTGCCCTCCTTTACGGCGCCGAGGATGGCTTTTGCCTGATCCACCGTTCCCGGCATAAGCAGGTCGTTGCCGGCATTCATCTGCGCTACCGGATCCACGCCGCCGAACCAATCGCTCATAACAAAACCTTTGAATCTCCAATCGTCCCGCAGAACCTTCGTCAGAAGATCGGCGTTCTCGGAAGCATGCACGCCGTTGATCAGGTTGTAGGCCGACATAACCGTCAATGGACGGCCTTCTTCAACTGCAATGCGAAAGCCCTCGAGATAGATTTCCCGCAGCGCTCTTTCGCTTACGACCGTATCCAGGGCGTTGCGGTTGGTTTCCGTGTTATTCGCCGCAAAGTGTTTCGGGGCGGTGCCTACGCCTTGAGATTGCACGCCCTTGATGAAGCTTGCAGCAAGTTTTCCCGTAACCACCGGATCCTCGGAGTAATACTCGAAATTCCTGCCGCAGAGGGGATTTCGGTGCAGGTTCATTCCCGGGCCAAGCAGTATGTCGACGCCGTACTCCAATACTTCATTGCCCATAGCCCGGCCCACGCGGTATGCCAGTTCGGCATCCCATGTGCATGCCAACAAAGCGGCCACGGGAAAGGCGGTGCAGTAATAACCGGCTTGGTCGCCGTTGCGCGTGGGGCTGATGCGCAATCCGGCGGGACCGTCGGCAAGGACCATCGCAGGGATCCCGAGCCTCGGAATTTCATAGGTCGTCCCGGCTGCGCCCGCTACGAGATTTTCCGTCTTTCCCACAACAGGGAGTCCCGGCTCTAAAGCGTTTTCCTCGGAGCCTGATTCGCCGGGCATGCGCATCCCGGCGCCGGTCACAAAGTAGGCTTTCTCCTCAAGCGTCATCGCATCGATTATTTTTTCTATGGGATCTTTATCCAGCCGAGGAACCTCTGCGCAGCCCGCAGCAAGAATAATAAGGCTGACAACGACAAAAGCGGTCAACGTATATTTGCCGATGATTTCCATAGTCTTTCTCCACGCGAGAAACTGTTGAATTTCAAAACCCCGGAAGGAAATTTTTGCGCGGCGTTCGGAACCTTTCCGGCAATCTCACAACGGCTCCGTGTGGATGACCACGCGCCCCAATTCCGGAAATTCCCTGCGGAGAGAGTGCTCCATATTTTCCGCGATTTCGTGAACCTCCGAGATGGGGCTATCCGCCTTGATCAGCAGGTGAAAAGACAGATAAATGCCGCCGTTCATCTCATGCACTTCGATCTTACGGCACCCGCAGCTTCCCTTCAGCGCCCGCCCGATTTCCTTGACTTTCTTAATATAGGAATCCGCCTTAAGCGGCTTTAACTGCTCGCCGTGAATTTGCTCGTCCGCCCAGCAGGGTTCTATGTGCACATTTATATCAGCGACATGCAAGGCGTCCTCCGATCCTTCCAACTCCTCCCGCAGCTTCGTTTCCAGATTCAGGGCCATTTCATGCGCGCCCTTAAAACTGAGGTTCGGATCCACTTCGAAATCCAGATCAATCCAAACGCCCTGTTCCGTGGAATGGATCGTGACGTTATGGATGGGGGTGTGTTCGCGGGCTGCAACCGCCTGCATCCTCTCCAAAACGCCTTCCCTCTCCGCCGTGGGGACCGTGTGGACGAGCACATCAGCGTCGGGGGCAATGCCGTGTATCGCTTCCGTTGCCTCCCGCGCCAGCTGATGAGTTTCCTCAAATGAAAAATGCCGCGGGACGTTCACCGTCAAATCCACAAAAACCTGGCTCCCCGAATCGCGGACGCGGGTCCGCTCCACGGCCTGAATTCCGGGGATCTTTCCTACGGATTTCGCAACAAGGTCCGCCAGCCCGCCCGGCGCCCGGTCCAGCAGTACATCGACGGCCCTGCGCCCCAGCCGGAAGCTGACATAAAAGATAATGAAGGACACCGCTACGGCGGCGACCGAATCCGCGCGCTGGGAGAATATCTTCCCTCCTCTCCCGTATTCCCCGAGTCGCACCAGCGCCAGCCCGACAATGACGACCGCAGAACTCCATATATCCGTTCTGAAATGCAGCGCGTCGGCTTCCAGCGCCTGGCTTTTATATTTTTGCGCCACGCGCGACAAAGCCCGGGAACGCGAGTAGTCCACGGCAATGGATATGCCCATAACGAGAAAAGCCCAGAAACCGGCGTCCACTTTCACGGGCGCAAAAAAAAGCCGCTGGACGGCTTCGTAGATTATCCAAAGGCACGTGACCCACAGCAGAAGCGACTGCACCAGAGCGCTGAGGTTTTCGATCTTGCCGTAGCCGTACAGGTGGGACGCGTCGGCGGGACGATCGCTCAACCGGACGGCGAGGAACGTAATTGCGGCAGCGACCAGATCCAGCGCGGAATGCGCCGCTTCAGCCAGGATTCCCAGGCTTCCCGTCAAGAATCCGACTGCGAATTTGAGCGCTGTGAGCGCTACGCCCGCAAAGATCGACGCCACCGCCGCAAATTTTTTTTCCCGAACCCGTGTTTCTTTATTCATCAAGCCAATACCGGCGAAACGGCAGTTCCGGGATGAGCCCCGATCGACATCGGCGCTCGTCGAGAATTCAACGTGTCCGTCAATTCCCCTTTTTTATTTCAATCGCGGAATCATCCCTGTTGAACGCCTGGAACTCATAGGACATTCCGAAAATTATTCCGGATTTCGGATCAAACTCCATAAGTCCTGCGACTCCGGCCAGATCCCACCGAATTCCCCGCGTCCAAATCTGAATTCCCGCAAGCACTCGGGATTTGTTCTCATTTCCCACTCTTCTCGGCGGACCCTGACGGCCGTGAATCTCCCCCACAAAATTGACGTTGCGCAGCACGGGAATAACCGCGGCAACACCGTAAGTAAACGGATCCGTTTGCCTTCCCTGGAGTACGGGAGAGTCCAAGATTGCAAATCCGAAATCCGCCATAATTTGAGAGCGGCCGAAATGTTTTTTGAAAAGAAGGCTGGAGTAAAACTCGGTCTCATTCGTTCCCAATCCGCTGTCGTGCTTGGCATTGGGCAACTCAACGGCAAATTTGAAGGCCACGGCGGGTCTGCGGCCTTTTTCTTCCAGCAGCTTGAGTTTCGTGCCGAGAACCAGGTTTCCGAAATCGCTGGTCGAATCTCCGGAAATGTCCGCGGGAATAATGGGCTCGGTGCGGCCCGTGACGGACAAAACGTCCTGTGCTACGCCGGAAATCTGAAACTCGGCGTACTTGCCTACCCCCGCGTGAATGCTGGATACTCCCAGCCGGATCAGATTTCCCTCGAGGCCGGACAGCGAATATTTTTGCCCTTGCAAAAACTCCGCGCCAAATCCGATCCGGACGCGGCCCATTTCAAGGATTTCGGCGTCGTCCGTTTTAAAGGGCCGCTGCTGGCCGTAGGCAGTCCACGGTGAAGCGAAACAGGCGGCTAACAGGATCCATCGCCATTGAAGCACACAAACTCCCATTCGATCACGGCTTTTGGAAAAATCTTGCTCCGCATCCCGGCATAGAAAGTCATCCGCGGTTGATGGTTTTATGTTCGAAGCCGCATTATAAACTCAAAAGCCCCCAACGGCTAACCTGGATTATGGCCGAGGAGCCCGAAGGCGTCCGCCGCAGCAAAAGCTTCATCAATAAACCGGCTTAAGTTTACTTGCTTCCCAGGCTGATTTGGTGCTGGACGATAGCCAAAGCCGCCAGCGCAGCGGTCTCCGCACGCAAGACCCTGGACCCGAGATGGCATATACGGAAACCGCATTTCGCCGCCTGTTCGACCTCGGAATCTTCAAATCCGCCCTCGGGCCCGACGCAAAGCGTCACCGCTTTCGGAGGCGACTTCGGGACGAACCGCCACGGCTCGGAAGCTTTTATATGAAATAAAAACTTCTCTCCAGGGGAACTCCCTTCAGCGTCCAGAAAGTCTGAGAAAGCCATGGGCTCCGCGACTCGGGGCGCAGTCAGACGCCGGCACTGCTTGCATGCTTCCTGCACGATCCTATTCCAGCGTTGCAGCCGGGAATCGATCCTGTTTTCAGGAAATTCGATATCGCTGCGACGCGTCATCAGGGGCAGGAATTCGTCCATTCCCAGTTCGGTCGCCTTCTGCAGCATCCATTCGAATTTGGCGGGTTTGATCAACGCGGCGGCCAGCACCAGGCGCAGCGGAAGTTCAGGGGAAGGTATTTTTTGCAGTCCGCGGACCGCAACTTCGGAACCTTGCACGACCACGGTTCCCAGATATCCGTTGCCTTCGCCGTCAAAAACTTCCACGGCCTCGCCGGATTTGATTCTTAAGACATGGCGCAGGTGATGCGCCTGACCGGGGGGGAGGGATGCGATTCCCTCGTGAATGGAATCGCGGGGGACATAAAAGCGTTTGCGGGACATCCGCGGGTTATCCGAAAATATCTTTCACTTTGTCAAAGATGTTCTTTTCCTGAGTCAGTTCCTCGTCTTTGCTGATGTTGGCCAGGGATTCGTAAAGCTGGCGCTGCTCTTTCGTAAGGTTGGTCGGCACCACCATATTAACGGTAACAAACTGATCCCCGCGGCCTCTTTCCCCCAGGCTCACAATCCCCTTATTGCGCAGCCGAAAAACCGATCCGCTCTGCGTGCCTTCGGGAATTTTTATTTTCTCTTCGCCTTCGAGAGTGGGGACTACAATCTCCGAACCCAGGACAGCCTGGGGAATGCTTATGGGGACCTGGCAGTAGATGTTGTTGCCCTGTCTCTGAAAAAAAGGATGCTCCTCGACCATAATGACGACATAGAGATCTCCGGGAGGCCCGTTTTGGACCCCCGCTTCGCCTTCTCCCTGAATGCGCAGCCGGGCGCCGTTATCCACCCCCGCCGGGATCCGGATTTCAAGCACTTTCTCTCTGCGGACGCGCCCTCGGCCGTGGCAGACCTCGCAAGGCTCGCTAAACACCCGGCCGGCGCCGTTGCATTGGCTGCAGGTCCTGCTGATGGAGAAAAACCCCTGTTGATAACGCACCTGACCGGAACCATGGCAGGTAGGACAGGTGATGGGCTTGCTGCCGCCTCGTCCTTCGCATGCGCTGCATCTTTCCTGCCGGGCTATTTTGATCTTTGTCTTGAGGCCGAACGCCGCTTCCCGGAAGGAGATTTTCAGATCGTATCGAAGATCGGCCCCCCGTTCGGCGCCGGAGCGGCGGCGCGATCCGAACATGTCGCCGAATCCAAAAAATTCTCCGAGTATGTCGCCGAAATCGCCGAATGTCGAGGGATCGAATCCGCTGAATCCGCCCTGCAATCCGCTGTAGCCGTAGCGATCATAGCGGGCGCGCTTATCGGGATCGCATAAAATGCTATAAGCCTCCGCCGCTTCCTTAAACTTTTCCTCAGAGGCCTTGTCGTTCGGGTTCTTATCGGGATGGTATTTCAGGGCCAATTTCCGGTAAGCGCTCTTAATTTCCTGGTCCGAGGCGTTATGGGAAACTCCAAGCACCTCGTAACAATCTCGCTTGTTATTCAAAACTCAATCCCCACAATCCGTATTTACTTGGTCTTTGATGTTACCTCTCGCAGCGCGGATTTCATAATCTGATCGAGATCGGACCCGGCATTATCCTCGTTGGGCGATTGTGTCTGCTGCAGTTTGCTTTCGGGAGCACTGAACATTGCGACCGCCATTTTCTCCGCCCCGTTTTCAACCTGCTTCAACAGATCCTTCAGCAATGCAAGGTCGCTTTCTTCCGGAGCAAGCTCCCTGGCCTTTTGGATCGCATTTTTTACCATTTCCTGCTCTGCGGAGTCAAGCAGCCAGCTGAATCCCGAATAACTCCGGACTAAGCCGGACAGCCGGGCTTTGATTTTGTTGTGCAGTTCCGTTATTTCCTTTGTTTTCTGATCCCCTTCGGCGAATTTTGCGGCCTCCTGGATCATTCGATCGATTTCCTCCTTGCTCAAGCCCGTGGAGGGAATAACTCGGATCGCTTGTTCCTTGCCGGATATCTTGTCTTTAGCCGAGACGCTTAATATGCCGTTGGCATCCATGTCAAAGGCCACTTCTATCTGGGGCGCGCCGCGCGGACCGGGCGCTATGCCTACCAAATCGAATTTAGCCAAGGATCGGTTGAATTGCGCCATTTCTCTTTCGCCCTGGAGCACGTGAATTCCTACAACCGTCTGATTATCCGCCACCGTGGTAAAAATCGCCGTTTTTCTCAGCGGGATGGTCGAATTGTGCTCGATGATCCGCGTAAACAGCCCGCCCTGAGTCTCCACTCCCAGCGACAGCGGAAGCACATCTAGAAGGACAATGTCCTTCAGATCGCCGTGAAGAACGCCTCCTTGAAGAGCGGCCCCTACCGCGACCACCTCGTCGGGATTGACCTCCAGGGAAGGTTCCTTTCCGAAAACCTTTGCCACATGGCGCTGGACCGCGGGGGTACGGGTTTGCCCCCCGACAAGGATTACTTTGCCGATGTCCTGGGGTGTGAGATTGGCGTCGCTCAAGGCTTTTTCGCAAAACTGGGTTGTTCTTTCAATCAACTCTTGGATCAATTCCTCAAAATGCTTCCGCGTTAGAACCCTATCGAAGTGTTTCGGACCCTCGGCGCCGTCTGCAATGAACGGCAGCGTCACCCTGCACGTATGCACGTCGGATAATTCGCACTTGACCTTCTCCGCGGTTTCCTTGATGCGCTGGCGCGCAAGCAGGTTTTCTCCAAGGTCGATCCCGGTTTCCGTCTTGAATTCCTTGACCACCCAATCCATCACGCGGCGATCGAAATCCTCTCCGCCCAGAAAACTGTCGCCGCACGTGGCGATTACTTCAAATACGCCGTTATTCAGTTCCAGTATGGAAATATCAAATGTCCCGCCGCCGAGATCAAATATCGCAATCCGTTCTTTCTCCTTTTTGCCCAATCCATACGCCAAAGCGGCGGCCGTGGGTTCGTTGATGATTCTGCGGACTTCGAGCCCGGCAATATGCCCTGCGTCTTTTGTCGCTTGACGCTGCGAATCATCGAAATATGCGGGGACGGTGACAATCGCTTCAGTGACTTCCTCTCCCAGATAATCCTCCGCCGTGCGCTTCAAATATTGAAGCAGCATGGCGGAAATTTCCGGCGGGCTGTATTCGCGGCCCCGAATGGAGACGCGGACATCTCCGTTCTCAGCAGGCGCGATATCGTACGTCAAATAAGACCGGATTTTCTGAACATCGGGGGAATCGTACCTGCGCCCCATCAATCTCTTGACCGCATAAACGGTATTCGCGGCGTTGGTTACGGCCTGGCGTTTTGCAATCTGCCCTATCAGCCTCTCCCCTTTTTCGGCAAAAGCCACAATCGACGGCGTGGTCCTGCCTCCGAGACTATTGGGAATAATCTGCACCGATGACCCTTCCACAACGGCGACGCACGAATTCGTCGTGCCCAAATCTATTCCAATTATTCTGCTCATTCGTTTGCCTGGTCTTTTCCTTGCGGATGCGCGGCGACAACTACTTGGGACGGCCGAAGCAGTTTATCCTTGAAAAGATACCCCCGCTGCAATTCCTTGATAATTGTCCCCTCTTTAAAATCGGAAGTCTCCTGCCGGGACAAAGCCTCGTGCAAATGAGGATCGAACTGCTTTCCTTCAGCTTCGACGGCAACGACTCCGGCCCGGTTCAGCGTATCGAGGACCTGGCGGTACAGCAACTCTACGCCTTCTTGATAATGCTGCAGGCCGGCCGCGGCGCCCTCTTCCTCTCTAAATATTTTCAAGGCCCTCTCGCAGGAATCCGCGATCGGCAAAAATTCATTGAGGACGGAGCCTTTTGCCAGCATCACCGAGTCCGCTTTTTCTTTCTCGGATCTTTTGCGATAGTTTTCAAACTCGGCCGCTTTCCGCAAAAACCGGTCCTGCCACTCCGCCACCTCGGCCCTGGCAGCCTCCACGTCGGCCTGCAACTGAGCCAAAGGATCCATCGGCATCGCAACCGATTCATTGACCGTTTCGCTTTCGGTGTCCACAATATTCTTATTCCCTTCCGGTTCAGAAGGGGAGGGATTGCTTTTTGAAGTCATCGGCTAATTTCCTGTCTCGAGCACCTGCCCAAACAACCTTGCCACATAGTCCACCAGGGAAATCGCCCGCGCATATTCCATGCGCATAGGCCCCAATATCCCCAGAGATCCATGGGTTTTCTCATCCACAATATAACGCGATGTAATAAGCGTGCAGTCCTCAATGCCCGGCAACGCATTTTCAGCGCCGATTGTGATTCGAACCTCCTGAGTATCCCCTTCAATGCACTGCGATATCAGACTCGCCAACCGGCTTTTCTGTTCGATGGTTTCGAACAGAAGTTTCACTTTGTTGATATCGGAAAACTCAGGTGTTTTGATTAGGTTGGCTGCGCCATCCAAATAGACCTCGGCGTCCATCCCGGCCTCTTCATCGGTAAAAGCCTTGGTGCTCAGTGTTATGACGCGCTGCATGAATTTGTCGTAGAGCGCCTGCTCCATCTGAATCATTTTGAGGATCTGATTCCGGATTTCAAACAGCGTCCGATCCTTGAAGTGTTCTACTATGTAGCGCGCCGCCTGGTCCAATTCGGTTTGAGATATATCCTCGCCGCAGTGAATGATCCGGTTCTGGACAATGCCCGACCGGGATACAAGGATTAAGAGAATTTTGCTGTCCGTAAGTCTAGTAAAATGAATATGTTTTAAAGCAACACGGCTGATCGGCGGCGAAACCACAATCCCCACATTGTTTGAAACGCGCGAAAGCACCTGGCTGGTGCGCGCCATCAAATGTTCTGCGCTGTCGTCAAGCCGCAGGTCCCGTTTGATCATATCCCGGATCTTTGGAGATAAATCCCGCCGCTTCAATAAATAATCAACGTAGAAACGATAGGCTTTGTCGGTAGGCACACGGCCGGCCGACGCGTGCGGCTGCTGCAAATAGCCCATATCCTCAAGATCGGCCATGATATTGCGCACGGTGGCGGCGCTCAGCTGCTCGCGGCTGTGCCGGGCGATTTTTCGCGATCCCACGGGGCGGCCCGTTAAAATAAACGTAGCTATCACCCAATGGAGAATCTCGCGATTCCTCTCGTTAACCAAATATTCGCTGGCATCTGTCATAGGCTCCGGCGCCTCCAATGAAATCGGCGCGATTCCAGCAGCCCGTGGCCAAAGTACAACAGGCTGCTAAAGCCGAACTGTTGGCCAACATCTAATGCGAAAGATTATATTATCGCTTGCTTTAAAGTCAAACAACCCATGGGAACCGTGAAGCGGGCATAAGATGCTCAAAAGCGGAAGTTTCCTGTTACTTTTCCGTTAAGATAAATATTCTGATGCGGAGGCAAACCGCTTCATGTTTAAAATTGCCGGATTACGGGGAGAAATAAGGAAATCCCCCCGCCCAAAACAGCGAAAGCCTTTTTTTGTATGTAATTTTTTTGCGAAACGCAGATAAAATTTGTTTAGCCTGGATTAAACGGCGGGGAAAATGAGCAAACATTTCTTATGGATCGAAGCGGGGATGGGCATGGCCGGAGACATGTTCTCGGCCGCCTTGATCGGTCTAGGCGCATCGGAGCAAGGCGTGGTCGATGCCATGAGAACAGCCGGAGGGCTGTTCGGCGAGTTTGCGGTCGAGTGGATCCCCGGTAGTCTGCCCGACGGGTCGGCGGCGGGGCGGATAAACGTCGATCTTTTGCGGGACAATTCCTTGGCAGCCGCCGATGCCCCCGGCGTTCTCGAGCAAGCCTTTCGGGCTACGGGAATCCGGGGCGGCTATGCGGGCTTTGCCCAGCGAGCCCTGGCTATCCTGTGCCGCGCCGAGCGGGCGGCCCATGCAATTCTCTCCTCCGGATCCAAAGACTCTTCCTCGGCATCTTTGACCTTTATCGGTCATGCCCGAACGCCCTATAGCAGCCGGGCGCCGTATCAGCCGCTGAAAGACAAAGATGAAGCCGGCGACGGGTTTTTCATCGAACTGAAACCGGAATTTTCCGCTGGATTAAAAGGGCTTGATTCTTTTTCACATCTGTTTGTTATTTCTTATCTGGAACGCTCGCCGGGATACGGAATGCTTGTGTATCCGCCGTGGGGAAGCGGCTCGACAAATTACGGGCTGTTCGCCACGCGCTCCCCGAACCGGCCAAATCCGCTGGGATTGACAAGGGCCCGCGTGCGCCGGATTGAGGGCTCCCGCATCTATACAGGCTCGCTCGATCTTTTTGACGGCACCCCCGTCGTTGACATTAAGCCGTACATACAATCCCTCGACGGTCCTCCCCATGATTATCGCGCCGCACAAGAAGCAGGGAACGACGGCTGGCTGTCCGGCAGCGACCATCTCGAGCTGCACCGGCGCCAGATTCCGCATCAGCACCCCGGCGGCGGAGAGCTGCATGAAGCCCGGGACATCGTCCTGGATGCAGTCGGCTCGGCCTGGGCCATGCAATATTTGGATATCGATCTGGACAAGGTGTTTTGTCTCGGCCCGGTGCGCGTCGGCGGAGGCATCATCGATTCGGCATCCCATGGACTCCTTCCGGTTCCCGCTCCGGCAACGCAGGCTATCCTGGATGCCTACGAAATCCCCTATGAATCCGGCCCCATGGAAGCGGAACTGCTGACTCCCACGGGAGCCGCGCTCCTGACGGCCTTGTGCCCAACCTTCCTGACAGGCAGGCCGGCAATTCCCGATGCCGTCCGCGTTGGAGCAGGGTTGGGGAAGCGCGTATTCCAGTCCGGCGAGCCCAATGTTCTTCGCCTGTACTGCTGCGGACCCGCAGAATCCGGCGGGGCGGAGGGTAAAGAAGGCAATTGAGATTCAAGCCCCGCAGAGATTCTCCGGCAGCCATTTCCCCCGCCGCATCGCTTCAAATGCTTGAAATCCAGGATCAAGGCTTTACGATGCTCGTGTAACAGACTTCTGTCAGGGCTTCGTTTCCCGCATCCCGATCAAAGCGTATAAATTTCAGAATCGCGGGTTCGCCGCTTCCAAGATCCACAATAATTTTTCTCAGGTCTTCCCCGCTGTTAACGAGCGTCCCGTTGGCGGAAACGATAATATCGCCGGCGCCTTGCTCCGAGCCCATCAATCCCCCTTCGTCGGCAAGGCCGCCCGGAGTCACGCTCGTAACATAGGCGCCGCCGGAGATGTTCAACAATTTCGCAATCTCGGCGGGAACATTATTGAATTCCAGCCCGATTTCTGTCTTCGGTTTCTCGGATTCGAAGGTGTAGGAGCTCTCTTCCCGGCTTTCATACCGCCTTTCAGCGAGGACTATTTGAAGCTCTCTTTCCAGGCCCTCGCGGACAACTTTAACGGCAACCTTTTTTCCCGGAGCGGTATCGGCGACGGCTATGCGAAAATCCTGGTTGTCCATGATTTTCTTTCCGTCAAATTCGATCACCACATCCTCCGGTTTCACGCCGGCTTTTGCAGCGGGCCCCGATTCCGAAGGTCTTCCCATCTCATCGACAAGCTGGGTAATTAAAACTCCGGCTCCCTGCTTCACCCCAAAAAATTCAGCCATAGCCGGCGTGAACTTAAGACGATTCATGCTTACGCCCACCCATCCGCGCGCGAATTTTCCGGTTTGAAGGATCTGGTTATAGATTTTTGTGAAGATGCGGGAGGGGACCGCGAAACCAACGCCGGCGCTGGCTCCCGTTCTCGTCGATATAAAACTGTTTATGCCCACAACTTCCGCTTTCATGTTTACCAGCGGGCCGCCGCTGTTGCCCTGGTTGATTGCGGCATCGGTTTGAAGATAATCGTTGAATATGGAGTAGTCCGGACCCTCCAAGTCCTTAAACACGCGGCCGGTATTTGAAATAATGCCGGCGGTCACCGTCTGATCCAGTCCGAACGGACTGCCCACCGCGATAACCCAGTCTCCCACTTTCATGGCATCGGAATCCCCGATCTCGGCGAACGGGAAGTTCTTCCCGTTGATCTTGATAATGGCGATATCCGAAACGCGATCGCTCCCTATCATAGAAGCGGCGTACTCCTTGCCCTCAAGCAGGCTGACATTTATTTTTGTAGCTCCCTCGACGACATGGCAGTTGGTAATAATGTAGCCTTTGGGATCGACCAGAATCCCGGAAGCCAGGCCCTCGCGTTTTTCCGGCAAGCGGGAATTGGGCCCGGGGAAAAAGCGGCGGAATAGTTCATTCATCGGGTCATCGGGATCCAATTGGGGCATGTTTTGACGCCGGTCCAGAATCACTTCTTCTGTCTTGATATTAACAACAGCCGGAGCAATCCGCTTGGAGACATCCTCAAAAGCCTTTGATAGGGCCATTAACGCCTCTGAGGCCTCAGGCTTTCCGTCTTTTTTTATCTCCAACCGGCTGTCGGCCGGAGCCGTGGCGTCCACTCGATAGGAAACGACGGTGCCTATCCCTATGCCCAGCGCAAGCACAAATAAAACCGCCAAAACGCCGACAATACTCTTGCCTGTCAAAACGCTTTTCTCGAGCTCATTGCTCATTGTTTATACCTCCAACTTCAGACTGCGCCTCTGCTGTCCATTGCAAGCAATCAAGATTCCTCAGTCGGACAATGAACGCGCTTCGGCCGCGCCCGCCAATCCGCCCGCCGCCCAGCCCGGATCAGGTCGACGCGGTCATTTCGGCTTCGCGGCGAATAAACGCCCGCTTCCAGGCGGCAAAACCATTTCCTTTGCTCCATGCATCCATGGCAGCCAAAGCCTCGGACTCTCCCCCCTGCGAAAGCATATATTCCACCCAGGCCCACCGCGGTGAAGCCGGTTTGATAACCGCCTTCCCCTTGAGGCCATGCCGGATTCTCGAAATCTTTTCCGTTTGCACTGAAACCGGCTCGAATTCTGCGCCGGCAAGAGGCGTGCTCCGCTTGGGCACAAACGGTGAAATGCTTAAGGAAAGGGGGGCGATTCCGCAGAGTTCCTTCGAGAAGCGGACAAGCTCGTCGATATCGCTCATCGCCTCCCCCGGCAATCCCACCATCGCGTAAAGCTTCAATTTCCGCAATCCGAATGTCCGCACCCATTCGGCCGCGCGGATAAGATGCTGTTCGCTGATTTTGCGGCCCACCAGGTCGCGCATTCTCTGGGAAGCGCCGTCGGCGGCCGTGGTGAGGCTTTTATATCCGCCTTTAGCCAGCCATTCCACCAATTCCTCGTCGAGGCGATCCGCCCGCAGGCTCGAAAGCCCGATTTCCCGTCCGCTCTCTACGATTCTCTGAACGAGGCTTTTTATTTCGGGATGGTCTGTGACGGCTGCGCCGACCAATCCCACGCGCCGCGCATTCGCCGGGATTAAAGATAATACCTTCTCGGCCGGCACAACCCGCATTCCTCCGCCGGCCGAACGGCGCATGACACAGTAGGAGCAGCCGCGGGAACAGCCGCGTTCCGGCTCGATGAGAAACATGGAGGTCAGGACCGCGTTTGCCGTGAGTATTTGCGAAAAGGCCGGCAGCATTTCCTCGGATGCTCGGATCTGCTGCGGGGGCTCCGCCGTCATTTCCGGGACCCAGCATCCCGGCATAGATGAAAACCGCTCGAGCAGGCGGTTTCTCTCCATGCCGGCCGCCGCAGTCAGAAAAGTATGGATCCATCCCTCCCCTTCTCCCACCAGTATCAAATCGATAAACGGGCCTAATATCGCCGCATTTGAATTTGTCAGCGGCCCGCCGGCGATGACAATCGGATGCTTTTCCGTCCGGTCCCTCCGAAGCAATGGGATGCCGCTCAGATCAAGCATCTCAAGGACGCCGGTTATCTCCAATTCATAAGCGATGGAAAAGGCCACAACGGAGAATTCCGAAAGCGGCGTTTCGCTCTCGTAGGTTACCACCGGCATCCGGCTTTTCCGATAATCGCCCGGGATATCCGGAAGGAACGCGCGCTCCGCCGAAGCGCCCTCGTGCAGGTGAATCTCCCGGTAGATTGTCTGATATCCAAGCGAACTCATCGCCGCCGCGTAGGGAGCAGGACTACAGAGCGCGACTCGAAACGACGCCGCCTTGCGCAGGACTCCGACCTCTTGGCCCACCCGATTGCGGATTTGATTCCGAATTCCCCACGCATTCATAATGTCATCCGGGAGGTGCCCGCAT
Organism: uncultured Acidobacteriota bacterium; assembly: GCA_964506795.1. Lineage (GTDB taxonomy): Bacteria > Acidobacteriota > UBA6911 > UBA6911 > UBA6911 > UBA6911. The sequence goes on along the minus strand of CAZDMR010000027.1, from coordinate 24,316 downwards.
ATCTCAAACGCCCCGATGAATATCGGGCCAGATAATTTTTTGAAGCTGCAGCTGAAGACGGACCGCAAGTCCGCATTTTAAAACCCAGTCCGCAGCATCCGCATACGCCTGCTTTTGGTAAACCGGAGAGATTAAGACTTCCCCCGCGCGGGAGGTCAAATCGTATTTCCTTATGATTTCGCAAGCCCAATCGAAATCAAGCCTGTCGCCGACGACAAATTTGACTTCATCGCCCCGCGTCAAATAACGGACGTTGCCGTAGTCATTATGGCTCTGCATGCCGCTGGAGGGACACTTGAAATCCATGATCTTATGCACCCGCGGATCGACTTCCGCCAGCGAAATATGCCCGCCCGTTTCCAATAAAACCGTATATCGCTTTTCCAGCAGTTGTCCCAATAAATCGTGAATCGATTTCTGGAGCATGGGCTCCCCGCCGGTTACGAGGACCAGCTGCGCGGGGAAAGAGCCGACCGTTTTCAATATATCCGGGATGGACATCTCCGTGCCTTCATAGAAAGCATACTGCGTATCGCAGTAGCTGCACCGCAGGTCGCAGCCGGTGAGCCTGATGAAAATACACTGCCGTCCGGCAAAGGAAGACTCCCCCTGTATGCTGAAAAAAATCTCGTTGACCTTCATATCCTCACCCCGTGCGGCAGCACGCCGCGCAGCGCCCGGCCCGTGGCGGAGTCATTCATTTCCGCGACCTCTTCCGGCGTCCCGGCAGCCACGACTTCTCCGCCGCGGCCCCCTCCTTCGGGCCCCAGATCGATGATTCGATCCGCCATCTTGATTACATCCAGGTTGTGCTCGATGACCACCACCGTATTCCCAAGATCCACAAGGCTATTCAAGATATCCAGCAGGTTTTTGACATCGTGAAAATGCAAGCCCGTTGTCGGCTCGTCGAGAATATACAATGTCCGCCCCGTCGCCCTCCGGCTCAGCTCCTTGGAAAGCTTCACCCGCTGCGCCTCTCCGCCGGAAAGCGTGGTCGCCGACTGTCCGAGCTGCACGTAGCCGAGGCCCACGTCGTTCAACGTTTTCAGTTTTTGCGCAATGGCGGGGATATTTTTAAGCACCTCATAGGCATCGCTTATATTCATCTCCAAAATGTCGGCGATGGAATAGCCCTTATATTTTACGGCAAGAGTTTCGCGGTTATAGCGCTTTCCCCGGCAGGTTTCGCATACGACATACACGTCGGGCAAAAAACTCATTTCAATTCGCCGCAATCCGTCTCCCTGGCAGGTTTCGCAGCGCCCGCCCTTGACATTGAAGCTGAACCTTCCGGCCTTGTAGCCGCGGAGGCGCGATTCCGGGAGCATGGCATAGAGCTCCCTGAGAGGAGTGAACAATCCCGTATAGGTGGCGGGATTGGAACGAGGGGTTCTGCCGATGGGCGACTGGTCGATTTCAATCACCTTATCCAAATGCTCAGTTCCTTCAATTCCGGCGTGCATTCCGGGTTCGGCCAGGGCGCGGTGCAGACGGCGGGCGAGCGCCCTGTAAAGGATATCCTCCACGAGAGAAGACTTTCCCGCACCCGAAACTCCGGTAACGCAGATAAACAGTCCGAGAGGGAATTTTACATTGATATTCTTCAGGTTGTTATGCCGCGCCCCTTTGACGATCAGGCTCTTGCCGTTCCCCTTTCTGCGGTCTTTGCGGCATTCAATGCGAAGCTCGCGCGAGAGATATTTGCCCGTAATCGAATGCGGCGCACTCTCTATATCCCGGAGGGTTCCGGAAGCCACAACGTTCCCGCCGGAACGGCCTCCCTCGGGACCCAGATCGATGATGTAATCCGCCCTGCGTATTGTTTCCTCGTCATGCTCGACGACCAGGATCGTATTGCCCATATCTCTCAAATCCCGGAGCGTATCGAGCAATCGTCCGTTATCCCGGGGGTGAAGCCCTATCGACGGCTCATCCAGCACATACAAAACTCCCCGAAGCTTGGATCCGATCTGGGTCGCCAGTCTAATCCGCTGCCCTTCGCCTCCGGAAAGCGAGGAGGCCGGACGGTCCAGCGAGAGATACCCGACGCCGACATTCAACAGAAATTCCATGCGGTCTCTGATTTCCTTCAAAATCTGGCCCGCGATTGCCGTTTCCCTCTGCGTCAACTGTATTTCGCCAAAGGCCGCTTGGGCGTCTTCCAGGGAAAGGCGGGCATAGTCGGAAATAGACATGCCGTTTATTTTCACCGCCCTGCTTTCCGGTTTTAATCGGGATCCTCCGCAGGAAGGACAGGGTTGAACCGAAAAAAGCTTTTCGAGCCCCTCCCGCCTCCAGCCGTTTTCCTCGTTTTTCAAAAGCGCACCAAGCCATTTGTTCACGCCGCCGAATGCGCTCTTTGAACCGGAGCGAAGACCGCCTTGCGCATCCGGCTCCGATTCGCCGAACAGATACGCATTGCGGACACGGGACGGGAGGTTTTCGAAAGGAGCGCTCGCGTCAACCTTATATTTTCGCACCGTGGCCATCAGCGATTCATGCAGGTAGGACGCAATTCTGCTGTTTTCGACCGCGAATTTCAAAGTCGAGACCGGTTGGCCGGGGTCCGGGATCAAATTGTCCGGATTGATGACCCGCTGTATTCCGGACCCGCCGCAGTCGGGGCAGGCTCCGTATTTGGAGTTAAAGGAGAACGAACGGGGCTCGAGGGTCGGGATGCTGATTCCGCAGTCGATGCAGGCCTGGCGCGACGAGAGGAGCCTCTCTTCCAAATCCATGGCCCATACTGTTACAAGCCCTTCCGCCAGCTCGATGGCGGTCTTCACGGAATTCTCCAGCCTCCTATGAATCCCGGGCTTGATGAGAATGCGGTCGACCACGATTTCTATGGTGTGATTCTTCGTCTTTCTTAGACGAATGTCGTCCTCCAGGCTTCTGATCTTCCCATCAACTCGCGCCCTCAGGTATCCGCTCTTCAGAAATTTTTCGAAAAGCTTTTTGAACTCTCCTTTCCGGTCGCGCACGACCGGGGCCATGATGAGCACGCGCGTATCGTTGGGATAGCCGGAGATCAAATCCACTATCTGATCCACCCGCTGGGGAGCTATGGGTTTGCCACAAACGGGGCAGGTCGGACGGCCGATGGAAGCAAACATCAGCCGCATATAATCGTAGATCTCCGTCACGGTCCCGACGGTCGAACGTGGATTTCTGTTTGTGGTTTTCTGCTCGATGCTGATTGCAGGGGAAAGCCCTTCAATGCCGTCGATTTCGGGCTTTTCCATCCTTTCCAGAAATTGGCGGGCGTAAACCGACAGGGATTCGATGTATCGCCGCTGCCCCTCGGCATATATCGTGTCGAACGCAAGGCTCGATTTGCCGGATCCCGAAAGCCCGGTAACGACCGTAAACCTGTGCCGCGGAATTTCCAGACTGATGTTTTTCAGATTGTGCTGGCGCGCCCCGCGCACCGATATAGTTTCCAGCATGGATAGACCAAATCTTTTATTTTACGGCGCCTGAATGCGGCTAGCAAGCGCCGTCCCGGGATTCTCTCCAGGGAATGCGGCGCCCGAGCTTATGAAATGTTGCTTTGTGTTGATTTTTCGGCGGAAGGAGTTTTTCCCGCATAGAGGGGAGCAAAATATAAATCATATTGCCTGCCGGCCGCATAACAGAGCACTGCGGCGACCGCCAGCGGGATGGCAACCACTCCCAGCAGCGTTTCCATGGGCAATTCGGTGTCCAGGAGGATGCCGCCGAGGAAAGGCCCGATAATGGCTCCGATTCTGCCCACGGCGATTGCTGCGCCCGCCCCCTTATTCCGGCAGCCGGGAGGGTAGACGATGGGGGCGAGGATCGTCACGTCCATGTGTGCGGAGTTAATAAAGAAAGCGCTTGCCAGAAGCAGTACGACAAAACCTGTCGCTTCGAGACCTCCGGTAAACAGGACGAACACCGCGGCGGCGGCGTGAAGGATCGATCCCCATCGAAAGCCGAATCTGTCGAAATAAAACCCGCTCGCAAGGCACCCGATCGCCACCGCCACATTGATGGATCCCGTGATATAGGCCGAAGACGACGCGCTGAAACCTTTCAGGACCAGCAATTCCGGAGACCACGAGCCGATAAAGAAGAGCGCTATGGAACTGACCAGGTAATAAGCCCAGACCACCGGCGTAACCCACGCCAATCTTCCCGAAAAAAGCTCTCTGACACGACGCTCTTCATATTTCAATCCCGCGGACCGGAACTGCGTATCGGGGCCGATTCGAATATCCGGTTGTATCGTCTTTATCAATTCAATAAGAGCCGCCCGCTGCTTTTCAGTCTGCTCCGCGGTGGAAAGCCAGCGGGCCGATTCCGGAAGCTTCAGCCATAGAATTGCAATTGCGGCCACGGGGGCGAAGAAACCTACAAGAAACAACGGGCGCCAGCCGAGCCGCTCCAGCATGTAGCCCGCAATGTACCCTCCAAGGACGATGCCTGCCAGGAATCCGGTGTACATGACCGATATGTATTTTCCTCTGCCCTTGAGGGGAGAATATTCGCTGGTCAGCGTAATGGCGCAGGGGACCGCACCGCCGATGCCGATGCCCGTAAATACGCGGATGGCAATCAGGCTGTTCAGCGTATTTGAAAAATAGACGAGCAACGTCCCGACGCTGAAAAAAAAGGATGCGACGATCAACGTTCTCTTTCTTCCGATCCTGTCCGAAAGCGCCCCGAAAATGACGGCTCCGAACAGGTAACCGAAGAATGCCGCCGAAAATACCCAGCCGAAAGACCCCGGACTGATATTCCATTCTCTCCTGATCACCGGCGCCGCAACGGTGATAATCGTATAGTCGTATCCGTCCATCAGCATGATCAGTCCGCACAGCAGAACGACTTTCAGGGAGACTCTGTTCAGCCTGGAATTGTCGATAACCTGTCCGACGTCAATCGCCGGTGGATTTTCCGGAACTGAGCCCAAATCGGTTTCCTTCATTCTTCTCCCGGATACATCAGGGATTCATCCGGCCCGCCGCACGCGGCGCGCAGGCAAAGGCGATATTTCCTATCGCATCGTGAAATTTACTTTTATCAATCAAATCCGGGTTAATGGGTTCCCGTGAGAATAGCCCCCTGGTCCACCAGAATACGCTGGAGCTCCGAAACATCGCTCTCCAGCATCCTCGGCGAAATGTTGTCCCTTGCGCATAGAGCCGCGGCAACCCCCGCCGCCTGTCCCGTTACCATCGTCTGCATAAGAAAACGCTGGTAGGCCTCCCGCTGCGCCGAAACAGCCTTGCCTGCCACGAGAAGATCTTCGATCCCGCGGGGCACCAGACACCGATACGGTATGTCGTGGGAGCCGCCCGTCTTGGGAACATCGGGAGGTTTCATCGTGCCCAAGGTTCCCGGCCCCACCACGTGCACGGCGCCGGCAGGAAAGGCGCTCTTTCCTATTACGTCGGGAAATTTTCGTTCCTCAATCACGTCCCCGCCCTTTAAGACGTAATCGCCCGTGATGCGGCGCCCCTCGCGAATCCGCATCTCCGGACATACCCGCGTAATATAGGCATGCTCGAAACCCGGGAGGCGCTTCTTGATGAATTTCCAGGCTATCACGATCTGCCTGCGGCACTCAATCTCGCCGTGCGTCAGATCCTCGGCATTAGTGGCGTCGCAGTCGCCGACCTGCGAGGAGTGCTGGAAATGGGCCTGAATGACTCCACCCTCGCGCGGTATTAAAAAGAAACCGATGCCGCTGAAACCATGCCATTCGCCGGTTTCAATTCCCTTTATCTTGAGGCTCCGGTAGCCCATGATTTCACCGAACTCCTCAATGGAATCGATCCTACGAATCCGGGCAATCAGCTCGGCGTAGGTCCACTTGTGCCGGGTATTTTCCTGGAAGCGCTCGAACTCAAATTCCTGCGGGTTGCGCTTGATATAATCGAGGACTTTCGGCCAGTTTACACCGTCGGCGGTAAAAGCAAGCGAGTGCGGCTCCATCTTATCCTTGGGAAGGATTTCATAGGGAGCGCCCGCACGCGCGGCGATTTCCCCTTCGCCCGTGCAGTCGATGATCACTTTTCCAAGTATTGCCTGCCGGCCCGAGACATTCTCGACTTCGACGCCTTTTATGGTTTTGCCTTCCATAATGACGTCCACCGCGGGAGACCTGAGAAGGAGGTTTACGTGATTCTCCCGCATCATTTCGAAAATCAGCAGGCCCCACCAATCGGGATCCACGTAGGCGAACGTATACCAGCCTCGGAAGTCCGGTTCCATATGGGGAATTGCATGGCCGTCCCTGAGGAGGCGCTCATGCGTTTCCGTAACCATCCCGCCGATAATGCGTTCGCCGCGTTCGTTGTAAAGATTAGCGTACGCGAAGCCCGGCGGTCCCGACACATTCATCTGGCCTCCAAGCGCTCCGATCCGTTCAATGACCAGTGTATTCGCCCCGGTTCTCGCCGAAGAGATTGCCGCCGCAACGCCCGACGTTCCGCCGCCGACCACCACCACGTCATACCCGTCGCTTATGTGCATAACGCCCTCCTATGGTTCCGGATCGCAATATTGCAGCCATAATCCGATGCCGCAGGCAAAAATGCAATCCGATATCAGTTCGGCCCGGCAGTCTCCGCCTTCATGCGGGACGCACGGATTCTGCGCGGAAAGTCCAGCATCAGAAACGTCAACAGTGCAATCAGCTCGATCGAAATCAGATACCACGGCCAGGGCCCCAGAAAATCCAGCAACGAACCGGTCGGAGGCTTCCGGCACAGGTATCCATAATTCCAGCCGGTCCATAAATCCACCATTCCCACCACAAGTCCATAGAGATTCAGCAGCGCCATCATCCGCAAGACGGCTCCCCGGCGCGGCCTGAAATCCCCGGACGCGACCAGAAAAACAATCGCGATCAATGTCGTGCCGTGGCTCAGGAAAAAAAGATTGAAGTTCATCGACGGGAAACCCTGGACCAGGTCCGGTGTGATCAGCGCATGCAATAGACCGCCCAGCCCCCAAAAATAGGCAATTTCCGCCGTAAACGGGTTCGGCCGGAAAAGAGAGGCGATGCATGCGGCCAGAACCAGGCTGCACAATTCAAGGGGCAGCGAATATTCCCAAGAAAGCAATCCCCTCAATGCTTGGTAGATATAAAAGAAAGAAACATAGGCCAACAGAGCAAATCCAATCGCATATCGCAGTGTTCCTAGGCTTTTTTCTTTTCGTTTTCTCGCCGCTGCGGCAACAAGCCAACAGAGAGCCGCAATGACGCCCAGAGCAATAAGATGATGCAGGTGGAAGGCATGAAAGGAAGAAGCGATAAAAGACGGGCGAAGCATTGCGAATGCCGGATCGGGGGTATATTCAATCATGCGCTCTTCGAGTTTCGCCGGCGCCGCGGGCAAAAGAGCATAACCGGTATTTTCGAGGGGTAACGGACTTATAGAGATCGAATCTTGCCAGCACTTCCGCCAGTTGCAGCGCCGGCGCCGCGGACCGTATGAAATAAATGCGGGACACGCCGGGGTGTTGTTTACACGCCGGATCCCTCGTCAGCAAAATTCTCCGCTCCTGTTCCGCCGCGTCAACGATCTCCTCAAATGCAAGGGGTCCCGTATCCAGAACGTCGAAGCCGACCAGCCGCAGGCAGCGAGCGAGTTGAATTAATTCGGGGCCCGCCAAAAAGCGCGTCCGCCGCAGACTGTTCCGGCGCAGGCGCACCAGCGGGGTCACGTCCAATGCCTCGAAAACGGGATAGAGGCTGACGAAATCTCCGGGCTTGAGGCGATGCGATAAGCTTGAAGAGACTCCGTTGACTAAGATAATTTCAACCCGGCTTTCGGGCACGCCGAGCTTTTTAAGCAGCCGCCCGACCGTGGACAAAGGGGCGAGCCGCAACGCGAAGCGGCGCTTCTTTTTGTTGGCCGGCAGAAAGTCGTTGAGTTCCTCATATAAACGAACGTTGATTTCTTGTTCCATTTGTCTTTCGAAACGCCATTTTACTATACCGGAACGCGTTTCCCGCAGCGTTCTGCGGTTTGGAGCGAAACGAGGCGCAGCTCCGCCGGGGGTTTCCCGGCGGAGCTGCTTTCACAAAGGCGTTCCCTTTTTAATGCAAGGGATATATAAAGGTTCCGGAGCGGGAATCCCCGGCGCTTTTATTTGCTTGACGGGCCCGGATGCCGCCGTTAGGATTTATTTCTTATAAGAAACTGGATCTCATATAGGAACTTTTTGGGTTGCGTCCTTTGGAGACAATATTGCAACCGCCCTTTCATCAATACAAAAAACGTCGCGGGGAGGCAGATTTATGAGAAGCAAGATCGGTTGGCTTTTGCTGGCTGCATTTTTTGCAGCGATTTTTACGACGAATTCGGGGGCCGCAGCGGATGAAGCCAAAATTACCGTCCTCAATCCACGAGGCATCCAACCCCATATCCGCAAAATACCCATGGCGACCCGCCCCGCTGATTTAGCGGGGAAAACCATCTATATCGTCGACACTAAATATCCGCGCACACGGGAATTTGTGGAAGAGCTCGTCAAAGCGCTTAAGGAAAAACATCCCGACACAAACTGGGTGCTCAAAAACAAATTCGGCGGCTATATGGATGACGATCCGAAGCTGTGGGAAGAGATCAAATCGAAAGGGCACGGCGCCATCGTATTGATCGGGCATTGAAGCAGCTGTTCGCCGGCGGTCGTCGGCCACAGCATCACCCTGGAAAGAATCGGAGTCCCCGCAGTGCCGATCATCACCCAAAGGTTCCGGGAGCTGGTGACAACCATTGCCTTTAAAAAAGGGATCCCCAACATGCGCATTGTCTATTCGCCGCATCCCATTACGGATAGACCGGCTGCGCTGTGCCGCAAATACATTGAGGGAAAGGACCCCATCAGCGGTGAACCTTTTATAGCGGAGATTGTCGCCGGGCTGTCCAAACCTCTTTCGGAGGAAGACAAAAAAGGCGGATATCTTTCCCGCCCGCCGCGCCCTAGATTGCTGGGCCCCGACACGAGGGCTAATCTTGAAGAATATTTCCACGAAAACGGATTCACCGACGGACTTCCCATTGTGCTTCCCACAGAAGAAAGAGTCGCGGAAATGCTGAAAGCAACGAGTCACCCGCCCGACGAACTGGTCGGGAGAATGCGCCCATCCCCTCCGCATGAAGCCTGGGAGTACACGGTCGAAATGGTCGCCGCCAATGCCGTTATGTCGGGCGCAAAGCCGGAATATTTCCCGGCCATCCTGGCGCTGGCTTCCACGGGAGTCACCTCGCTTTTCAGCTCCACATCGTCCTTTGCGCGGATGGTTGTGGTAAACGGCCCGGTCGTCAAGGAAATCGGAATGAACGACGGCATCGGAGCTCTCGGCCCTTTTAACAGAGCCAATTCCACAATCGGCCGCTGCTGGACATTGATATCCAAAAATCTTGGAGCCTCCGGCAAACCGGGAGAAACCTTTCTCGGCAGCCAGGGGAATCCGCTTTCTTACAATAACCTCTGCTTCCCGGAAACGGAGGACGGCCTGCCCCCGGGCTGGAATCCGCTCCATGTCCAAAAGGGATACAAAAAATCGGAAAGCGTCGTAAGCGTATTCAGCGGCTGGAGCATGAGCGATATCGCCTGGTATTCGCCGATGCCGATCTATCAGGTCGTGCGCGGATGGCTGGAGCATTTCTTTTCCTTCGGCGTCAATTCCGCCACGATTATCCTGGATCCGATTGTCGCAGCCGACATAGCCGCGGCAGGCTATCCATCCAAGGAAGCTTATGCCGCTTACCTGGCTAAGAACACAGGGACGCCCGCCTGGCTGTATTGGCAGACAGCCGCGGGGCAGCAAGCATTGCAAAAGGCCAAAGCAGGGATAGAGCCCTATGCGGGGTATTTGAGAATGGGCTACGGCGCGATAATCCCGGTCTCGCGTTTTGACAGAAGCTCCGGCGTAGGATCGGCGTTTAACGCTTCGGAAGACAACGCTCAAAGCCTCACATCAATCGAGATAGTGGTTACCGGCGGAGGGACAAACACGTTCTGGTCCGGTGGGGACTTCGGATACGTAAACAGCGCTTCGGTGGATAAATGGAGATAGGAGATATTTTATGAAAAACAAAATCGCTGCGCTCATCGCCGTATTGCTGCCGCTGATGATCGTCCTTTTTGCTCATGGGGCAAACGCACAGGCCAACTCTCCATCGGATCCCGCCGCCATCGGCGCTCCGGTGAAATCCTTGCTCGAGCTCGGCTCGGTTTATCCCAGCCTTTACGACATCACCGTCACCGTCCTTGAAACCGTCAGAGGCGATGAAGCGATGCGGCGGCTGCGCGCGGCGGATGGGGCGGTTAAGCCGCCGAAAGCAGGTTTTGAATACCTGCTTGCCCGGGTGAAATTCGAGATGAAGAGAAGATCCATAAGCGACAAGCTGACTTTTAACTTGGGCAGCTCGCCGCTTCAATGGGTGGCTTTCACGTCGGATATGGCGGAATATGAAGGCGTTGCGGTGACCGTCCCGAAGCCCGAGCTGAAAGGCACGGTACGTCCGGATCAGACCAGGGAGGGATGGCTTTCGTTCGCTGTTGAACAGAAGGAGAAAAAACCGGTTCTGGTTTTCGATCCGGACTCCGGCGGAGCCACCGGGCGCGGCAAGCCCTTGTTCTTTAGACTGTATTAGCCTAAACAGCTCCAATGGATTTCCGACTCGGGCCGATGACGGGTTCCGGAACGGGAAAATAATCTGCTGATTTTCATGGATTCTTCAGGCTGAACCTTTCTGAATCCGGGCCCGCTCGGGATGATCCGCAGTCAGTTTCGTCTTTTTGCCGGGTCCGGCATTCTTCTGCCCTCATTTGCCTGCCGGTGCGGCGCAAATCCAATAAGGGAATCCCCCGAAAAAACAAACGATCACGACCGCTTGCGCGGGCGGGGTTTTGCTCAATTCCGTATTGAGAAGGGCAAAAATTCCGATAATAATATTTTAGCCAACCGGGCACAGAAGGATAGGCACCGGGAATCCCTGTCGCCCATAAATTGGATCCCGCCCGGCAGGCGGTTGTCAACGGATCCGTCAAGATTCTGACGGTTTTTTGGCGCATTACCAGAAATATCCTTAACCTAAATGCATAAGCTTAATAATGACAATATTTCCTGCCATGGATTAAAAATTGCTTACGTCCTTCCGGGTCTCGAAAGCTTGTGCTATTGCTATGGCCGACAAAATGGCAAGCGTATCTTCTTTTTTCCCCCGGAATAGAGAATTGGAAATTCGCCAGCGGATTCTTCAAGGGCTTTACGAAGAAAATCTTTATATGCTGCGGCGAGGAGAGCTTCTGCCCAAGCAGAATAAATCCATCCGCTCACAGAGGATTAAGCGCATTTTGGCTCCCGTGCTCGTTTGCATTCTTGCATTCCTCGTCAACCACCCCGGCAGCGGGACCTCGCCGTCGTCTCATTTAAGGGAGAATTCATCCGTCCCCGTTCTTGATCCGTTGCCCCCCGAGCAATCTTCCTTCGCCAGCGCAAACGTTGATGATTTAAAAACCCTGGAATCCGGCGCTCCGGTGCCCCTGTACCGCATGCTCAACCTGGGAGTCCAGCGCATCGTCATTGACGCCGGCCATGGGGGAGAGGACAAGGGAGCGGTCGGAAAGTTGGGGACGATGGAAAAAGACGTCACGCTCGATATCGCAAAAAAGATGAGCAAACGCCTCCGATGCGTTGGATTTCAACATGTCTTCATGACAAGGACCGACGATTCGCATTTGTCTCTGCAGGATCGAGTCAAAATCGCAAAGGAAGTAAAAGCGGATTTGTTTATTTCGATTCACGTCAATTCCATTCCCAACACTCCCGTGAATTTAATCGAAACCTTTTATTTCGGACCTTCCAGCGATACGGCGGTCCTTAAACTGGCCGACCGGGAAAATCGGGGGTCCCAATACGGGCTGAGCGATTTCAGGCAAATTCTGGAAAGAATGGGCAAGACCATGAAGCTTCAGGAATCCAGAAAGCTTGCCGAATCCATACAGAAAAGCCTGGTTCGAGAGAGAAGAGAACGGAACACGAAAATCAGGGATAATGGAATTAAAAGAGCTCCTTTTGCCGTCCTTGTCGGCACAGACGTACCTTCAGTTCTTGCAGAAGTTTCCTGTCTCAGCAATACTAAAGAGGAACGCGCGCTGAATTTTGAAAAACACCGGGAAAACATAGCCGAATACCTTGCTTCGGGCGTTACAAACTATCTGAAAATGGGAGATCTGGGAAATGAAACCAACTAACGATTCGCAAAAAGACAACGTTCTTTATGTCGGCATTGATCTGGGAACGTCACGAAGCGCGATCTCTTCGAGCAGCGACATTCGGGAATGGATAGAGAGCTATGTCGGATGGCCCAAGGATTTCATTTCGGAAAAGGTGCTGGGCAAGCAAGTGCTTATCGGCGCAGAGGCGCTGCAGAACAGGCTTTCTCTCGATATTTGCAGGCCGTTGGAGAGGGGCGTCATCAAGGAAGGGATCGAGGGCAGCGAAAAAGCAGTCAAGGAAATCATCCGGTATCTGATAGAGCTGACGCAGCCCAAGCCTGAACAGAAAATTCACGCGGTCGTGGGAGTCCCGGCCGACTCCCTTAAAGTGAACAAGCTGGCGATTCGGAAGGCTGTATCCGAATTCGTGAATTCGCTCATGGTGGTGTCCGAGCCCTTCGCCATTGCCTATGGCATCAACCTTCTGAACAACGCCATGGTGATTGATATCGGAGCGGGAACAGTTGATTTCTGTGTCATGCACGGGACAATTCCATCGGAGGAAGACCAGAGGACCATCCTAACTGCAGGCGATTATATTGACGAACAATTGTTCAGCAGCCTCAGCCAGAGATATCCCGATTCGAAATTCAATAAGAATATGGTGCGGCAGTTTAAGGAAAAATACAGCTTTGTAAAAGACATCGACGAAGAAATAAAAGTTGAGCTTTCGTCCGGCGGCAAAATCATGATGCACGACATCAAGAATGAAATCCGCCGGGCCTGCGAAAGCATCCTTCCGGCCATTGTAGAAACCATCGTGGAAATGACCTTCAGGGTTGATCCCGAATTCCAGACGCGAATTCGCGAGAATATTATTCTCGCAGGCGGCGGAAGCCTCATTCGAGGTATTGCCGAAATGCTGCAGGAGCAGCTGGCCGAGTACGGTCAATATCGGATAAACCGTGTGGAGGACCCGCTTTTCGCAGGAGCGAATGGAGCGCTGAAACTCGCCGAGGACATGCCTTCCAAGTACTGGGAAACTTTGTAAATCCTCCGCTATCGCCGCCCGTCTTCGAAAATCCGGCGCACAGAACACGGCGGAGGCTTCCGGCGGCGCTGCATCAGAAATCCTGCACCTAAGTCATTCTATATTTGGTCTTTGCTGCGGGACGCGGATGGATAGTGTGTGTTCGATTCCTTTTCGCAGCACTCTCAGAACAAGCGGCGCATTCCAATCGCGCGTCTGCAAATAGGACGCAAACGTCATGGGATCCAAAATGGGACGGCCGTCTATGGCGACGATTACGTCGCCGGCAAGGATTCCCGCCCTCTCGGCGGGCTTATGCTTAACCACATCGGCGACGAAAAGTCCTGTTTGTCCGGGCATTTGCATGGACTCCGCCAGAGAAGGAGTCAGGAGAATGGTATCGAGCCCTATCAGCAGCCGGGATTGGCGAGAATTCCGCTGTGTATTTTTTTCTGAGGCGGGAGTCTTAAAAATTCCGGGAAAGTCCAAAGAAAGCCGGATTGGATTCATTCGGGGCCGCCGCGCCTCAATCATCGCCGTAACGCTCACCGGCTTCCCCTGCCGCATAATGTCGAGCCTGGCTTCCGATCCAACCGGAGTCCCCTGAACAAGATGGACAAGCTGGCGGGAATCCAGAATCCGCTCTCCCTGATATTTCACCAGCGAGTCCCCGACGCGAAGCCCTGCCTTATGCGCGGGGCTTTCAGGCTCGACCGCCCGGATTGCAATTCCGGCATCGTCGGCGCGCTGGTGATCCGTCAAATAAATTCCCAACCAACCCGCATGGATATTCCCTTTTATTCTCAGGATTTCCTCCGCGGAAGACAGCAGGCGGGAAATCGGAACCACGAGAGCCCGCATATCCATCGGATTCTGGCTGGCGACAAATCCCAGGACCCGGCGGTCCGGGGTGAGAACCGGCAAGCCGATATCCGGGAAAGCGCGGTTAATGTCCATCATCCAGCCCGATTGCCCCGGCACGCCGGGTAACAATCCGACCGAGAGGATTTGCGATTCCCGATATTCCGATAGTACCGGATCTTCGGGAACCGGCACCATAACCGTAATTCCATCTTTCACTTCGCAGTCCGGACAGATTGGAGTCGCTTCAAGTTTTCCGTTCAGCAGCCTTATAACCGCAGCGCCGCTCCTTTGATCCACCCCTATAAGGCGGCCGGGCCACGTTCGGCCCTCTCTCGTGGATATTTCTATTTTTAGATTGCTGCCGTGTAAATCGACCCAGCGATACCCGAGAAAAGTCAGGATATGGCCTTCGCTGTCGATAACAATTCCCGTTGATGAAAACGTTTGTATAATTGTCGGACTGTAATTGCCGACCGGCCTCCCGTTGATTTGTACCGCGTCCAGCATTCCATGGATTTCATTGATTATTTTCACGTGCACCAGGCCGGGATCGGCTCCCGCGCCCTCAACGCCCCAGCCATGGCAGGGAGCGGACAGCGCTCCCGCAATCGGCAAATAACAGGCCAGAAACCGCGCTAGTATATGCATTGGATGAATTGACAGTGTGCAGCCCATGGCGAATTCAGTGGCTTACATTCCGGATAAAATACTCCTCCGACATCTGGCCGTATTGCATCCGGATTTTTCTGGGCATGGGCAATTGGATCGTCACAGGCCGGCCGTCCTCGCCCATGATCAAATACTCTACGTATTCCGCCTCGGGAGATCCCTGTTCCCGGACGGCCTTTAACGACGGGGGATCGGACTCTTGCGGGATTTCCACGGCCTTGGGAATCTCAGTTTTAACCGGCGCTTCCGCGGGCGGCAGTCCCGAAACCTTACTGGCGGCGCCTATCGGCTTTTCGTTGCTCATATCCGCTTTTTCAATAATCTCCGGGCCCGGCGAAAAAGCAGCGGGCGGGGCGGATTCCGGTTGGCGGTAGACGAAAAGGATGCCCATCCCCAAAACAACCAAGCCAAACGCAGCCAGCGCCGGCTTCACCCACGAAGCTTGAGGCAAGCCGAAAATTCGGAATCTCCGAATAGGGGAAATCCGCGCATGCAACTTGCGTCTCCCTATCTCATTGATCAGGGACGACTCGAAATTCGAAGGGGCGGAGACCCGTTCCAGCTCCGATACCATTCGGCGAAGCCGCTCCGCATCGCTTAATTCCTTTCCGCAAAGGATGCACTGCTGGGCATGGCGCTCCATTGCGAAACGCCCCGCAAAATCGAGGCCGCCTTCCAGGTAATCCTCCAAATTCTTATGAAATGTGCGGCAGTCCATATTTACCAGCTAAAGGTAATGCTCCAGCTTTCTCTGGAGCAGTTCTCTTGCCCGATGCAGCCGCGACTTGATCGTCCCGGCCGAGCAATTCAGTATCTTGGCTATGGTTTCATAGGGCAATTTCTCAACTTCTTTCATTAGGAAAGCTGTCCGATATTTCTCCGGCAAGGACCGGATGGCGTCGCCCAGGACGCGGCTGCTCTCCTTTCGCAATATCTCATCGCCCGGCCCCCGGCGTACGTCGGTAATTTCGAATTCAGGGCTGTTTCTTTCGCCCGGCTTTTTGCCGCCCCAAATGTTTTTATAAAAAACCCTTCCGCGCCGTTGTCGGTACCGTATTTCGTCAATAGCAAGATTAGTCGCGATTCGATATATCCATGTGGAAAACTGGTACAAATTGCTGTACCGGCCGATATTCCGATAGACCTTTAGGAATGTTTCCTGCGACAGGTCCACCGCGGTGTCGTAGTCGCCCAACATCATGGTGAGATAATTGATGAGCGAATCCTTGTATCGGGTGACAAGCTGCGTGAAAGCCATGTCATTGCCGGCGATGAAATCGCTGACCAGATTATTGTCCGTTATCGGAACGTCCGGCCCCGCCTCCAAGATTCCCATCTTTGCGGCTTCTTCGCGGCACTCGGAAGTCACTGTCTTTTATCCTCCGGCGGTCGATCGCAACCCTTCATGATATTCCTGCGTCGGATTCTCCCAATCTACTACATCTTTAAAACGTAATTTATGGATTCCGGTTCCCGATTATTTCATATCCATCCAGTTGCCGGCCACATTCAGGTCGACTTTCAGCGGCACCAAAAGCTCGGCGGCTCCTTCCATTTCCTTTCGAACCAGCGCGCTGGTGCGTTCCACTTCGGCTTCCGGGGCTTCCAAAACCAGCTCATCATGCACCTGAAGCAGGATTTTAGCCGATAGATGCTGTTCCTGCAAAGCATGATGAATGCGTATCATTGCGATTTTTATAATATCCGCCGCCGTTCCCTGGATCGGGCTGTTAACGGCGGTCCGCTCGGCAAATTGCCTCAGGTTATAATCTTTGGTATTGATGTCGGGAATAGGCCGGCGGCGCCCATAGAGAGTCACGGCGCTGCCTGTCTGCCGCACTTGTTCAAGGTTACTGTCCAGCCAAGCCCGGACCCCGGAATAGCGCCGGAAGTACGCATCGATAAAAGCCTGCGCGTCCTCTCTTGAAATGCCGAGTTTTTGGGACAATCCAAAAGCGGACAGGCCGTACACTATGCCGAAATTTATGACTTTTGCCCGGCGTCGGCATTCGGAGCGGTTGGCCAACTCCTCCTCGCTGAATACTTCGCGGGCAGTTCGCTCGTGGATATCCTCTCCCGCCCGAAAGGCGTCTATCAAGACCTTATCTTCGGAAAGATGCGCTAGAATGCGCAGTTCCACTTGCGAATAATCCGCCGAAATCAACAGATTTCCGTCATCCGGCACGAAGGCTCCCCGAATCAATCGGCCCATTTCCGATCGAACGGGGATATTTTGAAGGTTCGGATCCGAGCTCGACAGCCGTCCCGTCGCGGCGCCGGTCTGATTAAAGGAAGTGTGCACTCTTCCCGTCTTGGGATGGATCAAGGAGGGAAGGGCATCTACATAAGTCGATTTGAGCTTGGCGACCTGCCGATATTCAAGAATCAGCCGCGGAAGGTCATAGGTTTGAGCAAGCTCCTCCAGCACCGATTGATCCGTGCTGTATCCGCCCGTTTTGCGGGTTTTCTTCAAAACCGGCAGATTGAGCTTTTCAAAAAGAATCTCGCCGAGCTGTTTGGTTGAATTGATGTTAAATTCCATTCCGGCGGCCTGATAAATCTTGTCCGTCAATTCGGCCAGCTGTTCTTCCATGGTGGAAGACATTTTCTGAAGCATCCGGCGATCAATCTTGATTCCCGCGTCCTCCATGTCCGCGAGTACAGGCACGAGCGGCAGTTCTATTTCTTCATAAAGCTTCCGCAATCCATTTTGATCCAGCCGCTCGCTGAGCAATCCGTAAAGGCCGCTTACGGCTTCAACCCGCCGGTACACTGTTTCGATATCTTGCCGCGCATCGGGCTCCGGAAGGAGCGAGCCCTGCCGGTTCGACTTTTTCTCGCTCAGGGAAACATGCAGCTCATCCATAGCCCAGCGCTCGAGGGAGTAATCCCCTTTATTGGGCGAGGTCAAAAACGCCATGAGCATCGCGTCGTCCGGAGGCCTTTCCCACCGAATTCCCATGTTCTTCTGCGAAAGAAGAAAAAGCTTGGCATCCCAGCAGACCTTTTCCAGGGAATCACTCTTAAAAATAAGACGCCATCTTTCGGCTTGCTCCCTGTTTTTCAGGTCCATTGAAACCACATCTCCGGCGTCGCCTTGCACAACGGCGATTTCGGCCGTCTTGCGCCCCAGTAAATCGTCGGCATGGCCCAGCTCCAGAAAAATCCGCGGCTGGCCGTTAATATTCCGGAGAAAACTTTCCGCATCGGAATCTTTGAGCAAACGCAGCTTCTTAGGCCTGTGCTTCTCTTCATCCAGAAACTCCTGCATCAGAGCTTTAAATTCCAGCTCCGAAAACAGCTTAAACGCCGCCTTTCGATCCGGCTCGCAGGAAGCCAATTCCGTCAGATTCAGCTCAATCGGCAGGTCGCGGTTAATGACCGCCAGCTCGCGGCTCATGCGGATCAGGTCCGCATTGTCGCGCAGGCTTTCTTGATAAGTTTTCTTTTCGACCTTGTCCCAGTTTTTCAGCACGTTTTCAATGCTGCCGAATGCCTGGATAAGCTCTTTGGCGCCTTTTTCGCCGATTCCGGGCGCTCCGGGGATATTGTCCGATGCGTCGCCCCACAATCCGAGAAGATCCGCGACCTGATCGGGACGCACGCCGAGTTTCTCCTCCACCTTGCCCGCATCCATCATCGCTTCCTTTGCGGCATCATAGATGCGGATATTTTCCGAAACCAGCTGCAGCATGTCTTTGTCGCCGGTGACAATGATCGTCTCGATGTCCTGTTCCGCGGCTTTCCGGGACAGAGTCCCTATCACGTCGTCCGCCTCGTATCCGGCATGCCCGATAACGGGCACGCAAAACGCCTCGCATACCTTCAAGATATAGGGGATCTGCTGAACCAGCGCCGGCGGCATCGGTTTTCTCTTGGCCTTGTAGGCCTCATACTTTTCGTGCCGCACGGTCGGCCCTTCAAGATCCAGCGCGATGCCGACATATTCCGGTTTCTGTTCTTGTATCAGCTTGCGCAGCATGGCAGTGAAGCCGTAGACGGCATTTGTCGGCAATCCCTTGGAGCTGCTCAGGGTCCGTATGGCGTAATATGCCCGGTAGATTTGAGACATGCCGTCAATCAGAAAAAGCCGCCTTGTGCTCACGAAGATTCCTTATTTCGAACGGTTGTAAATCCTATTACAGCGCTAAACGCCGCCGACTTCAACTCCTCCGGAAGGCGTCCAGACTCCATCGGTCGCCTTCTTCGTCCTTGCGAAGGACATAAATGTTGCCGTCGCCGGCCCGAACTCGAAAATACCGGGAAGACGGACCGTACCACTGGTCTTCAACTTCCCGCACTTCATGAACTTCCCCTCCCAGGGTGAAGCGAACGGGAAATTGTTCGCCCCTGTATCCCGCGTAACATTCCACTTTGATTTCGCTCATTTCGCCTCGCCTGCTTTCCCGGCTCGAGGATGACAGCTCTTGTAGACCCGAATCAGCTGTTCCGCCGAAACGTGCGTGTATTTTTGGGTTGTGGAAAGGCTTTCGTGCCCCAGCAATTCCTGGATGGTGCGCAGATCCGCTCCCGCGTTGAGCATATGAGTGGCGAACGTGTGCCGGAGAGTATGCGGATGGACCTTCAGTCTCTGGGCAAGCCGGCCGACATAGCGATCCACAATATCTCCCACGCTGCGCGAGGTCAACCGGCCTCCGCCCCTGAAATTCAGGAACACGGCGTCCCCCGCCAGGCCTCGCGGTTTTTGTCCCGCAGCCGGGAGCGCGGCTGAAGGCCCTTTCCGAACCCGGAGGTAGGCATCCAACGCCTCCGCCGCTCTTTTCCCAAAGGGTACGATGCGCTCCTTCCTCCCTTTGCCCACAACTTTCAACAGCCCTTCGCCCAAGCTGATGTCCCCCAGGTTTAATCCAACCAGTTCGCCGGCCCGAAGGCCGGAGCCGTAAAGCAGTTCCAGAATAGCCCGATCCCGTTTGCCCGCATCGGTAGACGAGTCGGGAGCCTCGACAAGTTCCGTAACTGCGTCGATTGACATATAGTCAGGCAGCCGGGTTTCCATCCTCGGCGACGCGACAATCTTGGCCGGGTTTGTCTGAACGGCGCCCTGAATTGACAGGAATTTCATGAACGAGCGGATTGTCGCCAGCTTTCTGGCCACCGAAGATTTTTTATTGCTTCGTTCATAAAGGGCGCCCAGGAATTCACGGATGGTAAAATGGTCCAGTTGCTCCAGCTCAGGCGCAGCGCGCGGGCTTCCGTCCGGCGCGTGCGTCAAAAAGGAGAAAAACTGTTCCAGATCGGAAGCGTAATTGCGAAGCGTATGGTCGGAAGCGTTTCGCTGATAGCGCAGGTACTCGAGAAATTTTTCAATCCAGAAGGCCAGTGTTTCCGCCATTCCGCCCTCCAAAGCGGGATATCTAATCAAGCGACATGCGCCATTGATCCATAAGCCGGAGCGCCTCATTGATCTGCAAAAGGCGCCGCGCCTTCCGGTCCCGGATGCTGGTTTTCAATCCTTTCGAGCTTCCGGATAAAATCCCAAAGTTAATATTCACCGGCTGAAAATTCACGGGATCCGCGGACGAAATATAATGCACAAGGCTGCCGCATGCGGTCTCCCGCGGCGGCGCCTGCGTTTTCAGCCCCCGGGCCAAACGGCTCGCCTGGATGCCGGCCAGAAGTCCCGTGGCGATGGATTCCACATACCCCTCGACCCCGCAGATTTGTCCGGCGAAAAAAAGCCCGGGCTTTTCTCTGCATTGAAGTGTCGGCAGGAGAAGACGGGGCGCGTTAATATAGGAATTTCGATGGATCTTGCCGAAGCGGAAGAACTCGGCGTTTTCGAAACCCGGCAGCAGGCGAAATACGCGGCGCTGTTCCGGAAATTTCAAATGATTCTGAAATCCCACCAGGTTGTAGCAGTCGGCCATGAGGTTCTCGGTCCGCATCTGGACCGCGGCGTAAGGCCGTCTCCCCGTCCGGGGATCGATCAATCCCACCGGTTTCATTGGTCCGAACCGCAGCGTATCCGCCCCCCTGCGGGCAAGCTCTTCAATAGGGAGGCATGCTTCAAAAAACATGGCTTTCTCGAACGGCCGCAGAGGCGCGGATTCAGCATGAATCAGCGCGTCGTAAAAACGGGCATAGTCCTGCTCCGACAGGTAGGAATTCAAGTAATCCTCTCCCCCTTTTCCGTAACGGGACGCCGCAAAAACCTGCGCCCGGTCCAGGGTAGACGCATCCACAATCGGGGAGACGGCATCATAAAAATAAAGGCTTTCGGAACCGGCAAACCGGGCGATGGATTCCGAGAGAGGAGCCGAAGTGAGCGGCCCTGTTGCTACAATAGCGACGCCCCGGGCCGGGAGTTCGCGGACCTCTTCCCGGAAAACTTCGATTTGCGGGTTCTGCATTATTTCGCCGGTAAGATGCCGGGAAAATCTGTTCCTGTCCACCGCCAGCGCATGGCCCGCGGGCACCCTTGCCTGGTCGGCGATGCGCAACAGCAGGCTGTCCAGGCGTCTCAGCTCTTCTTTGAGCAAAAACGGAGCCGTCCCCGCCAGATCCGATTTGAACGAGTTGCTGCATACAAGCTCACCGAATTGATCCGTCGCGTGCGCCGGAGTCGAAACCTTCGGGCGCATTTCGTAAATTCGGACCTTCAGCCCTTCGCGGGCGATTTGCCAAGCCGCTTCCGAACCCGCTAGGCCTCCGCCTATCACCGTAACATCTGGATCCATTTGAAGATTCTAGTTTAACCGTTGCCGGAGAACAATACCGCGACAATCACAAGGGAGCAATTCCAGCCCCTTCCACACATTTTCCGTAATAATGTTGTGCTTCTCGGCGTTCGGGGATTCCCATTCCGCTGTTTCAATCCGGGCTTGCCGCCGCCTTCGATAGGATATTCGATAAGCGAAGCCGCGTATTCCTCCGCCGCTCATCTATAAACGTTGCGGAATGACATGCCGTTCAAGGAGCTCCCATTCGGCGGCATATCCATCCGCGCCGCAGAGCGCCGGCTCGCAATCTGTATCAATGGTGATGCAAATCACTTTATTGATTCAAATAAGCCATAAAATGCCAATATGAAAAGTCCAAAACTATACCTCTTAGGCCCAAGGGGACGATAAGAAAAGAAGGAATTATTTCATAATTGGCAACACATCGGAAGGCGGCCTGAAAGGCTTCGCCTATGGGTTCACAATGAACAGAATCGACATGAAAAGAAATGCCAAGGGCTTCTCGCTGATCGAACTCAGCGTCCTGCTGGCTATAACGGCGCTCCTGGCCGCGATTTCAGTCCCCATGCTTACCTCGGGCTTGGCCGATATGCAGTTGATTTCCGATGCCAGGAACATCGCGACCTCTATGACTCATGCTAAATTAAGCGCCATTTCCCAACTGACCCACTACAGGCTTTCCTTCGACCTCGACCAAAATGAGTGGTCCATCGAAAAATGGGACCGAACTTCGGGTCAATATGCGCTGCAGCAGGACGCCCGCCAGCTTGGACTGGGAGTCGGCGGGAGCGGCATCGCATTCCTTGCCGCTTCCCAGACTTCGCCGACCGGCTATCCCGCAACATCATCCCCGGCCATCACTTTTAATTCCCGCGGCATCCCCGTCGAGGGATCCAGCATCGTCTATCTCGCCAACAACGGCGAAAACTTCGCCGTCAGCGCATCCATCTCCGGGAAAATACAGGTCTGGAGGCACAGGGATAACCAATGGCTGACTCAATAAAAACGGGAGAGCGTCCCATGAGCAAAAAATCCAAAAACAACAGCGGCATGACGCTGATCGAATCCTTGATCGCCATGACAATCCTTCTCGTCGGCCTCCTCAGCATGGCCCAGGTGCTTGCCGTCAGCGTGATTGCAAGCAAAACCCACGGCCGCGACGCCGGCAAAACCACCGCCGCCGCCCGCGAAAAAATGGAGGAGCTCAACAGCCTCGATTTCTCCGACACCTCCGCCAATGTCACACAAAACGCCCCATTCCCCTCCGACGGCGTCGGATTGACCGCCGGCGGCAGCATCCATCCCGCCGACCCGGTTCAAGGCTATTGCGATTACCTCAACGAAACCGGCGGCAGAATGACATCCGGCTCCCCTTCCTATACCCGCCAATGGCAAATCATTGACGACGCCGCAAATCCGAATGTCAAAACCATCGCCGTTTCCGTTACCAGCAACCGAAGTTTTGAATACGGCGCCGCCCCGTCCACCACAATCGTGACCCAGAAAACGCCCTAAAAAAGGAACCCCGAAAATGAAACACCCTATTCGCCCTCAATCGCAAGACGGCTTCTCATTAATGGAACTGGTGGTTTCCATGGCCATTCTCATTCCCCTCATGGCCGCCGCCCTCAACCTCTTCTCCGTCGGCGCCACCCAGCAGACCACCGAACAGAGCAGCATCGATTCAAACCAGGAAGCCCGCGCCGCACTGCAAATGATGACCACCGAAATCGCCCAGGCAGGCTCTCACCGAGACTGGGAAACAACACTATCCGCCGCCGTCGGCGCGGATATCACCAACCCCCAGACCGTCTCGGTCGCTTCCACCGCAGGTTTTTCCATAGGCGATTGGGTGGACCTGCTGGACGCGGCGACCGGCGCATTTTCTGAATCAGTCGAGATTACCGCGCTCACCGGCGGCGCCATCACCGGCATTTTCCGGCAGAGCCATTCCTCCGGCGACCGCGTCGCGCTTTTCGCCCTTCCCTACGCAACCGGCGTCATCCCTCCCGCAGGCATGGGAGCCAATGCCCGACAAACCGTGACCACGCTCAAATTCTACGGCAACATAGAAAGCGATCAGTCCATCGGATCCGCTTCCAACGTCCAGTACGTCGAATACGTCTATGACGGCGCCGCCAACCAGATCACCCGCTCCGTAACACCCGTCAACCAAGCGATAAAAGCCGAAGCGATCCCCTTCATACGGAATGTCGCCCCCGGTTCCGTCCAGTTCACCCTCGAAACAAACGGGCTGGGCGTTGTGACCTCCGTAAATGTCTCCTTCACGGTGCAGAACGCGTTGCAGAGCGAATCGCAAACCCAGCTTTCCTCCATGGCCGTCATTCAAAGCGCCATGGCGGCGTCCTCTCTCCTCTATGAACTTCAACAATTTCAGGATATCAACAGACTTCCGGCGACTCCGCCGCAGGTTATCGCATGGGCAGGCTATGAATAATAATCGCTCCGACAAAAACGAACAGGGTGTTGCTCTTGTCGTCACCCTGTTGTTCCTAATGGCGCTGGGCGTTTTGTCCGCCGCACTGGTTTCCACCAGCCATAACGAGATGAAAACCAGCGCCGCCTATAAATACAGCCAGCAGGCCTTTTATGTCGCAAATGCAGGCGTGCAGCGCTCGGTCGAATGGTACGCCAACACCTATGCCAGCCCCGTGCAGCATGCCTACAACATAGATGCAAATCCGGTGGAATTCGGGGGCGATCCCGTCCTTCTTGCGGGCAAGGACGGCTGCTCTTCGGTTTATCCCGACGAATCCGTTTCTTCGGATTTCCATAACCGGTTCCACAATGCAAGCCTGCAGGCGGATTCCAGGAACATGGG
>CAZDMR010000026.1:0-50145 GCA_964506795.1 uncultured Acidobacteriota bacterium | reverse complement strand
CATCGCCTGCGTCGCGGCGCCTTACATCTACCCGCCCGGCGCTCGCGCCAAAATGCAAATGTTATTTATTGACAGGCCCTAAACGTCTGTTCCGACAGGAAATCGAACGATTCCGCCGGGAAATAACCCGCGTTTTCCATCTCCTGCAATATGAAATCCTCCGGCGTATGATGCCTGAATAAACTAACAAAACTGAATCCGCCTTTGGGCTTGTGATCAATGATCGCGACTCTTCCGCCTGGCTTCAAAGATCTCTTGAAATTGCGGAAGTATCGGCCAGGTTCGGTCAAATGATGAAATACATTCCTTGCGAAAATAAGATCAACAGCAGCTTCCGGTAGAGCCCCCCCCTCCTCCGCGGCCAATACAAAGGTGATATTATCCATGCCTTCCCGCTCCGACTGGCGCTTTATGAAATCAAGATATTTTGACTGAGTATCTATTGCATAAACCTTGCCGGTCTTCCCCACTCTCCCGGCAAATTTTAGTGTGAAATATCCTCCTCCCGAACCGATGTCCGCAATTGTGCAGCCTTCTCGGATTTGAAGACTCTCGATAATGTTTTCAGATTTGTGTTTGGGTAACGCTGCTTCCTTATTTAGCATCCAAAGGAAAAAAGAAGTAAACATTGGATAAGTCCT
Organism: uncultured Acidobacteriota bacterium; assembly: GCA_964506795.1. Classification (GTDB taxonomy): domain Bacteria; phylum Acidobacteriota; class UBA6911; order UBA6911; family UBA6911; genus UBA6911. The sequence goes on along the minus strand of CAZDMR010000026.1, from coordinate 49,504 downwards.
CTAACTATAAACATGCAGGAGTTTATTTCTGCTTACAGCAGGAAATCATTGAGCAATCTGGTGGACCGGTATAACGCCGGCCATGAGGCGCGGCTGGCCCTCTCGAGGATCAATCGTTTCCTCCATGGCTTTTTTCGGCGAGATCTTCTTCGGCATGCGACTTTGATTGGGATTCCTCAAGCGCTTTGAGCCGCTCGCGTGAACGTTCAATGTCATTTTTTATCCGGCACTTTTCTTCCTCTGCAGCCTCCTTGAACGACGTTTCAAGCTCTTGAATGACTTTGAGAAGCTGCTGTTTCTCCTTTTCCTTCCTCTCCGCCTCTTCTGCCTTGTCAAACGCAAGGTGTTCGCCGCCCTCCGTGTTTGCTGTTGTCGGGACTTTGATAGCCTTAGGAATCGCCACGGAGTCTTCGCCCAATCGGCGCTGGTTCACGTAGGAAGGCGACATGATCTCAACGCCGTGGCTGTGAAGCGTATCCAGGATGGCGCGGCAAAGATTGGAATGAGCAGTAATAAGCCGCTTGGTATCCTCAAGGAGGCCGGACACGCGGTAGGTGACTGAATAGTTTCCCATCTCAAGTATATGAACGAAGGGTTCCTTGAGTCCGCTCGCCTCTGCGGCGCTCAGAAGCAGCGGCTCGGCCTGTCCGTGATGTGTGTCATACCCCAGCGAAAGCGATGCTGAAACGATCGATCCGGAGCTGCGAGTGGTGGTAATGGGATGGTTAATCAAATACGAGTTAGGAAGTGAGATCAGTTCCCGACTCTCCGTCTGTATTTCAGTATCAAACAGTCCGCGCTCGGTGACACGTCCAAAATGCGGCTCAACCCGAATGAAATCCCCGACACGAAAGGGCTTGGTCGTTCGCAATAGGATGCCGCCCATCAAGTTTGCGAGGATGTTTGTTGAAGAGAATGCGATGGCCCCCGAGACGAGAAGTCCAATAATCCCGATTAGTTGATTCCGAGAGCTTTCGGGTATTGGAAGAGCAAGGGTCACCGCCAAGACACTCAAAAGGCTCAAAGCCAGGATAACCAACTGACGTGGGAATTTGCGCTCATTGCCCAGATCGAGGTGGTGACCGATCAGTAAACAATGGACTCCCCAAAGGCCAATTCCCAGCCCAAAGGCCAGAAGCAACGACGGCAAATAGGACACAACCAGGTTCATCGTTTCATTCGAGGTTTACGGGGCAGCAATGCAATTTAGCACCGAACGCCGCTTTTAATCAGCAGGCGCGTCAGCGCATTCGCCGGCGCGACTCGATGTATGCGCCGCATAACCGTTACAGCCTTTTGTTTACATACTCTTTTAATGCCGCTGCATTATTATGCCGAGTCTCTTTTGTTGAATATAGAAAGGAGACTTTGCCGCTTTTCAGAAGTCCGAAAAGCTCGTGGACAGCCTCCTCGTTTGCATCCAGCTCACCAAAATAACGCTTTTTGAACTCAGGCCATTTCTGAGGATCGTGTTGATACCACTTGCGAAGATCATTTGACGGCGCCACCGACTTTAGCCATAAATCTATCTTTGCACCCTCTCGTGACAGCCCTCTCGGCCAAAGCCGATCAACCAAAATCCTCATTCCATCATTCGGATCCGGTTGTTCATATACTCTTTTAATGGAAATCTTCATGATATGAATTGAAGCGTATCATAGGCCGGGCCATTCATGAACCTTCTACTGCAGCGGCGGCTGCAGCTTGCCTTGGCGGCGCGTTGCTTTTTCAGGATGCTTCGGCATCAGAAGGATGCACGAATCGAATGAGACTGAATCCAAGAATCCCCCCAAGCATGCATAAAAAGTAATCGAAAACCAAAAACATGAATACCGTCACGCCCAAATGGAATCCGAATTCCTGCCATGCGGTCTGCGCAGCGACAAGCCCTAAGTCACTTAACCCAAAGACATCAAAGAACGTCGTAAGCCGGCGTAAAGCGATCCCCGCAGCGGCAACAAGAAGGATAAACACCGTCGGAAAGAAGCTCCTGCAAGAGCTCCGTATACGGGTTCGGATGCGCCTGCTTTTCTGTCAATAATGCAGCCTGCGATCACCGACGGGGGAAAATCCACGAGCCACACCCCTAACGCTTCCACCGTGAGGAAAGCCATTCCGCCGAGGATCGCTTGCAGTGCATTAAACTGAACCGCCATCACTGCTTCCGCCGGGGAAAGCCCGAGGGTACTTGGGAAGACGGTTCCGGCCAGGAATGCTTTCCGATGTTTTCGAATGACTTCCCAGACGCTCGCCGGTGTTCTCTTTATCATATGGCCGGCCTTTGCCTTTCAACACGCTATCTGCCTTTGCGATTTCTACAACCGGGAATCAGGTAAACCAAACCTCGCCACGAGTTCCTTTACACAAGGCCCTCCCCATCGGGCTGCCGGAAAAGTCCATGATCAAAAGGCTTGTTCCGGATGAAATAAACTGACTGCCGAAAAACCAATCCGGCGCTCTTCTGCTTAGGAAGCCTGTCTAGAATTTTATGCTCGGAAAGAATCGGCTGGGAGACAAGGACGCGTTTCGCAACCGGGTCATCGAGGCAGCCCGATGTCCAAAGGATTTTTATTCTTTTTTCTTACCATCAAAAAAAGGGCTTGGTTTCCTCATGTAAGACCTATTGGGGGGGGTCTATTCCGGGCCAGCCCATTTTACTTCAATGACTTATTGTGGTCCGTCCCCCTTATTCAATGGGTTCCAACGGCCAGCCCATCGATTGCGCCCGGGGGCCGACGATTGAGTGGATCAGGTCTACTTTGCCGTCTCTCATCCTGAACATGTGGCAGTCGACAAGGCCGCCGCCCGTAGGATTTTCTTCGCTCGCGGACGCCCCGCCGCCAAACGCCATAAAGGCGATGGAAATGCCTTTTTCGGTGTCAACCCAGACGCGCCGCGGTCCATGGTTGAGACTGGTCTTGGTTTGCTTTCTGAAAGTCACCGGCGAACAATCGTGGTCTTTCGCTGTCGTGTGGAAACCGTTCTCCCAGCGGTCACATACTTCTGCGAAGGGGACGCTCTCTGTCGAATCGTTTCTGAACAGATCAAAATAATGATTGGCCGCATCCGCCAGCACCTTACGCGGTGTGCGTTTCTCGGGAGGAAGAATCGTTTCCCAATCCTGGTCCTTTGTGGCCAGAACGCTGTCAGGGTTAAACATAAATTCGTTTTCCCGCGCAACAATGGTTTCAATCTCGGTGACTTTATCATCTTCTACTGTAAGTCGGGCAGCGAACAGGATCGGCCGGATAGTCCCTTCGGCAGGCATTTCTTTAGGTTTCGCCTTCATGCCGCCACCTCCAAAACCGCCCATGCCGCCTTGTCCTACGGTTTTGGGATCAAATTTTTCTTCAATTACCGCAATTGCGGCCGCAGAGCATTTCTTTGTATCGATCAAGATTCGCTTAAGCAGCGGCTTGCCCGCCGTTTTCCAAAATCCTTCTCCGACGTCCTTTTTAACGCCATTCTCGGTGAATTTCGCATCCGAGGCGAGTGGCAGTTTCGAGGTATTGTGAGTCGCAAGCGATTCAAAGTACTGAACCACGGTGTCGTCAAGTTTGTCGCGTGAACACTCCGCCCAGGCGTTTGTCAAATTTCCAAGAGCCAGGAGAGCAATCGTTATAATATAGGGCGTCATACGTTTCATCTTCGAATCCTCCCGATCATAATTATTGGAAATGAAATGGAAACGGCAGATCAAGGCTGCGGCATTTTTCACGGCGATCATCTGCCCTTATCCAGATATATTGAGCATGTAATGCCAGTTCCGGTTTCGGCCCCATCAAAAGACCGATCCCAATATATCATGATGTGGCTCGAATATCCTTTAGTTTCCCTATCCAAATATAAGGGCATCTCGGCAGCTTTCAACACTCCTTTTTCCTGTATTTTCCAAAGAATTATGCGGCGGAACGGAACGTAGACCGCGGCTTAATCCGGATCAATCTATACCGCCTCAAGGTTCATGAATTTCCGGCGTCTTTGTTATCAGTGAAATGCACACCGTTTGATTTATTTGCGGAAGGGGTCCAAAAACAGAATTGGCTGGGAGACAGGGATTCGAACCCCGATCAGATGGTCCAGAGCCATCCGTCTTACCATTAGACGATCTCCCAGCAACAATGATAATTTTAAAAAAAGCGCTAAGCAGATTCAAGGCTAAACGCTTCAACGCATTACTGCAATCAGCTTTTACCCCGGCTGCGATTCGCGTCGAAGGATTCTTGCCCATGCGTCCCGGAGCGTGACGGTTCGATTGAAAACAGGAGCTCCGGCTGAGGAGGCCGGATCGACGCAGAAATAACCGATCCTCTCAAATTGATACCGTTCGCCGGATTTCGCTTCCGCCAGGCTTGCTTCCACCCGGCAGGATTTCAGAATCTCAAGCGAATTCGGATTCAAATGGGCCCTGAAGTCTGCGCCGTCTTTCTCGTCCGACGGATTTTCGATGGAGAAAAGCCGGTCGTAAAGCCGCACTTCGGCCGGAACGGAATTCTTCGCGGAAACCCAGTGCAAAGTCGCTTTAGCCTTGGGAACCCCGGCGGCATTGCTTGAAAGCGAGCTCGGCTCGTACCGGCAATGAACTTCGGCAGTCTCTCCCTTTTCGTTCTTTACGACATCGGTGCAGGTAACCAGATATGCATAACGCAAGCGAACGGTACGCCCGGGCGCCAGCCTGAAGAATTTTTTCGGCGGATTTTCCATAAAATCGTCCCGTTCGATAAACAGCTCTTTCGAAAACTGTATGCTCCGGGTCCCCGCGGAAGGATCCTCCGGATTGTTATCCGCTTCGAGTTGCTCGACCTGGTTCGCAGGATAATTATCAATAACCAGACGCAGCGGCCGAAGGACGGCCAGCGCTCGCTGCGCCCGCAAATTCAGGTCTTCCCGTACGGAGTGTTCGAGGAGCGCCACATCGACTATGCCGTCCCTTTTGGCAACCCCGATACGGTCGCAGAAACTGCGGATCGAATCCGGCGTGTAGCCTCGCCGCCTCAGCCCGCAAATTGTCGGCATGCGCGGGTCGTCCCATCCGCTGACGCTCCCATCCTCCACAAGCGCTCGAAGCTTTCTCTTGCTCAACACGGTATACGTGAGATTAAGGCGCGCGAATTCAATCTGCCGGGAACGCGGCTGTATCCCCAGGCATTCCTGAAACCAATCGTAGAGCGGCCGGTGATCCTCGAATTCAAGAGTGCAAAGAGAATGCGTGATAGCCTCAATGGAATCCGAGAGCGAATGCGCGAAATCGTACATCGGATAAATGCACCATCTATCCCCCGTGCGATGATGCGTTGCGCGCCGGATTCGATACAGCGTGGGATCCCGCATATTTAGATTGGGGGATGCCATGTCGATTCGCGCGCGCAGCACATGGGCGCCGTCATCAAACTCTCCCGCCCGCATACGCTCGAACAAGTCCAGGTTTTCTTCCGCTGAACGGTTGCGGTAGGGGCTTTCCTTTCCCGGAACCGTCAGAGTGCCCCGGTAAAGGCGGATTTCCTCCGCGCTTAAGCTGTCGACATAGGCTTTGCCCATCCGGATCAGCTGAACCGCGTAATCATAGAGTTTCTCGAAATAGTCCGACGCAAAGTGGAGCCGATCGTCCCAGTCGAATCCCAGCCAGCGGACATCCTCTTTGATCGACTCCACAAACTCCATCTCTTCTTTGGCCGGGTTCGTATCGTCGAAACGCAGATTGCACAAACCGCCGAAGTCGGCAGCAATCCCGAAATTCAGGCAAACGGCTTTAGCGTGCCCGATATGCAGGTAACCATTCGGTTCGGGCGGGAACCGCGTGGCGATGCGGCCTTGATTCTTGCCTGCCTTCAGATCCTCTCTTACGATTGACCGGATAAAATCCAAATTGGCGGACGATTCTGCCGCCGGCCTCCATTCGCCGCTATTTAGCGAGACGTCTTCTCCGTTGTTCTGGTTTCGCATAGTATATTATTGAAGCCGCAACAATTATTTTATTTCGGGGCGCATAATACCATATTCAGAAAAAATGCAAAAAACAGCTGATTCACATAAGCGTGCCTGCTTTTATGTCGACGTCCCAGGCAAACTATGATTAAATTGCTTGCGGATTGACGGCTTAATTTATGCGTCCGGTCCAAAATCAAGGCAAACTCTTTATATTCAAGTTCATACAGGTCGGATATCGGGGGCAGGTTTATCGGCTTTTGAGCCTTGACGGGGGGGATTTCCTGCCTATTGAATAATGAGGCGTCAAGAAGCGTCGAAATTGTTGCGCGTATATTCGGAGTTGATTTGGCTTAGGGCAACCCTTAAAATTTAAACGTACGCAAAAAGGGGGATGATTCCATTATGAAACGCTATACTAAAATGTGTTTCCCAGCCTTGATGGTTCTTGCGGCATTTTGTTTTTTTAATCCCACCGTCGACCGCGCCTATGCCGCATTCCAGGATTCCGCCGCTGCGGAGGAAGAGGCCGTAGAGGATCCGGGTTATACTGAAGAAGAATATAACGAATACATGGCTGCCACAAAAGAGGCCGATCCGGTAAAGCAGGGCGAGATGCTTCTTGCTTATATTGAGAAATATCCGGAATCAAAACTCATAAGTTATATCGACCTGGCATACAAAAATCTTCTCTTTGGCCTATCCGAGAACGCGAAATACCAGGAACTTGAAATTTTGGCCGAAAAGTGGCGCGAAATTCACCCCGAAGATCTGACCATGCTCGGCTATATCATAACGGCCGCGCAAAACCTGGGACACAACGAGAAACTCCTCAACGCGCTTCTGGAGCTTTATGAAATCGAAGCTACCGCCGACAGAGCTTTTGTCATCGCAAAAACCTACAAGGCAATGAATAACAACGCCAAGTATCTCGAATGGATCGAGACGGTTTTTAAATATCCGGAATACAACGCCAATTACGCCCTGCGATTCGATCTTGTGCAGTATTACTTGAATGAAGGCGATCTTTGCAGAGCTGCGGACTATGCTTCGATGACAGTCAAAGCCGCAGATTTAGTCCAGGAACCAAGCGCGGAAACCAAAGAGCATTTGCGGGCAGTGCGCCGCGCTTGCTACGACATTATGGGCAGGAATCTTTACGAAAAGGACAAATACGAAGAAGCCATCCATTCTTTTCAGCAGGCTCTGACCGAGGAAGAATACAGCTGGGGATGGTATTACATCGGTTTATGCCAGAGGCATCTGGAAAAGATAGACGATGCGATGATTTCATTGGCAAAAGCCGATCATATCGGCGGCGAGGCGGCTCCCAAAGCAAAAGACTATCTGGAAAAACTCTATAAGGCATTGCATAACGACACCCTGATCGGCATCGAAAAAATCTACCGCAAAGCCAAAGAGCAGCTCCAGCAGCAGAATTCCGTTGCTCAGGGACGGACGGAAATCACGGAAGTACTGCAATAAATACGGATTAGATTTTTTTACGCTTGACGCTTCGATGCTTTGCCGCATCCAGACGCGCTAAAGCCCGCATAAGTACAAGCTCGGCGCGTTGAAAATCAACGTCGGTGCTTTTGGACGATAGGATTTTTTCCGCTCTGGCCTTTGATTCTTCCGCTCTTTTGACGTCAATATCCGAAGCCAGTTCAGCTGTTTGAGCAAGCACCACCACGCGATCGGGGAGCACTTCTATGAATCCCCAGGAGCAGAAAAGATATTCCGTCTGATCTCCGGCTTTAAAGCTGATTTCCCCGATCCCGAGTTCAGCCAAAAGCGGAGCGTGGCCGGGCAAAATTCCCAGGTAACCGGTGGTGGACGGCACCGTAATCGAGTCTACAGCGCCGCTGAATAAATGCTTTTCGGGAGTAACAATCTCAAGGTTTATTTTTTCCGGTAGTGCCATAATTCAGGTTCATGATTCCAAATTAATTATCAGGCCGTTTCAAGCTGCTTGGCTTTTTCCAAAACCTCCTCGATACCGCCCACCATATAGAATGCCTGCTCGGGAATCTCGTCGTATTTCCCTTCGCAAATTCCCCGGAAACCCTCAATGCTGTCTTTGACAGACAGGTATTTCCCCGGAATGCCCGTAAACTGCTCCGCGACAAAGAAGGGTTGCGACAAAAATTTCTGTATTTTTCTGGCCCGGCTCACCGTAAGCCTGTCTTCTTCGTTTAATTCATCAATCCCGAGAATGGCTATGATATCCTGAAGATCCTTATATCTTTGAAGAATTCCCTTCACCTCCCGGGCTACATTGTAATGGTCTTTTCCTATCACCCGTGGATCCAGAATGCGCGAAGTTGAAGCCAGGGGATCTACGGCCGGATAGATACCAAGCTCGACAATCCTCCTTTCCAGGTTCGTAGTGGCATCGAGGTGGGCGAATGTTGTAGCCGGGGCCGGATCCGTGTAGTCGTCCGCAGGCACATAAATGGCTTGGATCGAGGTAATGGAGCCTTTTTTGGTCGATGTGATTCTTTCCTGCAATTCCCCCATTTCGGTGGCCAGATTGGGTTGATAGCCGACCGCGGAAGGCATGCGGCCGAGCAGGGCGGAGACCTCCGAACCCGCCTGGGTGAAACGGAAGATGTTGTCTATGAAAAGAAGCACATCTTGATGCTCCTCATCGCGGAAATACTCGGCTTCGGTCAACGCAGTCAATCCCACGCGCAAGCGGGCGCCCGGAGGTTCCGTCATCTGGCCGTAAATGAGAGCGGCCTTCTCAATGACTCCGGATTCCTTCATTTCCAGCCAGAGGTCGTTCCCCTCGCGCGTTCGCTCCCCCACGCCGGCGAATACGGAGAAGCCTCCGTGATGCGTGGCGATCCGATGAATCATTTCCATGATGACCACGGTTTTCCCCACGCCGGCTCCGCCGAACAAACCGGTCTTGCCGCCCAGCACATAGGGCTCCAGAAGATCGATGACCTTGATGCCGGTTTCCAGCATTTTGGTTTCGGTGCTTTGGTCTTCGAAACTGGGGGCGGGGCGATGGATGGGATACCGCTTCTTGGCATTGATTTCGCCCAGTTCATCAACCGGTTCGCCGATGACGTTTAGGACGCGCCCCAGAGTCTCTTTGCCCACGGGGACGCTGATCGGCTCGCCGGTATCGATGGCGCGCATGCCCCGTACCATTCCGTCCGTGGGCTGCATGCTGACGCAGCGGATACGTCCCTCTCCAAGATGCTGCTGCACTTCGGTCGTCACTCGAAACGGCTGGCCGGCCGACTCCCCCTCTATGATCACGCAGTTGTATATATTCGGGAGGTCCTTCTCTTCAAACTCGCAATCGACCACCGGGCCTATTATTTGCACGACTTTTCCGACTTTATCCATTCAACCACTCCTGCTGTATTGCGGCGCCGGCATAAGCGCTCAATTCACAATTCCCTTTCATAAGTCGCTATTCGCTGGTAACGGCTCCGCTCACGACTTCAATCAGCTCACTGGTGATGCCCGCCTGACGCACTTTGTTGGCATACAGCGTGAGGTCTTCGATCATTTCTTCGGCATTATTTGTTGCCGCTTCCATAGCCGTCATGCGCGCCGCGTGTTCCGCGGCCGCCGCTTCCAGCAGAGCCCGGAATACTTGAGCCTCCACATGCCTGGGAAGGAGGTTTGCAAATATCTCCTCCGGAGGTTCGTCATAGATGTAGTCTACGCGATTGGCATCGTCGGGATCTTCCAGGCGCGGAATCGGCAGCAATGGTTCCACAATAATCCGTTGTTGAACAACCGATTTGAACTCATTATAGACAAGCCATACCCGATCTATTTCAGCTTTGACGAATTCATCGATGAGATCTTTGGCAATGGCGGCCGCGTCGGCAAAGCTCGGCGTCTTCAACACGCCGACGGCTTCGTGTCTCACGGCGTAAGGCCGCCGCCGGAAAAAATCCCTGGCCCTTTTGCCGAGGATGTTAAGCGTAACATTCTTCTCGGAATGCTCGTTCAGAAACTCGAGCGTCCGCCGCATGATATTTGTGTTATAGGCGCCGCACAGTCCCCTGTCCGCCGTAATCACCAACAGCTCGATCTTATTGTCCCCCCGCTTTGCCAGCAAGGGATGCGCCTGTTCAGGAACCCGGTTTGCCAAGCTGTTGAGAACCGCAACCATCTGACGCGCATACGGGCGGGCTGCGATTACACGATCCTGCGCCTTGCGCAACCTGGCCGCCGACACGAATTTCATGGCGCGCGTGATTTGCTGGATATTTTTTGCGCTCCGGATGCGCCTTCTGATGTCGCGTATGTTTGCCATGGATTCCCTGACAGATTAATCCGCAGCCCGCTTCGCCGTGAATCTTTCTTTGAACTCTTTCAGCGCGGAGAGAATCTCAGGCCGCAGCGCATCGCTGATCGCTTTTTCTTCGGAGAGCTTCTGCACAATGGAGCTCTTTTCGCTCGCCATGAACCGGATCAACTCCTTAAGAAACGACGGGATTTCTTCCGGCTTCAGGCTATCGGTGATGCCCTGTGTCCCGGCATAGATGGAGAGGATTTGATCCTCGACCCGCAGCGGCTGGTATTGGTCTTGCTTCAAAATTTCGGTCAATCGCTCTCCGCGCGCAAGCTGTGCCTGAGTCGCTTTGTCCAGATCCGATCCGAATTGCGCGAACGCAGCCAGCTCGCGATACTGCGCCAGTTCCAGTCGCAGAGTCCCCGCCACCTGTTTCATGGCTTTGATCTGAGCATTGCCGCCCACGCGGCTCACGGAGTTCCCCACGTGAATGGCCGGGCGGATGCCCCCGTGGAACAGATCCGATTCGAGAAAGATCTGCCCGTCCGTGATGGAAATGACATTGGTCGGGATGTAGCCTGAGATATCGCCCGCCTGCGTTTCAATGATCGGAAGCGCTGTCAGGGATCCGCCGCCCTTCGTTGCGTTCATTTTGGCCGCCCGTTCCAGCAGACGGGAATGCAGATAGAAGACATCCCCCGGATAAGCTTCGCGGCCCGGCGGACGTCGAAGGAGCAAAGACATTTCACGGTAAGCCGCCGCGTGTTTCGTCAGATCGTCGTAAATCACGAGCGCATGCTGGCCGCGGTCCCTGAAGTATTCCCCTATGGTGCAGCCCGCATAAGGGGCGATGTATTGCATGGTCGCGGAAACCGAAGCCGATGCCGCAACGACCACGGTTTTGTCCATGACCTCGTAATCGGTCAGGGTTTTTACGACTTGCGCGACCGTAGAGCGTTTCTGGCCGATCGCAACGTAGATGCAGATAACGTCCGTATCCTTTTGATTGATGATTGTGTCAATGGCAATAGCCGTTTTGCCGGTCTGCCGGTCTCCGATGATAAGCTCGCGCTGGCCTCTTCCAATGGGGATCATGGAATCAATCGCCTTGAGCCCTGTTTGAAGAGGTTCTTTGACGGGCTGCCGGTCTACAACGCCGGGCGCCAGACGCTCAATGGCGGCGAATTCTGTTGTATTGATGGGGCCGCGCTCGTCAATGGGTTCGCCCAGGGCGTTGATGACGCGCCCGACCATTGCGGGCCCTATCGGCACGGACATGATGCGCTTGGTGCGGTTTACCGTATCCCCTTCGCGAATCTTCGTGTATTCGCCGAACAGCACCGTCCCTACATTGTCCTCTTCTAAATTGAGCGCGATGCCCTTGACTCCGTGAGGAAGATCGAGCAGCTCCCCCGCCATGACGTTGTCCAGTCCGTGGATGCGGGCGATGCCGTCGCCGACGGACATAACGGTTCCCACTTCGCTGACGACTACGCTCGACCGGTAATCCCGGATCTGCTCCTTAAGTATGTTGCTTATCTCGTCCGCTCTGATTTCCATACTCCGTTTCCTTATTTCAGCTTATAAAGTCTTTCCCCGCCGGGCCCCATGATTTATGGCATTTAATTCTCCGCGAGGCGCCGCCTTATTTCGGCAAGACGCGTCCGTATCGAGCCGTCAAAACTTGTGCTCCCGATCTGAACCGTAATCCCTCCCAAAAGGCTTGCATCGGTCCGAATTTCAACCTTCACCATTTTTTGCATCATCGCGGCAAGCCGGTCCTCGATATCCTTGACTTCCTGCTGATTGAGAGGCGCGGCAGCCGTCACCAGGGCCGAGATGACTCCCCTATGCTCGTTCACCGACTTAATATAAATATCAAAAACCTCTTGAAAATAACGAATTCGATTATTCTGAAGAAGAACATGTAAAAAATTGGATGTGACCGGATTCACGGGATAACGCGCGGCCAGTTCGCTCAGCAGTTTTATTTTGGTTTCGCGCGGCAGGGCCGGAGAATCCAGGGCTTGCAGCAGATCGGGCACGGCACGGAAAATTTCACGGTAAGTCTTCAGATCGCCGGTGACTGCTTCTTCAATTTTTTCTTCAAAAACAATTTCAGCCAACGACCTGGCATACTTTCCAAGAACCGCAGAAGGTATCACCGTTTTTCTCCCAGCTTCATGGAGAGGCGCGCAAAAAGCCCAGCACCTAAATCATTGGGTGCTCACCCTGAAATCCGACGAGGATCAAGATTCATCGAGGAGAGGACCGGATGAAGCATGTTAAAACTCACGACTGAAAGGAGTGGGTTGATTGTAAACTATTTCCTTAAAAGTGCTTACGCTATCACAGGGTAGCTATTTCGTCAAGAATTATTGCTTCTTCCCGAAACCTGTATAATCAGAAAGCTCAACAAATTAGCCGTAGATTGCAAGCACATGTGTTTGCCGGATTGTCCATAGAGGATTCTCAGCGAAACGGCCTGGCAGCCCAGGGTGGAAGTGCAAACTGCCGCCTTTCGAGCGCCGCAGGCAATGCAGCGACATTGTCGAGGAACACAAACGGGCAGGGTCCGAAGCGGCAACAAAGCCGGCCTTTATCCGCCGCAACAGGCTGCGCCGATGATATATTTGAACAATGCTTAAATGGGCGCGATTTTTGCTGACGGCCGCGGCAATGGAATGCATCTGGATTGCCACAGTATCCCTGGGCCCGCTTCGCGAAAGAACAACGCCTTTTCTGCTTTTGATGGTTGCGGCCTTTATCTTGGGTCTCTGGACATACTTCCGCATCCCCATTAGCGCCCGCTATATGACATTGCTGGTCTTAGGGTTTGCGCTGGTTTTCCGGCTGACCGTGCTTTTCGCTCCCCCGTATCAAAGCGAGGATGTGTACCGCTATATTTGGGACGCGCGAGTGGCCGAGAAAGGGATGAATCCTTACCGGTTTCCGCCTGATGCGCCGCGGCTTGAGACGCTCAGGGACGACCGGATATATCCGATGATCAATTCAAAACCATATATCACGGCCTATCCTCCAGTCTCCCAGATCCTATTCCGTTTCTGTTATAGGATCTTCGGGCCCGACGTTTCGGCAATGAAAGCGATGTTCAGCATCCTGGAATTCCTGGCCCTCATCACCGCCTGGAGGCTCCTGGTCTTGTGGAATCGGAATGTCCAGCCGCTTTTGTTGATGGCTTGGAACCCTTTTTTTATATTTGAATTTTCTCATTCTGGCCATTCCGACAGCGCCATGATGTTTCTGATTCTGTTGTCTGTTTTTCTGCTCGCCCGCGGCAGAAGACATTGGGCGATGATAAGCTACGCGGGCGCTGTGCTTGTGAAGCTCCATCCCGCTCTATGGTTCCCCGTCTTTGCGCGCCGGACGGGCGGGAAAGCGATTGCGGCGGGACTCGCAACCGGACTCGCGTTAACGCTTTTGTATTTCAACATCGATTCATTGCTGGAGTATTTGAATTCCCTCGGCCTTTATTTCCGTCTGTTCGAGTTCAATGCAAGCATTCACTATGTCGTACGCTTCATCGGGCGGTTTGCCTTTCACCAATCCTGGGACAAGTTGAGCGGCCCATATCTCGGAGCCCTTCTTCTGCTGATTGCCGCAGCAATAGCATGGAAATTTCCTTCGCGGAACGCGCGCGATGTGCTGCACGCGGGCTTCTGGCTCATGACCGCCGACTTATGCCTGGCCACAACCGTCCATCCCTGGTACCTTTCCTGGGCCGCGCTCGCTCTTCCTTTTTTCCCCTATGCATTCATGATCTATTGGACGGGGGCCGGCTTCCTGTCTTATATTGCTTACGGCTATCATCCGGTATTCGAACCCGCATGGGCATTGCTTCTGGAATACGTGCCGGTATACGGACTTATGGCCTGGGAGATTTGCAGACGCCGCCCTCTTTTGGAGGGACGGTTTCAACGGAGAGTTTCGTGAGCAAAAAGAAAGCTTATCTGGAACTAACGCTCAAGGATGAAATCGCCGAAGGATTGCCGGAACGTTCCCTCTTTTCCAGGAAAAGCAGAATCGGCCTTCACGACATTCTGGAAACACTGAACCGGGCGGCAAAAGATCGCGCCATAGCGGCTCTTGTGATTTCCCTGGGAGATTTGGCATCGGGCTGGGCGCGGCTGAGCGATCTTCGCAGGGCGCTCAGCCTGTTCCGCCGAAGCGGCAAACTCGTTTATTGCTACCTGTACGAAGGGGGAAATGCAGAATACTACCTGGCCAGCGCCTGCGATCGGATCTTCATGCCTCCTGCCGCCCCTCTCCATTTGGTAGGGCTTGCGGCGGAAGTTTTCTTTTTCCGGGATCTTCTTGACCGCTTCGGGATAGACGCGCATCTGCAATCGGTCGGGGAGTATAAATCAGCCGCCGAAATGTTCACCCGGACGGGGATGTCGGCTCCGGCACGGGAGCAGTTGGAAACGCTGCTCGACGACCACTATGAGGAATTATGCGGCGCTATTCAAAGCCGCGGATTCACAAGCGAGGAAACGGCGTCCATTATCAATTCCGGCCCCTACACCGCGCGCGAAGCTTTAAAACAGAGGCTTCTTGACGGCGTCTGCTATCAAGACGAGGTCGTCGACAAATTGAAGGAACAGATAGGGAAGGAGATCCGGCCGGTTCCGGCCCATAAGTATTCCGCGGGAGACGGCTTCTGGAAACGGCTTTTCACATTTCGACGCGCGCGCATCGCGTTCATAGACGTTCGGGGCCATATGGATTCCGGGGAAAGCCGCCGGAACCAGATCGGGCATACCATAGCCGGATCGGAAACACTCGAAAGCTTTTTGGATCATGCATGCCGTTCCCGGAGAGTCCGCGCGATTGTCGTCCGCATCGATTCTCCCGGCGGTTCGGGCCTTGCTTCGGACCTTGTCTGGCGCAAGATTTCGCTCGTAAACAAGAAAAAGCCCGTGGTCGTCAGCTTCGGAGACGTCGCGGCATCCGGCGGCTATTACATAGCGTCGGCGGCATCTCATATACTGGCGGAACCTACCTCCATCACCGGCTCCATCGGCGTATTGGCCGGGAAGTTCGTCGCCGGAGAGCTCATGAACCGTCTCTCCATCCGCCGCGAGGCTGTTTTCCGCGGCCAGCACGCCGGGTACGCATCTCTGTTTACCGATTTCTCAAAGGAGGAATCCGAAAAGCTAAACCGGCAGATGCTCGAGTTTTACCGCGAGGATTTTCTGAAAAAGGTGTCGGAGGGAAGGAAAATAAGCGAAGAAGCCGCGGACAAAGTCGGGCAAGGCCGCGTTTGGAGCGGCAAGCGGGCGAAACAGCATCATCTCGTCGACAGCATCGGCGGGATTATGCAGGCCATCGAACAGGCCCGCCGGCTGGCCAATATCCCGGATTCCCAAAAAGTCAGGGTGGTTCACTTTCACAGGCGGCGGAAGCTTTGGGAGCGCTTAATCCCGGATTTCCAATCGCCTATCGCCTCCCGGACGCTTTCCCAGTCCGCCCTTGCCGCCGCTGATTTGATGAATGATCTGGGGAAACAAACGCTGCTGCTCATCCTTCCCTTCCAAATTCGAATCCGCTGATAAAAACGCATTGTCGAGGAGCGCCGGGGCAGCAGATGTCCATGCGCCGCGGCTATTTCTGGTTGGATTTGAATATGAGATTGAGGAACTCGTTGCGCGTCTCCGCGGACCGCCGGAAATTGCCCAGCATCGAGCTCGTAATCGCCCGCGAATTCTGTTTCTCCACTCCGCGCATCTGCATACACATGTGCTGAGCCTCTATGACCACCCCAACGCCCAGCGGCTTGATCTTCTCCTCGATCGTCTTCGCTATCTGGGTCGTCAGGCGCTCCTGAACTTGAAGCCTCCGGCTGTACATATCGACAAGGCGGACGATTTTGCTGATGCCGATCACTTTCTTGTTCGGCAAATAACCCACATGGCACTTTCCGAAAAACGGCAATAGATGATGTTCGCATAGGCTGAAGAAATCAATATTGGCAACGATCACCATTTCATCATACTGCACATCGAACAGCGCGTTGTTCAACACTTCATCGGCGTCTTTGGTGTAACCGTTGGTCAGAAAACGAATCGCCTTTTCAACCCTGAGCGGCGTATCTTTCAATCCTTGACGCTCCGGATCCTCTCCGATATTTTCCAGTATTTTACGTATAAGGTCCTTCATCTATCCCTCTCACAGCCCTGCACCGGGCTCCTGAATTTTTTAAAATTTTACGCGAAAAACCATCGCACTCAAACCTGCCCTCCGGAAGCATGTAACGCCAAGGATCCAAGATTAAGGGTCGAGCCAGGGCGCCGTTTCCCCCAAATCCATGATTCCGCCCTTATGCCAAAACTGTTTATATTACCATAGGCCGCGGCCAGATTCTCCAGAAGGAGATCGATGAATGATGCCGGCTACACCGGAGGCCCGGAATGCTATACACTCACAAATCATGAAACCAAAGAATCGATTTTCCCGGCATGCGCTGAAGGCTTGCGTTCTTGCGGGCCGGAGAATGATGACGTATGAAGTCCCGAGAGATGCGGCGGGTATTTCCTATTTCGGCCTCACTGCCCTCTTTCCCGCCGTTATTGCTATGATCGCTTTGGTCGACGCCTTTTTAGGATGGACAGGCCTTCACAATATTGTCCTCCAGCAGATTGTCGATTTGTTTCCGGGATCCCGCCAGTTCCTGAAATCCAATTTGGATCAGTTAAGACCCCCGTCCACGGCCATCGTTATCTCTTGCGTTGTCGTCGTCTTTTGGGCTTCATCCTGGATATTCAGTTTTATAGAAAGCGCCGTAAACCGCGCTTGGGAAGTGCCGCACCAGCGGTCTTTTTGGGAAAGCCGTTTCCTGAGTATCGCCCTTATGGCGCTGGCGGGTTTCAGCCTTTTGTGCTCCGCGGCGATTACCGCTTTTGTCAGCGCGGCACGCGAGCAGGCCGATGCCCGCATCGCTCCCTCCATAAGGGCGTCCCATTTCTTAGGCTGGTTTTGGTCCCTTACGCTGCTTGGAGCAGGCCTGTTAATTGCGGTGCTGGTTTTTACTCTGGTCTTCAAGTGGACTCCGCACCGCAAGGTCCTTTGGAAAGAAGCGTTCTCGGGCGCACTGGCTTCCACCGTAATGTGGGAGATCGGCAGTCTTATATTCGTCAAGCTTGTGCCGTTCTTTGATTATCAGAGAATCTACGGCAGAATGGGCGCAGTCGTTGCCCTTTTGGTTTGGGTATACACTTCAAACCTGTTTTTTATTTTTGGGGCTCATTTTTCCGCGCAATTGCACCGGACGGAATCAGAGCAGTCCGCCCGGGATTTCGCGCATATAGGGGAAAAGAAACTTCCCTAGCCCGGACTATTCATGAAGCTTCATGAATTTGATTTTAAACTTCCCGAAAGGCTCATCGCCCAGAATCCGGCGCCCAATAGGGATGACTCCAAAATGATGGTGGTATGGCGCCGGAGCGGAAAAAGGGAGCACCTCAAGTTTCGCGATCTTCCCGGGATTTTGGGGCCGGAGCATTTTCTCGTCATAAATAATACGCGGGTGTTCCCCGCCAGGCTGTTTGCTTCAAGGCCCGGCAAGGAGGAAGAGATCGAAGTCCTTTTCCTGAGGGAACTGCGTCCATACGAATGGCTGGCCTTGGCAAAGCCGGGACGCAAGGCGCCGCTTGGCCAGGAACTTAAAATCGGGGAGCTTTTCGCTCGCGTGACTGAGATAAGAACATCCGGCAGCCGAGTCCTCCGATTTCAGCCCGGCTCCGACGTGAAGGGTTTCTTTGAAAGAATGGGAGCCCCTCCCTTGCCGCCTTATATACGCCGGCAAAGAGGGCAAAATCTCGAACAAGACAAGGCGCGTTATCAAACAATCTATGCCCGCCATAGCGGTTCCATTGCGGCGCCGACGGCAGGCCTCCATTTTACAGAGGAAGTGTTCCGGCGCCTAAAAGATCGAGGCGTCGATATATGCGAATTGCTGCTTCATGTAGGGTACGGGACCTTCCAACCTATCCGTTGCGAGAACATTTCAGAGCACCGAATGGAACCGGAGTACTACCAGATCGACGAGGCAAACTCCCGATGCATACGGCGGTACAAAGC
Organism: uncultured Acidobacteriota bacterium; assembly: GCA_964506795.1. Taxonomy (GTDB): domain Bacteria; phylum Acidobacteriota; class UBA6911; order UBA6911; family UBA6911; genus UBA6911. The sequence goes on along the minus strand of CAZDMR010000026.1, from coordinate 31,212 downwards.
GGAAGGCCGCCATCTCATAGCCGTTGGGACCACAACCACACGATGCCTGGAGCATGTCGCAAGACAGGAGGACTCTTTGGGCCATGCATCCTCCGGATTTTGCAGCCTGTTCATCTATCCCGGATTTGAGTTCCGAATGCTGGACGGATTGCTTACCAATTTCCACCTGCCTAAATCCACACTGTTTATGCTGGTATGCGCTTTCGCCGGCCGGGAATTGATGCTGGACTGCTACCGCGAAGCAATTTTAAATAATTATAGATTCTATAGTTACGGCGACTGCATGCTCATTATATAGCCGCCGCTTCCCGAACGGATTCGCCTGTTTATTCCCCTCCCGCACGACTTTGATTATCATCATAAGCCCTTGCGCCGAAAGTTCTTGTTGATCCAAAAGCAGGTGTATGCTAAACCCATAGCTGTTCAATTGGAGCAAATCAAAAACAAAGCAACAAAAGAATTAGTTGACCGAAGCCGTTTCCCGGATCGGGAGGATCCGGCATGCGGAAAGAAATTGCGGGCGGACGTGCCGAAAACGAAATGTTTCCTAATCCGAATCGTAATTATCGGTAATTGAGCAGAGTGAGGATGTTGCAATGAAATGCTCCGAAGCAAGGGAATTGTTCCATCGTAAAATCGACGGAGAGCTTTCGGATTTCGAAAACGCTGAACTCGATGCCCACTTGCAGCAGTGCGCGTCTTGCATTCGGGAATATGGATTTTTGTCGTTCCTGCGCCGGTTTGCGCCGGCGATGCCTCCGCCGCTGGAGGCTCCGTATTTTTATCAAAAATTGCAAATGCGGATTGAAGACGAAACCCGGATGGTTGCACGCTGGCAGGCCGCTTGGGCTGTGGCGCGGCAGATGATTCCGGCTTTAGCCGGAATCACTCTGGCTCTTCTATCGGCTCTGGTGTATCTCCAGCTGCGCGTTCCCGACATCGAGCTCTACAGGGCTTACGGCAGCGCGATTATGTCCGACGAATTAACCCGTCAGATGATTATCGCCCAGCCGGGGAAAATCACAAACGAGAGCGTTTTGAGCGCGATTGCCAAGCGGGAAGATAATCGGATCCCCGTTCAGGAGTAGAAACACCGTCCGCCGATTTTTAGGAAACCGACACAATGAAATCCAAGCTGGGCGTTGCCTTATTGTGGATCGCAGTATTTTTGCTGGGAGCAATCGCCGGCGGGGCCGGTCATCATTTATACCGGGAACACCTGGAGAAAGCCTATTCGCCCCAACCGCTGTTCACCCACGAGGATATTATAAAATGGATGGCCGATTACCTGGAGATGGACGCCCAGCAGACTGAATCCTTAAGAGTCATTTTTGACAAGAGCCGCGGACGCTACATCGACCTGGCTGAAGAATTCCGCCCCCGCTATGATGCGATACGCATCGAAAGCGAGAATGAGATAAAAAATATACTGCGCCCCGACCAGAAAAAACGTTATGAAGAATTTCTGGAAAAGGTCCAATCTTCCCTTCAGAATTTCTCGCCGGAAAACAGCGGGCAATAGAAAATCCTCCGTTCCCTCGCCGGACTTCGCCGCAGACCCACGGGCGTTGATGAGAAATGCCGCTCAGCGCTTTTCCGCGCGGGCGACGGTCAGGACGGAAACGCGCAACGCGCCTTCCTGCAAGAGAGCCTCTGTGGCGCTCGATACCGTCGCTCCGGTCGTCATCACGTCGTCAATCAAAAGAATCCGCTTTCTTGACACCTGCTGCCGCTGTATGCATTGGAAGACGTTTCGGACATTTTCCTTCCTTTTCTGATCGGTCAGGCCGACCTGCGGCGCGGTGGGCCGCTTTCGCAGCAGCGCGCGCCTGTAAGGAACCGCGATCCGCGAAGCCAGCTTGCGGGCCAGTAGTTCGGACTGATTGTACCCCCGCTCCCGTTCGCGCTTTGCGTGAAGCGGGACCGCCACGATAAGGTCGAAATCCTCTCTTCGCCAGTTCTCATGGAAAGCGTAAACCAGGAGCGGTCCCAAAAGATCCGCCCAACGGCGGCGCCCGTGAAATTTCAGCCCTTGAATAATCCCGCGCAGCTCGCCCCTATAATGCCCGAAGGAACGCGCTCCGGAAAAGGGAGGCATTTGCAGGATGCAGTCGCCGCAAAGGCTGTTCGCGGCCGTCTCGAAGCTTGAAAAGGGCAGGCCGCAGGATACGCAGAAGGGAGGCGTAATCGCCAGCGCGACCGCTTTTCCCCAGCAGCTGCTGCATACGCAACAATCGCGGTGCCGGTGAAGCGGAGCCGAGCAGAGATAGCAATCTTCGGGGAAAACGAGGTTCAACAAACCATCCAAAACCATCCGGGCGCCGGAATCCGGCAAATCCCGGATTGTGGGAATGTATGGTCTGAAGGCCACCGTTTGAAGTCCTTCCCGCTGAATGGCAAATGGAGTAGGGACCCTAGCCGAGATGAATCCTGCCGCCGGTTTGATTTCGCAACCCGCTACTCCTTCAAGAGCCCTTTCTCGAGAAGATCCTGGCATTGGATACAGAGCTTGGTCCAGGGCACCGCCTCCATTCTGCGAGGTTGAATTTCCTTCCCGCAGTTGGCGCACACTCCATAGTCTCCCTTCTCAATGCGATCCAAAGCTTCGCGAATAAGCTGAAGCACCTGCCGGTCTCCGGAACTCATGCCGAACATCAATTCTTTTGTATATGATGAAACCGCTTGGTCTGCGATGTCTTGGATATTGCCGTCCTTTTCGCGCCCGTAGCTTTCGGTCCTCTGCACCATCTCCGTCAATTCAGCCTGTTTCTGCAGCAGCTTTTGCTTTAAGTGTTCGAGCCTTCTCTTGTCCATTTCCCCTGTTCTCCGTCCTTTTCAATCCGCCATATCTGAAATGCCGGCGTTTTTGATAGTTTCCTGGAAAATCTGGCGGCTCCTTTCTATTAAACGGCATCCGCCCCTGCGGCGCCCGGAACACGGCCTATTGTACTTTCACCACGGGCGGCTAACCGTTGCCGCCTTTGTGATACGGGATCCCCCGTATCATGCACAATGCGCGATACACCTGCTCCAATAAAAGGACCCGGCACATTTCGTGCGTCCAGGTCATTTTGCCCATGGACAATAAAACATGCGCGCGTCCTGCGAGATTACGGCTTAAGCCTTCCGGCCCCCCGATCAAAAACGTGACTCCGCGAATCCCGCTGTTCTGTTCCGACTCGATCCACCGGGCAAAATCGCGGGAAGCAAATTGAACGCCCTTTTCATCCAGAGCTGCAAGGTGTCCTTGTCCCGGCAAATATTTCGCCAATTCCTCGCCCTCCGCAGCGACCAGCTCGGCTGCTGAAAGATTAGGACGCCGTCTGGAAATATCGCGCGCTTCAAGAATCTCGCAGGGACCCATATGCCGGATCCTCTCCGCATAGTCCGATATCAGCGACTTTATGGATGGATTCTTGGTCTTTCCGATCCAGAGAAATTTAAAATACATGCCGGGAATATTGGGGAGCGCGCCCCGGAATCAACGGACCTGATTCTTGATTCATGCCGGTCCCGATTCGCAGCCCGCCGGATTGAATTCGCGCCTGCAAATCCCGCAGCCGGCGCGAAACGCCGCATGCGGAGCCGCCGGCCATAAAAGGAAACCTTACTTGAAACAAAACACTTCGTTCAACGGGATTGCTGCGCTATGGAGATTTCCGCTTTCTTTTCGCTGCCGTTTTCGGCGAGGCTTCCCGAATGAACGAATTCACGTCCAGCCGCTTTCCGTCGCGCCACAACCGTTCCAGGTCGTAATAGGCACGGGCCTCCTTGGAAAAAATGTGGACAACGAGATCGATGTAATCCATAAGAATCCATTCCGCGTTTTGATAACCCTCTACATGAGACGGCCGGATCCCGAAATGGTTCAATTGCTTTTCAACTTCATCGGCAATGGCCTGTGATTGTCTTGAGGAATCGCCCGTGCAGAAAAGAAAGAAATCGGCAAAGGAGGCGATTTTGGAGATATCCAGCGCAACAATGTTATTGGCTTTTTTACTGTCCGCCGCATTCACGGCGATTTTCAAAGCATCCATCATCTTCCACCATATAGATGAAGTTTACGGATATATTCATGCACAAGTTCGGGCGTCAGGCGCCGGATCGATTTATTGCAAGCCGCAAGGCTGCGGATTTGGCTGGCGGAGATATCCGGTGCGCCGATGTCCACTATATAAATTCTGTTTTGACCCGGATCCTCTTCCGCGATCCGGCGCCGCGCCTTTCCCTTTGAGAAACCGGTGAGATCCCTCACACGGGAAGCCGTTTTGCCAGGCAGAATGTCGCTTGGCGCAATTCTCTCCGTCCCCGGCCGCAACGCGAAGACAAAATTATAGGAATTCAGAAGCTTCTCGCTTTGGCGCCAGGATTTTACCTCCAGCAAGGAATCCCCCCCCGCAATGAAATAAAGGATACATGAATTCCGGCCGGCGCGCCGGGCGAACTTGTTCATTGTGTCAATGGAAAACACGCTCGCCGGAGGTTCCAGCTCCGCAAGCGACGGTATAAAAGAAGGTTCTCCGGACACCGCCAAGCCGACCATCGCATATCTGTGAGTGAACGGGGCCAACTCCGCCGACTTATGGGGAGGCGCCGTGGAAACGACGAAATGCACCTGCGATAGTGCAAAAAGCTCGCGGACAGCCCGTGCTACGTGCAAATGACCGAAGTGAACCGGATTGAAAGTCCCTCCAAAAACGCCGATCCTGACGGCTTCCACCGGGGAGATCCTCCTGCTTCGAAAATAAAGTGTCAAACTCCGCGGATCAAGTCTTCCCAGGAACCTGGGCGGGCATTAGATTTGCCGCGCGCATGAGGCTTGAGGGGCGATCCCATTCTCACGGCTCATCGGAGCATGGCGGCCAGAGTCCTCTTCAATTCCTTGATGCCCTGTCCCGTCAACGCAGAGATCTCCAGAAAAGGCAGCTTGCGGCGGCGGCACATAATTTTCAGCCGCGATAGTTTGCGCCGGTCTGCAAGCACATCTATTTTGGAGGCCACTATCAACTGCTTCCTCTTTAAAAGCTCGCGGTTGAACAAAGCGAGCTCGCCCATGATCGCCTTGTAATCCGCAATGGGATCCCGGCCGTCATTGGAGATATCAATCATATGGACAAGGACCCTCGTCCGTTCCACATGCTTCAAAAACTGATCTCCAAGCCCGTGCCCCTCGTGGGCTCCCTGAATCAATCCCGGAATATCGGCGACAATAAAACTCCTGAAATCCTCAAGCTCCACAACTCCCAAATGCGGCACCAAAGTCGTAAAAGCATAATCGGCAATTTTGGGTTTGGCCGAACTGATGCATGAAATAAGGGTTGATTTCCCGACATTCGGGAATCCAACCAGCCCTACATCGGCGATGAGTTTAAGGACCAGCGAAAACTCGGCTTGATCGCCCGCCTTTCCCGGTTCGGCGATTCGGGGCGCCTGATTGGTGGCGGTCGCAAATCGGGCATTGCCTCTTCCTCCGCGCCCCCCCGCCGCCACGCGCAGGCGTTCTCCGGCACGGGTGAAATCATGGAGCAAAGAGTGTTCCGGCTCACTAAAGACCAGGGTTCCAGGCGGAACCAAGATGGTGACATCCGCGCCGTCTTTGCCGCGCCGTTTGTCTCCTTCGCCGTGCCTGCCGCGCTGCGCTTTAAAAACACGCTTATAGCGAAAATGAAGCAGGGTGTTCACTCGTTCCGAACATTCAATATAGACGTCGCCCCCCTTTCCCCCGTCTCCGCCGCTGGGCCCCCCTTTGGGAACATATTTTTCTCTTCGGAATGCGATGCATCCGTTTCCCCCGCCCCCGGCAATAACCTGTATCTTCGCATGATCTATAAACAAGCTCGGAATCCCGTATCAATCCGGATTGTTCATAAGGATTTGCGGCGGAGCGCCGCATGCACGCGCGGATCCGCCGCTGCAGCAAAAGCTTCTCGAATCATCCGGATTAAATATCCTGTTTTTCATCCGCCTCCCCTGCTCTCCTGGGCAAAATAAAAAGGACCCCGAATTGGGGCCCTCGAAATATTAGGTCGCGTGGATGTGCATTAAGCTTCCTGAATATGTATGAATTTCCCGAGGCGTCCCCGATCTTGAAATTTGACGATCCCTGAAATTTTCGCAAACAGCGTATCGTCCCGGCCGATCCCTACATTGACGCCGGGCCTGAATTTAGTCCCGCGCTGCCGAACCAGAATGGTGCCCCCGCTGACGAGCTGACCGGCGAACCGCTTTACTCCAAGCCTCTTAGACTGGCTGTCTCTCCCGTTCCTGGAACTTCCGACTCCCTTTTTATGCGCCATAAATACCTCTTAATCTGCAACTTTGATCGTTTCTATGCGGACTGCCGAGACCTGCTGACGATGCCCGCGCGTGCGCCGGTATTGCTTTTTCTTTTTGTACTTAAAAACAAGAATTTTATCATCCTTGTCTTGCGACTCCAGAATCCCTTTTACGGAAGCGCCCTCTACCAGGGGCCGGCCGATATACGTCTTGTCGTCGGTTTTTACCAGAAGCACATCCCTAAACTCAACCGGAGCGCCCAGATCGGCCTCAAGTTTTTCCACGCGGACGACATCCCCTTCGGAAACACGGTACTGTTTTCCGCCGCTCATTATCACTGCATACACAATCTCACCTCCCAGGGCGAAATCATGAATTTAACCAAGAACCGGCTGAAAAGGCAATAACAAATGCTTGCACTGACCCTTTACTGCTGGGATTTCGGCGTTTGGGGATCCTGCAGCCTGTAATCCACAACGAGTATGCCGATTTTTTCGTTGAAGCTCATAATCGGCACTCCCAAACGAAGCGTGGAATCGGACTTCTCAACCACAACGGACTCTGCATCCTGGATGGATCTTGAGACCATGCTATCGGCCCGAAGGGTCTCGTATTTCCTGTTGGTCGCAACCGCAACCTGGTTTTCTTTGTCTATAAGCAGGACCGATAAGATTCCGGGCTCCCTCACAAAATCCCCGAAATAGTCTTCAATCTGGCCGAGATCTCCGCGCATCATTTCCGTCCGAACAGCCCAGGCCAACGGAAGGGCCGTGAGGTGAAGCATGGCGCGGGCTTGAGCTTCAAGCGCCTGCCCGCGCTCCTGCGCCATCTCGGTTCTCTGCAATTCCAGCTTCTCTTCGAGATTGCGGGCTGCAAGCACTTTCCAGCCGTACATTCCCAGAACAGCCAAAATCAAAATAAAGACGGCATAAAGGAGCAATCTTGCGGCCCACGAGCGGGCCGGCTTTTGGTTTTTCTCAACCGGCGAAGCGTAATTTTCTTCCTGGTCCCTATCCATCGCAGCCCCTCCTTTCCTCCTGTCTCGCATTATTTTACACGCTTGGATTCTCTTCTACCGCCTCTTTCCAATGCTCCACGGCTCGAGCATTGTGGTCCCTGTTTCCCTCATGGTTTCCGGCCCCGCGGCCCACTTCGCAGGATTCCGCTTTTTTGTGTGTCGGCGATTGCTCATACATTGAACCGGAACAGAATCACATCCCCTTTTTGAACGCGGTACTCCTTTCCTTCAAGCCGCAGCGTCCCCCTGCTTTTTGCCGCCGCAAAGGACCCGCATTCCACCATGTCCTGATAGGAAACCACTTCGGCTTTGATGAATCCTTTCTCGATGTCCGTGTGGATCGCGCCCGCAGCCTGCATCGCGGTCGTGCCCAGCGGAATCGTCCATGCCCGCGCTTCGGGCTCGCCCACGGTATAGAAAGAGAAGACGCCCAAAAGATCATAGGACTTCTGAATTATGCGATCGAGAGCTTTCCCGGAAATGCCGAAATCATCCATAAACATCCGCGCATCCTCGGGCGGGAGAGAGGCAATTTCCGATTCGATTTTGCCGCAAACAGCCGTGATTCCGACATTGCGCATGGAAGCCTGTTTTTGCAGCCCGAATTCTTCGACAGCGCTATCGATTTTGGCAGCGTCCTCGTCGCCCAGATTAATAAGAAGAAGCTCCGGCTTTGCGGAAAGAAAGGTAAATCCCCGTATTCTTTTTTCCTCTTCCGCGGTCAATTCCAGGTCGCGCAAAGGCTGTTCGGATTCCAGCGCCTTCTTGAATCGCAGAAGGATCTCATTCTCCGCTTCCAATTCGGCCGATTTGATTTTTTTCATATCCTTCGCCAAGCGTTCCAGCCTTTTGTCAACAATCGCCAAATCCGAGAAAATCATCTCAAGTTCAAACAATGCGATGTCGCGCGAGGGATCCACGGCGCCCTCCATATGGGGGATATTGGCGTCTTTAAAAGCGCGCACCACATGAAGAAGCGCGTCTACATTTTTGAGGCTATTTAAATAGGCGGCCATTTCTTTGGCCGGCCCGAGCGTTGCGCTCTTGCCTTCGCCGCGGCCCAGGCCCGGAAGATCGACATATTCTATGGTGGCGTAAGTAGTCTTTTCAGGTTTCGCTATCTCCGCCAATCGATCCAACTTCTTATCCGGTACATGGGCAATGCCGACATGGGCTTCTCGACCGCCGCCCCAAGAGGAGGGATCAACACGGCTCCCGGTCAGTAATTTGAATATTATTGTTTTTCCGACTTGCGGCAATCCGACAATTCCGACTTTCATGAACCGTATCCTTATTCATTGGGAAAATATCAATGTTACCACAAGATACGGTCGGTCCTTTCGCTTCCGGCTTCCATATCCCGCTGTTTTTTTGCGGGATATCAAGGGCGAAGCCCTGTTTGGCCGTTCATTCGCTGCGTTAACAGAATCTCGTTCGCTTTAGGATTAAAAGGCCAATCGTCCTCTCAACGGCTATGCTCAAGCCCTTCTGGCTCCTGGCTTCCGGCTTCCATATCCCGCTGTTTTTTTTGCGGGATATCAAGGGCGAAGCCCTTGCCTGGTTCGTTTTACCTATATAGCGACACGGTGTGGCTAGTCACCAGAAAACGTGCTGTCCGCGCAACTTCCAATTTATACAAATTCCAGTATTTATAAAGAATGATAATAACAACTATTTTCTTGACAGCGAAATGTCGATGGGCTTACTGTGTAGTGGTTTCCGGTGGTCAAAAGTGGTCAACAACAACCACAAAAACGCCTTTAATCTGAAATGATATTTCATCAACGCGGCATCTCTTTTATTGCGAGTGCAAAATGCTGTGGGGAAGATATTCAGCAAAGATAGATGATAAATCCCGTTTGAGGCTTCCTGCAAAGTTCCGCCGCGACCTGCCTGAAACAGAAGACGACACTTATTATGTAACCAGCGATGACGGCATGTGCGCCCAGATATATCCGATTCCGGTCTGGGAACGCGTGGCGCAGAAATTTCAGGAACCGCCTCGAATGGATCCGGCCAAGCTGAAGTTGCAACGATTCACGAGCTATTACGGACTGCTGACGCAGATGGATCCTCAAGGCCGGATTCTCATCCCTCAGTCGCTCAGGGAGGATGCCCAGATTTCCGGAGACGTTATTGTCATTGGAAAAATCGACCACCTGGAAGTCTGGAACAATGAACTTTTCCGAAAGGGTCTAAAGGAAAATCCTCTCACATTGGAAGAACGTGAAAGGTTGGCGGAACAAGGATTTTAGGGGGAATTCAGAGTGCGGAAGCCGCAACGGATCCAGGCTCCGTCTAAGGATCAGGGCACGGTGAAACCATAATCCGGCGCCGCTTCCTTAATTCTTGATTTCCGATGGATAGAACGAGGACAGGGTGAGAGCAGCCGTTAGAAAAACCATGACAGAGAGCATGGGATATTCGGATTCCGAACACATTCCGGTCATGCGGGAGGAAGTTATCGATTCTCTTCAATGCAGGCCGGGCGGAATTTACGTCGATGCAACAATCGGCCTTGGAGGCCATGCGCTGGGCATTCTGGAAAAAATCCAACCCGGAGGACGGTTGATCGGCATTGACCGCGACAAGGAATCGCTTGAAAAGGCTGAAGCGCGGTTGAAAAGCTTCCGCGGAAGCTATCGCCTGTTCCACGATAATTTCAAAAACCTGCCGCTGATACTCAACAATTTGGCGATCGAACCCGTGGACGGAATTCTCTTGGATCTGGGAGTGTCGTCCTATCAGCTCCTATCGCCTGAGCGCGGTTTCAGCTTTCAGTTCGATTCCCCGTTGGATATGCGAATGGACAGGACTCAGCAGTGGAGCGCCGCCGACCTGGTCAACAGCACGTCCGAGAAGGAACTGGCGGACATTATTTATCGATATGGGGAGGAACGGCTCTCGCGCCGGATAGCAGCGGCCATTGTTCAGCAAAGGAGCAAATCCCCGGTCACGAGAACCGCGCAACTGGCGGGGATTCTCAACCGTGTTTTTAGAGTGCGCAGCCGTCACGGAATTCATCCCGCGACGCGGACATTTCAGGCATTGCGGATTGCGGTCAATGAGGAATTGGAGGGACTGGCGGATTTTCTCTCCGAAGCCATCGGCTTTCTGAGAAGCGGCGGAAGAATCGCAGTGATCTCATTTCATTCGCTGGAAGACCGCATAGTGAAGAGGACCTTCCGCTCTCTGGCCGGACAGTGCATATGCGGGGCGCCGCCGGAGCTTTGTACATGCCCCAAACAAACATTGGCTTATATTCGAACGCCTCGCCCCCTGACGCCGAATCCGGGGGAACTGGCGGTTAATCCAAGGGCTCGAAGCGCCCGTTTGCGGGTCCTTGAGAAAATTTAGCGGCTCCATCTTGCAATGTTTCAGATTTAACGGGAGATCAAAATGACCGATTGGGCTGATGGGATAGAAACACGAAATTACGGCATCAAGTGCAAAATCAACAGCGCCACGCTGACGGAATTGATGTGCACGATTGCAGCCCTCGCCATAGTCGCCGGCGCCCTCCTTTTTTATTCATGGATCCGCAGCGAGATCATCAACACCGGATATGAAAACCAAAAGCTTTTTACCGCGGAAGAATCGCTGCGGCAGATTCAAGACGCGCTGATACTCGAAGAGGAAACGCTCCGGAATCCCGCGCGCATCGATGCCATTGCGCGCAACAATCTGGGGATGACCCCTTTGCGGCCCAGCCAGTGGACTATCCAGCGGCTGCCGGAAATGGTTGAAGAGGCTCCCGGCGCTCTGGCGATGGCGAATTCGCAGAACACGAATTCGAAAGGAGCGGCATCCATCCCCGCTTCAAAGATCGTCCCGATTCACTGATCGCATCCGAAGCGCAGAGAGGATGGACGATGCGCTGTTGACAACGGATGCACGGAAGCCTCGTAACGGTCGATTGCACAGCGTTTATCTCGGAATGCCATGTCCGACACGGAGAAAGGACTTAAAACCACAAGAATTGCACTCGTAATATTGGGGTTTACCGTTTGGAGCCTTGTCATCCTGTGTCGCTTGATTCAGCTGCAGATTTTCGAACATCGGTCTTTTGCCGAACAGGCGTCTGAAGGCCAACAGGAAAGCCGCTCCATTCTGGCGCCCCGCGGCATCATTTACGACAGCCGCATGGCCGAACTTGCGACCAGCGTGACGGTGAGTACTGTCGTAGCGGAACCCCGCAGAATTAAGGATTTGTCAGCAGCCGCCCAGAATCTAGCTGCAATACTGGACATCAATCCGCAGGACCTTTTAAGCCGGATGAAGAATCCGGCCCGGCAGAATTTCATGTTCGTCAAGCGCCGGATCGATCCCCAGGCGGAAGAGCATATCAAGTCGATGGAAATCGAGGGAGTCTACTTCGTGGACGAAAGCATGCGCGTCTACCCCAACTTGGATCTCGCAAGCCAGACCCTCGGGTTTGTAAATATGAACGGAGACGGGAGCGCGGGAATCGAATTGCAATACGATAAAGAGCTGAAAGGACAGGACGGATTATACTCGTTCGACATCGACGCCCGCCGCAAAACCTGGCGGGTCAAAGTAGAGCAACCTCCCGTACAGGGCCGTTCACTGATTCTCAGCATCGACAAATCCATTCAATACATAGCCGATAGAGAACTGGCGGCCGGGATTAGGGAATTCCGGGCCAGGGCCGGCACCGCAATCGTAATGGAATCGGAAACCGGAAGGATTTTGGCCCTTTCCAATTACCCTCAGTTCAACTGCAATACTTACAATAAATACAAACCCGGATTATGGCGCAATCGCGCGGTTTCGGACATTTACGAACCGGGATCCACGTTCAAGGTGGTTGTGGCCACCGCCGCATTGGAAGAGGGGCTGACCAAACCGCATGAATTGATAGACTGCCAGATGGGATCCGTTGCCATCGGCAGGCATGTGTTTCACGACCACAAAGGCTACGGGCTTTTAAGCTTCAGCGAGATTCTGGAGTTTTCCTCCAATGTCGGCGCCGTAAAACTGGCTCTGAGGCTCGGGGAAAAATCTCTTTATGAGGCGCTTCGCAATTTCGGTTTCGGCTCTAAATCCGGCATCGACCTTCCCGCCGAAAGCCCCGGTCTTGTACGGGACGTGAGCGATTGGTCCAAACTCTCAATCGGAGCCATTTCATTCGGCCAGGAAGTGGGAGTGACTTCCATTCAGATGCTCACTGCCGTCAACGCAATAGCAAACGGAGGCTATCGCGTTCGGCCTTCGATCGTCGACCGCATCATCGATGAAAAGGGCGATCTTATCCGCGTGCGCACTCCGGAAAGAGTACGGCTGATGAGCCCGCGGACCGCCGAAACCGTTTCCCGCGCGTTCGAAGGAGTGATCTTGCGCGGGACGGGCAGAAAAGCGGCGCTTGAAGGCTACCGGGCCGCGGGCAAGACCGGCACCGCCCAGAAAATAGTGGACGGCCAATACTCCAGGAGCAAATATGTATCCTCCTTTGTCGGCTTTGCCCCGCTCCCTGCCCCTAAAATCACAATCCTGGTTCAGATCGATGAACCCACCGGAGCCCATTATGGAGGAGACGTATGCGCTCCAATTTTCCGGAAGATCGCCGAGGGAACTCTGTTTCAGCTTCAAATCCCGCCGGATCCCGGCCTGCTGCCGGCTGAAACTTTATCCCAGATCGCCGAATCAGGCTCGAAGGACTTCCTCCCCGACGCCACGCCGGTTCAACCGTTCGGAATACCTGAAACAGATCTCGAGCAGCCGGCCCCGTCGTCGGGGACCATTTCGATAAAGCTGGAGGGAGAAACGATTGTCCTGCCCGATTTTCAGGGGCTATCCAAGAGGACTGTCCTTGACCGGTGCATGGATCTCGGCCTGCGCCTGCATTCCAGGGGATCCGGGGTGGCGGTATTTCAATCGCCGCCGCCCGGGGCCCGCGTGCCTTCGGGGACCGTCTGTAACGTCTCCTTTGCAAAGGGCAACTTGAAACTATATATGGCGGCCGCAAAGACGGTTTATGAAACCGAGCGCGAGGATGCTCCGCCATCCGATGCCGAACAGCCGTGAGAATTGAGAATCTTAATGAATTTGCATGATGCGCTCCAACAGATACCCGGAATGGATTGGGAAGAGATCCCGCGGGTGGATATCTGCGGGATTTCTTATGACTCCCGGACCGTTCAGAAGGGAGATCTTTTTGTCGCCATCCGCGGACAGAAAAAAAACGGGGCGCTGTTTATCCCGCAGGCAATCGACAGGGGCGCCGCAGCAATCGCATCCGAAAGCGAACTGAATCCGAAGCCGCAGGCCGCAAGTTTTATCGTGCCGGACGCTCGGAAATTCCTGGCTGAAATCTCCCGCATCTTTTTCAGGGACCCGCCGGCCGAAATGAAGCTGGTCGGGATCACCGGCACCAACGGTAAGACGACCGTTACCTGCCTGGCGGAATCCATTTTTCGCAGCGCGGGCATTCGCTCCTGCCGCGCAGGAACCCTCGGGATGAAAATTGGAGACAGGAATTTTCCAAGCGACCGAACAACGCCCGAGGCTTCCGACCTATATGGATTCCTGCGCCGCGCCGCGGCCGAGGGCTGCACTCATGGAGCCGTTGAAGTATCGTCCCATTCCCTCGCGCTCAAGCGCGTGTTCGGCGTTAAGTTTGCCGTGGGGGTGTTTATGAATCTGACGCGCGACCACCTGGACTATCACGGCGACATGGACTCCTATTTTCAAGCCAAGCGGCTTTTCTTCCAGGAGGAAAACGAAAACCGCGTCGAAGAAGCCGTCGTCAATACAGACGACGCCTACGGGAGGCGGCTCCAGGCGGCACTCCGCCTGCCGGTCACGCGATTCGGATTCGACAATTCGGCGGAAATCCATGTTTCGGATTATCGAAGCCGTCTGGACGGAATGGATTTGTCTCTGGCGACCCCGGCAGGGGCCATCCGGCTTCGTACGCGTCTGATCGGGCGGCCGAATATTTACAATATCATGGCCGCAACCGCGTCCGCCCTTTGCCTCGGCATTGCGCCGGACGCGATTCGGACGGGGATTGAGGCCGCGGAAGAGATCCCCGGCAGGATTCAGCGCATCGACGCCGGCCAGGATTATACCGTGATTGTCGACTACGCCCATTCGCCGGATGCGCTGGAGAATCTGTTGAATACCGTTTCGCTTTTGCCTCACGACAGGATTTTGACCGTATTTGGATGCGGCGGCGACCGCGACCGGAGCAAAAGGCCGGTTATGGGCGAAATCGCCGCCAACGGCAGCAGCCGGGTGATAGCGACCTCGGACAATCCCAGATCCGAGGACCCCATGGCGATTCTGAAGGACATTGAATCCGGCCTCCGCCGCGGGGCGTGTCCTTATGAAATAATGCCGGACCGCCGACGAGCGATTGAAACCGCCATCGCAGCCGCCCATAAAGGGGATATTGTCGTCATCGCGGGAAAAGGGCATGAAGACTACCAGATAATCGGCAGCCGCGTCATTCCGTTTGACGACCGCAAACTTGCGCTCGAGCTGATCAGGAAAAGGATGGGGCTGGAAGGAGAGAATTGAGCAGCCGCCGAATGTTTTTAAGAACGACTCTATCTTTACGGCGGGCGAGGACCACTAAGGAATCGATCCAATGTTGAAACTGTCCGCAAATGAAGTGGAATCCGGAACCGGCGGAAATTTGATTTTGGGAACGCTCGACACCGTGTTTTCCGGCGTATCAATCGATACGCGCAGCCTGAAAGACGGAAATCTTTTTTTTGCAATCCGAGGCCCTCGCCAGGATGGACACCGTTTTATCCCGGCCGCCTTGTCCAAGGGGGCTTTGGGAATCGTGGCGGCGCGGGGCTACGAACATCCCGGCCCCTTCCCCGAAGGGCGCGTTCTCATTAAGGTGGAGGACACGCACGAGGCGCTCAAGCGCCTGGCGATGTCGGCGAGGCGCGGCTGGTTCGGCGTCCTGGCAGCGGTTACGGGAAGCATGGGTAAAACCACTACCAGGGAATTCATAACGCAGGTCCTGCAGAGCGAGCTCCGCGTCTATCGGACTCCGCGAAATTATAACAATCTATATGGCCTTCCCCTCGCTTTGCTGGACCTGCGCCTCGATTCAGACATCGCGATTTTGGAAATGGGCATGAGCGCCCCGGGAGAAATCGCCGAGATGTGCCGAATCGCCGCGCCCTCCGTCGGAATCCTTACCAATGTCGCCCCGGTTCACCTCGAGTTTTTCGATTCGCTCCAAAAAATCGCTGAGGCAAAAGCAGAGCTTGTCGAAGCGCTCCCTCCGGAGGGAAGCCTTATCTATAACATCGACGATCCCCTTGTGCGCGAGATTGCGCGCCGGCGCCACGGGAGCGCCGTCTCTTTCGGCTTCTCGGAATCCGCCGACGTGCGCGCGCATGCGATTGAGATCGTCGGGTTGAATAAAACCCGGTTTCTGCTTTCATGCGACGGGATGACCCGTCCGGCGGTTATTCCTTTGGCCGGAAGCCATTATGTGATGAATGCGCTTCCGGCGGTGGCCATGGGCAGACAATACAACATTGCGCTGGCGCAGATCATCGAGACCCTCGGGAAGCTGCAGCCGGTTTCCATGCGGGGGCCGGTCTTGAACTTCAAAGACGGTTTCACCGTGATGGACGATTCCTACAACTCCAATCCCAGCGCTCTCAAACAAATGATCGATGTCTTATCCAAAGTGCCGTCTTTCCGCCGCCGCATACTGGTGGCGGGAGAAATGCTGGAGCTCGGCGCCCAATCGGCCGCGCTGCACTATGAATGCGGAATATTCGCGGCCCGCAACCGTCTGGACCTTGTGCTTGGAATTCAAGGAGCGGCCATGGAGATAGTCCGCGCCTTCATCGATTCCGCCGGCCCCGGCGCGAAGGCGCAATTTTTTGAGGATTCCGGCCGTGCGGCGGATTTTGTGTGCCGCACCGTGCGGGCGGGAGATCTTCTATTGATCAAGGGATCCCGGGGTGTGCGTGCGGAGAGAATCGTGGAGAGCCTTCGATCCCGGTTCAAGCTTTCAAGCTTTTAAATGAGTCGCTATCGCTTATGAACTATCGCGGGAAAACAGCATTGGTGGTTGGAGCCGGACGGACCGGAATTGCCGCCGCGCGCTTTCTGCTCGCGCTCCAAGCCCGTGTAATTCTTACGGATATCCAGGAAAGGAAGGATCTTCAGGACTCCCTTGCGCCTGTGCTGGAAACAGCTTTGCAATCCGGCGAGCTTAAGCTGGAGCTGGGAGGGCACCGCCATGAGAGCTTCGCAAATTGCGACTTCGTGGTTGCCAGCCCCGGCATCCCGTTGATGCTTCCTTATTTTGAAACAAGCAGGAAAGCGGGGATCCCCATTCTCGCAGAGGTCGAGCTTGCCTTCCGCCATTTAAAAGGAACCGTGATCGCGATCACGGGCACAAACGGCAAGACTACGACGACGATGCTCGTTTCGCATCTGCTGGCGCGCGCCGGAATGAAAGCTTATGCCGCCGGCAATATCGGCGCGCCGCTGATAGATTTTGCGGCGGACTCCACGCCGGAATCGGTTTATGCGGTTGAGCTTTCCAGCTTCCAGCTGGAAGGCATTCACGAATTCCGTCCCTTTATCGGAGCCATTTTGAACCTGGCCCCGGATCATATGGACCGCTACTCCCGTTTTGAAGATTATGTTTCAGCAAAAAGCCGCATCCTAATGAACCAGGGAAGGACCGACTATGCGGTACTGAATGCCGACGATCCGGCAACCGCGGCCATGCGGACAAAGGTGCGCGCCAGGCCGGTGCTGTTCAGCCGAACACAAACGCCCGCTGAAGGAGCCTTTATTCGAAACGGCCGCGCAGTTTTCCGCAAGGAAGCGAAAGAAACCGACCTGTTCCCTGTAAGCGCGGTCGGCCTTCCGGGACCCCACAATTTGGAGAACGTCCTTGCGGCCTGCGCCATGTCCATTCTCGCCGGCGCTCCGACGGAAAGCCTGGAAGAAAGCATCCGGGCGTTCAAGGGTGTTGAACACCGGATCGAGTTCGTATTGGAGATGGACGGGGTGCGCTATTTCAACGACTCCAAAGCCACGAATGTCGCCTCCGCAGCCAAATCCCTGGAATCGTTCTCCGGAAACGTTCATCTGATTGCAGGCGGCCGCGACAAAGAGGGCGATTTCACTGTCCTGAAATCGCTGGTCCGGGAACGGGTGAAGCAATTGGTATTGATCGGCGAGGCCGCGGAAAAGATCCGCAAGGCCCTCGCCGGGACGACGGTTATCAGGAAGGCCCAGACTATAGAAGAGGCCGTTCAACTATGCAGCAGGCTTGCCGAACGCGGAGATGTGGTCCTGTTGGCCCCTGCTTGCGCAAGTTTTGACATGTTTAAGGATTATGAACACCGAGGGCGGGCATTCAAGGAGGCTGTCTTCGGAATGCGAAACAGATCCGGATTTAACGCGGATTATTCCTGACGCTTCTACTCCGGCGGAAAGCAGGGGGCAATGGTTTATAAATACGGCGGCGACAGAATTCTGTTTTTCACCGCGGCCTTTCTTACGATTTTCGGCCTCTTAATGGTATACAGCGCTTCTTCCATAGCGGCTTCATCCCAGCACGGGATGTCCTCGTATTTTTTCCTGCGCCAGCTTGTGTACGCCGGCTTCGGTTTCCTCGCTTTGATTGTGCTGATGAATGTGGATTATCACTTTTGGCAAAAACCCAGGACCGTTTTCGGCTTTGTCCTGCTTTGCGCTCTATGCCTGCTGTTTGTCCTGACACAGCCCAGTATAAACGGCGCGCACCGCTGGATACGCATCGGCGCAGGCGCTTCCTTCCAGCCCTCCGAGATCGCAAAGCTGGCGATATTGGTGTTCATCGCGTGGTTTCTGCACAAGCACGAAGGCGAAATCAACCAATTCGCGCGGGGGCTGCTTCCGCTCGCGCTGGTTCTTGCGTTGTTTACGGGCTTGATCGCCTCTGAACCGGATCTCGGCCAGGCGCTGTGCATCTGCATTATCGCGGTTGTCCTTCTGTATGTAGCGGGCCTGGCTTGGCGCTATATGGCGGGAGCAGCGTTGCTGGCGGTTCCCGTCTTCTACTTCCTCGTGATACGGGTTCCTTTTCGCTGGGAGCGGATAAAAGCCTTCATGAATCCCTTCGATGATCCGCTCGGCTCCGGTTGGCAGATATCCCAATCGCTGATCGCGATCGGCAGCGGCGGCACGTCGGGTTTAGGTTTGGGAGCAAGCAAGCAGAAGCTTTTCTTCCTCCCGGAACCGAGCAGCGATTTCATTTTCGCCGTCATCGGAGAGGAGCTCGGATTGATTGGAACGGGCATGGTTGCGCTGGCGTTTCTCGTGTTTTTTTACCGGGGCGTGCGCATTGTCCTGCAGGCGCCCGACCGCTTCGGATTCTACCTGGGATTGGGCATTACGCTCATGGTCGTCCTTCAGGGATTTATCAATATGTCCATGGTGCTTGCCCTGATTCCCACTAAAGGGATTGCCTTGCCGTTTTTGAGCCAAGGAGGGACCAGCCTTCTGCTGAATTTAGCGGCGACGGGAGTGCTGCTGAATCTCTCCTACCACAATAGATCAGCCGAGGAGCCGGAATAAATCATGTTCAGGAAAATCCAAAAGCTCCATTTTATCGGCATTGGAGGCATCGGCATGAGCGGCATCGCCGAGCTTCTCCTTAATCTCGGGTACGAGGTTTCGGGGTCCGATCGGAACAGCAGCCCGGTCACCGACCGACTAAGGACTCTCGGCGGCAGAATTTACATCGGCCACAGGGCCGGAAACGTGGACGGCGCCAATGTCGTTGTGATTTCCTCGGCCGTCCGTTCGGACAATGTCGAGGTGGTTGAGGCCAAGCGGCTTCAGATACCGGTGATTCCGAGAGCGGAAATGCTTGCCGAACTGATGCGGCTGAAATACGGCATTGCTGTCGCCGGGGCCCATGGAAAAACGACGACGACTTCCATGATAGCAACCGTCCTGGTAAACGGCGGCTTCGACCCGACGGCCGTGATCGGCGGCAGGTTGAACGCGTTCGGGAGCAACGCAAAACTCGGCAACGGAGATTTTCTCGTCGCAGAAGCGGATGAGAGCGACGGTTCTTTTCTGAAGCTCAGCCCCGCCATTGCGGTTGTCACAAACATTGACCGAGAGCATCTCGATTACTACGCAAATCTGGAAGAAATTCAGGAAGCGTTCATCGCCTTCGCCAATAAGGTTCCCTTTTACGGAGCGGTCGTGCTCTGTCTGGACGATCCCAACATCCAGGCCATCCTGCCAAGGATTCAGCGGCGGATCGTGACTTACGGCACCAGCAATCAGGCGGATCTGGTGGCCTCCCATATCGAATTCCGGGATTTCGGGTCCGCCTGCCGAATCCGGTATAAGACGGATCCCTTGGGGACTCTCAGGCTGCGGATACCGGGAGAACACGGAATCTTGAACTCTCTTGCGGCGGTGGCAACGGGGCTTGAATTGGAGATCCCGTTCGAAAAAATCGCAGCCGCGCTGGAGCAATTCCAGAACGCGGACCGCAGGTTTCAGATAAAGGGCAAGAAGGGGGATATCCTGGTGCTGGACGATTACGGGCATCATCCGACGGAAATCATCGCCACTCTCGGCGCCGCACGCCGCGCTTCAGATCGTCGGATTGTGGCCGTTTTCCAGCCGCATCGATACACGAGGACCCAAGCTTTGGCGGAGGATTTCGCCCGGGCCTTCTATAATGCCGACATTCTTCTGATCTTGCCCATCTATGCCGCTGGCGAAGAATCGATTCCTGGAGTCACGGCGGAAGGCCTCGTGGAGCGCATCAAGCAATTCGGCCATCGCGACGTCCGTTTTGTCCCCGATTTCGCGGGAGTTCAGGAAATTTTGAAAGACGTGCTGGAGGACGGAGACCTGCTGCTTACGCTGGGAGCGGGGGATGTCTGGAAAGCGGGAGAAGAGTTTCTTAACAAATAAAGGCAGCATCGCAGAACTTGGCGCGCTGCTGTCGGAAAAGGCCTGATGGATATTAAGACAAACAGATCCGCGCAAACGCGCGATCATCGCATTGTTCCGCCGCCCGACAAAGCCAGGAACCGCAAGAAAACAGTCCAGCGACTGGGCAGGGGGACCGGCGGCGGCCGTCGTTATATCTATACCTTTAAAATGTTGGCAAACTTCGGGATCGTCCTCCTGGTTTTTGCTTTTGTTTTTTCCGTTTATATGCACGCCTTTTCATCCGAAAAATTCAATCTTCGCACCGTGAAGGTTTACGGCTGCAAGGAAATAAATCCGAAGCAGCTCGAAGAGATTATCCGCCGCGATTTCCCGTCCAACATTCTCCGCATTGACTTGAGCGAATTGCAGAGCCGGCTGGAAAAAGAGAAATGGGTCGATCATGTGGAAATCCGCCGGGTTCTGCCCTCGGACATCATCCTTTATGTTCATGAACGGATCCCGTGCGTAATCCTGGAACTCGGCGGCCAATTGATGATCGCGGACAAGGAGGGCAAACTGCTGGGCCGTTATCTCCCGGGATCCCGCAAGCTGGACGTGCCGGTTTTCCGCGGGATTATGGGCAAGGATGCCGACGACTACCACTTATACGAAGGCGAGAATACAGCGCGCATCTGGCAGGCGCTGCAAATGCTGGCGGAATTAAATTCGGGGCCGCGGCAGTACACGAAGAGCATTTCCGAAGTGGACGTATCCAATCGCAATAATCTGAAGATCATTCTTGTGGACGATGCGGCCGAGGTGCATCTCGGAAACAAGGATTACCTTAAGCGATTCGCAAAGCTGGCGAATAACCTGGGCGAGTATCAGAGGCTGAAGGATCAATACGGCGAGTTCGAGAAGATCGATCTGCGTTTCGAAAACGAGATCGTCTATCTCCCGATACGCGGAGACAGCGGGACTTTCAATAACCAAAGGGCAACCCTCGAAATACCAAAGGCAGACAGATAGGTGAAAAAAAATCGTATTGTTTGCGGGCTGGATGTCGGAACTTCAAAAATCTGCATGATGATCGCGGAGGTTCTCCGCGACGGCAGCCTGGGATTGGTCAGCACCGGGTACGCCAACTCAAACGGTCTGAAAAAAGGCGTTGTCGTAGACCTGGACGAAGCCGCAATGTCCATACGGAAAGCGGCCGACGAAGCCGAGATGAAAGCGAACATCCCCGTGGACTGGGTCACGGTGGGGGCAGCGGGAGATCATTTCCAAAGCTTCAATTCCAGGGGCGCCATTACCATTGAAGGGAATCACCAGGAGGTATCCGCGGAGGAGGTGGCTCAGGTAATCCGCGCCGCGCAATCCGTCCCTATCCCTCCGGACCACGAAATCATTCACGTCCTGCCCCAGGAATTTTTCCTGGATGATCACGGGGGCATCCAGAATCCCGTGGGGCTGTTCGGCTCGCAATTGCACGTGAATATTCACGTCGTCACCTGCAAGAGCGCGCTCAGCCAGAACCTGATCAACGCCGTCAACCGCGCCCAGATGCGGGTCAAGAGGCTGGTCCTTCAGCAGCTTGCGAGCGCGGAGGCTGTATTGACGAAGGATGAAAGAGAACTCGGCGCGGCCGTCATCGATATCGGCGGCGGCACGACGGACATCGCCGTATTCGTGCAGAACGCCGTCCAGTTCACGAAAGTACTGCCCGTCGGCGGATCCCATTTTACGCGCGATCTCGCCGTAGGCCTGCAAACCCCTCTGGAAGACGCCGAGCGCATCAAGAAAGAATCGGGAACGGTTTTGACTGAAAGGATTCTTGAGGAGGCAACCGTTGAGGTTCCGGGCATAGGAACCCGCGCCGCGCGGTCCGTGCCCCAAACCGCGGTCTGCGAGATTCTCCGCGCCCGGGCGGTTGAATTATTGGAATTGGTAAAAGACGAGCTTTGGAAATCGATCGAAAACGAGCGTCTTATCGCGGGGGTTGTGGTTACAGGCGGCGGAAGCATGCTCGACGGCATGCTGGAGCTTACGGAGGAAATCCTGGGCATGCCTGTCCGCCAGGGATTGCCTCTGGGCGTTACGGGTCTCACTGAGGAATTGCGCCATCCGGTTTATGCGACCGCCGTCGGCCTTTCCCTCTTTGCCGCGGAGGATGCTGCCTCCCGCAAAAAAGGCCCGGCGAAAACGAACGGTGCGCCGTGGATATTCAATAGAATTTTATCTTGGGCCGGCAATTAGGAATATGAGGAGGTGTTGTATGCAAACCGAGAAACTTCGATTTGAAGAAGAAACATTGATGTTCAGATTTGACGAAGACCAACAGGCTCCCGCAAAAATAAAGGTAGTCGGAATCGGCGGAGCCGGAGGCAATGCAGTGAACCGAATGATTCAAGCAAAAATCGGAGGCGTCGAATTTATCGCTGCCAATACGGATATTCAGGCGCTTCGAAATTCGGCGGCCTCCATCAAGCTTCAGATCGGGAGCAAACTCACCCACGGCCTCGGCTGCGGCGCGATACCCGAAAAAGGCAGGCAGGCCGCTCTGGAGGACACGGAGCGCATCATAGAGCTCTTGGACGGAGCCGACATGGTTTTCATCACCGCGGGCATGGGCGGCGGCACGGGGACCGGAGCGGCGCCGATTATCGCAAGCCTTGCAGCCGAGTTGGGCGCCTTGACGGTGGGCGTCGTCACCAAGCCTTTTAATTTTGAAGGCAGGAAGCGTCAACAGCACGCCGAGGAGGGCATCCATGAATTGAAGGAGGTTGTCGATACCCTTATCACGATTCCCAACGAAAGACTGCTCGGCGCTCTTGGCCCGGAGGCTCTTTTGGAAGATTCGTTCCGATACGCCGATGACGTGTTGTGCCAGGCGGTCCAAGGCATTTCGGACATCATAACCATGCCCGGCATCGTGAACGTGGACTTCGCCGACGTCCGCACCATTATGGCCGGTAAAGGGATGGCCTTGATGGGCACAGGACATGCCGAAGGGGAGAACCGGTCGGTTGAGGCCGCACAACGGGCTATTTCAAGCCCCCTGCTGGAGGAAACATCCATCCGCGGCGCCAAGGGAGTCTTGATCAACATCACGGCGACGCGCGAGAGCCTTCGGCTCCAGGAAGTCGATGCGGCGGCGAAAATCATCGAGGAGATCGCCGGCGCTGAGGATACGATATTCGGCGCGGTCTATGACGACAAGATGGAGGATCGCATTAAAATCACGGTTATTGCGACGGGCTTCAACACAAACGGCAATGAGCGCCCCAGAAGCGCAAACGAACACATGCGTGCCGTGGGCAATGTAATCCCGCTCGCATCCTCCGAATCCGGCAAAACAATCGACTACCAGCTTGCATCGCTTCGAGAAAATCTGGACGAGCCGGCCTTCAAGCGCCGCCGCGCTGAGTAGCCGGCTTGCGAAATATTGCAGGGGGTAAATCCATGGCGACCAAATTTCCTCTGTCTAAATCAAAGGACCAATGGCGGCGACTCCTGCCTCCGGATCGGTTCGCTATTCTCTTTAATGAGGGGACCGAAGCTCCCTTCTCAAGTCCGCTCAACAATGAAAAACGCCCGGGGACTTTTCTCTGCGCCGCCTGCTTCCTCCCGCTCTTCAAATCCGCACATAAATACGACAGCGGCACGGGCTGGCCCAGTTTTTACGAACACATCCCGGGAAGCATTAAAACAAAGGCGGACTTCAAACTGAACTACCAAAGGACCGAATACCATTGCAGCCGCTGCGGCGGGCACCAGGGGCATGTGTTCAAAGACGGCCCTCCTCCCAGCGGGAAACGCTATTGTAATAATGGGCTTTCCCTGATCTTTGTCCCCGAAGGCATGCCGCTGCCGGATTTAAGGCAGTAGACGGGAATTCTCAAGGACCGCGCCGCCTTGCTACGGATCCTCACGGATAGGCCGGGTTAATCTACATAAGTGGTCTCGTGATTTGCGCCTAGAGAAATCATCAGAACGCCGAAAGGTTTATCAACCCACCGGGTGACGATCGGATTATGCGGCAATCCGGCCGGACAGACGACCGCGGTCGGCTTATTGATGATATGCCTTTCATGCTCCCGTCCCATATCCATTTGAATCTCCGCGCCCAGGTAGTCGATATCGGACGGGTCCGTGCCTGCAAAAACCAAAACTTCATCATGGGGATGAATATGCGCTCCCCCTCCCGGGCCGCGCATCCAGAGTCCCGGCCGTTTATGAATGCCCCAGCAGAAATTCAGGTTTATGCCTTCCAGGTCCTTTCCGAACATCCAGACGGCATTCTCCGTCATTCCCGGGCCCGGCTTCCTGCCTTTCTGAACCATTTCTCCATATTGAGCTTTTTCTTGCTTCCTTAACCGGCGGGCAGCGATCGTGTTGGGGACCAAAGGCTTTATATAATGATCGTTCACATGCCCGTGCGTCACCGTCTCCTCGGAGATATGGATCCTTTTCTTTCCGAAAGAAGAGTTCATAGGCGGCTTTATTCCGCTGCCGGGCTCAGGCTGCATGCGCTCTATCTGTTCTTCGGATATTCCGTCGCCCAGCCATCGGGTTGTGGGATCCGCTCCCAGCGAAATAATAAAAAAGCTGTAACCGATCGGGCTGGTTACGTCCAGTGTCACTGAAGGGCAATGCAGGAATCCGGCGGGCGCTATAACCACGGAGGGTTTATCGAAGGTGTGTATTTCCAGCTCATTTCCCAGGCAGTATTGAATCTTGGCTCCCAGGTATTCGGGCCTGTCGGAGTCCAGCCCAACAAATACAAGGCACTCCGGATAGGGATGCACGTGGGGGTCCATCCCCGGATGCCAATCGCCGAGTCCGGTATAAAATCCCCAGGAAAAATTGACTTCCACTCCTTCCAGATGATCCCGGCCGTTCAGCCAGCGATTGTCGTCCGCATTCCCGGTATTTTTGAATACCTGGGCGATTCCGGGCATTTCGGCTATTTTTAAAGGCTTGAATAAATGTTCGTATTTTCCGGTCGCCATTTCGAATTTACCTCCCTGGACTGCTGATTTTTGTCGCTGCCGCTTATTTCCCGGCCGTTCAGTCAAATGACTCGGGCTTGTATTCTCCGGAAAGGCCGACCGCCAAGAACGCAAAGGGTTTATCCACCCATCGGGTTACCTGGGTGGGATGAGGCGTCCCGGCGGGGCAAACGACGGCGCTGGGTTTATTAATGAGGTACCTCTCATGTTCTATTCCCATGTCTATTTCGATTTCCGCGCCAAGGGAGTCCATATGATTCGGATCCGTTCCGATATAAACCAGGACTTCATCAAAGAGGCGGGTTTGGGATTCCGCTCCTCGGCGCCATATGCCGGGCCGGCTGCAGAATCCCCAAAGAATATTCGCATCCATTCCTCCGAGCTCTTTTCCCTTGATCCAGATGAGATGATCAGGACTGCCCGGCCCGAGTTTTCCGCCCCCTTTCAGGCTGTGCTCATCCGCACGGGCCGCCAGATCCGACACAAAGCCCCCGCGCTCGATAAGGAGCCCTTCCTTCAGCGACTTCATCAAATGGGCATACTTCCCCGTGGGCGGCACAGGCTTGTTTTTTAGGATTTCCTCAGCCGAAGCGAAACTCACGCCTTCCGGAACGCTTTTCCGCGATTCGGACGGAAAGCCGGCGGCGCTTTCCCCAAACCATGCAATTTCGGAAACTGAATTAAGCTCGATGGTCAGAACGCCGAAGCCTTTGGGACTGTATATCCTTTCGGTAACCACCGGTCCGTGAGCCAGCCCGGACGGAAGGGCAATCGCGGTTGGCTCGTTGAACGAATATGTTTCTTGCTCCGAGCCCAGACAGAGATTTATTGCCGCGCCCAGATAATTGACATTAGCCGTGTCCAAGCCAACAAACATCAGGCAGCTCGGGTAAGGATGGGCATGCGGATCAAATCCTGCGTGCCATTCCCCGAGCCCGCCATGAATCCCCCAAGAAAAATTAAGATTCAGCCCTTCCAAGTGGTCCCGGCCGTTCATCCGGATTTTACGGATGGCTTCTCCCGGTCCGCCCGGCAGAGTTCCTCGCATTTTTCGCCCTTTTCTTGTACTCCTCCTCTCCGTTTCCCCGATACTCAGAGGCTTGACAAAACGCTCGTATTTTCTTCCTTCCATGGTGCATTCCCTCCGCAGCATCCGCGGTTAATTTATGGTTTTTCGCCGCGTTCCGAACGGTTCTGTTTTCATGCCTTTTCGCCGGCTCCCAAACCACGCGAAAAGCTGTTCCGCATTATAGCGATTCACTGCCTTCTTCGAACTCTGCCCGCCGATTCGGTTCCAGTCCCCGCGACGGAATCGTTCTTCGAGAATTCGTCCTTCTTTTATTTACCTTCAGGCAAAAGGCTGTATTTGCGCGTCATCCCGAACGTGAACAGGAGAATGGGATTGTCTATCCGGTTAAATTGGATCGGGCAATGCTTAAGTCCGGGCGGCACCCATACCAGGCTGCTTTTTGTAATAAGGTGTTTCTCGCCGTCGAGCCAAAACTCGATTTCTCCGCCCAGATCCCTGGGATTATCCCGCCCTTTGGTGCCGATAAAACCAAACACCTCTCCCCAATCGTGAGCGTGTTCCGGATGATTGGGACCTTTCTCCGATCCTTTCCATAGCCAGACAAAATCTATGTAAGGAGCTCCCTCCACGCTGTCCAAATCCATCAAGCGCATTCCTTCCACGGTCGAGCGGTTTTTCCTGCTCAATTCATCCCACTTTTTCTTAAATTCCGGAGAAACCTTGTCCGGATTGACGTCGTAGGAGATATATTTGGCGTGGCGGCGCTCCGACGCTTTGTCTTTCTTGAAGTCGGTCGCGGTTCTCGAATAGCTTGTCGCCAGCGCCCCGGTAAAGAAAAGCACCGGCGTGTCTATGCGGGTAAATCGCACAGGACAGTGCCGGACCCCTTGAGGCACATAAATAAGGCAGGTCTTGGTTATCCTATATTTCTCGCCGCCAAGCCATACTTCTATTTCACCTCCCAGGTTCCGCGGATCGTGCGGTCCTTTCGTGCCGACGAATCCGATGAATTCGTCAAAATCATGGACATGTTCCTCCTCCGCGTAGCCCTTCGCGCTGCCGGGGTATAGCCAATGGAATTCCAGATAGGGCGCCCCCTCCGCTCTCGCTGCGCCCAGATTCAGCAAATGCGTTGAATCCACCATCGATTGCTGTTTCTCCTGGTCTTCCCTTATTTTTGCCAGCACATCCGCGGGAATGTCCAGAGGCTTGGCGTCGTAGAAAATATACTTGGCATATTTCCCGTCGGCGCTGGGATCCTCCCCGCTCCTCATGCCCGATTGTACCGCCACAGCTATGGCGCCGACGGCTGCAATCGCGAGCAATACCGCAAATGGGATATATCGAAGGGCTTCCGGCATGATTGATTCCTCCTTGAGAGGCATTAATCCGGGTTTTATCTGACTGTCCTCGGGATTTCTTTACAGCTTTATAGGACAATAAATGGACAGGCACAAGGCGAAAAAACAGCGAAAGCCTTTATAGACGCGAGCGGTCCCGCCCCGCTTTGCGCCGGATTATTCAGATGGATCGGAATTCTAGGAGTCCGTCAGGGAGTGGAATCCTCGTTTTCCGCGTGTCCGGATATGTCGTGATAATCCGGGGACTTTCTATTTTTCCACATTCCGAATAATACCGTCAGAAGCGCCAATCCGATCTCGTCAACAAACGGAATAAAGTCGGGGACAAGAATATCGATCACCGTGAGAAGCCCCAGGATAAAAACAAGAGTGGGGAACCTTAGATTCAGGCGCTGCAGAAGCCGCGATACCACTGAAGTTGGCGTTGACGAATTCATATTGATTTCGCTCCCCTTAATTTAGAGTACGCTTTTAATGAAACCGCAATCCATAAACCGGGATAATTCGTCTACCGTCTGCCCGATTGAACGAGCTTGATCAAGGTCCCCTCATTCAATCTTTGGTCGGGGCCGATCCGGTTAATCCGCACGAGATCTTCCAAACTCACGCGTTCTTGATCAAGCGATTTTGCCAGGCTGCGCAAAGTCTCGCCTCGGCGGGCTCGATGCGTCCTTATTTTGTCCGGCTGGACCGCGAGAAGCCTGGGGTCGGTCAATCTCTGGAAGCTCCGGAGAACATTGTTCAAGGACCGCGAATATTGCGAAAAATTGGATTCCGCCGCCATGCCGGCCGCTTGATAAATACGCCCGCCATAGCTGATGAAAGCGGCCGAGACTCCCACGTTCCCGCCGTCGCTTTGCACCCGGTACCGCCCGACGTATGCCCGGTTTCCGTTTATGCGTTCCGACCTGCCCGACAAAAGCTGGGTGCCTTCCCGGCGCGCAATACTCCGCGCTATATCATCGGGCGACGCTTGCTCGGATTGAATTAAAGTAAGCTCCACCAAAGCTCGACCTTGGGGTTCGGCAAAAATAACGGATCTCTTGGTGTTCTCCACATCCCATCCTTGGGGAATATCGATCTGAAAGCGGAGTTCGGGATGGATGAACCGGCCTCTTTCTACAAAGCCCTCTCTTGGATTGTCGCCGTAAATAAGACCGTTTAATCTGGGCAGAAATCCTTCGGCATTAACCGTGTAATTCCGCCTGGCGGATTCCCGCTTAATTCGACCCGCTTCTTCGGAAGACGCTCTGATCCGGTCGGGGGTAGTGGGATGCGTCGCAAGCCAATTCGGAACCGAATGCCCGCTCTCTTCGTTCATGAGTGAAAAAACTTCGAAGAATTTGCTCATCTGCACCGGATCGTATCCCCGCTTTGCCATATATTGGAGCCCTAACTGGTCCGCTTGACGTTCGTGATCGCGGCTGTATTTGAGCATGAGGACTTCCAATCCCATCTGCGCCAAACCTCCGACTTGGCGGAACCTCGATGAAAAGATGGAACCGAGCCCCAGCCCCACATTAAACAGCTGCCCCTGCGATATCTGAGTCACGGAATGCCGCGCCGTCACATGGCCGATTTCATGCCCGAGAACGGCCGCCAGTTCTGCTTCATTATTCATATGCGCGAGTATTCCGCGCGTGAGATAAATAAAACCGCCGGGCACGGCGAACGCATTGACCACGGGGGAATCGACGACAGTGAAGTGCCAATCAAGGTTCGGTCTGTGCGACGCTCTTGCAAGATCGCTTCCTATCCGGGCGAAATATTTCTGGAGCTCTTCATTTTCAACTCTCCCGAATTCCGACAAAACTTCCGGATGGGATTCCTGTCCCAGGGCTATTTCCTGGCTCTCGCTCATCAATGCCAGCTGCCTCTTGCCCGTCACGGGGTTTTTAACGCATGCGGAATAGAAAACGCACAGCGCCAGGACAGACAGCATTGGAATTCGTATTGACAATCGGCTGCGCATAAATTTTGCCCTCCGTTTCAATACAGCCATTGTTTGCCCTCTTTTTTGAAACGATATCTCTATAATTATTAAGACATTAAACTAACGGAAACAAGCCGCAAAAAAAATCGGCCGATGGGAAGCCGGGCGAGAATCCATTTACCGTCTGCGGACGGAAAGGTAATCGGAAAAATTTTTAAATGAGAGAAAAAGCGAGTTAAAAGCTGAACAAAATATGACAAGCGCCGGCTGTCGGCCTATGCCTGCCGGCTATTTCATCTTATAGCTGACCGAGAGTCCCGCGGATCCGGGGATATCCAGGATTTCCGTATCGAGGCCGGGAACGCCGCGCACATATTCGAGGAAGCCGCCGGTACCGCCGCCGAATCCCCTCCCGCCCCGCCTTCCCGAGCCGGGGAAACCAAAATCCGATACGTTGTGCGCCGCAAAGCAACCGCCTACCTTCAGCTTCGGCAGAACAGCCTTCAGGTAGTTTATATACCAATCTTTATCCGCATCACAGAAAACGAAATCGAAGGGACCCTTCAATGCAGGGACAATCTCATGGGCGTCGCCCAGCCGGGCATCGATAATTCCGTCAACGCCCGCCTTGCGGAAATATTCGAGCGCTTCCTCGTAGCGGCTGCCGTCGATCTCAATCGTTATCAATTTCCCGCCGGTTTTAGATAAAGCCCATGCGATCCACAATCCCGAATACCCGTTGGAGGTGCCGATCTCCAAAGCGCTTTTGTACCGGTGTTGCAGGACGATATCGTAAAGCGCTTCGCCGTCGGCCCTGGGGACATTCATTCCCCCGAAGGACCCGCGATGATTGTCGATGGTCTGCTGAATGCGGGCATCCGCCGCCGCAATATCCGCAGTTTTTTTCTCGCCTGGCATACCGGCCGAGAGGCATGCTACGGCTAAGATCGAGGAAGCAATCCTAATATGCGCAATCTTGCTCATTTTGAATCCTTGCCGAACGAGAGCAGGCAGGCGTTGCAGGCGGCATTGCCGCCCGCCGCTCGCCTGCCCATCGATGCAGCGGGTTTATTGGACCCTTTTGGCAATCAGCGGCGCGCGCGGCCCGCGGGGACCGCCCTGCCCGCCGGGAGCATCGCCCGGAGGGCCGCCCATTCCGGCGCCCGGCCCCCCCGTCGGGGCGCCCTGCATTTCCATGGTAAAGGAGATCTCATCCCCGGCGACCTTGCCTTTATAGAGCATCTTCATCTCGTTCCCGCCGAAGGAGCGCACGATTACAAATGAAATTTCATCGCCTTCCACCTTGCCTTCGCTGATAGGCGTTTCGCCGAATTGAGTGCTCATCGTGCCCGTCAGTTCGGAGCCCGCTACCTGAAAATCAAAAGTGATTTCCATCGGGCCCTCTCTGCCTTCCCTTTCGGCAACCCACTTCCCCGTAACATCCGCGGCCCAGGCGGGCGCCGTAAGAGCCAGCAACATCGCTGCGCAAGATAACAGAAATTTAATCTTCATAAAGAAAAACCCTCCTGTAGCTTCCAATCCAATGCGCCGAAATCGCCTACTGTGGTAGTCTTAATCCATCTAATTAAGTTACGCAAGGCTCCTATTTTTGTTACTCGGTTGTTAGTACTACTACGTTAAGTTATTAAGGACTTCGAGGGCCTCGAACGTTGCAGCCG
>CAZDMR010000025.1:0-50549 GCA_964506795.1 uncultured Acidobacteriota bacterium | reverse complement strand
CGATGTCCGCTCCGATCACCAGAGGGGCAGGCGCATGCCTTCTTCGGCGAAGATCGCGGTCTTCTTTTGGGCGGCTTCATAGACTTCCTGCTCGGTCATGGGCGGATTGTCCCGGAGAGGACGATACACGGGCCTGTCGCCTTTTTGACTCGTCTGGGCTCTGGCCGGACCGAGGGCGATCTTTTCGCCGTGGTCGCTGAAGGGCTCGAATTTGGCAAGCTGGCCGACGATCTCGCCGGAGCCCTTGAACATGGTGTACTCGAGAGCATCCTTTTCGTTGAAGCCGAGCCGCATGCCCGCTTGCGTCACGGTGAGCAGATCCATAACATACAGGGTCATGATTCCGGAGGATTCGCACTCGGTTCTGTCGTAGATAAACATGTGCCCGTTGATCATGACGTAGTCGGATGGCCCGCAGAATGTAAGTTCGCCTCCGAATCGCGTCAGCTCGACAAACGACGAGGATATTATCGACGGGTAGAATTCCAGCGTTTCAATACCCGTGTCCTGTTTCCAATGAAAACCTTTGCCTTCGATCCGGTTTGTAAGGTGGTGGCGCTCCTTCGGCGGTTCCTTGCCCGGAACGTCCACATAGCCATAGTAAATCTGGCGCTGGACTTCCCTGTTGTCTATTTCGAATTCTTTGCCGGACATGGTCCTTCCTTTTATGCCGCTGGAGAGCCACACTTCGAAGACCGTCGCCAGATTGCTTTCACGATCGATGAATATGTTGTAGCCCTTCTGCGATTTAGGCACCATGTGGGAGAAAAAAACGACCTGCTTCAACGCAAGCGCACCGTAACCGGCTTCGACGGGCGATCCGCCGTTTTCGGCGAGCGTCAGATTGCGTTTATCCTTAAAGCTGTAGCTTAAGGCGGGGCCCTTGTCAGTAACGATTTTAAGACTCTTCCCGGCAAGGGCATCCGAATAGCCGGATGCGCATATAGGGCCGGCTGCGGCCGGAACGAGCTTTTGTGCGATCTGTTCTTTCGTAAGTTTTGTGTATTTGATTCTGTGCAGCTGCTCTTTCGGGTATTTGGCTTTTTGCATTTTTCCCTCTCCCATAAAATGAACGCGGATTTCCACAGATCCGCACGGATTGCTTAATCGATTCCCGTACAAATCCGTGAAAATCCGCGTTTGAACCTTTCAGGATGATGCTTCCCGCCTCTGCTACGCCTGCGCGACGAGTTGATCCGGCCCGGCTGGATCCTCGGGATATGCTTCCGAGAAAGCCGGAACATCGATCGGCTTGGCGTAGGACCGTCCGGGCGAATAGTTTGCTTTGGCCGCCGCGCGATACTCCAGCTTCTTGATTTTCCAGCTGTCGTCGCTTTTCACGTAGGAGACCTCGTGGATTCCCGCTTCCCACCATTTTACGATGCCCTGGCCTTGCAGCCGCGCCATCTCCACCAACGACGAATCGGACGCCAGCGGGGTTCCCACCTGCATAGAATAGGCAAATCGCGCCTTGGCGGACTTGCGGTCCGGAGCCACCTCCACGATATCCTGTTGTTCGGCGGGATCAGGCTCAAAACCCGGCGCCGGCTCGATTCTCTTTCCGGAAAGTCCCGCGCTGAAGCGCTGGCAGTAAAGCCGGCGGACGCCCTTGTTTTTGCCCGCAAACACGCCCCCGTTGAAAACCACCTCCCCGTCGTCGGCAAACATATCGACAACCTCTTCGTACATGCCCCGGTCGAGACGGGATTCATAAAGCCGGTGCAGCCTTCGGATCGCGTTCGCATCTTCCAGGCTTCCGATTTGATTGGACAGCCGGGCAACCTGATCCTTCAAACCCGCATCCTGATCGGCCTTGGATTTTGAAATGCCCGCAACCGCCGAGGCAAGCACCGCGGATACCGCGGCGCCCGTCTTCCACATGAATGACCGGCGTCCCGCGCTCGGCCGTTCCGGACTACAGCTGGATTCTGATGTCGGTTTTAAGATGTCCATCTTACGCTCCTTTCACTCTTGCCTTCGGTCCGAAGAATTCTTTCGCGTCGTAGGTCCCGATATGGCGCGCAATGGCTCCGATGACACCCAGAGTCACTCCCCTTTCGCTGCCGGAGTAGCCGAAGCCGCAGACGCGCAGCGTCTTGTCATTTTCTATGATGCAGGTCTCGGCGCCGTTGCAGGCTTCTTCAACCAAATCGAATATGTACACGCCGTCCCGGAGCTTCACGTAAAGGGCCGGGGCGCACCATTGCATGCCGAGGGTCTGGTTCCCCGTATAGATCGTCCAGGCGGAAGAATGCGGCGTGGTGTAAAGGTGCATGGAGGTCATATTGTCGGAATAGGACCTTGTGTACCCGCGGCCGACCAGTTCATCGGTGAACTCGTGGCGCACATACTGCGGGGCTTCCAGCCCTGTCATCTCGGCGACGCCGAAAATGGCTTTGTAGGAAACCTCGTTCCCGTAATACTTCGTTCCCATCTTTGAATAGATGCACGTGGTGAGACCGTTGATTAAATCCAAAGCGATCTTTACGCTGGCGCGCGGCCGGCTTCCGCTGTGCATGTGGGCGAAAAACACCAGTTTTTCATCGGCTTCAAAGGCCCGGTAGGTTTCCTTGCGCCACTGCGTTTCGCCTTCTTTCCGCCACTGAAGATTGTACAGGTCAGTTACCTTGTAATCATAGACCGCGCCGTCGTCGTAGCGGAGGGTGAATTCCTTGCCGACCAGCAGGTCACTGAGCGGCAGCAGGTTCCCCCCCATCATGCCCGCCTGCTCCTGGGCGGACTCGGGGTCCCCGCCGAAGGTGTTGGTGCTTTTCTCGGCGGCATGATGCATTTCTTCTTCGGTCATATTTACAAAAGTCCTTGCCGGACGGTACACGGTTCTCTGCCCTTTGGGAGGCTTGGGTGCCGACTCGCTCGGCTTAGGCGCATAGGTCATGCCGAGATTAACCTTTTCGCCATGTTCGTCAAAGGGCGCCAGCGAGGCCAGATGGCCGAGCAGTTTGCCCGTACCGCGGAACATGTAGTATTCCAGCTCGTCTTTTTCATTGAAACCGAGGCGCATGCCCGCCTGCGTTTCGGTGAACAGGTCCACCATATAGAGGGTCAGGATGCCGGATAATTCGCACTCCGTCCTTTGGTAGATAAACAGGCTGTCGTTAACCAGTATGTAGTCCGACGGCGCGCAATAGCTGAGATCGTCCGCATGCCGGGTGAGTTCCACGAAATTCGTCGATATGATAGAAGCGTAGAATTCCAGCGTTTCGATGCCCGTATCCTGCTTCCAGTACATGCCTTTGCCTTCAATCCTGTTGGTCGTGGTGTGGCGCTTTTTAGGCGCCTCTTTTCCGGGAACCTCCACATAACCGAAATAGAACTGGCGCTGGACTTCTCTGTCGTCGATCGTGAATGTATCTTTGCTCATGGTTACTTCTTTTTTCCCGCTGGAAAGCCACACCTCAAAGACCGTGGCAAGATTCGTGTCCAGATCGACGAAAACATTAAAGCCCCTCTGGGTCCCAGGGATCATGTGGGAAAAGAAAACAACCTGCTTCAAATTCAAGGCGCCGTAGCCCGCTTCAACGGCGGATCCGCCGTTTTCAGCGAGCGTCAGCTTTCGCTTGTCCTTGAAGACATAGCTTAAGACCGGCCCGTCGTCGGTCACGATTTTCAGCGATTTTCCGGCAAGAACATCCGAAAACTCCGACGCACATTTCGGGCCGGACGCAGTCGGAACAAGCTTTTGAGCTATCTGCTCTTTGGTAAGTTTTGTGTATTTGAATCTATGCATGGGTTCATTCATGGGCTCATCTCCTCAAAAAGTCGTTCTGTCCCGATACGATATATAATGGACAGGAGCAGCGAATATTTCCTTTACCCGGCCTTTCAGCCGATCGCCCATCGGTTCAAAAATATGGGTATCGTAAAAGGATCTTACTACGAAACCGGGATTACTCAAAAGCGATCCTGATTTCCCCGGTTCCCTTTTCGGCTGCAATTGTCGGGCGGACGCCGGCCCAAACTCGGAACGCGGCCTAGATAATGACTCCGGCGCGCACCCTTGCCACTTCCAAGGATGCAGGGTCCAGTATAGGATCCAGTTGCAAGATGCGGGGATTGCGGCGCATTTCGCGCGGAATCTCGCCGCGCACGGCCGGCCCTACGATGAAATAATCGCAGTCGCCGCTGTTCAGCAGCGCTTTGAAATCCGTGGCGCCATCGACGATCACCGGAGAAATCTTAATCTCGGGGGATTTCAACAGTTTACGCAGTTGCGCGAGCAAGAAATGGATCCTGTGCGAAGGTTGCTCCAGAAGAAGCACCTGGATGGATGAATCCGGCTTGATTTGAGCCAGTTTCCGCATAGTCTCCGCAGAGTAGCGGACCTCAATCGGAATTACAGAGGATTTTCTCCCCGGCAGCAAGGCACGTACGTCTTCGCACATCATATGGTTTATCAGAATTTTCGGCTTGCTTGAATTCCTGCGCACAAGAGCCTTCATGTTGCGGAACTCTATCGCGGCGATAGGCACTTGCCACAACCTGGAAATCTCAGCGGCCATCCGCAGGGCAATTTCTTCATGCGTATCTACATATATTATAAACGGAATCTTACGCTCGTTTTCCTGCGCTTGCTGGATCATATACCTTGCGAACGCAGTCGGCGATATTCCAAGACGACGGACCTTCAATAGGATGGTTTTGCTCAAATGACGGCACTTCTCTTCTATCGAACGGGGATAATCGGTGGCGGTGGTGACGACGGAGCCTTTTCCCCTGGTCAGCACAAGCAGGCCGGATCGTCTCAGGTTGACATAGGCTTTGTGTATCTGGCTGCGATTAATGCCCGTTTGTTTTTCGACATCCCGGATTGACGGCAATGTATCGCCGCTGCGGAAGATTCCCATCATCACGGCAAGCTTGATCTGTTCCTCAATCTGCTTTGCGACGGGCATAGAACTGTTCTTTTCAATATAAAATTCCATAACCGGCACCCCGCTGCTTGCAAGACCGATCCGCATCCCTGGCGCTTTGGAGCCGGATGCGCGAGGCCCTATTATTCTCCAGGATTTCGCGTTGCTTCAAGGAATTATCTATGATGATTCCGCGCCGCACCGTATATGCCCTTGGAAAATCACATCAGCAACCGCCCGGATTTCATCTTGACTATGCGGGTTGCATAATCGGCCGCTCTGGCGCTGTGCGTCACCAGCAGTACGCTGCCCCCCGTCGAAACATACCAGAGCAGGTGTTTTAGCACGGTTTCGGCATTTTCGTCATCCAGGTTCCCCGTCGGCTCGTCCGCGAAAATAATTTTCGGTTCGTGGAATAAAGCGCGCGCCAAGGCTGTCCGCTGCCGCTCTCCGGTGCTGAGCTGGGAAGGAAGGTGATCTTCCCGGTCTTCCAATCCGAATTGCCGTATAAGCTCCCGGGCGCGCCGTTCGGGATTCTTTTGCGGCGCGGACAGCAAGGGAGCCAGTATATTCTCGGATACCGTCAAATAGGGGATAAGGTGGAATTGTTGAAAAACAAAACCCACCAAGCCCGCCCGCAGCCGGCACCTTTGTTCGGGAGAAAGCTCATAGGGATGATAGGTTTCCATCAATTGAACGTCGCCGTGATCGGGCCGCAGCATGCCGGCGGCAGTCATCAAAAGCGTGGACTTTCCGCAGCCGCTGGGGCCGGTGATCCCCAGCAATTCCCCCGAGGTCAACGAGAGGGTGACGTCATCCAAGGCGGTCACTTTGCCGTTGGGCCCGTCGAACTTCTTGGTAACATTCCTCAGGACGATCATTCCGCTATTCCTCCCGCAGGACTTCCGCCGGATCCTGATTGGCGGCGATCATGGCGGGAATCCAGCCGGCGATCACGGCTAGAAACGAAGCGCCGATGATTGCCAGCGCCGCCATGCCGAACCAGAACGCCAACGATCCCACAGCGCCGAGCGAGACGCTCTCATCCGATCCGGTCCGAAAGAGAGCAAAAAGAATCCCGAGGAGCAGTCCGGAAATGCCTCCGAGGATCCCTATGGAAATATGCTTCCATATGAACAGCATAAATATGCGCCTGGACGAAACGCCCACAGCCCTCAGTATGCCGATCTCCTCGCGCCGCGAACGCACATTGACAAATCCCATTATCGCCACCCAAAGAGCGCAAACCAGCAAAATCACAGGCACAAGGATGGAAGCCATGCGTTCCCTTTCCTCGCGAAGGGTTTCTTTCCCCTCCTCCTCTTTTTCAAGGGTCATCGCGGCTTCGCCGGCCACCTGTTTCCTGGCCTCCTCCCTGGCGACGGCGAGCGATTCTCTTTCGATCACCTGAGTCTCCGGCAAAATTGAGGCTACTTCTTTTCGGACGGCGTCAATATTGCCGTCCACGCATAAGCATTCCAGCGCCAATATCGCGTTGATCCATCCTTTCTTGTTCAGCAGTTCCTGGGCGTCCTTCAAATTAATCCAGGCGGTAATGTCGTCTTTGTTCCCCCTTTGGGAATAGCACTTCTTGACCGCAAACTTCCTGCCCAAAAGCAGGACTTCATCCCCGACCTTTATATCCATACTCCTGTGGAGTTCGAAGCCCAGAATCAAAGACCCTTGCGGCACGGGCTGGACCAGCGGCTGCTTGGGCGACAAATGAATATTGGGGACCTCCCCGCGGGTGCCCATGAGGATGATGGTCTTGCGGCGTTCGGACCACAGGATCTTTTGCTGCAGACTGGGCAGAATATGGCGCACGGTCATAATATCGGAAGCGGCCAGGCGGTCGGCATAGGACTCGGGCATGTAAGTGGTTGAATAATCGTCCGCATGCCATTGCGCGAGATTTTGATCTTCGGGAAGGATCACAAGATTGAATCCCAGTTTCAGCATGGCCTTTCTGGTATCGTCCTGCAGCCTGTCCATGCGCACTTCAAGCTCGGCTTCCTTTTTGCTGAGAATTAAGCTGGTGCGGGCATCGTGTTCCCGCAAGAGCACGATGGCGCCGATCAACGAAGCCGCTGCCATCAATGTTGCGATTACGCTCAGGGCATAGTTCACTTTTCGATGGAGAATTTCTTTTGCCACCAGCCGGCGGATATCCATTTAGTTGCCTTTCCGCCGATGATTCATAATCAGGCTTGCGAAAACAACGATGACAAATACCGAACCCATCGTAATTCCCGAAATCGCCAAAAGGCTGGAATTTCGTTCCGGCTTCGCAGGAGGCAGGGAGGGTTCCTCCTGCGGACTTGAAACGGCCGGTCCAGGCATGACTCCGGTTAATTCCGGCAGCGGCGTGTCGTCCTGAACAAACAGGTCGCCCAGGATTACCTTATCCCAATATGCGGGCAGAAGGAGATCGACCCCCGGATTGAGCGCTTTGACCTCGCAGCTGCAGGCGCCGCCCAGATAGGAGATGGCCCCTTGTATATTCTTTTCCGTAATGTATTCCCCGAAGAGGCAGCCTAAGAGGTGTCCGCGCCCGAAAACCGGGAAAATCATCGGTTCTTCCGCATGCTCGTGGAGATCCGATTCGCTATGGGTCAGCATTTCGACGAAAAACTGTTCTTCAGGATCCGTGCGCGACAGCGTGATGATAGGGAAGCCGATGTTGAGCTTTTTAACCCTCGATCCGGCCAAAATGAAAAACGGATTTTTTGAAAGATTCTTAAATGCCCTGTCCAGCTGTTTCTGGACGAATGCCCTCGCTTGCTCGTCCTTTTGAGTATTTCCGGATGGGACAAAAACCCACACGACAGATGCCCCTTCTATGAGACTTTCCGCCAATGCAGCTCTCTTGGGCGATTCAACCAGGCGTCTGAATACAGGAAGCGTCAAATCGAGCATCCATAAAGGCGCGGTCTTACCCATCTGCTCCGGGTACCATATCGCCAACACCGGCAGCTTTTCCGGAATCGGGCCTTTCAGCATATCCCGGAGTTTTTCTTCCGGGAATGATGCGGTATTTACTTCCCGGATGCGCAGGTTTAAAGGATACTCGGCATTAAGGGCCGCTTGCTGCAATTGCTGCAGCAGAATCCGCTGATCCGCCGGGATTTCGTCCCGATATATAAAAATACCTTTGTATGGATCCGGCTTCCAGCGTTCCAGCGCATACCGGAAGACCGGAACCGAACAGGTGCCGGCCTCCCGGACTGCGTACTGGATCGAGCACAATCCTATTAAAACAAGGAGAAAATATCTAACTCTGAACAATCAATCCCCTTTCCCGGTAAAGCTGAGGATTTCGCCGTTCATGCTGGTCATGTACAGTCTGCCGTTTGCAACCACCATGCCGTCCCACACCGGAAGAGAATCCAGTTTATATTCCGTAAGCTTCTTTCCGTTTGCGGCCGACACCGCCCATATTCTTGCGCCGTCTTTTCCTTTAAGAAGGGCGCTCTGCTCCGCAAGCCTTTCCAGCACTTCAGCATCATCCAATGCGAAAAACGCAGCTTCCTCGTCCACGATATCGGGGGGGCCGGAAACAAACAATGTTTTATCGGCAAGGACCATGGCCCGCGTCTGGATGGCCGGCTTGTCCACCAGCCATTTGAACCGCACCGCCGACCGTTC
This sequence comes from uncultured Acidobacteriota bacterium, assembly GCA_964506795.1. Lineage (GTDB taxonomy): Bacteria > Acidobacteriota > UBA6911 > UBA6911 > UBA6911 > UBA6911. The sequence goes on along the minus strand of CAZDMR010000025.1, from coordinate 42,033 downwards.
CTCTTTGGGAATGCCCTGCCGGAGTTTCCAGTCGCCGGCATAGTTAAAAAGGCTTTTGTCGAAAGCATTCGCCGGCTGTTTGGACTGTGTTATGGCCTTAATGGATCTAGGATCCCCTTCCTTCTCGGCCGCGTAGAGCTGGTATTCCAGCACAATCGATTCGGCCAGGAACTCGGGCTTCCGTCCGTATCCGTAAACGGTATTGTCGTCCACTACGATCAGCCGCCCGGATGGAGTCAGTTTCCCCATGATTTCCCAGCTGCCCCATCCGCTTTTCACGCTCTTGCCGTACATCATGTAAGACCTTGAGAATTGCGAGTCGTCCAAGAACCCGACCGGCGAAAATACATGAGCCCCCTCGCCGGCCTGATCCGTTACCTCTCTTACGGAAATTTGTTTTCGATTCCCGTCCAGATCAAACTGCTGCGAGCGCATGTATATATATTTGCCGTCCGTCGACAGGATATCCGTCAACCCCACCGGCATATCCAAACCCACTACGTAGCGGTGCATATCTTCCCCGGTAACCGGATCCTTTTCATCGAGGATTGATTCCGCCAGCTTTTCCCCTGTTTCGGGGTCCAACTGCAAGAACCTCAGTCCTCCGTCAAGGAAGATGGATCTTCCGGCTGCGCAATATACTTTGTCATCCTTGACCAAGACGGTTCCGTGAACGGGCCACAGCGATTCCAGCTGTTCGTAGGCCACGATGCGCCGATCTGCGGGCGCTGCGCGGTATCTCCATATCAGGGCGCCGTCCGTCGCACGGAGGCAATAGACATATCCGTCCGCGGAACCGAACAGCACGCGCCCTTTATAGACGGTCGGAGGCGAATCCACCCGTCCCCCCGCCATGTAGCTCCATAATTGCTCTCCGCTGCCGGCGTCGATCGCATAGACCGTGTGCTCGTCCACCTTGGCCAAAAACAAGCGGTTGCCCGCAACAACGGGGCTGCTCAGACGGCCTCCCAGATTGACGGTCCACCCGCGCTCGAGATCCGCGGCTATCTTGGATTCGGTGAAGCCGGTCCGGCTTGCGTCATGCCGATAGGTCGGCCAGTCTCCTGAAGCGGCTTCATCGGGGACGGCTTCTTGATATGCAGGCCCTTTTTCGAGACGGTTTCTCTCGCCGTCCGCCATGGCCTCCGGTTGGGACTCGCAAGCCGACCCGACGGCGCCGAATCCGTTCAACTTGGCTTCCATGTAACAGGCGCACGCATGCGGCGGCGTGTAAATCAAACCGTTGCTCGGCATAACGCCGTAAATGCAGCCGCCCCGGACAAAATGATTTATCGTCCAGTGCTCCTTTTCAAAATCCACAAACTCAATCCCCGTACGCGAAGGGAGAATATATTTTTCCGTTGCTCTGCTCGGATAGCATCTTTGATGGAAAAAGTAGATGTCCGCATCGCACGGGAATTGTTTCTTTACCTCTCCCGTATGTAGATCCAGGCCGGTGTACGTGCCCTTCATCTGGGTCCATGCCGTGCCCCCGCTCCAAACCAGCCCGTCGATAACGAAAATATCTTCCGGCGAGTAATGCCCCGAAGCTTCCTGCGGAGCATCCCACAATTTGCGTCCGTCCACGGCCGACAGCGCGAACATGCGCCCCGTGCCGCTGGAAAAGAGAACGACGTCTTCGTAGACCACTACCCGCGGAGCATAGGCTGTATCAATGGCCCTGGTCTTAATGGCTTCCGATTCCCAATTTTTCCCGCCGTTTTGACGATCGATGGAAACCATGCGGTCTCCGTCATAAAAATAGACCGCCTTCGCATCCGCCGAGAGGGACAACGGCGCGATGACATGGTTTTTCTCCCATAGAACATTCCCATTTTTAAAATTGATCGCCATGATTTTGGATTCCTGCCGGCCCCACGCCCACTCGGTCCTTGCCATCTCCGCGTTATCCCAGACATAGGTATGTTTCGGCGCATAATCTTTCGTGCTTTTTTCTGGGCGTCCCACTACAAGGAACAGAGTATCGTCGGAAATGATGACTTCCGACGTCCGGTCGGTTTCTTCAAAAGTCCTCACCGTTTCGCCGGTCACGGCATCCAGTTCGCTCAGGGGCTCATTAATCCCAAGCGTTACGAAAACCCGGTCCCCGACCGCCACCAGGCGACGAGGCAGATAAGCGGGTCCGCTTTTGAGCGCAAACAGATGATCCTGCCATTCCTTGATCGGCCTTTTCCAAAGGATGGTTCCGTTAAAGGCATCCCTCGCGATCAGGTAGTTTTCCGCCGGCAGCTGAATCGATTCCTTCGGCCCTTCATCCAATATGTAGAAAATCCGCCCGTTTGCCGAAACAAGCGCGCTCAGGCTGGCCGTGGTATCATGATGCCGCCCCCACATGGGACTGCCGATCCATTGATAATGCTGAATGGGTGGAGAAATAATCTCATCCTTGGAGACCATGTTCCCCGATGCGCTGTATAGATACTGATTCCAGTCGTCCATCCCGGCGGGGCGCGGTTTTACCGTTACCTTCCAACCCAGGAATCCTTTTGTCATGGCCACGCCTTTGGGAGCAAGCACGCGCATTACTTCGTCCATGGAGACGTCCCCAAAATCCTCGGAAACGACCAAATTGACAAGATTGTCCGTGTAAGGCAGCCGATTGCCGGTAAGCCGGTCAACCGAGACCTGCCCGTAGCTCCCGCTGGATGCGATATGCCGGCGCGCCTTCTCCACATTCTCGATGGAGGCATCCAATCCGTGGACAAGATATCGTTCATTCGCCTTCAGAGCCTGCGTCAGCATCCCGTCCCCGCAATGCAGGTGAACAATAAGGCCGCCTTGGATGCCGGATCTCTCAATAATGTTTTCCGCCTCATCCGCCGGCGTCCGTTCGGAACAGCCCGTACCCAGGAATGCGGCGCAAAAGCAGATCCCGGCAATCGGAAGCAGCAATGACTTTGATACTAGAGTTTTCATTTTCATAGTATTGCTCCTCTGTAGCTTCAGGGCCGGAATGGGAGAAAGATTCTGCGGAACATCATGCCCCGGCATTATAATCTCTGCCGGATGCCCAACTGAAACCGTCTCCCGAAATCCGGATAACCGACAACGGTAGAATACCTGCTGTCGGTAAGGTTTGTCATTTCCATATACACTCGCATCTTTTGTCCGCGCCCGAATGAGCGTCCAATCGTCAGATTCAGCGTATGAAAATCTCCGAGCGGATGCGGCTTTGAATCTTCCGCAAAACGGCTGCTTTCATACGCGGAAACATACTTCCAAAAGAAATTGTAGTCGAAATCCCATCTTTCCCCCATGACCCCCAAGCCCAGGATTACCTGCGGCTTCTCGGGATCGCGGGTCATGGACCCGTCGCGCCGGGCGCGGGAGCTCATCGCGGTCATATTGAAAAACACGCTGTTGTTTTCAAAAATCGGCCGGGACCGGAAGTCAAACTCAAGTCCTTTGGAATCCTGATCCTGGTTTTTGTAAAGCTCCATAATCCGGCCGTCGAGCGTCGCCGTCGATCCGCTGAGAACGATCGCATCATCCTGATTAATGAAGAATCCGACCAAGGAAAATTCGCCGATTCGTTCTCTCGCAATTTGCACGCCCGCATCCACCATCGTCCGGTGTTCCGTCGCCGGTTCCTTCATGTCTACCGTAAGGGTGCCTCTTCTCGGTTCTACGGCTCCGGCCAGAAAATTTCCCCGCAGGGAGACCCGGTCGGTCAAAAAGTAAGTTGCGCCCAGGCCGCCGCTTAGCTGCGCGGGCTCCCATACATCGGCGACCGGAGTCACCTTGCCCAATCCGCCGGCGCTGCCGTCGATGTTGAAGGCCCCGTATTGGTTGATATAGGTCCTTTGATATCGCATGCCGCCGTCCAGCACCAACCGGCCGAAATTGTGTTCGTCGAGAACAGACACTGAGACTGTTTCCAAATCCGAACGTTTGCCAGAATAAAAACGCTTTCCGTAGGGGGCCACCCAGTGATTGTAATGGGCTCCCGCCCGCAGGACATTATCCCTGGAAAGAGAAAAAGCCTGGATAAGATTTAGATTCCACTCCGAGTCGTATTCGGGATTCTCCTGGCGCGAATCGCCGGTTTCCGTAACGAATGTGTTGTGGCGATTGCTGTAGCCCAGCGTGAACTGAGTGGAGGTCCAACTTTTCGGTTGATAGAGGGTTTTGAGGGTAAAAATGCTGGTTTGAACGGGATCATAGCTCTCCCGGTTCATCCGGAATTTCTCGGCAGCCGGAAAAACCGCCTGAACCAGTTCGCTGCTGCCCTGCAGATGAAAAAAGGTCGCCCTGAAAGAAAGATCAGGACGCAGTTGGACCGACATGTTCCCAAACACATTCAACATGTCTTCAGCGCCGCGCCTGTTTTCCGGACCGTCCGTATGGGAGCCGTCCAAGCCGAGGCCGAAGGACACCTTGCCGATCTTCCGGCCGTGGGACGCGCGCAGACGGAAGCTGTTGAGCGACCCGTATTCGGCAAGCCAGCTGGTTTCGCGTTTCTCGTAGATGCGGGGGACGACATCAATGACCCCCGCGAGCCCTGAAAAACCGCTCAGAAGGGAAAGGCTGGAACGAACGACCTCAATCCGTTCCACGTCCGCAGCCGAAAGGAAAAATGGAACTTCGTGAAGCTCCCGGAATATGGCTCCGTCGATGGAATATTCCGGGTAGGGGTATTTCTGCCCGCGTATCGAGACAAATTGTTTGACCTTTCGCCCGCGCGTTTCCACCCAAGCTCCGGGGGCATAATTGAGAGCGTCCACGATGTTTTTGGCCCCCTGCTTTTCGATCTGAACCGCGTTTATTTCGGTGACCGAGATCTGCATTGCCTCGGATTCCGCCTGGGGAAGATCCATGAGCTTCCGCGGGATGGATTCGCTGACCGTTATAATCTGACGGATGCTTTCTATTTGCAGCGGCACTCTCAAATGCAGCGGCTGCCCCGACGCGAGCTTTATTCCTCTCTGGACGTATTCTTCGAAACCAGGCATTGAAACTCTCAGTTCGTAATTGCCGGACGGGAGTTGTTCCAGTATGAAATAACCCGATTTCGTGCTTGCCGTCCGAAACCGCTCTCCCGTTTGCGTGTTTTTCGCTTCAACGGCCGCTCCCGGGACCACGGCGCCGGCGGAATCCACGACCGTGCCGGAGAGGGTTCCCAGATCCGTTTGCGGGAATGCGGATGGAGGCCATTCGAGCAAAGCAAGCGCCGCGACCACAAAAACAACTGCAACCAACGATCCTTTGCCGCAGCTAGGAGAGAGGGCCGTTCCGTGTCCTGGAGGCGGGATCGATTTCCCGCAGGCTATTCCAAAAGCCTCTAATTTCAAATTTCACTCCCTCTGATACAACGTAAAATACTATCTGCCGCCCCGCAGAAGGCGGAGGGTTTATCCGGCTCCCAGCCAAACGACTGATTTCGTGCAATTCAATGACGCCTCTCTGATAAATGAGAAGAATATCCGGCCCAAAAACTATCATGATTATTAAATGTTTTGATTTCAAGACAAATGTCTGACCGATACAACAAGCCTCGCGGGTCGCAGCCCGCGGACGCCGGAACAAATATATGGTTTTTAACGGCTCCCAAGTGGTACAAAGGCAGGGCGCCCTCTGTTGTTTTGCAAAAGCAACAGTTGAAGGCGTGTTGTTGACATTGCTTGCGCGAATTTAAATCGGCGTTTTATGAGCGAAAGAAAAAGGATTCTTGTATTGGTCCTGATTATGGCCATCGCATGCATGACCGTCGCCGGAACGACCCTGGGCATGCTGTACCGCACCGCTTTCGAAGAAGAGCGCGAGGCGCTTACGGCCGCCGCGCACGGCTGGGCGCGCCTCATTGAATCGATCGCAAAATTCGACGCCGTATTCAGCAAGGATTTCCCCGGAGGGCCGGAAGAGTCGGCTTTAAAACAGATTGCCGAAGCCTACGGGGAACAGATGGAGATCGGCAAAACAGGGGAATTTTCCCTGGGAGAGCGCAGAGGGGACAATATCGTCTTCCTTCTCAGCCGCCGATACCAAGAGTCCGACACGCCTCAGCCGGTGCCGATGGATTCGCCGCTGGCGGAACCGATGCGGCGCGCGCTTTCGGGACTTTCCGGGACCATGATCGGATTCGACTATCGGGGAGAGCGGGTTCTTGCGGCGTATGAACCGGTGGCCGGCCTGCATTGGGGCGTAGTGCTGAAAATCGACATCGCCGAGCTTCGAGCGCCTTTCATAAAAGCAGGCGCTGTGGCTATGGGCATCGCAGCAGCGCTGATCCTTTTGGGCGCGTGGCTGTTTATCAAAATCACCCATCCGATCATCAGCCTCCTCCAGGAAAATACCCGCCGCCTGACAACACTGGTTGCGTCTCTGCAGCAAAGCGAAGAGAAATTGCAAATAGCGCGGAGCGACCTCGAGGCGCGTGTCCAAGAGCGCACCCGCGAATTGGTTGAAGCCAATGAGAGGATGGAGGCGGAGGGGCACGAACGCGCCCAGGCGGAGGAAAGACTCCGGGCGCTTTGGAAGATCGCGGAAATGGTCGACGCGGACGACAAAAATCTGTACGACAATATTCTGGAGGGCACCCTCCGCATGACTCAAAGCAGGTACGCTTTCTACGGGTTCATGAACGCGGACGAGAGCGTAATGTCTATCCATTCCTGGTCCAGCGACGTCTATGAAAAATGCCGCATGCGGGAACAACCCATTGATTACCCGATCGCGAAGGCCGGAATCTGGGCGGAAGCCGTTCGAAAAAGAAAAGTGCTCATTGTGAACGATTACTCGGCCGGACACCCGGCAAAAGTCGGCCTTCCCGAAGGCCATGTCTCTCTCTCCCGGATTCTTGTGGTGCCCGTCTTCAGCCATGGCCGCATTGTCTCCGTAGTCGCCGCCGCCAATAAGCCTTCTCCGTACAGCAACGAGGACGTAAGGCAGCTGGAGGCTTTCGTCAGCGGGGTTCAGGTCATTATCGATCAAAGAAAAACGGAGAAACAGCTGCGGGAATCCGAGGGGAAGTACGCCGCGCTGGTGGAAAATTCCTTGATCGGAATTTACATTTCGCTGGACGGGGAGATCGTATTTGCCAACGCCAGGTTTGCGGAAATGCACGGGTATTCGCAACAACAGGTTCCGGGCATGAAAAGCGCGATGTTCATTCATCCCGAAGAGCGGGAATTATTCGACGCTATCAGGGAAAAGTGGTTGAGCGGCGAGGAAGCTCCACTCAGCTATCAGATCCGGGGGATTAAAAGAAACGGAGACCCGCTTTGGACGGAAAGAAGCAATGTTCTGATTGAATACCACGGCCAGCGCGCCATCCTCGGAAATGCCGTCGACATTACCCAAAGAAAAGAAATGGAAGAGGCTTTGCGCGCATCCGAAAAGAGATGCTGCTTCCTCTCGCGCCAGGTCATAGAAGCGCAGGAGAATGAGAAAAAGCGGTTTTCGCGGGAAATGCACGACGGGCTGGGGCAAACCCTGGCGGCAATCAAATTCCGGGCTCAAGGTTATTCCCGTTTAAACAAAGAGGACGCCGGGGTAAAGAACGGGGAAATGGATTCCCTCATCCAGATGATTCAAAGCAGCATAGAAGAGGCGCGCAAGATTCAGAACGATTTGCGCCCCGCCCATATTGATGAACTGGGCCTTCTCACAACGATGTCCGGTTTTTGTAAGCGATTTCAGGACACATACCGGGACATCCGGCTTATCCCCCGGCTGGAAGTCTACGAACAGGACGTGCCGGAGTACTTGAAGGCGCCGGTCTATAGAATCTTCCAGGAAGCCATGAACAACGCCGCCAAGCACAGCAGCGCAAGGCAAATAATCGTCTCCTTCCGGAACGCAAAAGACAGGATTGAGCTGTCCGTGGAGGATGACGGCGTAGGATTCAAAATAGATCCCGTGCTGCGAGCGAATCCCCGCCGCAAGGGGATGGGACTTTCCAGCATGAGGGAAAGAGCGGAACTGAGCGCCGGAAGCCTTGAAATTATAAGCGCTCCCGGGAAAGGGACTGTCATCAGAGCGGCATGGACGACGGGCGAAAAATCGTTTGAATTGTAAAATGCCCCGGCTTGGATTGATTTTCCCCGGTCCCGCCTCAATCGCGGCGATTGCCGTGTCTTATTAAGGTTTTAACCAGCGGATACCATCGGCCGCAAAGCGCCGCATGTCCGCTTACTCTATTTCAATCACCTTGCCCGCCCCGCCATCCATATACGCGTTCGGATAAAGCCGCCGGATCTCTTCCTTGTAGACCGTGCAGTGAGTGGCGCAAATCAAATCTAATCCTTTTAGGGTTTCAGGCCCGTTTCCGTGAAATCCGCCCACGATGCCGAACGCTTTCCCGAACTGGAAGGCGGTCTTCAGGATATTCTCCATGTGAGGATGGGAGCAACCCGCCACCACCACCACTCCCTTGGAAGTCTCCACCGCCATACTCTGCTCAATGCCCTCCAGCTCTCCGGTGGAATAAACGCCTTGATGAATCCGGGTCGGACGCGACAAGAAAAATGTTTCCTGCGCCCGAGTTACTTTCCCCATGCAAGTAGGAACCCAGACTTTGACCGAATTGTTTTCGTCAAGGAACCGTTCTAAGCCCCCTATATGATCGAAGTGCGGATGGGATATAAAGATTTCATCAACCGAAGCCGGCTCAATCCCCAGCGTCTTCATGTTGCCGAGCAGGATCTCGCCGTTTGCCCCGGTATCAAAAAGGATTTTCAAATCGCTCCGCGCTTCAACCAAGGCGGAAAATCCCCAATCCGCCGTAAGCCCATTTTTGAGCGGAGGCATGTTGTCATAGATAATTGTTATTTTCATCTTTCCACCTTCCCCGCCGCTAATCTTAGCAAATTCAATCCTGATTAATTCCTAAAATTCAAGCGCGCCCGGAAGGCTTGACCTTGAAAATCAGCGAGGATTCACGGTTTGGCCTGTTCAGGAGCCCCGGTGCCAGATTGGTTTTGGGGTTCGAAAACCTCGGCCTGGTTTCTCATAGGGAGTTTTGCCGCTGTTCATTGATCCGACAAATTCATTAAACATTCATTGTTTCTTAATTGCAGATTAACAATGCGCCGGTAAATTTCCGTCTCGCTGAATCCAGTTAGTTTTCAAATATGCGGGAGATGTTTTTGTGAATCATTCAAGGAGAATTCTCATGAGAAATAAAGTTTGGGCTATCGGCCTTGGGGTTTTGTTCTGGCCGGGAATTGCAAACGCGGCGGATTCCTGGACGGATCACGTCAAGATTAAAGGGGACCTGCGATACCGCCATGAAACCATCGCGGTAGAGGATAAGGATGCGCGGAACCGGCATCGCATCAGAGCCAGAATCGGAGTCGAAGCCGAAGCCAACGATAATATAAACCTCGGATTCCAGATCGCCAGCGGTTCCGACGATCCGGTTTCAACCAACCAGAGCCTCGATGACGGCTTTTCAACGAAGGACATCTGCCTCGACCTCGCCTACTTCGATCTGCATTTCAAGGAAGCTCCCGGGCTCAGCGTTATCGGAGGAAAGGTGAAGAACCCTTACCGCACGCCGGGTAAAACGGAGCTTATCTGGGACGGCGATTTAAATCCGGAAGGCGCCGCATTCAAATACTCCCGGAAAAGCGACGATGTCGGGTTCTTTACAAACATCGGCGGCTTTTGGGTCGAAGAACGAAGCTCGGATGTAGACACCTGGCTTTTCGGAGCTCAGGCCGGCCTGGAGTTTTTTTTGCCCGAGAAAAAGGGGAGCTTTACCATCGGGGGCACTTACTACAACTATGAAAACACGGTCGGCAAACCCCCGATTTTCGATTCCGGCGACTCTTTCGGCAATACCGTCGATGAATCGGGCCGCTACCTTTTTGATTACGACCTCCTCGAACTCTTTGCCGAGTTCGGATTCAAAGCCGGAAAGACTCCGGTCTCCTTTTACATGGATTACGTCCGCAACGTTGCAGACGGAAACATCTCCATGAACGAGGGTTGGCTGGTTGGGACTACCGTCGGCAAATGCAGCGATCCCTATACATGGGCTTTCCGTTACAACTTTCGGGACATCGAAAACGACGCGGTAATTGGAGTTTTTACAGATTCCGATTTCATCGGCGGCGGTACGGACGGCAAGGGACACGAGGTCGGCTTCGACTTTCAGGTAGCCAAACACTGGAAAGCCGGAGCGTCTTATTTCTACAACAAAAGGGGGATTTCTTCTGAATCCGAAGACTTCCACCGGCTCCAGCTTGACATTGCGTTTAAGTTCTGACGCCACCTGCAAACTTAATGAATTCTTAACAGTTTCTTAACGGATTAGCAACCTCAGTATCGAATAATTAATCTGTCATAGGGAGCAAAAAATGAAAAAGATGACCGCAGTATGTTTGGTTTTGTTTATGGGTTCTCTGGCGCTTGCCGGCGCGGCACAACACGGAAAAACCCTGCAGTTGGAGGGATCAACGACTGTCGGACCGATCGCCGATGCCTTTGCCGAGGCCTTTAAGAAAATGCATCCGAATGTCTCTATTACCGTCAATAAAACGGGCAGCGGGAACGGAGCCGCGGCACTGGTGGATCAGCGCTGCGATATCGCCATGATGAGCCGTTTTATGAAGGAAAAGGAATACAAGAAAGCGGCTTCCGCGAATAACGCTTTTCTTCCAGTGGCGCATGCCATCGCCATGGACGGCGTATGCGTCATCGTGTACCCGTCCAACCCGGTCAAGGCCCTCAGCCGGGAACAGATTCGCTCCATCTATACCGGGAAGGTCACTAACTGGAAACAACTCGGGGGCCCCGACATGCGCATCGTTCCCATAAGCCGCGACACTTCCTCGGGGACTTACGAGACTTTTGAAAGCATGGTCATGAACAAGGAAAAACTGGCCGCCAACGTCGAGTATGTGAATTCAAATCCTCAGGCTCATTCCCGCGTAAAGTCCACAAGCGGCGCCATCGGCTATGTCGGATTGGGATTTTTAGACAGCAGCGTCAAAGCGCTCGACATCGATGGAGTGAAGCCGACGCGTTCTTCGATTGCTAAAGGCGTCTACCCCATCAGCCGGCCTCTGTTTCTGTTCACCAAGGGTTATCCGGAGCTCGGTTCGCCGGTTTACGAGTTTTGCACTTTTTACCTGACCGAAAGAGGGCAGGAAATCATCGAGGCTAAAGGATTCGTTCCGCTGACGGAATACTAGCCCCGCCATTGATGGAAATCAGGGCGGCATGGATCCGTGTGAAAAGCGGAGCGGGGTAAAAAGAAGATGCAAGTTATAAAAGAAGCAAAAGCGGCTGATTTTGACCGGCCGCTTTTGCTCGCGCCCGGAAAAGATTTCCGGGGATTCGCCTTCAATCGTCTCGGACGCGGCCTGTTGTTTTTGGTGACGTTCATTTCCGTCGTCGCCGTCCTGCTGATTTTTTACTTTATTGTCCGGGAATCGCTTGAATTCTTTTCCGGTCCCCACATCGGAGAGTTCTTTTCCAGCTCCCGGTGGTATCCAGAAGCACCCGACCGTCCCGAGTTCGGAATACTGGCAATACTCGCCGGTTCAGCCTATGTCACCGCTTTCGCTCTCATCATTGCAGTTCCGCTTGGCTTGCTGTCCGCCGTCTGGCTCAGCGACATTGCTTTTTTCAGAATGCGCCAGATCGTCAAGCCTGTCATTGAAATTCTCGCCGCCGTTCCTTCGGTCGCCTTCGGTTTTTTCGCCGTTTTGGTCCTGGCCCCCTGGATGCAGAAGCGGCTTGGTTTCGACACGGGCGCCAATGTGTTGAATGCAGGCGCGATTCTGGCTGTCATGGCTCTTCCCACCATAATCAGCGTCGCGGAAGACTCTCTTTCCGCAGTGGGGCGTGAAGTCCGGGAAGCCGCCTACAGTCTGGGTTCCACCCGCGCCGAGACAATGATTCAGGTTGTCATTCCGAACGCATACAGCGGAATCATGGGCGCGATCATCCTCGGCATGATGCGCGCGATCGGAGAAACCATGGTTGTCTGGATGGCTTCCGGAAATGCCAGCCAGATTCCTTCGCCATGGTGGGATATTTCCCAGTCCGTCCGCACGATGACGGCCACCATCGCCGGGGATATGGGCGAAACCGTCCAGGGATCCGTCCATTACAGCGCCCTTTTTGCCATCGCAACGCTGTTGTTGGTGTTTACTTTCGGATTGAATCTGCTGAGCGAGCACTTTATGGCGCGGATCCGAAGAGGCAAGGGGGCATAAGATGAGTCGGAGGATTTTTCTCAGGCAACTCTTTGACAAATGCTTTACCGGTTCCTCCATCCTTTCCATCCTCTTCATGGTCGGCGTCCTCATATTGGTTTTGTCTCCCATGCTCCTGCGCGGATTCAAAGCCGTGGGGTTTTACGGCACCCATGAGTTCCGCAAGATGCAGCTGGACGTCTTCGGACGAGGCGATCCCGCAAAGATTCAGCGTGAGACGGCTGAAGTCGAAAAAGCCCGTCAATTTGTGTATGAACGCCTGGCAGACTTTCGCGAAGGCATCGACGCCGCCGGTTTGACGGATCAGGTCCGCAGCATTTATCGTGACTATGGGGACTATCTCCGCAGCATCGGCGTGAGCGGCGAACGCTATTCCGAATTGCGCCGCCGGGCCAAAAAATTGCGCGACACTCTTTCGGACGCTTACGATTGCTCGGACCGGAAGCTCGTTGTGCAAAAACTCGAAGCGATTCTGGCTTCCAAAGACAAAGCCGATTTTGACGGAACCGTTATCGAGAGATATTTCGTGCTGGCCGATCGGCACTATCGGACTGCTCAAACGGTCGATTTGAATCAGCGGGACCAATATAAGGCAGCTCTCGAGGATGTCCGGGAAGCCTTAAGAAAACTCTTCGGCCCGGAACCCGGGAGCCCCGCGCCCGCTCTTGCGATGGATCGGTACGGCGCCACCCGCCGGGATGTCGCCCGCCGCGGGTTAAACAACCTGCTCTGGGCCGAGAAATGGATCGAGACAGAACCCGGACAGCCCTTAAAAAAAATATCAGTTTCCCGAAAGGAGCTTTTCGCGGGCACAGAATTGCAGCCGATCTTCGATTATATTGAAACCAACTTCGAGGATCTCCTGAGGCCACGCTTTACGTTCTATTGGCAGTACTTCATCGATGAAAGCACCGACGGCCATTACTTCGGCGGCTGCGGCCCTGAAATTCTGGGGACCTTGTTGCTGACGCTCCTCTCAATGCTGTTCGCCGTCCCCTTGGGCATTATTTCCGCATCATTCCTGGTTGAATGCAGCCGAGACAACGCCGTCGTCCGAGTTGTCCGCACCTGTGTCAATACCCTTGCCGGCGTCCCCAGCATTGTCTTTGGTCTTTTCGGAATGGCTTTTTTCGTTTTGTTTCTTTTCCCCCGGCTCGGCGAATTGGGCCAAGAAACCCTCGGCATTTTCTCCGGCGACACCGCCGACAAGCTGGGTAAGCCCAATATCCTGGCCGCTTCCTTGACGCTTGGATTGCTTGTGCTGCCCGTCATCATCCGCGCGAGCGAGGAAGCGATTCGAAGCGTCCCCCAAACGTACAAAGAAGCGGCGCTTGCGCTGGGCGCAGGGAAGTTTCGCACCTTTATGACGGTAGTTTTACCTGCGGCCGCACCGGGCATTTTCACAGGCATTATTCTAAGCCTCAGCCGCGCTGCAGGAGAGACCGCGCCAATACTTTTCACGGGTGCAATCGCTTTCGGTCCTGTCCCGAATTCAATTTTGGATCCCACTCGGGCTCTTTCTTACGGCAGCTACGACATCGCTGTCGGAGACCGGCTGGCCATGCTCGTCCCCCATAAACAGTACGGAATGGTGACAGCCCTGATCCTTTTAGTCTTGTGCCTGAATATCTCCGCCGTCTGGATTCGCTCGCGGTCCAGCCGGAAGCTTCGCGGCATGTAAAATGAAAATCAACGGTGTTCCCCCGATGGCCGAAATGAAAAGTCAAAAAACCGAGTTTGACGAAGTAAAAACAACCCCTTACTCCAAATCCTTGGTTCTGAGCCAGGAAATCGCCGGAGAATCGTCCGCGCCCCCCGGCGACGGCGGATTGATTCAATCCGAGCATTTCTCCCTCTACTATGGTCAGACTCCAGGCGTTAAGGATATTTCCATGGAAATATATCCCCGCGTGGTCACGTCCATCATCGGCCCCAGCGGTTGCGGCAAGAGCACCTTCCTTCGCAGCATCAACCGCATGAATGATTTGATTCCATATGTCCGCACAGAAGGCCGCCTTGCCGTTAACGGGCAGGATGTTTATGATAGACGCATCCATTTGGTCCATCTCAGGCAGCAAATCGGCATGGTCTTTCAAAAGCCGAATCCGTTTGCCAAGAGCATCTACGACAACATCGCGTACGGAGCGCGTCTTCAGGGAGTGCGGGGGGCGGGACTCGACGACCTTGTCGAGGAAAGCCTTCGGTCGGCGGCGCTATGGGATGAAGTGAAGGACAATCTTCAGAAATCGGCTCTGGCTCTTTCCGGCGGCCAGCAGCAGCGCCTCTGCATTGCGCGGGTCCTTGCGACCCGCCCCCGCGCCCTTCTCATGGACGAGCCTTGCTCCGCACTGGACCCCATAGCTACGGCGCGCATCGAGGAACTCATTGCTCAACTCAAGGACCGGTACGCCATTGTCATCGTTACCCACAACATGCAGCAAGCCGCCCGCGTGAGCGATTACACGGCATTTTTCTGCCTCGGAGAATTGATCGAATACAACCTGACCAGTCGTCTGTTTATGAATCCCGCGGAAAAAAAGACGGAGGACTACATTACAGGGCGTTTCGGCTAATGTTTCCAAAAAGGTTCTAGAGGCTCTTCCGGGGCCGGACCGGCTCCGCTTTCATGGAGGCAATAACTTGGAGCAATTCCGTGAAGATCTCAAAGAATTAAACAACCGGCTTTTAGAAATGAGCGGCCTTGTGGAAAGCTCCATTGCACACAGTGTAAACGCGGTTGTGCGGCGCGACAGAGATGCGGCCCTGATGGTGATTCAAAATGAATCCAGGATTAACGAGCTTGAGATTCATATTGACAGCGGCTCCCTTCGGCTGCTTGCGCTCCAGCAACCGGTGGCTGTGGATCTGCGGTTCGTCACCATGTCGATGAAAATCAATAACAACCTGGAAAGAATGGGAGATATCGCGGTGAATATCGCCAAACGCGCGCTGTCCCTTCTGGGCATGCCAGCGCTTAAGCCGAAAATAGATATTCCTTATATGGCGGGACTTGCGCAAAACATGATTGCGAACAGCATGGATGCGTTTGTCCGCAGGGACGCGGAACTGGCAAGAAACGTTTTGAAGTCGGACGACGCCGTCGATATCCTGCGCGATGAACTGTACTCAAAAATAGTAAAATTCATGGAAGAGAGCCCCATCAAGATTCATCCCGGCATCGATTATCTCTTTGTCGCCCGCGGTCTGGAAAGGCTGGCCGATCACGCCACGAATATCGCAGAAGATGTGCTCTTTTTCGTGCAGGGAGTCGAAGTGCGGCATCATGCGCAGCAGATCCAGTGAGAACAGTCAAAAGGGCGACGTCGAATGAATGATTGGATTCCACAGGTCATCCCCTTTCTTTTGTTTTTGGAGGATTCTCCTCAACTTCGGAGCTGTCGAGAATGATGCGATACCAGCAGTTCTTGCAGACCAGAGCCCGGTCGACGTTAAGCAGAACTTGCTGCCATGGACTCAACCTGTGACCGCAGTGCGGGCAGACGTCCGTAACCCTTCCGGGCTTCACATACACTTCCTTATCCTTTTTATCGTCTTTGCTTTTTCCAGCCAAGATACTACTCCGGTTTCAAAATGATGCCTTTGTTGCGATATCCATCGACCTTTGCTTCAATCGGCTTTGAAAGCCGGATATGCCGGACAAATTCTTTGCTCTCGACAATAGGATTGGCGCGAAGCCAATCCCAATCGATAAAACCATCTTGAGTCAATGAATTGACCGTAAAATAACTCACTCGGAACGACGTGATGTTATGGAAAAAGTGGGAACCCTGGGAAGGGTCGACTTCCATGTCTTTAAAGCCGGCTTCCACAATCACTTTTGCTCCCGAAATCTGATTCCATCGCACCGGGATGCCCAACCAGGGATCGACCGACCCCCATCGACCGACGCCGATCAGGACGTAGGGTCTTTTTTCAGCCAGCAGCTTCTCGTTGAACTGCGTGACTTCAAGCGCCGCGTCCACGCTCTTGGCCCTCTCGAACCGTTCTATGTCTACGAAGACAATATCGTAAATGCCGGTGGAAATCCCGTGGCCAAGCACCTGGCTGCTCTTGCAGATCAAGCGCTCGCGAGGGACATCCCCCCATTCGATCAAAACCTCTTCCTTGCCGACGCCGAGCGGGCGAAGCTGCAATATCGAGAATTCCTTGGGCCGGCCGGACGGGACGGACATGGTGGCGGCGAATTCCATTTCAATAGGAGCCCCCATCCCCCAACTCCCCATGTCCGTCAGGAGATCCAGTATTTGCGGGAGCGGCAGAGTTTTGCTCCTGAGTATGGGAGCGAACGTCACAACAGGAACGCCCGGCCTTGCGGTACCCTCATATAATGCATCGTTTTCGCGGGAATATGTCGAGGCGACATGCTGCAGCGTTCCGTCCTCTTCGGCTTTCTCCAGCCCGAAATTCCGCACCAGCACATCTCTGGTCTCGGCTGTCCGCGTCGGACGAGCGGTCAAATCAAGCGCATAAAAGCTGTTTTGGTTGTTGCGAAGGAGTTCTGCCGTTGAAAAGAACTGAAGCATATGGTTGGGGTACTTGGGACAGAAACGGACGGTGATTCCTCCGTCTATAATGGTCTTGCCCAGGCCGAGCGCAACGGATACGATCCCGTCCAGCGGCTTTTGCGGCGGAATGGGATAATAATTATAGGATTTGGCTACGCCCGAAAAATCGGGATAAAAGCGCTCCCCGTGCTGAGACCCCGCCATTTTTTGAATGATTACGGACATCTTTTCTTCTTCGATGCCGTAATCCGTGATTTTGAAATAGTCCTTTGCGCACCGGTAAAAAGTCGACGCGTAAACCCGCTTAACCGTAGTTACAAGCTGCCCGAGACGAACGAAGGGGTCGGGATGAGAGTTCGGTATCATGTAGGTTTCATAGACGCCGGCGAAAGGATGATACTGGGAATCCTCAAGCATGCTGGAAGAGCGGACTGCAAGCGGCCCGCGGATAAGGTGCAGGAAAGCGGCCAGATCTCCAAGCATATCCTGCGGGAAGACCCCGGCTTCAATAAATTTGCTGGTTATTTCCACGTCGTCCAGGGATTCCAGCGCGAATTTGCGCAGATTGTTATCGTCCAGAAATCGGTCAAATAGATCCGTTCCGAGCACGACCGCGGGCGGGACTGATATTTCGACTCCTTTGAATTGATGCCGGACATCGTAACTGTTCACCAGCGTATTCACAAAGCCGAGTCCCCGCGCTTTGCCGCCGAGGTTCCCTCCCCCGATTCGGGCAAAGGTTGTTTCCGGATCGAAAGTGTCTTTTTTGAACTCCGATATGAGACCGCGCTGCTGAAGCCTGCTGTAAGCTCCCAAGGAAGAGATCAGATCTTCGCGAATTTCGCGAACGGTCGCGAAATCGGAGACTTTCCTGGGGCGGACCTTGTGTGCGAGCCAGAATTCCGTCCTGGCTTTCAGCCAATTCGAAAAATGGTTGCGTTCGGCATGATAGCGAATGCTGGCTTCGGGCACTTGCTGCAGCTGTTCCCTTAAGCTCTTTAGATCCACAGCTCTTCCTACCTCATGCCCATCCGGGGTTCGGAAAATGAAATCGCCGAAGCTGAAGTATTCCGTCATAAATTGACGGAGTTGAAGCGACGCGCCGGCGGAATCCTTGGGCATGAAAGCAAGATTCAGCATTCTCGCTTCCGCCTCATAATCCGATGTCAGGGATTGCAGCATGATGGGCAGCTCGGGATTCTCCCTGCGTGCGGCCTTCGCAAAACGGATGCCTGCACCAGGATCCGGCTTGCCCTGGCACGGGAAATCAATATCCGAAATGATGCCCAGGATGTGCTCCTTGTACGCTTCGAAATAATTCCAGGCTTCCTCGTAATTCTGGCAAAGAAGAATTTTCGGGCGCGCAACGGTTTTCAGGAATTTGTGCGAGAGATTGATTCCCTCGGAGAGCAGCCGCTGGGACTGGTTCAACAGCTCCGTGTATAGGATGGGCAGCAGCGTCGAATAATGTTGGATATTATCCTCGATAAAAAGAATGGACTGAACGCCCACCAGCCTTGTGTCGTGGTCGACGTTCATCTTGTCTTCCAGATGCTTGATAATGCTGACGATGAGTCGGAAGTCGCCTTTCCATACGAAGACCCGGTCAAATGCCGCTGCATAGTCCTTGGCTTTAAGGTCTTTGAGTTCTCTGCTGTCATAGGCCAGCAGAACAATGGGAATATCGACGCCCGCCGCTCTTGCCTCAAGGGCAAGCCGCTGAGCGGACATATCTTCAACGTGCAGCGTCGTGAGGATGAGATCGAAGCGCCGCTCCTCCTTGGCCAGAAATATGGCTTCCTTGGCGCTGGATACGCGCGTCAGTTCCGGAGTATGGCTCAAATTCAGGGTTTGGTATTCATTGCCGATCAGTTCGTCGAAGCGGCCGTCTTCTTCGAAAAGGTAAAGATCGTAGAGGCTGGAGACAAGAAGAACATCCCGGATTCGGTGGCGCATCAAGTTCTGAAAACCCTGAAAGCGCGTTCCATATCCGTGTTCGATCCACAGTGGATCCGGATGTTTTTCGTCCACGTCAATAGCACCTACATCATTAGTATAAATTATCGAGGCGGAAGAGATCAAAAAACATTAACCCGGATTATTCATGAGAAACGCAACGCCGTAAACATGCCTGGATGCGTCGCCGCAGCAGAAACTTCATGGATAATCCGGGTTAAGAAATCTCACACTAATCCTTGATCCAACATGGCATCGGCCACCTTCAAAAAGCCGCCGATATTGGCTCCATTGACATAATTACCCGGCGTCCCGAAGCGGTCCGCGCATTCAACGCAAGTTGAATGGATGTTTTTCATTATAATGCTCAAACGATTGTCGACCTCATTCTTTGTCCAGGGCAACCGCATGCTGTTTTGGGACATTTCAAGCCCCGATACGGCGACTCCGCCCGCATTGGCCGCCTTCCCCGGCCCATAAAGGATTTTCGCGTCCAGGAAAAGACGCACTCCTTCCAAATGGGTCGGCATGTTTGCCCCCTCGGCGACGACGGTAATCCCGTTCTTCAGCAGGTTCTGCGCGTCCTTCGCATTAATCTCATTCTGCGTGGCGCTTGGGAACGCGCAGTCCGCCTTGTGGTCCCACAAAGGATTGTAATCCTTTGCCCTGTCCACCGCCGTGTAGACGGCATTTCGATATTTTTCCGCGTAAGTTTTTATGCGGCCCCGCTTGATGTTCTTCAGATCCATGATGAATTTAAGCTTTTCCGCGTCAATCCCCGACTCGTCATAAATGTATCCGTCGGAATCGGAGACCGTCACAATCGTGCCGCCGAGCTGCAGTATCTTTTCGATGGTATACTGCGAAACGTTCCCGCTGCCGGAAACGAGGCAGGTCTTGCCTTCAAGAGTCTGGTTGCGCGTGGCCAGCATTTCCGCAGCAAAATAAACGCAGCCGTATCCGGTGGCTTCGGGCCGGATAAGCGACCCTCCCCAATTCAGTCCTTTGCCCGTCAATACGCCGGTGAACTCATTCCGCAGCCTTTTGTACTGGCCGAACATGAAGCCGATTTCTCTTCCGCCGACGCCTATATCTCCGGCCGGGACATCCGTATTCGGGCCGATGTGCCGGTAAAGCTCCGTCATGAAACTTTGGCAGAATCTCATGACCTCCGAGTCGCTTTTCCCCTTGGGATCGAAATCCGATCCGCCTTTTGCGCCTCCCATCGGAAGTGTCGTGAGGCTGTTTTTAAAAACCTGTTCGAAAGCCAGAAACTTCAAAATCCCTAAATTCACGGAAGGATGGAAACGCAGACCTCCCTTGTATGGCCCGATCGCGCTGTTCATTTCAATTCGAAAACCGCGATTAACCTGGACTTCTCCTTGATCGTCCATCCAGGGAACCCGGAACATAATCACGCGTTCCGGTTCCACGATACGTTCCAGTATCTTTGCGGACCGATATTCCGGATGTCTGTCCAATACCAGCGTAAGAGATTCGACGACTTCCTGTACGGCTTGATGGAATTCCGTCTCCCCTGGATTCTTTGCCTGCAGGCGGGCCATAAAAATATTGACATAATCTACCATGGATGTGCTCCTTTACTATTTAAACTGGCTGAAAAGGGGCTTTCCCAGCCGACGCCCTATCTCGATGACTAACAGTCCAGCTCCTTCTTATGCGATGCAGCGCACGCCTCTTCCCCGAGATTTAACGGAGATCGCGACCGTTCAGGATGTCGGTGCACAACACCCTGTTCCATAATGGCATTCGCAATGGCCTGCCGGATCAGTGTAACGTACGGTTGGAACATGGATCCGCTAAAAGCCAGCGGAATTCAAGGATATCACAGGATTCTTAAATCTGTGAGGCTCTATTTTTATGCTTTTTAACCCGGATTATTCACGAGGATTATACTGCGGCGGTAGAGGAGGTCATGAAAACAGTCTGAAGCATTTCGCCGCCGATATCGAAGCTGAAAGGTCCATTCTCCCGGAATCCGCAGGCCCGATAGAATTCGACGGACGGGATGGAAGCGTATACGAAAATATCCGAAAACAAAACCGCCGGCACCCTAGTCTTGACATGCTCCAAAAGAGAGCGTCCAATCCTATGCCGCCTGTGCTCCGGCGAAACGAAAAGAATTCTGATTTCGTTCAGTTCAAGTCCGGCGACTCCCAATATCCGGTTTTGCTCTTCATATACGGCTACGTAAAAAAGTTCCGCGCGCCGCCGCATGCTTTGCGGCGTTTCGCTGCAGCGGATCTTTTCCCGAAGCGCCGGGGTATACGAGGGATCGCTTTCCAGACATGCCAGCAGCAATGCGCTGCATGCCGGAGCGTCTTCGGACTGGAATTGCCGGATCATTCTTTTCCGTTTATAGAAACCCTTTTATCTCCCATTCGAATGGTATACTCCAGGGAGCGATTCTCATAGGAGGATTTGGACGTTGGTAAAAAAGCTTTTGGCCGTCCGCGTGGTTTTAGGATTATCCGCTATCTTCCTTTCCAATTGTGCCTCCGCTCCGAGCACAGCCGAAATCGGCCGCCCGGCTCCTAATTTCACCCTTGAGGATCTTGATGGTCGCAAGATCTCGCTGGATCAATTTAAGGGAAAGATCGTGATGCTCGATTTCTGGGCTACATGGTGCGGACCCTGCCGTATGACCATGCCGGTTGCCGAGGAACTCCAGAAAGAATATTCCGATATTATGGTCCTATTGGCGGTCAACCTGCAGGAATCGAACGATACCGTCGTGGCTTACTTGCGGGAAGAGGGCATAAATCCGCTGGTTCTGCTCGACCAGCAGGGTTCCGTGGGCATGATGTACGGCGCGGACGGAATTCCCCTCCAGGTCCTCATAGATCAGGAAGGGATCGTCCGCTATATGCAGATGGGAGTAGCGCCCCCTTCGCGGATTCGATTGCAGATCGAAAGCCTTCGTTAACGACCGAATTTTTTTATTGCCAGTTCCGCAAGCGCATCGATGAATTTGGGATAGGTGTTCAGCGAGGCGGCTCTGTGAAATTCCCCGATTCCCGACCGTGCGGCAAGGGCCATATAGGCGATATCAATCTCCTGCAGCGTTTCGATATGATCGGAAACAAAGCTGACGGGAACCATCATCAGCTTTGCAGTCCCTTTTCGCCCCAATTCGGCAATGATACGATCGGTTGCCGGAGAAAGCCATTTTACAGGACCTACTTTGCTTTGAAAGGCCAATGAGTGGGCATACGGCTTGGGCAGCCGGGATTGGATCAGTTCGACCGTTTTTCTTGTCTGCTCCAGATAGGGATCCCCTTCCTCAACATAGCGAACCGGTATTGAATGAGCGCTATAAAGAATGTGGATCGCATCCGGATCATCGTCGGAAAACGAGTGCAGTCCTTCAACAATGAGATCGGCCATCGATTGGATGTAGAGGTTTTCATCGTACCACGAAGAAATCGCCGATATTTCCATTTTGGAAGACAGCCCGAATCGGCGGTCCAGGATCTGAAAGTGTTTCAAGCAGGATCCCGTTGTGGTTACGGAGTATTGGGGAAAGAGCGGCAAAAGGACAAGCCGCGTAATCCCGTCCGCGAGGATCCTGTCGACAGCATCCTCAATGGCGGGCTTCCAACAGCGCATGCCCACATAAATCCGGGCGGAATAATTCCTCGCGCGCAATCTTTGGTTCAACGCATCGGCCTGTGATTCGGTAATGCGCCTGAGCGGAGAGCCGCCGCCGATCTGCCGGTACAAATTCCTTGATTTTCTCTGCCGCATCGTGGATAGAAACCACGCCAGCACTCGGCGCAGCACGTTGTTCTTGATGCGGATTATTTCCGGGTCCGAGAAGAGGTTGTAGAGAAAGGGGCGGACATCCTGGAGAGTATCGGGACCGCCGAGGTTGAAAAGCAGCACTCCTCTATTCACGGTTTGCGCCATCATCCCCCGCGGGCTAAAGGGTTTTGGAAAAAACCGGCTTGGCCGCCGGCTTCTGCAGGTATTTGTCGAACACCATCCCCACGTTGCGAATAAAAATACGTCCGAGCTGCGTCACAGAGATGCTTTCCGGACTTAATTGGACAAGCCCGTCGGCCTGAAGCGTTTTCAGCCTCGCGATTTCATCCGCGAAATACTTGTCGAAGTCTATGCCGAACTCGCTTTCGATTTCGTCTTTCCGAAGGACGCAATGGCAAAGCAATCTTCCTATGACGGCGCGCCGCACCAGGTCGTCGTCGTTCAGCGTTATGCCGCGCATGGTGGGAAGGCTTTCCCTATCGATGGAAGCGTCGTAATTCTTCAGGTCCCTGTAATTTTGAGCGTAAACGCTTTGCAAGCCGCTGATTGAGCTCACGCCGATCCCGATTAAATCGGCGCCCGCTTTCGTCGTATAGCCCTGAAAATTTCGATGCAGGGTCCGATTTGCCTGGGCGATGCACAGCTCGTCGTCCGGGCGCGCGAAATGGTCCATTCCAATGTAGCGGTAGCCGACTGCCGTGAACCGCTCGATTCCCGTCCGGAAAATCTGAAATTTATCCATCCCCAGAGGCAAAAGCTTCTCAAATGAACGTTGCTGCTTCTTGAGCCAGGGGACATGGGCATAGCTGAACATCGCGATGCGGTCGGGATCGAGCCCGATGACTTTATCCACCGTTTCAAGAAAACTCTTCGGAGTCTGCAGAGGAAGCCCGTAAATGAGATCGATGTTGATCGATTCAAATCCAAGGGAACGGCACAAATCGAAGATGGCCTTGGTCTGATCGTAAGGCTGGATGCGGTGGACTCTTTTCTGAACCTCGGGATTGAAGTCCTGGATGCCCATGGAAATTCGGTTGAATCCCAAACGGCGCAGCACCCGGAGCTGGTCCTCGCCGGTCACCCGCGGATCTATCTCAATGCCGATTTCCGCGTCCCGCGCGAAATGAAAACGCTCTCTCGTGTACAGAAACAGCCGTTCAATCTGGGCCGCATTGAGGTAGGTCGGCGTGCCTCCTCCCCAATGAAACTGGACAACCGGCTGATCGGCACCGAGGGTGCGGGCGAGCCGATCGATTTCCCATTCCATCCTCGCCAGATAAGGGATCAGCACGTCGTGATTCTTGCTGATGACCACGTTGCAGCCGCAAAAAAGGCATAAGCTCTCGCAGAACGGAAGATGCATGTAAAGCGAAAGCGGTTTTGGCGGCCGGGATTCGCGCGATTGCCTCAGGGCTATTTCATAGTCCGCCGGCCCGAATGAATCGTTCCACTCGGGAGCCGTTGGATAGCTGGTATAGCGGGGACCGGGCATGTTATACCGGTCCAGGATTTCCTGGGTAACATTCAACCTCTCGTCCCGAAGGGAAATAGCCAGATCTGTCATAAGGGAAATTTATCACACAGTTCAATCATCGCCGCGGCTTCCTTGCCATTTTATTCCGCGCCGAGGCTTTTCGTCGCCAATTAAGCCGCCCGAATTTTACAGGGGATTCCCATTGGAATCCCGGATTTCGATCGGCCCCGTATTCAGCTTTTCCAGTTCGCGTTCGATCTTGGCTCGATTGCCCACCGCCACAACAACGGTTTCTTGCGGTTTCATATATTGGCGGGCGGCCTGGAGCACATCCGCGGCCGATACGTTTTGAATCATTCCTGGAAGTTCGTGATAGTAGTTCAGCGGAAGCTTGTGTATAAAAAGCTGGCCGATGCTCGAGGCGATCTCCGGCGTGGTTTCAAACAATGCCGGCAGCGACCGCGAGATGGAATCCTTGACTGAAGAGAGTTCCCGCGGCTCAATCTCGCTATCCCGCATGCGTTCAATCTCATGAAAGATTTCGAGCACGGCAGGCGCGGTCGCATCCGTGCGCACGGAGGTGCCCACCAGAAAAGGGCCGGGGCCGCGCCGAAAAGCAAAAGCCGACGAAGCGCCGTAAGTAAATCCGTTCTTTTCCCGCAAGTTGAGATTGATGCGGCTTGAAAACAGGCCGCCCAGCGCTGTATTCATCACGTTTATGGCCGCATAATCGGGATTCGAGCGCCCGACGCCCTCATGGCCGATCCGAAGGACTGTTTGGGAAGCGCCCGCTCTTTCAACGATTATAATCCGCGGCTTGGATCGCGCGGCCGCCTGCGGCGCTTCAATCGGGGATCCCTCGAGGCCCCATTCCCCAAAATACTCTTCGGCGAATCCCCGCAGTTCGGATTCCGTGATGTCTCCCGCTGCAACCAGCGCGGCGTTTTCCAGGAAGTATCCCCTTTCGTAGAAACTCACGAGCAGATCGCGCGTAACGGCGCGGTTGGATTCCTCTGTCCCCAAATCCATATAACCATAGGGGTGCGATGGCCCGTAAACGGCATTCAGAAAAACCTTGATGGCCAGAATGCCGGGATTGTCTCTATGCTGCAGAATGTCGGTCATCCTTTCGCTGCGGATTCGCTCTATTTCCTCCGGCGCAAACGCGGGATTCAAGAGCACATCGGAGACGAGGTCAAAAGCCGCGTCGACATTTTTCTTAAGCGCGCGGACCGCCACATGCGCTGAATCCATCGATGAACCGATTCCCAGCGTGGCGCCGATCCGATCGGCATCCGCCGCGATTTCCAGAGGGGACCTTCTCTTTGTCCCCTCGTCGAGCATTTCGGCTGTGAAAGAGGCCAATCCGGGCAGGCCGGGCGGATTACGGTCGCCGCCGCTCAATGCGATCATATCCGCCGAGATCACAGGGAGGCTGTGCTGTTCTACCAAAAATACGCGGAGGCCGTTTTTAAGCCGGAACATTCTGGGAACCGGAAGGTTTAAAGCCCTTGCCGGCCCGGGCGGCGGCGGCGTGCTCCGCCAATCCTGACCGGGGATTTGGGGCGTTTCCGCAATAGGAGAGTCCGGCACAGGCGGAGACTTGGGAACATCAAAAACCACTTTCCGCCCCGGCACTCCCCAGACGGCAACGCAGGCTTCCCGTTTCAGCAGGTCCCGCGCATTGCTTTGCAGGGATTCAACGGTAGCTTCCCGATATCTGCCTAAATCGCCCGCAAGATAACCGGGGTCCCCAAGGAAGTGATTGTACATATTGAGACGGTCTGCAACGCCTCCGAATCCTCCAAGGCTCTCCAGACCGCGGATGATGGAAGACTCCATGGTATTGCGGGCTCTCTGGATTTCAGCCTCCTCCGGTCCCTCCAGCCGGAATTGTTCCAGCTCTTTCCAAATGGCATCCTCGAGATGTTGGGGCTCTATTCCGGGCTTGCAGGTAGCCTCGACGGCAAACACGGAGCCCAGTGCGAGGGAGAGTTGCTGGGCGGCGACGTCCTGCGCAATTCTTTTTTTGTAGACCAGGGATTTAAACAGACGGCTTGACTTGCCTCCCCCGAGGATTTTGGAAATCAGATCGCATTCTGCATCGGCTTGGGTGAATATGGGCGGCGCAATCCAGGCCAGATAGACCCGCGGCAATTCCACCAGATCCTCGACGGCCCTCCGCCTTTCGGATTCAATGACGGGCGCGGCGATAGTCGGCGCGGGAACCGGAGCGCCTGGGGGGATCGGGCCGAAATACTTTTCAATGAGGGTCTCCGTCCTGCCCGGATCGATATCTCCCACGACGGCAAGGCTTGCATTGGTGGGGGCATAGTACAGACGGAAAAACTCCCGGACATCCTCAAGCCGCGCGGCCTCAATATCCGCGTGAGAACCCATGATCGACGCGTGATAGGGGTGCAGTTTTGGAAAAAGCTGGTGAAACAACTCCTCCTGAACAAGCCCGTACGGCGCGCTTTCGACATTCTGGCGCCGTTCGTTGCGAACAACATCGCGCTGGTTTTCAAGTTTCCGGTTGTCCAGCTTGTCCAGCAAAAACCCCATGCGATCGCTCTCGAGCCATAAAGCCAACTCAAGTTGATTGGACGGGAGCGTCTCAAAATAGTTCGTGCGGTCGAAATCCGTCGTCCCATTGATGCTGCTGGCGCCGGCGGCTTCCAAATAGAGAAAATGCCCTTTTTCTCCTACGTATTTGGATCCTTCGAACATCATGTGCTCGAAAAGGTGGGCGAATCCGGTAAGGCCGGGGCGTTCGTTTGCGGGCCCCACGTGATACCAGACATTGACGGTGACTAAAGGCAGGCGGCGGTCCTCCGACAGGATGACCTCAAGACCGTTTTTCAGCCTGTATTTACTGTATTTGAGTTCCGGAATGGATTGATCTTCTGACACTGTCTCTCCAATAGAATTATTTCAAAGCGCGCAACATAATGATCGCAAGTTTTAAGATCGGATTGTTCATGAAGCTTCTGCCGCGGCGGCGGATCCGCTGCCGCTGGTTCCTTCGGCGCTGCTCCGGGCAACAGCGTTGAAATTAACGAAAGGGCGCCACCGAAGCCGAACGCGGCAGCCCCGCCGTAACCGAATAGTATCCCATTGAAAAAGCTGTATAGGAATCCAAAAATGACGCTTCCGGGAAGTACCCTTGGAAATTGTATATCCCGAATGCGCCGCCTTGCTGCAAATCCTCATGAATAATCGGGATTAATATATAATGGCTTCCCTGGGTTTGATTAGGGATTCATTCTCAACCGGGATTATCCATCCATAATCCCCCGGAAAAAGCGCATGCAGAGGAAAACACGATGAAATGCCGATACGCATTTATCATAGCGCTGGCGTTTGCGATGCCGGTCTCCGGCGGCGCGGAAATGCATCCGTCCGCTCCCGCGCAAAACAGAAACCAAGCCGCAGTGGTTCTAAAATCCGATGTCTTGGCTCCCGATCCGACGGCCGCGGACAAGAATTCCCTGAGATTGGACGGATTCTTTTATGAAACCCAAGAGGGACGCGTGGCTCTCCCGGCCGAAATCACTGAAGGCTACGGCCAAGCGCCGGGCAAATCCTGGGAAGCACAATCAAAAATGACCGACGGGCGCATGGTGACCCTTGCGGTCGCGCGGCAGAACAAGGACTTTACGCTACGGATGAGCGCGCAGCCCGACGACGATATCATCCAATGGGGCGTCTCGATTTCCTCCATAGAGAACGAATATTTCACCGGATTGATGGAACGGGTTGTGGACGGGCCGCAGCAGGCATCCTGGGCGCCCGGCCTGCAGACGGCAATGAATCTGCGCGGCCAGAAAGTCGACATGATCGTCAAACCCACAACCTCCGTTTATGCTCCCTTCTATCTGTCCTCGTGAATGTATGCATGCTTTGTTAAAGGAACCTGGCCGGGGGACTTTGATTTTTGCGCGGAAGACCCGAGGCGGGTGAAGATTCAGTTTGAGGGTCCGGCATTCGAACTCAACATCTATACTGCGGAGAATCCGCTCAGGCTGGTTGAAGCGCATGCAATGGAGGCGGGCCCGCCGTTTCTCCCGCCCAGGTGGGCGTACCGGCCCTGGCGCTGGCGCGACGAACATTCGCATAAGAAGCAATACTACGACGGCACTCCGGTCACCGGCCCTTTCAACTCGCAGGTGATGGAAGACGTGCTGATGATGAAAGCATATGGAATTCCCTGCGGGGTCTATTGGGTGGACCGCCCATGGGGACCCGGCCGCTGGGGATACGACGATTTCGAAATCGACCCGGAGCGGCTGCCCAATTTTGCGCAAATGGTCCGTTGGCTGAACAGCCTGGAGATGCGGATGTTGCTGTGGATCGCCCCGTTTTTCCAGGGCAGGATGGAAGCAGAAGCGTTGGCCAAAGGCTACACTCTGGCCGGCCAGAAGCCGCAGCCCAACAACTATCCGATGGTCGATTTCACCAATCCCAAAGCAAAGACCTATTGGCAGCAGGGCGTCGCGAAGCTGCTCGATCTGGGCGTGGCTGCGTTCAAATTGGATCGAGGGGAAGAAGGCATCCCCGAAAGCGGCCCCCACACCGTTTTTGACGGACGCTCAATCCGCGAAAACCGCAATGCATATCCTGCGATGTATGTTCAAGCCGCGTATGAGATTGCCGAGAAATATCGCGGCTCAGATTTTGTGCTGATGCCGCGAGGGGCTTATACGGGCAGCTCGCCCTACGGGGTGTTCTGGGGAGGGGACATCGGGGGAACACAGGAAGGATTGCGGGCCTCCATCATTGCCGTCCAGCGCGCGGCCGTAATGGGCTATCCGAACTGGGGATCCGACACGTGCGGCTATAACCAGCAGCTCATGGAACAGGAGGTTTGCGCGCGTTGGCTCGCGTTTTCCTGCTTTACCCCGATTATGGAAGTCGGGCCGACGCGCAATCTGGCATTCTGGAGCCTCCCCCGAACGCCCAGCTACGACGAGGAATTGATCGCCGTCTGGCGTCTGTACGCGCGGCTTCATGCACGGCTGGCCGACTACAGTTACAGACAGGCGCAGGAAGCGCACCGCAGCGGCACACCCATCGTCAGGCCGCTGTTTCTCGCCGATCCGGAATCCCCCGCGGCGTGGAGCCACTGGCAGACATACATGTACGGACCCGATCTGCTGGCGGCGCCGATTTGGGAAAAGCAGAAGCGCTCGCTGGAAGTCTATTTCCCTTCCGGAAACAGATGGCGCGACGCATGGCGCCCCGAGCGGGTCTACTCCGGAGGCCGAACCGCCGAGGTCCCGGCGGAACTGCATCAGATACCCCTTTTCATAAGAGCGGATTCGGCGCTCGATCTTGGGGATTTGAACAAAGAATACAAGGAATCCCTGGCCATTGCCCGCAAAAGGCCCGACCTTGCGCGACTCGACGCAGAGCTAAGACTGCAGCTTCTGAAAGGGGAGCAAGCAGAATAAAAAATTGGACGCCACTTTTCGCGCCTCTTTTTAATCCTTTCCGAACTCCGGCAGGCTGCCGGACCGGAACTGGAGCCCGTGGGGAACGCCGCCGTTTCGGATCTTACGAGGCGGGATCAAAATCATTCGGAGAAATCATGTAACAAAACAACCATTTTAAAAGTCGATCTGGAGGGAAAAAGCAGAGTCTTGAGCCCGGATATTCGGCTTTATTCGTGCGCAAGTGAATACCGCCCCGATCATCGGTTCCTTTGAATAACGGCTTTGCGTATCAAAGCGCTTTTCAAGGAGCAACAACATGCCTCATGCAATTGAGATTAATTCATGAATAATCCGGATTCATATGAAAAGGAGAAATCAAAAATGAACCCATTCGGAGAAATGTATCAAACCGCTGATTGGAAGAAGGAGAAGCATGTGCCTGTTATTGAGTGCCCGGATCAGGTGAAAGCCGATGAAATGTTCGAAGTAAAAGCCTCCCTCGGCAAAGACATCGCCCATCCTAATACCACGGCGCACCATATCCGCTGGATTTCGCTCTACTTCATGCCGGAAGGAGCCAAATTCCCCTATCAGATAGGACATTTCGAGTTTTGCGCCCACGGGGAGTCGACAGACGGACCGGATACCAGCACTATCTATACTCATCACGAAGTGAGCACCTCCATGAAGACCGGCAAGCCCGGCACGCTTTATGCGACGGCGCTGTGCAACATTCACGGTTTGTGGGTCTATGAGAAGGAATTGAAACTTGCCTAGCTGAAGTGTCTGCATTGCGGAAACGGCGATATCGCCGGCGCGCAGAAAACCGCGAGGATTAAAATGGAACCGATTGGACCTCTGATGTGGGAGCATAGAACAATCGAACAGGCATTACGCCTGATGGAAAGGGAGTTGGCTGCAATCCGGGAAAAGAGCGATCTCCATCCGGAATTTCTGAAAAACCTGGCCGACTTTTTCCGCACCTACGCCGACCGGACGCACCACGGAAAGGAAGAAGATATCCTGTTTAAGGAGCTCGAGAAAAAGCCCCTCTCCGGCGATGACGCGGCGATCATTCGCGAGCTTAAAAGCGAACACGTGAGAGGCAGAGAACTGGTAAAACAGCTGTGCGATGGAGCGGAGGCCTATTCCGTGGAAAAAGCCAAGGGCAAGGAGATGGTCGCCGGCGCTCTCGAAGAGCTCCTCAAGCTTTATCCCCGGCATATCGAAAAGGAGGACCGGCATTTTTTCTATCCCGCACTGGAATATTTCACGCGGGAGGAGCGGGATGAAATGCTTAAGAAGTTTTCTGATTTCGACAAGGAATTAATACACGAGAAATACAAGGCCGTGATTGAGGATATGGGCAAAATGCTGGGACCGTCCCGCTTGTCCGTGCCCCGGCGCATCGAGTGACCATTCGTTGCGAGCGGGCTTTCCTCGAATTTTTTTGTACGACTCTATGGCATCCTGCGCCGCAGCAGAGGCCTCATGAATCATGTGCGCGTTATCGATCCGGCTAATGGAGGCGCGAGGAGAAGGGAGCGCTATGAAAGAATACAAATATTTAATTATCGGCGGAGGCATGGCCGGCGGAAATGCCGTCAACGCCATTCGTCAGGCGGATCGGCAAGGCTCGCTGGCATTGATAACGGAAGAACCCCACAGGCCGTATGAACGTCCGCCGCTTTCAAAGGACTTTCTCAAAGGCAAAGCCGACGAGAAAAGCCTTTATTTGAAAGCCGAAGAGGAATACGCGGCAGAACAAGTGGATCTTTATCTATCGGCCCGGGTCGTCGATTTGGATCCCGCCGCCCGATCGGTAACGACGGATGACAACCGTCTTTTTAAATACGAGAAGCTGCTATTGGCGACCGGCGGTCATGCCCGGCGGCTTTCAATCGCGGGAAACGATCTGCCCGGGGTTTTTACGCTGCGCTCCATCGAGGATTCGAAAGGCATCCGCAGCGCCGCCGGCAAAAACAAACGGGTGCTGGTAATAGGCGGCGGCTTTATCGGCTCGGAAACGGCGGCCTCGCTGGCGCAGCTGGGCGCCGAAGTCACGATGGTTTTTCCGGAAAGCCGATTGATGGAACGGGTTTTGCCCGAAGAAATGAGCAATTTTTTACAGGATGTTTTTAAGGACCACGGCGTGCACATCCTTCCAAAAACCGTTGCCGAAAAGCTTGAAGGCGGAGAAGCCGTGCAGCGCGCAGTCCTCAATAACGGGGAACCGAAAGACGCCGACATGGTTGTTATGGGCGTCGGGATTGCGCTTAATACTTCATTGGCGGAGCGCGCAGGTCTCGAGCTAACCCGGGATGACAAAGCCGTTGTCGTGGACGAAACGCTCCGCACTAACGATAAACACATCTACGCTGCCGGAGATATCGCTTCCTGGCCCGACAAAACATTCAACCAAAGACTGCGCGTAGAGCACTGGGACGTTGCCCGCCGGCAGGGTTTGCTGGCCGGCAAGAATATGGCCGGGGAAAATAAACCGTACAATGCCCTGCCCTATTTTTTCTCGGATTTGTTTGATCTGAGCTTCGACGTCTGGGGGAATCTATCCAATTGGGAACACACGGTAATGCGGGGATCCCTGAAGAATAGAAAATTTGCTTTTTACTTTTTCCATCAGAATCGACTGGCAGGGGTTCTCGCGGTCGGCCGTCCGGCCGAGGAGCGCATGCCGATGCAGACCCTGGTGAGAGCCCGCCCAGCTTATGAGGCCCTGGCCGATGATATCCAGAACGAGGACAAGGATCTTGCCCAACTGGCGGAGAAGATGTCGGCCGGCCGTGGAGAAGAGGAGAAGAAAAAGGAGGGGGCCATGGCCGAATTGAGCTTCAAAAAGGATATTGTTCCCCTATTTCGAGAAAAAGATGTCCGCAAGATGAAGGACATTTCTGGATTCGATCTATCGGATTACAAAGACGTTCAGAATAGGGCGCAGGACATCTATTCCACGCTGGTCGATGGTTCGATGCCGTGCGACGGCCCCTGGCCTGAGGAGAAGGTGAATAAATTCAAGCAATGGATGGACCAGGGAATGAAAGAATAAAAATCTTCCCCTTAACGCATATCTCCGGAAAGCGCGACGGACGCATTTCCTGATGAAGGGAAGCCGGGCCGCGACGGATGCGCCGGCTTCTCCCCTCGACAAGAAGAGGCGTTATATACGCATTTCGACGGCGGCTCTGGGCTCCAGGACCCGGAATGTGAACGACTCCGTAATGAAAAGCTCGACGGAATTTCGGTCGTGCGCATGGTAGCCGATAGAGAAATCCTGCCCAATGGTCAGTTCGAAGTTTTCCTCGCGGGTCGAAATGAGGATGCCTCCCTGTTCAAATGCAGGGCTCCAATGAATGCCGTCTCCGAGAATCTCATCGATTCTTTTACTCAGAGGATACCCCCGGTGATCGCCGCTTAGGATCAGGTTGTAGAGATCCGTTCCCACAACCAGCGCAAAGGGTCCCCCGATACCCGCCTGTTTGACAGCGGTCAGGCCCTCGGCAATCACTTCCGGCAAGGCCGCCGCTTCCTTTGGCAGAGCGATCGGTTCATGCGGAGACTCCTGCCGCATTCCCTTTATGCCTCCTCTTTCAAATCCGAAATAGATACAGGATTCCTCAAAGGTCGCTGCCTTGACGGCAGCGGTTTCCAATGACTGCAGGTCCGGATCCTTGCTCCCCCGGTTGATGCAATCCAGCTCCATTTGGGAGAGCGCAAAAGGCAATCGAACTTCAATAAGGGGTTGCGTATCGCGCAGCCCCCAATGCAATCCCTCAATGGGATCGTCTTCCTGAATCCGCAGCCTTCCCAAGTCTATGGCTCCCAATTCCCATCCGTGAGGCCCGTTCATGGCGACCAGCTTCCTCGCCGAAAGATTTCCCGTCATGCGGGTCCTTGCCAGATCATCAATTTCTTTCCAGGCCTCATCGGAAATCGGCGCCATTGAGCGCCTAAGTATATCCATAGTCGACTCCTTTGCTGTCATTTGATTTTCCCTATCCCCAGGTCATTTGTTTTCAACGGTTTTTCCCTATCCTGACGGCTGTCCCCCGCCTTTGGTCCCTCCTCGTTTTCCTCCTCCTTTATAGGGCCCGATGTGAACAAGTATTGACGGAGCTGTTCATCGAGCTGGGGGATTCTGCGCCGCAGCCATTCAAGGAGCATGGCTGCATGTTCGAGTTCCTCGTCGCGGTTATGAGCCAGAACTTCTTTCAGTACTTCATCAGAACAAACGTCCACTCGCTGGGTGTACCAGTCCGCCGCCTCAATTTCCTCAATAAGGCTGGCATAGCCACGATGTAGATTCTGGGTTTCTCCCGACAAATCGCTTTCATGATAACCGGTTGTCATTGGCTTCCCCTTACCTTTACTTTGTTTTTTCGCATGACCCACAGACCAGAACATCACCCTGCGGATCTGGCCCGTAAGGCATCTCTTGACTCACTTTGTCCATAGATGCAAAAACAGGCCTCGCCGTTACCGGTTTTTTTATTTTGATTAAAAGCATCCTTGTCTAATCTTGTTGCAGGGAAGTCTTGGAGTTCGGCCGG
Organism: uncultured Acidobacteriota bacterium; assembly: GCA_964506795.1. Taxonomy (GTDB): domain Bacteria; phylum Acidobacteriota; class UBA6911; order UBA6911; family UBA6911; genus UBA6911. Next base: position 8,103 of record CAZDMR010000025.1, on the reverse strand, counting down.
CTTCACGATATCCTGTTTTGCCATTTTATATTGATGAGGGCGCATGAGGAGAAACGATATTCGGAATATTGCCATAATCGCGCACGTTGACCACGGCAAGACTACGCTTGTGGACGCCATGCTGAAGCAAAGCGGTACTTTTCGCGAGAATGAACGTGTCATGGAACGGATTATGGACAGCTTGGACCTGGAACGGGAACGGGGCATTACGATAATGGCGAAAAATACGGCCATCCACTATGGATGCGTCAAGATCAACATCGTCGATACTCCCGGCCATTCGGATTTCGGCGGCGAGGTTGAACGGGTCCTTAAGATGGTAGACGGAGTAATGCTTCTTGTCGATGCTTCGGAAGGCCCACTGCCACAAACGCGATTTGTCCTGCGGAAAGCCTTGGAAGAGAAGCTGCCCGCGATCGTCGTGGTCAACAAAATAGATCGCTCCGACGCCAGGCCGCAGGAAGTGGTAAACGAAATATACGATCTTTTTATCGATCTGGATGCCGGCGAAGAACAAATCAACTTCCCCATTTTATACGCGGTCAGCAAACAAGGAATTGCGAAGCGAACCCTCGACGACGATTCCGGGGATTTGCGTCCTTTGTTCGAACAGATCCTCGAGACCATTCCCGCTCCCGCGCCCATCCTTGACGACAAGCTTCAGATTCTGGTGACCACCCTGGACTATAACGATTATGTAGGACGGATTGCCATTGGACGGATCTTTTCCGGGAAGATATCGGTTGGAGAAACCGCTTCCGTATGCAAGCTTGACGGTTCCATAGAAAAGACCCGTATTACCAAACTCTTCACCTTCGAGGGATTGAAACAACAGCCCGTTTCTGAGGCAAGCGCCGGAGAAATCATAGCCCTCGCCGGCATCGAAGGAATCACTATCGGCGAAACCGTCGCGGATGGAGAAGACCCAACACCGCTGCCGACCATACAGGTCGATGAGCCGACTATTTCGATGATCTTTCAAGTCAACACTTCGCCGCTTGCCGGCCGCGAGGGGAAATATATTACCTCGCGGCACCTCAGAGCGCGTCTTGAAAAAGAGGCTCTCGCCAACGTGGCTGTCCGAGTATCGGAAGCCGACGACAGGGATAGTTTCAAGGTTTCCGGCAGGGGAGAACTGCAGTTGGCGATCCTGATCGAAATGATGCGACGAGAGGATTATGAGATGCAGGTTTCCAAGCCTCGCGTGATTACCCGAACCGTGGACGGCAACCTCATGGAGCCGATCGAGCAAGTTGTAATAGACTGCCCCGAAAACTTTATCGGCGTTGTCACGGAAGCGCTCGGGCGGCGCAAGGGGAAGATGATTAAAATCGTTGATCATGGAGCCGGACGAGTCCGGATGGATTTCGAAGTTCCTTCGCGAGGGCTGATCGGCTTTCGCTCGGAGTTTTTGACCAATACGAAAGGGACCGGCCTTTTGAATTCTATGTTTCTTCGGTGGGGGCCATGGTCGGGAGATATTTCAAATAGATTGACAGGGGTATTGGTGGCCGATAGACCGGGAGCAGTTTCAAGCTACGCTCTTTACAATCTGCAGGAACGTGGGGAGCTTTTCATTAGGCCGGGCACCCAGGTTTATGAAGGGATGATTATTGGGGAAAACGCCCGCGCCGTCGATCTGAACGTGAATGCAATCAAAGAGAAAAAGCTTACGAATATGAGAGCCTCGACGGCCGACGAGGCTATCCGCCTGGTGCCTTTTCGCGATCTCTCGCTCGAGCAGGCACTGGAGTTTATCAACGAAGACGAACTGGTGGAGATTACGCCGAAATTCATAAGGCTCCGAAAAAAGATACTTCAGGCGATTCGTCGCTGAGTTTTGCCCATATCATCGACCATGGATTAGGGGAAAATCGATGATTGGGGAAACGAAAGGCGCAGGCTTTTTTCAAAAACCTGCCGTTCCGGATTAAGTCATTCCTGGAAAGCAGGGCCTTGAATTCGAGGGAAGAAGGCCGTTTGCAAAAGCTTCAGCATTTGACTGCATTTGTTTTCAATCCTATCATCAACTGCGAGTGCGCAAATAATGTTAAGACGCAAAAGACTGCTTTTTGCGGCATCTCCGCATAACAAAAACAGGCTGCATGATAGAACGCGGGCAAAGGAGCGGGAGTAACTTGAACCAGCGAGTATGGGAACGCTTAAGCGGCCGCCAAAAGCCTTCCTGGTATCTGGACCCTATTACCGCAAGACAAAAGCGCGAGACCCATTCACACATCATGCGCAAGTGGGCCCAAGGGATGCCCGCGGAACGCATCTTCAAAACCGATCTTTTTGAAGAAGCCTTCGGAGAAGACAGCCTTCTTGACTCGCTCTTTCCCGAAGCCGGACTGGTCTGCGGCATGGACGCCGCTCATTCAGCTTCAAAAATCGCTCTTCAACGTCACGGGCGGAAAATTCAAGCGCTTACATGCGACGTCCGAGATTTGGCAGTGCGGGACTCCAGTTTTGACATCATCCTATCGACCTCCACGCTGGATCATTTTGATCGCCGGGCGGACTTTCTGCGCGCGCTGGTGGAACTTGCCCGCATACTAAAACCCGGCGGCCTTCTGATCATCACGCTCGACAATCCATGGAATCCGCTGTATTACCCCCTCCGATGGTTGAGCGGGGGGAAGAAAGCGCCGTTCCCTTTGGGATATACAGCGTCGGCTCGCCAACTGGAAATCGACCTTGCGGCCGTAGGCCTGCAGCCGCAAAAAAGAGACTGGCTTATTCACAACCCAAGAGGCGTTTCAACCCTTCTTTTTCTGGCGCTGCGGAAAGCGCTTCCGCCTCGTGCGGCCGACGCCGGCATTCGTTTGGTTCTGGCCGCATGCGAACAGTTAAGCAGATTGCCTACGCGAGCACTGACCGCCTGTTTTACCGCCGTGGCGGCGACAAAACCCAGCTCGCCCAGCTCCAGATGAAACAGGTTCGGCAATACGGGCTGCAATTCCCCTGAATAAATCCCGGTCAGGAAATTATTCGGAGATTCTTGCGCCTCTTGACCAGCCCATCGACGCTCAAGCGGCCCGATCCGACGGATGCGATATAAAGAAAGATGAAACTGTAAAGAGCCGCAAGCTCCCCATTATTGTTGATTGGCCAGAATCCCTGCGGCGCGTGAACCATGAAATAGGCAACAGCCATCTGGCCGCTTGCGATAAAGGCCGCATATCCCGCCCAGAGTCCGACAAGAATAAGAATGCCCCCGAAAAATTCAATGATTCCGGCGGCGATCATCAGGGATTCGGAAGCCGGATTCTGCGCTCCAAACATGCCGAAAAGCTTCTGAGCGCCGTGGCACGCAAAAAGCAGCCCCGCAACAATTCGCATGATCGAATAGAATAAACCTGAGAGCCTACCCAGCCATCGATGCATTTTTCACCTCCGTCGCCGCAGTTTTTTGATTCTCTCCGAGCCGCGACATTCCTGTATTCATCCTATAGATGAGACGGCGGCGGGTTTGTTACTGTTTTTATCACGTCTGCGCATCCCTATTATTCGTGATTCGTGCTGCCGATAGTTTCATGGAATGCGATGCCGGAAGAATCGGGATGTACCGTGAAAGGATGCTGCGCTGATCGCGCGCCGTCCCATAATCGTCTTTTCTAATGCACTGCCGCATCCCCTTGCACCTTGATCCTCCGCGCCATCAAGGCGAGAGGGATGCAAACCGTCATGGCGAGCGTCACCCAGGCGAAGCAATTCATATAAGCCCGCAGGCTTGCCTGCTGGAGCAGCATTCCATACAAAGCCCCGCGGGCCTGCGGACCCGCCTGAGAAGCGCCGGTAAGGGGCGCGAGGCGGTTCCGGACCGCCGCAAGGCGCTGCCGGAAGGCCGGATCATAGGGGGTCATGCGGCCGGCCATCAACGCCTGGTTGGCCTGAGCGTTGCGCGCAATATACGTGATCGACGCCGATATCCCGACACTGCCGCCCAGATTGCGCATCAGGTTGTAGACGCCGGTTGCATTGCCGATCGCCCTGTTGGGCAGCGTTCCCATAGCCATTGTCATGGTAGGCACCATGATGAATCCCATCCCAAAGCCCTGGATGAAGCATGGAAGGACGACATCCCGCATCGCCGCTTGCAGGTTCAGATTGCTCAGCATCCACATCGAAAGCGCAAAGACTGCGATGCCGAACACCATCATCCACCTCGGATCCCGGCGCCTGATCAGCCGGACCACCAAGGGCATTGCGATCAATGCGCCGATTCCGCGCGGCGTGGTCGCATACCCCGCAATCTCCGCGGTATAGCCCATCAGGCGCTGGAGAAAAATCGGGAGAATCGTAACCGAGGAATACATGACGGCCCCGAAAACACCCATAAACGCCGTTCCGGATGCGAAGTTCCTGTCCCGAAAAACATGCAGATCTACGATCGGATGCGGCGCTCTGAGCTGGCGCGCCACAAACAGCACGAAGGCGGCCGCCGAGATCGCAAAAAACCATCGGATCCAGACCGCTGAGAACCAGTCGTCCTGCTGGCCCTTGTCCAGGATAACCTGCAGCGTTCCCAGCCAGAGTATGAGGTAGGCAAAACCACGGGCGTCAATTTCCCCAGGCCTCCGGTTCCGCACGTAGGGCGGATCTTCGACATTCCTGAAAACGAGATACAGCGCCAATAAGCCAAAAACGATATTGATATTGAAAATCCATCGCCACGAATAATTTTCCGTCAGCCACCCGCCCAGCGTCGGCCCGAGCACCGGGGCCACGACCACGCCTAAACCGAAAACAGCCATGGCGGTGCCGCGTTTCTCCTGCGGAAAACTCTCAAGAAGGATTGCCTGCGAGAGGGGTTGGAGGGCTCCTCCGCCCGCGCCCTGAAGGACCCGGGCAAGAATCAGCATTCCCAGCGATGGCGCCATGCCGCACATCAACGAAGAGAGCGTAAAGAGCGCAACGCATCCCATGAAGAAGCGCTTGCGCCCGAAATAAAGCGCAAACCATCCGCTCGCGGGCAGAACAATCGCGTTGGAAATCAAGTAGCTTGTAGTGATCCAGGTGGCCTCGTCGGTCGTTGCCGCAAGGTTGCCCGCTATATTGGGCAGCGACACGGTTGTAATGGTGGTATCCAGCACTTCCATGAAGGTCGCAAGCATCACGGAAAGCGCAATGACATACGGATTCGCCCGCGGACTCCATGTTTGGGGTCCGGGGGCGGCGCCGAGATCGGAATTCATCGGATCTTGACCCTTGGGACCACGAACAAGCCCGGGCCCATTGTTTGCTCCGCCGGAGGAATTAGAGTGAAAAGGATCTTCACGGAAGCAGTATGTACAAATTTCAAATGAATGCCGCCGGAATTCTCAGCTCGAATAATACGGCCCGATTTTACTGCAGATTGAAGAGAAAAAACGCAATTTTGCGCGCCCTCATTTCAGCGTGCCTGGCTGGGAGCCCGTGCCGGCAGCGCGATCAATCCGGATTATTCATGAAGGTCCTGCTTCGGCGGCGAACCTATATGAACAAAGGAATTATGCTAAATTTGCGTTGATCGGCTATTTGCCCGCTCTACTATTGTTTTAGTAATTGACAATACGCAGCATATCAATGTAGGCTAATTTCAATCCAGCTCAAGTTTTTTTCAGCTTATTATGAGCTGGATTGATGGGTGTAATTTTCAACATAAAAATCTGGAAGTTTGCTGGAGAGTAGGACCGGCGATATTCGTTTTTTGTGGATGCGGCGTGAGTTGGCAACCGGACGAATGCTATGAGGTCGGGCGACGCAATTTCTGGATTCTAATGTTCTTGTTCGCAACCTGATCCGACAAACCGACAACACTATCCAGCATAATCCGGGCGCTGTAATCAGAGTTTCTCGATTTAGGGATACGTATTTGCTCTAACGGAAGATTTCAATATGGGTCCTGATTTACCGTTCGCAGCGGAAAAAAGGACAACACCTTAAGAAAGGCGGGAAAAACAACATGGGAAGATTAACTGTTATAACCGCAACGCTGCTGGGGCTTCTCCTGGCTGCGCCCGTTTTCGGGCAGGATGCCTCGCTGGGCGGGACTGTTACCGACGCAACGGGAGCAGTCATCCCCGGGGCGACGGTTACGGCAACGAACGAAGGCACCGGCGTCGCCGTAACCGCAGTGACTAATTCAGCGGGCGTCTACAGCTTTCCAAGATTGCTGTACGGCTCCTACACAGTGAGCGCTGAGCTGCAGGGCTTCCAAGTCAAGACATTTACCAAGGTGCCTCTTGAAGTCGGACAACAAGCCCGCTTGAACTTTCAACTGGAAATAAGCGGCGTGGCGACCACCGTCGAGGTCACCACTTCGGGAGAGCAGCTACTTCTGGAATCAAGCTCATCGGTCGGTGATGTGCTTCCCGCACAGACTGTGCAAGAACTTCCGCTGGTCAACAGAAATGCTCTGGACCTGATCAAGGTTATGTCCGGAGTGGTTGTCGCGGACGATCCAATTTTTAATGCCAACGCCACAACTTTCGCCGGTGTCAGCGCCTCCGCTGTTAATGTACAGCGGGACGGGGTTACGGTGAACGATGTTCGGCATCCAACCGGCATCAATACGCCCACCCGCGTCAATCCGGACCTGGTCGGAGAATTCCGCATGGTGCTGGCGCCCGTGGATGCGGAAGTAGGGCGCGGTAATGCGCAGGTCCAGATTGCGACAAAGGCGGGCAGCAACAGCTATCACGGCGGCGCAGTGTGGAATGTTCAAAACACGGCGCTGGATCCCAATACCTGGAACAACAACCGCGTCAGTGCGGTGCCCCCGTGGAGGAATCTGCACGAGTACACGATAAGCGTCGGCGGGCCCATCATCAAGAACAAGACTTTCTTCTTCGCCCTTTTTAACGGCCAACTCGCCAAGAGGCGTGAACCATACAATGCGATGTCCTTGACACCCTGCGCCCGGAAAGGCATCTTTCGTTTCTGGGACCGCTGGAACAACGGGAACATCCTCACTACGGAAGCTAGTTCAGCCGCCGGCGGCGCAAATCCGGTCATTGCTGCGGTGGACGCACAAGGGAATCCCGTCAGGCCGCAATGGGAACCGAACGCCTGGGGTGCCGCACCCTACACCGGTCAGCTGCGCTATGCCAGCGTGTTTGGAACGCTCCTTAATCCGGACAGTTTAAATGCCGATTGCTCGAATGCCGAGATATCCGGCGGTTGGGATCCGCTTCGTCCGGAGATGGATTCGTCCGGGTTTATCGCCGACTTTTTGCAAAAATTGCCGGAGGCAAACAACTACGAGATCGGGGACGGCCTGAACACGGCCGGCTTCCGCTGGACCCGTACCGCCGAAGGTGCCGAGAACTTATTCGGTGTGGGAGAAGACACTTACCGCAAGCAGATCAACATCAGGATTGATCATAACTTCAGCCCCCTGCACAGAATCAGCGGGTCCTGGAGCTTTGAAAAAGATCATGCGGACGACACCCTCAAGACATGGCCCGAGAACTCCTGGTCCGGCGGAGGCCAACGGCAGCCGCAGGTTTTAACCGTCAATTTCGTGTCAAACGTCAGTCCGACTCTTCTCAATGAATTCAAATTCGGGATGTCCCGGACAGGCAGCAACGTCAAGGCGCCGCACACCAGACCCTCAAATGGCGATGCGCTGAAAGAATACCTCGTGCAATTCGGCAGCCTAGCCAACGGCGAATTTGGGGTCATAGAACCGGGTTCGGGATTAACCGGTTCATTCAGAACCGACGGTCCCGGCGCGACTGCCAGCACCCCTTACGGCACGCGCGGCGGTTGGGCCATTGGCGACCTGATCGACACCAGCCCCAGGTACTCCTGGGGGGACACGCTGACCTGGGTGAAGGGCACCCATTCGCTTAGATTAGGCGGAGAGTTCCGCCGCAATTCCTCCGAGAGCAGGTCTGCCTGGCTTATGAACGCATCGTTCCAGTGGGCAACTAGTTTTCCTGAGTACCAGGGGGGAGAACTGCCTCTGACGCCGCAAACCTTCGATAACGTAACCGGGGATCTTGCCGGTTCCAGCGCCGACAGCGGCAACAAGCGGGCGATGAGGGACTTGCTGATTTTCCTTTCGGGCTCTTTGAGCAGTATAAAGCAGTCGCGATATGTCAAAAGCAATAACGC
>CAZDMR010000024.1:0-51266 GCA_964506795.1 uncultured Acidobacteriota bacterium | reverse complement strand
TTTTTACAGGCATTATTGAAATGAATTTCATAATAACTATATCATATTGTAGTTTTACAGCTTTTTACTAAAACTAACTATGTAAGGGAAACCGACATCCGGCGATTCTACTGTTCCGATTCGGTGATATTCTTTTGGGCCTGTGAACCCGCCGCTAAACCTATAATGCAATCATAAAATCAGTAGCGTCCATATTCGCGGGTAAAATCGATCATCGCCTTCAGGTTTTCGGGTTTCACTTCATCCACAACCGATCTCGGTCCTACAATCAGTCCGCCGTCCTTCCCAACAACGTCGATCAGCCATTTGCAGTATTTCTTCACATCCTCGACAGTACCCGCCTGCAGCAGGGATGACGGTACGTTCCCGGAAATGCAGATATGGCCCCCCAGGATTTCTTTTGCTTTAACCATATCCGTGCGGTCCATTCGGGCGATCACCTTGCCTTTGGGCAGTTCTCGCAGGTATTCCAGGCGCTGGGTATAGTCGCCCTCAAAAAAGATTTCAGGCGTGTACCCGACATCCACCAGCGCATTGACTAATTTAACGAGATAGGGCCAGTAGAATTTTTCAAACTGATCCAGCGACATGAAGCCGTCTGCGCCTCGATGCAGGGCCATGAAGGTCGTTGTGAACTCTGTAGGCTTCGGCGCAAACGCGACCGCTTCGATGGTTTGATCGGATATTTTTTCAATTGCGGCCATCAGCTTGTCCGGCCGCCGGTACATGTCGAGCATGGAACCCCGCATGCCTCGTAATAGGTCGGAAACCATATCAAAAGGCACGGGCCCTCCGACCATGGTCATCCGGCACGGGAAACCGTTTTCATTTATCGCATCAAACATCTCCTGGTTCATCCGCATCCATTCCACGGCCTCTTGCGCAATCGAGGACAGCGTCTGGAACATTTTGGCAAATTCCGGCATGGCAAAAAGATGCAGGGGAAGCATAAAATGCATAGAATGAAGCGGCGGCAAGGCTGACAGCGGAGCCAGCAAGCCGTACATTCTCGGCAAAAGAGTCCGAATGGTGAAATCCGACTGGTCCTCCAGGTAATGCTCGTATTCCCCCGCTTTCATGTACTCGCCTTCGACAAACTGGTGCGAAGAGTTCTTTCCCACTCCATGCCCCGGCCAGACAAAGAATTTCTGATCGAGCGCCTCAAGGACTCTGCCGGATTCATTAGGGAAGAATTCGCACCGGTCCGGTTGAAAATAGTGTGCCGTTTTTAGATAGGCTTCTTTCCATTTGGGGAAATCGTAGAAGGCATCACTATATGTAATACCCATGAACCTCGCCGGTAGGTAGCTTAGATGAACCGAGGTCGGGACCCTGTCCGGTATTCTGAGTTGAACGGCATCGATGTATCTTTTTTCCCTTTCGCGATACAGTTGTTCGGTAGTCTTGTCCATTTTTATCTCTCCTGATCTCCTTTTCACCCAAGCCCGCCCTTATCTTAAAGTGCATCAGCCCCTTTAATCAATGCCATGTCTTTAGCCGGGCGAATTTGCATTTGGAAATGGAAAAGCCTCTGACAAATGGATGACGGTAAGGGCCCGCCGCAAAATAACATGTACAACTTTGGCGCGAGCGCCGGGCGGGCAGAGGCGCCGCGACGCAGACGATGCGGGGACATCGTCGAGGAGCGGCAACGCCTCAGATACCCGCCCGCCGCCGCGCCCCTTTGGGCTGCGGCCGGCAGCAAAGTGTACATGTTATTTTGCGGCGGGGCCTAAGCCTTATCGTCGCGCTAGCTCCGCCGCAAGTTGCCTGAAACGGGGTTCTCTGCCGAGCGCCTTCTTGAGAATCGGATCTACTTCAAGGGACAATATAAACGGATCCTTTTCCTTCAGGGCTTGCTCGATGTGGGACAAGGCCTCTTCGCGATCGCCCAGGCAGGCGTAGATTTGAGCGATAAGGAAGCAGGATCGATAATTGCCGTTTCCCCTGTCCTGCTGGAGATCCGATAGTATAGACAGGGCTTTGTCTTTGATGCCCGCGCTTGCGTAAACATGCCCGAGATCGCCTTTCATAAGCGGACTGTTTTGGGAAAGGCTTATGGCTTCCTCGAGATCGGCAATGGCCCTTTGAAATTGCCTTGCCTGCTCATAAGCGAGTCCGCGATACCGGTAGGCGGGAGCAAAATGAGGGAATCGCCCGATCGTTTCCGTGGAAATGCGGATGGCTTCTTTGAGATCTCCTTTATAGAGGTAAGCGCGGGACAGGTCTGACTGCATTATTTGCGAGGACGGATCTTCTTTCTGTGCTTGCTTAATTTTCTCAATCGCCTCCTCGTATTGTCCTAAATCAATCAACAAAACTCCCCAGCGGTGATAAGCGGAGGCGCGGGCGTCGCGGTTTGACGAACTGAGGTTAACGGCATCGTTGTATTCCCTCTGAGCGCTTTGGCGCGCGAAGTCATGACGCTCGATGGCAAATCCCCGCGAGGTATGCGCCTCCGCAAGCAAATTATCGATTTTCAACGCTTCATCGGCTGCTTTTTTCCCTTCCTGAAATAGCCGTGCGGGATTATCCGCGCCATAGATTCCGAGCATGTTATAGCAATCAGCAAGGCCGACGTAAGCCCGGGCAAAATGAGGATTCTTCTTGAGCGCTTCCTCAAAATACTGAATAGCCTTTTTTAAGGAGTCGGGACTGCGATTGGCCAACTCGTCTTGCCCTTTGCCATAGAGCCTCAGGCATTCCAGCTTATCCTTCTCCGTGCGGCCGAGGCGGGGACGGAGCTTTTCCACGACATAGCTTGCAATCTGGGTGATAGGGTCTGTTGCCTGATAAGTCTTCCCGGCAAAGGTCTTCACGTGCCGGGCCAGCCCTGTGCGGCCGTCGATCAACTCAACATATATTTCCAGGTCTTCGCCAGTGAGATTGTAGCCCCATTTCAAAAGCGCTGATGCATTGTATCTTTTGGCAATTCCCACGTAATCCTGTCCCATGCCGCTGAGGGTCTGCCTTTCCCGAAGCGGGAAGACATTGATAATCTCCAACTCGCTGATCTTCTGATTTAGCTTTTGGGCCAGGCTTGCCTCCAAATCACTGTTGTCGAAAGCTTCGTTATCCGACGGCAGGACTTGGAGTGTTATTTCTCTATTGCCGGAAATCCATAGCCATACGGCTGCAGCCAGGATGCAAAGCAGTGCGGCGGGAACAACAATGCGGCTCAGCCATTTGCTCTTCATGCCGCGAACGCCCGGCCTATCATCCTGCCTCTTTTTCCTTGTGTCGGCTGAGATCGGGCCGGCAACGGGGATAGCGGGCGCGCGCGCGCCCTGTTTCTCAACCAGGAGGGAGCTCAGAGCAAACGCGAGGTCGCTTGCCGACTGGAAGCGCTCCGCCGGATTCTTTTCCAGACAGCGGCCGATGATGCGGTTCAATTCCTGTGTAGCTTCCATGCCCGACACATGCACTTCCGGCGCCGGAGCCATAAGGATGGCCGTCACGGTGAGTGCAAACGAGCCTCTGCTGAAGGCGCGCTGGGCAGTCAGCATTTCGTAAAGGACGCAGCCGAGTGTAAAGATATCGCTGCGGGCATCCACCGCTTCCCCGCGAAGCTGCTCGGGCGCCATATAGGCGACGGTCCCCATCACGGTCTCATCCCTTACATGCGGGACCGTCAGCGTGGGCACCAGGGAATCCAGAATTGGGGGAAGGCTGGTTTTTGCAATGCCGAAATCCAGGATCTTGACCCTGCCGTCGGATGTGAGAAAGATATTTTCCGGCTTGATGTCCCGATGGGTAATCCCCTTTGCGTGGGCGGCCGCCAGGCCCTCCGCAGTCGAAGCGGCAATGCTCACGGCTTTGCGCCAGTGCAGATGTTCGCGCGCGAGCCGATGACCGAGCGTTTCCCCCTCCAATAGCTCGGTGACCGCAAATGCGGTTCCCCCTACTTTCCCGAAGTCGTGGATGGCGAGGATATTCGGATGGGCCAACTTTGCGATGGACTTGGCCTCATGCTCGAAGCGGGCAAGCCGGTCCGCATCGTGCATGACTTCGGGGTGCAGGACTTTGACGGCGACATCGCGGCCAAGATTCTCATCCAGTGCGCGATAGACGATTCCCATGCCCCCGCTGCCCAGCTTCTCCAATATTTTGTAATGCGAAATCCTTTCGCCGATCATGCGCGTTGCTCCTGCGCCATCAGGATTTCCATCCGCGATGGGTCAGCGGTTTGCGGGATCCAATTCCGTCTCCCCTGGGCAATCCAACTCGCCGACTCTCGAGTCGATGCAGAGATGCCATCGCAAAAATTAATGCATATTTTAAAAAATTCGTTGCCGGTCGAAACCGTTTATATTTCTGAAAAGGCTTGTGCATTAAGCGCCGTTGAATCTTATTAAGTGATTTTACTACAGGTTGAGCAGGAAAAGATTGAAATTCAGACTCCTTCGCCTCAACTGTCCGGCCAAGGCGTGCGCCCGCTGCATGGCCGGTCATCCGGATATCGAGGCAGTCCTTCCTGCCTTACATCGGCGGAAACCGCCGGCGGCCGTTCCCGACCGCCGGCAATAGGTCGCAATTAAGCAAGTTGTGCCTTAATTCTCTCAGGAGTCAGGGGAAGCCGGCATACACGCACGCCCGTCGCATCATAAAGCGCATTTGCCATCACAGCCCCCATTCCGACAATGGGCGGCTCCCCGCAGCCCGACGGATCGATATCCAGATTTTCAACCAGCACCGTCTCTATCTTGGGTATCCAGGAAAAACGCGGGGTTTTGTAGGATTCGAAATCCAGGTCCTCAATCTCGCCGCCGCTGAAATGAATCTCCTCGCTGAGGCAATATCCAAGCCCCATTATGATGCCGCTTTCCATCTGCATCCGCGCGCCCTCGGGATTGATGACGGGCCCCATGTCTATGGCTTGAACAATGCGTTCCGCCTGAATTTTTCCACTCGTCTGATCCACGCGAACCGCGGCAATCATGGCTACATAGGTGCCCAGATAATCGAGGCATGCCATTCCAAAACCGCGTCCGCTGGGCGTTTTGGCGGGGGTCCAGCCGAACTTTTCAGCGACGGCCTTCACCACGCGTATCATTCTCTCATCCTTGAGATTCTTAAGACGGAATTCTATTGGATCCATTCCGGCTTTGGCCGCCATGATGTCCATTTGCGACTCACGGGCGAAAATATTGGTATTGCTCCCGGGCCCGCGCCATGCCCCCGTTGGGAAGGGATGGGGCCCGCCGCCGCCGAAGCTGGATCCTCTGGATAACGTCCTCAGATTGGGAACATCGTAGATATTCTGCGAACTCCGGTCCCCGGCGAAATAGACGTGATAATCCCACAGTACAATTCGATTGGACGCATCCAGCCCCGACTTTATCTTTACAACTGCGGCCGGCTGGAATGTGTCGTAGAAAAATTCCTCTTCCCGAGACCAGACAACCTGCACCGGGCATCCGGCCATTTTGGAAAGCCGCGCCGCCTGGACCGCTTGCCCCACCTGGGTCTTGCCGCCATACCCTCCCCCCAAATAGGGAGTGATGACGCGGATCCTTTCGGGGTCCATACCGATGGCTCCGCCGATTTGCCCACGGGCGCCGAAAGGTCCCTGCGTTCCGATCCAAAGGGTTGCGTTTTCGTCCTCCACATGGGCCAGCGCGCTGTGCGTTTCAGTTGCGGCATGGGCCACGTAGGGAGTGAAATAGGATTCTTCGAATTTGACTGTGGCTTGCCTGCTTCCCTGCCCTAAATCGCCCTTTTGTTCCACCTCGTTGTCCCGGACATCCGTCCGCAATAAGAGATCATAAATCGTCCGGTCGTTTACATTGGCCCGGGGTAATTCATATTCCGGCCGGATCCGAGCAAGCGCTTTTGCCGCCATATCCGGAAGCGGATGAACGACGCCGATGAAATCCCCGTCCCGCAGGACACGCGCGCCCTTTATTTCCTCAGCAGGAGAAAGATCCACCGATTTTAATCTGGCGCCATGAACCGGCGGCCTGAGTACTTTCCCATAAAGCATTCCCGGCAGCCGGATATCTCCGGCGAACAGGGCTTTCCCCGTCACTTTGTCCCGGAAATCGGCGCGAGGCAGGGACTTGCCGCAAACCTTAAAGGACGACGAGGCCTTCAGCGGAGGTTTCTTCCGTAAATGCAGTTCCACCGTTTTCCCCTTGGCAAGAGACCCGTAAGTCACGCTCTTTCGGCGATCGGTTTTGTCGCGGATGACGCCTTCCTTTGCAACCAAACGATCGGCCGGCAATTTGAGATGGTCCGCCGCCAGCTGGATCAATACCTCCCGCGCCTCCGCGCCGGCCGCTCTTAAGGCCGGGCCGAAATATTTGATGCTGCGCGAACCGTTGGTGCCGGGATCCCATGGACACAGCTTTGTATCTCCAAGGACCATGCTTACCGAATGGTAGGGCACTTCCAATTCCTCGCACAGCATTTGCGCCAGCGAAGCGGTCACTCCCTGTCCCATCTCCACCTTGCCTGAATAGCAGGTGACGTGTCCGTTTTCGGCAATTCGGAGATAGGCGTTAAAATCCTCCGGATAGCTGCGGCCGAAATCCCATTGCTTCCGCTGGCCCAGGACCCAAGCGTCCACGGAAAAAAGAAAGTAGAGGCCCGGGCCGAGCAGCTTCATGAATTCCCGGCGGCTCGGAAATTCTTCATTGCCCGTCATGGTCTGTTCCTCCTTTCAGTTCGGCTGCGGCAGTCTGGATCGCGTCGATGATGCGCGGGTAACTGCCGCACCGGCATAGATGAGGATCCATGCTCTCCATAATCTCCGCCCGGCTCGGGCTGCTGTTCTTGCGAAGCAGGCTGAAAGCTTCAAGGATCATTCCCGGCGTGCAGAATCCGCATTGAAGAGCTTCATGCTGTATGAACGCTTTCTGCAGCGGATGCAATGTCCCCTCTTCACTCAGACCTTCAATCGTGACCACTTCTTTTCCCGAAACATCCTTGACCGGATATCGGCAGGATCGGACTGCCTCGTTGTCAACAAGCACGGTGCAAACTCCGCAGCTGCCCAGGCCGCAGCCGTATTTTGTACCCGTTAGATTCAAATCTGTCCGAAGCACCCAAAGGAGCGCCCGGTCCCCGTCGGTTGTGACGCTTACGGGACGGTTGTTGAGCCTGAAACGAATAGTCTGTTCCATAGAAATTCCCCCCGTGAAGGTTGGAAACCGGCAAAAACGACTTGTCTTATTGTATAGCAAATCCAATCGCGGTCCGTCCACGATTGTAACGGGGGATTCCCGGTCGCGCAGGCATTCTTTTATTTGGCGGGGTGTTTAATACGCAGATGCTTTATGAATCGTCGAGCCCGGAGGCGATGTGGGGACATTGTTAAAGCCGAGCAACAACCCGGACGAGGCCGCTCTGCCGGCGCCCGAAGGGCTCGAGGGATGGAAGCCCCCTTGAGCTGGGCTGTGACAACCGAGCGAATACTCCTTGTCCATTCTCGAAGGAATCCGAGAACAGACGCCATCGTAACTATAAACACCAATATTAACCCGGGTTATTCATGAAGCTTCTACTGCGTAACCGGGGAGATTCCTCATTTAACATACCAGATTAATCTCCAACTGCCTTCCGTCCTTACCATATTGCTATCGGATTCAACCCCAGCATAAGCAGAGCCGCCGTACGACTATGAGACACGACGATACCCGACTCCGATATCGCCGAAGATACTAATATTGCCGCTGACTGCATACTGAAGGCCCCAGGCACCAGCGACTTCATGCTCGTGTGAGGCATGGCCACTCTCATAGATTTCCTGTGTTAAACGACTGTGGCCCCAGCCGTATCGATACTTTGGAGTCAGGTAGAAGCGGAGACCATTCCAATCGGACATGTAAAATCTGAGGCTGATAGCCGGACGTACTATATGGCCCGTAGTTTCGCTGGTATTGACGTGCGACCAATTGCGGCTAAAGGAGATGCCGGGCAAAATCGCAATCCTATCCGTGACATGCCAGATCGCCCCAAGGTCAGGAAATGTGAGCCCCAGTTTGTCCTTAGCGGCTTTCTCCTAAGCGCATAGCGAAGGGGGAACCCGGCATAGTGTTATAAGCGCAACCGGCAATATCCGCGCCATGATCTTCCTCCTCTTTATGGAAAAATCTCAAACGTTCAGCCCCGATTCGATTCTGAATTTCCGTCGGCGCCGAGGGGGCTCTCATTTCACTAGGAAGTAAGAAATATGCAATTATATGCGATCGACATTGCCCCGTTGAAAGGGTTTGTTTCCTATCCGGCAAGTTCATGCGGAATTGAAAATTGCCGGCAGTTCAGTCAGGTTGCCGTTCCGGTCGACGGCGACAATATCGGTCTCGCCGCTCACCAGGGCTTCATCTTCTCCCCGGCGCCTGATCTGTTGACGGAAGGTGAGGCGGAATTCCGACGCGCGCAGTGTTGAAGTCAGAACCTCGATTCGGTCGCCCAGGAAAGCCGGCCGCCGGAATTTAATGCGGGTCTCGTAGACGACCAGCCTGCAATCGGGCTGCGCGACCTGGTCCATCGGGACGCCAAGCGATTCAAGAAACTCGCTCCGGCCGCGCTCGAAAAAGCGAAGGTAGTTGGCGTGATACACGATGCGCAGCGCATCGGTATCCTCCAGGTAAACACGGAACTGCAATACATGGTCTTTAGTCTGCATGGCCCCGGATTCTATCCCATTTTTACTTAATCCGAAGCATGAACCCGGATTATTCATGAAGCTCATACTGCAGGGGCGGATCCATGCATGCTTGCGGCGCACCGCCGCGAATCCTCATGCATCATCCGGGTTAAAAAGTACCGCGGGCGTCTACCGCCACGCATCAATCTGGGCGGACCGGGCCGGCACCATGCCGCCCATGCTGAAATAGTTGTTGTTGGATCCTCCGGTGACGATAACGGTGAACGTCCCGCCGGCGCGACGGATGCCGCTGTTCAGATTCCCGCCGACAACAGGCTTGGCGCCCGGCTTCAGACCCGTTACCCATTCCGTAAATTTCTCCACGGTATCGTATCCGGCATCCCTGACGAAATCAGCGATCGGCGGACTCAGCACGGCGCAGGTTCCAAACAACCACCCGTCCTGTGTATTGTAGATCTCTTTGATAATGGCGGGATAATTCATGTTCGGCCCCCAGGCAGTCGCGGCCCAGTTCTTGGCGGAAAGAATGCCCCACCCCATGAACAAGGTGACGATATTCTCGCCTTCTTTGAATCCGCGCCTCACCGACAGCGGCTTGAAGGGGGACTTCTCTTCATTTTCGGCGATGATTATCCCGATCAGGTTCATGGGATTGCCGATCGTGCCCATATAGGTTGTTCCGACTTTGCCGCAATTTCCGCCGTTGATGGACAGCAGGCTCCACGCCCTTCCAATCGTTGTATTGGCATGCGCATAGGGACCCACGGCGCCTTCCTCGTAATTAAGCCCGATTTCGTCGCGAATACCGCCATTGATTACGGCGCCCGCCATGAAACCGTTGTCGGAAACATTGACGGCCGTCATGCCGGTTGAACCCAGCGCCAGAATGACCGGAAAATATTCCGGTTCGGCGCCCGCCATGACCGCATTAATGGCCGCATCCTTTACCGTGTAGGTCCAGTTTTCACCGGCCTCGGACCCCGGATTCATTCTGCCGAGCACCTCGTCGGGTTCGTGGCTGGTCGCTTTGAGCATCTCGGCGACTTTTTCTTCCGTCGGCAATACCACAGGCAGGAAGTCCGTGTAGCGCTTTTCGAGAAACAACTTCTGAAGCTCGTCCGGAGTCCCCGTGTACATATCGGGCCCCACGTTTTTCCGAATTTCCCCGGTCTTCTGCTCCTCGGCAGTCAGGGGTTTTGTCAGGTTTTCCACCAGTTCCCGCATCACCGGTCTTCCGGTAATCGGATTATTGCCTTCCATTATCTGCTTTCTGATCTGCTCATTCGTTTTACCCCAGACCGGGCCGCGGAAATACTGAATGCGGAGGCCTGGCATGCCGAGGTTTAGAGTTACCTCTTTTTCCTGTTTTTCAAAATCATGCATGACGACAGGCACTGCGGGTTTTTTCATTTTGGACTCGATATCAAAACAGAGGCGAACCGCCCCCGGGGCGCAGAGGCTTCAATGGCCCAGCCCGGCAATCACAGCATCCCCTTTTTCGGCTATCTCCGCCCACAAATCGTTGCTCAGAGACGACAATCCGGCTCCGCTTTGATTATCCTTATAGACGACATTGGTTTTGGGATAGTTGGCCTTGAACCATTGCGCTGTTTCATCCATGAAGCGATCGGTCCCGATATAACCGGTATTTATTAAATAGATGGTCTTGCCGTCCAGCGTATCCAGGCGCGGCGCCTGCGGTATCAGCGTGATCGGCGGCGGGGTGCCCATTGGGTTGAGCACCGTAATTTTGGGGTTGGACGAGCCCACCCTGTCTCCCTGCGCATAGGTCCGACTGCCCAGCATTGAAACAGCGCAAACAAGGCCTATGCACAAAATCGTAATCAGAGCGATACGCAATTTCATGCGCGATTCCTCCATAATTGGTATGTATTGACGCCCCTGAGCGTCTGAGGCATCGTCCTGCAGAGTATCAACCTTTAACCGCTCAATGTGTATCCTTTTTTGTTAAGATACCTTCCATTGCCTGTTCATGCTTTTTTCAATTATCAACAAGGAATCATTTATGGCGAAGAACAAATACGAAAAATACTTTGTGCGGGATGCCGTGGGCACGATGCCTCCAATGGCGGTGGAGAACCCTCTGAACAGCCCGTTTGTCGCCGCCGGTCCCGAGCTGTTGAAAGCCATCGAAGGGGCGGTCCCGAATTTCGCGCTCTACTACGCCATGCTCGCCGGCATGTTCATGGAGCCGCCGCACATGCATCCGAACGACGAATACCTGATGTTCATTTCTTCGGACCCGCAGGACATGAAAAACCTTGGAGCAATTGTTGAAGTCGCCTTCGGGAGTGACTGGGAGAAGGGGGTATTCTCCCAATCGGCGCTGGTTTATTTCCCGAAGAATCTGCCGCACTGCCCGAATCACGTGAAGAAGATGGACCGGCCGTTCCTCTTCGGGCATTTCTGGCCTATGGGGAAAACGTCCAATTTCATTCCGGCGCCCTAGGGGACAGAGCTGTGGCTGAATCATCCCAATCTCCGGTCAAAATGAGCGCGGGCCTGATGCTGCTGGCGTTTGTCGCCTATATCTCGCTGGGCCTGCCCGACGGCCTTTTGGGCGTCGGGTGGCCGTCCATACGGCGCGATTTTTCACTTGATCATGATGCGCTCGGGGCCTTGATGGTCTCGTTCACAGCCGGCTATCTGACGTCCAGCTTCTTCGGGGGGCGGCTCATGGCTCATTTCAGGCTGGGCGGGCTGCTGACCGTAAGCACATCAGCCGCGGGCTTGGCGCTTCTCGGATATGCCGCCGCTCCGGGCTGGTGGTTAATGGTGATTGCGGGCGTGGCCGCAGGGCTGGGAGGCGGAGGCATTGACGTTACGCTGAATACCTATGTCGCATCCAGCCACGGGGACCGCCTGATGCAATGGCTCCATGCAAGCTACGGTATCGGTGCGACAATCGGCCCTGTAATAATGACCACGGCCATAGCCCTCAGCGGCAATTGGAGATGGGGCTACTTCGTTGTGGGAATCCTTCAGTTCGCGCTCGCGACATGTTTTCTGCTCACCATCCCCATGTGGGAGAACCGGTCTCAAAAACCCGCCGCCTCCCAAAATGAAAAACGTTTAAATGCATACGACACTTCAATGAAAGAAACGCTCCGCCTTCCGGGAGTGTGGATGAGCATCTTCCTGTTTTTCCTCTACATGGGGGTGGAGGTTGCCTTCGGAGCATGGTCGTATACCCTCCTGACTGAATCGCGCGGAATGCCGCCGAAACTGGCCGGATACTGGATAAGCAGCTTCTGGGGCCTGTTCACGGTCGGCAGAATTTTCGCGGGCGCTTATACCCTGCGCATCAGCAGGATGAAGCTGATTGTGGGAAGCCTTTTGTTTGCGTTTTCCGCGACCCTCATTCTTGAGCTGGACATAAATACCATCGTCAACCTTGCTGCCGTCACGGTCATCGGGCTGGCGATTGCGCCGGTGCTTCCCGCGTTGATTTCGGGGACGACTGAACGCGTGGGCCCTGAACATTCGGCAAACACTATAGGAATTCAGATTGCGGCAATGGGCGTCGGAGGAGCGGCGATCCCCTCCGCCACCGGCATTATTGCGCGGCATTTTTCGCCTGAAGCCATCCCCGTTTTTATGTTGATTCTGATCCTCATTCTTATTGCATTCTATTTATCTTCGCTGAAAACAAAAAAGCAGATGCCCGTTTCGGAAAATGGATAGGGCGCAAAGCCCGGGAGCAACAGGGGAATCTGAATGGCTGGCCAGATTAGGCTTCAGCCGCTATAATGGGCTTTCCCAAAAACCATTGTTCATCAAGGGGAGGACATCAAAAAAGCAATGAAATTATCGGGGTTTTTAGTCCTTGGATTGTTTTTGTCGAATCCCGCGTCATAGGCGCAGGAGATTCCGGGACACCCGGTTATCAGGCCATATCCCGGATCCGTTCTCGCCAGGAATATGAGCAAATATGAATTTGAGATCAAGGATGCCAAGCTCAACAAAAACGTGAAGAAAAAGGTGCAGGGCAGGCACTGGTTTCTTCCGTACGAAGTTAGAAAATCAGACGGCAGCAGGAACCAGAGCGTATCGCGGGCCGAGTTTTACGAAAATTTCAAGGCCGCGGCCCGTGAAAAAGGCGGAGAGGTTCTTTTGGAGGAGGTAGGCCAATTGGTGTTCACGGTCCCGCGCGATGACGGCGGTAAAACCTGGTGCAGGTTATCGACCACCGGCATGGGACAACAATACCTGCATATCATAGACGAGAAAAGCTTCAGCAAATCGCTGACGTTCAGTGCCGCGGAAATGTAAGCCTGGCAGTCTGGAAAGAAAGGATTCAAAATGAAAAACTCGGTTCATTCCTCGTGGATCTGTTTATTCGTACTAATTTTCGGTACGGCGTCACTCTTGGCGGCTGTCCCATCGGCCGATCCGGCCGTCGCAGAGACCGCGCAAGTGCCCTGCTATGTCAAAATATCCGCCGGCGGCGAACTCCGCATTCCTCTCGATGCGGAGCGAAAAGCCGAACTGGAACTAAAAAAAGCAGCGGATTCGGCTGAAATGACGATAACGGAGTATCGGAACGGCAAACAAAGGGCAGGCAGCCGACAGGAAAACGCAACGCTGGACAACAACGAGCCCAGAAAAAGCTGGCGGTTTAATAAATATTTCGATCAGACTCCGAAGTCTTCCGTAGTGGACGAAATCAGGATCACGGTGCAAAAAGGCGCGGTCTATGCGGAAGTAAGCCAGACGGGCGATGATCGCATAGATTTCTACAACACGGGATACCAGCGCGGCGCGGCGGTCAATCCCGCAATGTCCTTGTCGGTGCACATTACGGGAGACAATCCTTCCGGCGGAAAAACATCCGGCATCCTTTTGCTTGAATACGAGTCCGGCGCCCCTTCGGAAAAGATACCCTTCACCGTAAAAAAAGGGGAAACGCTCCAATGGGATTATGCGGCGGGGAAAGGAATCAACAGCGTTGAAGTTGATATTTCGGAAGGCCAGGCCAAAGTAAACTTGTTCCAGGCGGAGAAATAACCGGCATTTTCTATGGGGCTGCTTCATTTCCTCTTGAAAATCTGTGGATATATTCAGGCTCCCGCAGTTCGACAAGTGTACCGCAGGGCATACCATCTGCGACTCTGAATGTCCGGAATCCAAAGGGCATTGGGATGTTGCGAGGTGATATCTATGTTGTTCGTCCTCGACGACATCCCGAATCGCCCCCTCTTCGCGCCTTGATCTCGCCTCGCAAGACCCATGCGGGCGGCGCCTCTCCAATCCTAGGGGACAGACACGCACTCTCCCAGAACGCGCTGACGAATCCGCGGGTTTAAACTGTCAGGAGTTCCCAGATCGACCTTGCAGCCGAGCATCGACTCCAGATGATCCTTCAATGCAAAAGGTAAGCTTCAAAGAGGCCTTCACGATACCAAACGGGGAGGTTCGAAAGCAAAAGGCAGCCCATTCTTCCTATCCTTATCATGCTTTCTTATTCAGTCTTTGTCTTTTGAATAACGCCCCATCTCTTAAACAGAATGGAATAGAATTTTGGCTGTTCGAAATCGGCCTGCATAAGCTTGGTTAAATGGGTATATCCGAGTTTTATCTCATCATAGTGCCTCAGGCCCTCTACCAGGATTTTTATTTTATCTCTTGTCAGCGAGAAAATAATTTCATTTTCATCGGTAAGAGCCCGTTCCTGTTCACCCGGATCAGGGATGGTAATTATATAGTTTTTCTTACCCTCGATCAGGGGAACGAGGGAGTAGATACAGGAGTCTATGGGATCGAATTCGGATATTACGTGGACGCCTTCCTTGTATTTTATTGCCATCAGTATATTTCTCAGCTGGGCGTTGTTGGAATAGATGAGAGCCGCATCCGGCTCAAAGGAGGCATTCCTCAGGGGGGCCGTGAGGCAGCCTATGTACTTTCCGGCTTCAAGGCACGGAAATGTCATATTTTTTGCAAATTCAGGTTTTTCAAGGAAATGACCGAGGAACTTCGAACCGGTGCCGCCCAAAGCCTCCGTTATTTCCGGATCATCGCCAAGCTGCGGATTATATAATCCCCCCTTCCTGAAAAATTCCGGTTGTTCAACCAAACCGTAACCGATGACAGGCGCGTAACACCAGTGATCTTCTTTCAGCATAGCCACGGTTTCGCCACTGCGTCGTGAGAGAGAGAAAGCCTGACATTGAGCAAGATGCTGATTCCGATCCTTTTGGGGCCTCACTGACCCAGCCGGAATCTCTTCTTCCTTTTGAATCATTTTCACGGCTACGGGGAAAGAATCCAGCCTTAGAATATCTTCGATCTCCTTACCATAACTTCTGTACTCTTCGATTGTTGCCATTTCAAATTCCTATTTTTCCCGAATGGTTTTTTTGAAATTAATGAAAGGAACAAAAAATCGATTTTTCAATAAAGCCAATCGAATCCATATTTAAACTGCACTCTAGGAGACTGCACGAGCATGAAGATATGCGGCGCTCGGAACCCTTCGGGCGCAAGGAGGTTGCGGACCGAGCCCTTTGTTGCTCGTCGTCAACGATGTCCCCGCATCGCCTCCTCCTCACGCCTCGATCTCGTCCCCAAGCCCCATGCGCACCGCACATCCTAATATTCGGACCGCCTCCTAGCCGTATTGAGAATACCTATCTGGAAAAACCATTTTACGGTAGAATGCCGTGGGTTCGCAAGCGAACGAGTATTCCGATGAAATATCAGCCCGTGGTACGGACAGCTCCGGTCCAATCGACGCATCAAAAGGGAATAGGACATGAGAAAATCAACGATCCTTGCCGGTATTTTTATTCTCATTATCGGCTTGAGTTGCGCATGCTCGAAAATGCAGTCCGGCCGATCCGGCCTTATTGAACTTATGGATCGATATCTGGCGGCGCTTGTGCAGCGCGATCCCGCCGCGGTTCCTCTGGCGGATGGCGTCAAGCTGGTTGAAAATACCCGATCCACTCCCATCGGCGAAGGGCTGTGGAAAACCGCCACTGCCGGACCGACCGATTTCAAGATCTATGTCGCCGATCCGGTCGCGGGAAGCGTGGGCTTCATGGGCGTCATTGAAAACAACGGCAAGCCGGCTATGCTGGGCGCACGCCTGCTGTTGAAAGACGGGGCAATTGTCGAAATCGATCATATGGTGATGCCCATAGACGGGAAACTCCCGCCAGGACTGATCAGGCCCCGTCCGGGCCTGCTGGAAAAATTGAAGGAATCCGAAAAGGTTTCCCGCCGGCAGATGCTGGAAGCCGCGCTCGGTTATTACGCCGCCATCGAACAAAGCGACGGATCCGCCGCACCCTTTGCGGACGACTGCCAGCGCCGGGAAGGCGGCATCACCACCGCCCACGATCTGACGCTGACTCCTCCAGACATAATCAAGGACGTTAATGACGCGCGAGCCTATTACCGGCGAATGAAGTGCGGGGAACAGCTCGATACCGGAATCATGGCCTATATCACCGATATCAACCAGCTGCGCCCGGTGGCCGTTGACGAGGAAACGGGCCTCGTCATGATTTATTCCATGTTCAACCACGACGGCAATCCGAATTCCCTTCCGATCGTCAATATTCCCGGCTTTACAGAACGCGAAAACGAGTGGGGTGAATTCACCGTGCCTGCCGCCCATATTTACAAGATCCGTAACGGACAGATACACGAGATCGAGGCCATCGGCATCGTCGGCGTTCCCTACCTGGGGGGAGACGGCTGGAGCTGCAACCGGCAATGCCTGGCCGATACGATGGACCGGTACCTCGATGCTCTGGCCAAAAACGATCCTTCCGGTCTCCCGCTGGCGGAAAACGTACAGCTGGTAGAAAATACCGCAAAGACTCCCATGGGTGAGGGCCTCTGGAAAACCGCCACCGCCGGCCCCAGCGATTTTAAAATCATCGTCGCCGACCCCGATAGCGGAGAAGTCGCCTTTATGGGCGTTATCGAAGAGAACGGGAATCCGACAATCGCCGCCGTCCGGCTGAAGGTGGTGCATCACCGGATCCAGGAGATCGATCACGTGGTCATTCACGGCGACGAACCCCTGCACCCCAACATGTCGAAAGTCAGGCCGGCGCTTCTGGAACGGCAGCCGAAGCTGGAGCGGGTGCCGCGCAAACGAATGATCGAAATCGCCAATTCCTACTACGAAGCAATCGTAAACGACAACGGCGATCTCGCCCCATTCGCCGATGAGTGCCAGCGCCGGGAGAACGGCGAGATAGGCGCCAACGATCCGTCGCGACAAACGGCGGCGAAGGATTCCTCAATTCTCAGCAGACTGAAATGCGGGGAACAGATCAATACGGGCATGTGGAGCTACATAACCGACATCACCGACCGGCGCATCCTCGCGGTGGACGAAGCGAAAGGGCTGGTATTCGCCTTTTCGATATTCCGCCACAATGGCGAACCCGAAATGATGCGGATCACCGGCGTCCCCGGAATTACCGAACTATCCAATCATTGGGGCGTATTCGATCTGCCCGCCGCCCACGTTTTCAAAATCCGCAACGGCCGGATCCACGAAATCGAGGCCATCGGCTACATCGCCGCTTCCGGAATAACCAACGGTTGGCAGTAGCGGACTTATCCCGACAATCCTGAGCGAATCCGCTTGCGGGCTTTGCCTGGAGTTGAAGATTACGTCCCGGCGAATATCTTGAGGGCTTTCATCGTCCGCAGTGGCCGCACCGCCCGCTATTGCGATGGCTTTCGAAGGTTGTGTATGTCAAGTTCTGCAATTTGGTCCGGCCAATCCTCCCAGGGAGAGGGTAAAACATCGCGTTAAAGCCAACCTGCTGAAACGGCAGGAAATTCCTTTTGCATATGGCGCTTTTGATGCACGGCATGGATAGGCGCGGTTCTGCGATTCGGGAACCGCGTATCGTTCTCGCACTATTAGAGATAATCCTCTCTATGGTTTTGTGGCATTAGTCTCCGCTTGTCGCAATATCCAGGAGCACCACTCTTCTATCCCCTCGCCAGTCTTGCAGGAAAGTTGGAAAATCTCGGCTTTGCGATTTAGTCCTGTGATGGAATTACGAAAGGCGGCGATATCGAAGTCAACGTGGGGAAGAAGGTCCATTTTGTTTGTTATCACAGCATCGGCATCGATAAAGATGAGGGGGTACTTAATGGGCTTATCGTCCCCTTCGGGCAGGCTGGAAATCACGACGCGTTTGTGTTCTCCCAGAGCAAATTCGGAGGGGCAAATGAGATTGCCGACATTCTCGACCAACAGGAGGTCTAGGTTATCCAGGGGCAGGTTCTTTAAAGCTGCCTCAATCATGACAGCCATTAAGGAACAACTTTCCGCCATATTTCGCGTATTTATTTGAACCACGGCTCTTGCCTCGTTTTGCACTTTCTCCGCATCTATTGTAGAAGCAACATCCCCTTCGATCACAGCTATGCTCAGTCTGTTTTTCAGCCTCCTCAGGGTGTGCAGAATAAGACTCGTCTTGCCAGCGCCTGGAGCTGACATAATGTTAACGGCAAAGACCTTGTGCTCATCCAACAGCCGCTGATTTCGTTTGGCTATTGTGTCATTAGCTTCCAGAAGGTTCTGGATAACTTCTATTTTTTTCATTCCACTTCCATGCTTTCGATATAGAGTTCTCGTCCCTTGGATACTTCTGCGCTCTGGCCCTGGCATTTAGGGCAAGACCATAGAGTATCTTGCGGGTGGAAAATCGTGGAACAATCCCGACAGCGCAAATGAGTTGGCACTACTTCGAAGTGAAGCACTGCTCCTTGGGCGATGGTATCTTTGCTAAGAGAATCAAAATAGAATTGAATGCAGTCAGGGACAAACCCTGTCATCTCGCCAACCACTATGTTAATTTGGATAACCTTGCTCGCTTGCGCTTCCCCAGCTTTGGCTAAGACAATATTAACTATGTTTTCCGTTACCCCAAATTCGTGCATTTGCCGCACCAGAGCAAAGAAAGTTTGTTAGGCCATCTCACTTCTTATTTCAAATTCAGCAAAAGGTTTGGGTTTGGATGCCGCAGAACGATAAAACCTGCTATTCAGCCGCTCCATAATACTCTTAGGCTTTGATTCTCCAATCGTGAGAACGTATGTTAAACCCATCAGAACCGGCATAACCGATGAGTGTTATTTCGTGTTTGTTGGCCTCTTTTATAGCGAGGTCGGTGACAGCAGCGATGCTTATGACTATCGGGATTCCGCAAAAGATCGCCTTGGTTATTGTGGAAGCCGTTTGCCGGCACGAGCTAACCAGGGAACTTTCCGCCAGGTTGATTCCGCCTTTGATTGCCCGGCCGATGGCTTTATCTATGGCGCAATGCCGGCTTATATCTTCGACAAAAATCCTCTTATCCTCGCAGATCCCGATAACATGCGTGCAACCGGTCTTCCGGTACAAGTAACTATTTTCGTTCAGCGCTCGAACCAGACCGAAAACTTCGCCTTGGGTTAACTTTTTCTTGGAATCACACGTCCGGGCAGCTTTTACCGGCTCTTGGGAGACTTTGACCTCAAACTCATTGTTGCCGAGTTTCTTGATCTGGCATATGGAAGGATCTATGCCTCTCGATTTCAAATTGCCAGCGATCATCTCCTCCAGGCCATCAGGAATGCAGTAAAACTTATGAATTTCTCCATTGAGCATAACAATAATCTCTTCCTCATGGGCAAGCTCATCGGGCTTTCTCCACTTACGTTCATGGGAGACCCCTGAGATTTTCATTTCCATACTTTCCTTTCACCATGATTGATGGAGGATTTTTATATCTTTTATTTTGCTTGCGCAGTCATCGAAGGTTGGTTCTCCGGCTCCGACCATTTAGTCCTCTCTTGAGGCAGGCCCTTGGCAGTTTCCGGCTGAAGGAGCTATCTATGGCATTTATAACAGCTTGTGGCTGAGCAGGAACTGCAAGGGGAACTTCCCGCGATCTGAGCAGACAGCCCTTGACTGCTCCGGGTTTGTCCCGGGAAGGCGAAAGAAGAGAACATCCGTTCAGCGCCATTGCAGCAGCGAGGGCAAGAGGAGCTTTCTTCTGCTAGGGTTTGGCCGCGAAGCAATTCGAATTTAAGGTTGCAGGAAGGGCAAAAATATTCGTAAATAGGCATGCTTAATCCTTCCATCCTCAAAGGTTGTAGGAATATGTCGGGTTCTTTAGGCGGCCACTACCTCCTTAACTTCAGGTACCCGTTCCTTAAGCACCCTTTCAATTCCCCCCTTCAAGGTCATGGTTGCCATTGGGCAGCCACTGCATGCACCGGTCAGCCTTAATGTCACGACTCCGTCTTTGACATCTATGAGCTGCACATCCCCTCCATCGGCTAATAATGCCGGTCTCACTTGGTCCAGAACCTCTTGTATCTTTTCTCGCACTCTTGCCTCCCTTCTTAATTAAATATGTAGTTAAAGCAGTCTATTGTCAAATCGAGCTGCGCTTAATCCGGATTATTCATGAAGCTTCTTCTGCGGCGACATATCCAGGCATGTCTGCGTCGCCTCGCGACAAATCTTCATGAATCATGCGGGTTAAGATTCCAGATTGATGAGCTTCTGTTTCAATGCATACTTCACCAAAGCCGTAACATCATGCAGGTCCAGTTTGCGCATGATGTTGGTGCGATGCGTGTCTACCGTTTTTCTGCCGAGCCCAAGCATATCGGCGATCTGCTGATTGGTATAGCCTTCAGCAATGAGCTTCAGGATTTCGGACTCACGGGCAGTGAGAACGGAAGCGCCGTCTCTCTGCTCTGTTGACCTGGATTTCCGGACATAGTCCTTGAGGAGCTTGGCGGCCACTGTCGGATGCAGCGCAGAACCGCCGCTTTCAACTTCGCGAATGGCGCGAAGGAGATCGTCGCTGGCCGCTCGTTTGAGCACGTAGCCTGATGCTCCCGCCTTCATAATTTGACAAACATACTCGTCATCATCGTACATGCTGAGAATGAGTATTTTGATATCAGGGTGCGTATCGTGCAACTGCCGGGCGGCCTGCATTCCATTCATGCCCGGCATGACCAGATCCATAACAACGATGTCCGGCGAGACTTCTTCGGCAAGCTCGATTGCCTGTTTGCCCTCTGCAGCTTCTCCCACAACCTCGATATCCGGCTCTGCAGAAAGCAGGGCTCGAATACCCTCGCGAAAAAGAGTGTGGTCATCAACAAGCAGTACTCTAATCATAGTGCCCTGTTACTCCGAAGAATTTTGCGCCGTAATAGGAACCACGATATTGATTTGAGTTCCCCGGCCTTTCGCGGATTCAATATGCAACGTTCCCTTCGCCAGTTTGGCTCGTTCCCTGATTATATGAAGTCCCAGTCCTCCGTAATCATTTTTATCACCGATGACTTCCACGTTGGGATCAAATCCCTTTCCGTTGTCCGCGATGGCCAGCACGGCATATTCCGGTTTGATTTCCAGCCGTATAGACACTCGGGTTGCATGAGCATGCCGAATAACATTCGCCAGCGCTTCCTGGGCCACGCGATAAAGAGTGGTTTCAATATCTCGAGGCGCTCTAAGAACCGCATCCTCGAAATCCGTTGTGATCGAAAGCCCTGTCCCCGCCAGATGTGTCTTGATGTGCCATCGCAAGGTCGGAACCAAACCCAGGTCATCCAGCATAACGGGCCTCAGATCGTAAACACAGATTTTTATTTGCTCCAGGCTATGC
The DNA here is from genome assembly GCA_964506795.1 of uncultured Acidobacteriota bacterium. Lineage (GTDB taxonomy): Bacteria > Acidobacteriota > UBA6911 > UBA6911 > UBA6911 > UBA6911. The sequence continues at coordinate 29,978 of CAZDMR010000024.1, read as the reverse complement.
TCGATAAGTCGCTTTACGGCTGCCAGCTTTTTGCGGGCATCCGGCAAATTGCCGCCCATTGCGCTATCGGCGAGTTTTAAATTTATGAGGGCGGTGGCAAGCGTCTGGCTGGTCTGGTCGTGAAGCTCCCGGCCTATGCGCTGCCGCTCCTGTTCGATGGAATTTAACAGCCGCGTCGTACACCATAGGGACTCATCCTCCAGTCGGTCCAGAGCATCGCGGACCGAACGGATCACTCCGCCTATAGTCGGATCGGAATCGGAATGGGCGGCAATCGACGGAGGCAATCCCCCGCGAACCGATTCCACGGCCCTTCGAAACTCCACAAGGGGTCGGAAATAATTCCTCATTATTAGGTATCCGGCAATGACGGATGCTGCAGAGCCTGCGACACCAAAAATAACCATAAGCGCGATTATGGAGACATCATGAAAGTGCCTTGCAGACCAAGCCCCGCCAATAATCACCAGAAGGATGATGAAAGCATTGGCCGTCAATAGTTTTGTGAGTAGGCTGAGTTTCGCCGGAATAAGCACCTCCCCCCAGCTCGTGGTGAAAATAGGATGAGTCGCGCGCATAGGGCTTGCGAGCAAGGCCAAGGCGCCGGAAAGAAGCGCCGCACCGCGTTGCATTCAGCCCTCCGGAGCCCAAGCTATTGTGCTTTTACCACGGGCTGCTAAGGTTTTTACCGGATAAAACGAAACTTATATTATCATAGAAATTTCTAATGTGCAATCTATTGATTGCAAAGAATATCAAAGGGATTTATTGCTGACCGAAAGCACTAAAATAAGCTATGGAACGAGCATTTTCTACGATTACACCTTAGACGGTCATAGGGTATTCCGCCTAGATTTCCTCTAAGTATTATTTGACATTTGAACGGCCGCCGTGTTAAACAATTCATAGCAAATTTCTTCAAACTCCGCTAACGGAGGTCCTTATGCGAACAGGCGTTTTTTTCTGCCAGACGGAGAAGAAGGACAGCCTAAATCTGGATGCCGTCGCTAAATACTCTTCCAATTTGCCTGGGGTGGAAACGGTAGAATCGTTAGGCTTTCGGCCTCGATTGGATCCGCAATCATTGGCTGAATCGCTGAAACGCGGACAAATCGAACGCGTTGTTATTGCCGGAGATCAGCCTGGATATTTCAAGCCTGTCTTTGCAAGAGCCATGGCCCTCGCAGGACAGGATCCGACCGAAGTTCGCCTGGCATCTTTCCGCGCCCGCGGCGCCACGTCTCAATTCTCGCTGCAGCGCGCCAAGGCCATCGTTGCCTGCGCCACTCTGGCCGTCCCGTATGCGCTTGCCGCGATTCCAGCCGAAACGCGGGTTCATCCGGCAACCTTGATTATCGGCGGCGGCGTGGCGGGAATACAGGCGGCTCTTGAAATAGCGGAGGCCGGCAAACAAGTTTACCTTGTGGAGAGAAGCGGGACCATCGGCGGTCACATGGCTATGTTCGATAAGACCTTCCCGACACTCGACTGCGCGGCATGTATCTTGACCCCAAAGATGGTGTCTGTCGGCCAGCATGACATGATTGATCTCATGACAAATTCAGAAGTGACGGAAGTATCGGGATCGCCGGGAACGTATCGGGCGAAGATCCTTAAAAAATCCCGTCGCGTGGATGTCAAGGCTTGCGTGGCCTGCAACATTTGTTCGGATGTGTGTCCTGTGAGCGTACCGAGCGACTTTGATGCCAACATTACGACCCGAAAAGCCATTTATGTGCCTTTCCCCCAGGCAGTGCCGAATGCGTACCTCGTGGATGCCCAGAACTGTATATACGTCCAGAGCCATAAGTGCGGCGCCTGCGCTAAGAAATGCCCTAAAGAATGCATTAATCTCGACGAGCAGGATCAAACCGTCGAGGTTGAGATCGGCAACATCATAATTGCCACCGGTTATGACGTGCTCGATGCCGCCAGGGTGGAGCGCTACGGATATGGAAAGTATTCCAATGTGCTCACCGCCCTGGAATTCGAAAGACTGACAAACGCCTCGGGTCCCACGGGCGGCAAGATCGTCACCAAAAGCAAGAAATTCAATAAGCGCCTGAAAAGGGAGGAATGGGTCTTTGACACGGATGGAACACCGCCTAAGAGCGTTGCCATTATCCATTGCGTCGGCTCCAGGGATGCAAGCTATAACTCATATTGCTCCCGAGTATGCTGCATGTACTCCCTGAAATTCGCCCATCTTGTGAAAGAAAAACTGCAGGAAGCCGCCTGCTATGAGTTTTACATCGACATGAGAGCGTTCGGAAAAGGGTATGAAGAATTTGCCGAACGCATCAAACAAGAAGGGGCTTTTGTAGTCAGGGGACGTTCCGCAACTGTCAGTGAAAAGGACGGCCATCTTGTCGTTAAAGGCGAAGATATCATTAACGACCGCCTCCTCGAATACCCGGTTGATATGGTTCTTCTCGCAGTTGGTCTTGTCCCCGCCCGGGGGACGGAAGAGATCAGCAAAATGCTTGGCGTAACACGGGGTCCGGACGGCTGGTTTTCCGAGCTGGACTACAACGGGAACCCCACAGACACCGAGCGTGGAGGCATTTATGTTGCCGGCATGTGCCAGGCGCCTAAGGATATCCCCGATACGGTAGCACAGGCTTCCGCCGTGGCTGCCGGCGTATTGCGGAGCATTTCGAGCGGCAAAGGCATTGGGCATTGGGATGCTCTTTCACTCAGCGAAATCGAAGCGCGGGCCAGGAGGCTTGCCCTTGCAGCGAAACCGCTTTCATAGCCTAGCGGCATCCGGAAGCGAGGAATTTATAGCGGGGACCTCAAAGCCCGCAGGCGGTCTGGGGAGGATATAATGGCAATACGGGTGAATCCAAAGCTCATTGATGAACTGGAGCATTTCGGATCGGAAGACGTGCAGAATTGCTATCATTGCGGCAACTGCTCCGCCGTATGCCCGCATACGGATGATCTGTTTGTTTTTCCCCGCAAGCCGATGCGCTACCTGCAAATGGGGCTCGAGAAAAAACTGGAAAGGTCCCTCACGCCCTGGCTTTGCTATTACTGCGGTCAATGCTCGGCCCAGTGCCCGAGAGAGGCAGAGCCGGGTGAAACCATGATGAGCATGCGCCGTTGGCTCATTTCCCGATACGATTTCACGGGAATCGCCAGGCGCTTTTACATGTCCTGGAAGGCGGAACTTATCTTCGTAGTCATTGTGGCTTTGCTCACGGGCGTGGGATTGTCCACCTATGGTTTTTTAAACGGGAACATAAACGTTTATGACGGGCCCGATGCCTTTTTGCCCAGTTCGATGATTCACACCATCGACCTGGTGCTCATGGCAATTCTGAGCATCCTCCTGGCCATTAATGTTGTTCGGATGTGGCATTTTATCATGCAAGATGCCGTTAAAGCGCCCAGACCGTGGTGGCTGTATCTGAAAAAGATCTATTTGCTCCCGCTGCATTTTTTCACGCAGAAGCGCTACGCCCAGTGCGATCCCGAAAACCGCAATCGGGTCCACGTTCCCTGGCTCACGCATTTGGGAATTGTGTTCGGCTATTTCGCGATGCTGGTGCTGATCGTATTTTTTCTTGACCGGCTGCAGGCCGGTCCGGAAATACAGTGGTCCGTTCATGGATTCGGATATCTTGCCAGTGCGGGTCTGTTGATCGGGACAATCTACGTGCTGTTCGGCCGGTATAAAAAAATACAAGTGCAGCACCAGCAGTCCCACAGCACGGACTGGATGTTCCTGTGGCTCCTGTTCTACATGGTCGTCACCGGCATCCTCCAGCATATTCTGCACCGCACGGGCTTTTTGGCGGCAGCCAATATCGTGTATGTATTCCATTTGATGGGAGTTTTCCCTTGGCTGCTGAGGATGCCCTTCAGCAAATGGGCGCATATGCTCTATCGCCCGGTTGCAATGTATTTTGCCGGAATCATACGGGAATCGGCGGCGCGGCAGCAGGCTTCGAGCCCTTCCATGCAGCCTATGCGGCCGGCAGCCTGACGCGAGGTGATCATGCAAAAGTCCAGGATAGGCGTTTACATTTGCAACTGCGGTACGAACATTGCCAAGCGGGTGGACTGCGAAGCCGTTTCCACATTCGCCTCGGAGCTTCCCAATGTCGCGATCGCAAAAACCTACAAGTACATGTGTTCGAATCCCGGCCAGGAAATGATTGTACAGGATATCCGCGACCACAATCTGGACAGGGTTGTGGTTGCCGCCTGCAGTCCCAGGATGCACGAGCGCACCTTTCGCAGAGTACTGCAAACGGCGGGGCTCAATCCCTATATGTGCGAAATGGCCAATATCCGCGAGCATTGCAGCTGGGTCCATCAGGATGCGGCTGCGGCGACTGAAAAAGCGAAAGCTCTCACGAAGGCCGGAATCCAGCGTGTTGAGCGGCATGAGCCTTTGGATCGTTTCTCCGTAGACATGTGTCCGGCGACTCTTGTCATAGGCGGCGGTATTGCGGGGATGACGGCGGCCCTTGAATTAGCTGAAGCGGGGCACCCCGTTTATCTCGTGGAAAAAAAAGACCGGCTGGGAGGCAATCTGATTCGCACTGATTTGACGGCTCCTTATCTGGACTCGGCCCGGGATCTGATTACCGAGCGCATCGCCCGCGTCGAAGAGAACCACAATATTAAAATAATGCTTCATTCCCAAGTGCGTACTCTCGAAGGATTTATTGGAAATTTTGCAGCCACCATCCAGAGCGATCATAGCCCTTCCGACGGCGAAATCCGAGTTCAGGTCGGGAATGTGGTTGTGACCACCGGTTATAAGGAGTTCGATGCTGCCCGCATCAGCCACTATGGATATGGGAAGCTTCCTAACGTGATCACGTCTTTTGACTTTGAGAAGATGCTCCGTGCCGGACGCATCCAAACAAAAGAAGGGAAAATCCCGCAATATGTGGCAATCATCCACTGTGTGGGCAGCCGCAGCCAGGAATTCCACGGGTATTGCTCGCGCGTCTGTTGCATGACGGCGCTGAAGTATGTCCACGAAATTAAATCGGCCATACCCAAATGCTACGTATCGGACCTTTATATCGACATGCATGCTTTCGGCAAGGGCCACGAGGATTTCTATCGCAAAACTTCGGAAGTAAAAACAGTCTTCCTGATGTACGGAAAGAACGAACATCCCGTCATCCGGAAGGCGGATCCAAAAGATGATTGCGAAATGGTCATCGAGGTCAACGAGAAACTCTCGGGTGAGGCCATTGAGATCCCTGCGGATATGGTAATCCTCATGGTCGGCATGGAGGCGCGTGAAGATGCGGCGCAGATTGCCAGATTGGTAAACATCAGCCAGGATAAGGACGGCTGGTTTATCGAAAGCCATCCCAAGCTCGATCCCGTGGCAACCACGACGGACGGCATCTATATCGCCGGAACCTGCGTTGCTCCAAAGGATATTCCGGATACCGTCGCCCAGGCGCGCGCGGCGGCGGCCCGTATTCTGGGAAAAATCGCGGTAGGGAAAATAGAAGTGGATGCCGTGTTTGCCGAAGTGGATGAAAACCGCTGTTCGGGCTGCCGCATGTGCAACGAGTTATGTCCGTACAGCGCTATTGAATTCGACGAAGAGAAGCGCCGCAGCAGGATAATCAGCGCCGTATGCAAGGCTTGCGGCTGCTGTGTTGCCTCTTGTCCTTCCGGCGCAATCAAAGGCCGTCATTTCACCGACCAGCAAATCTTTGCGCAAATTGAAGGGGTTCTTCTATGAGTTTTGAACCAAAAATCGTTGGATTCCTTTGCAATTGGTGTTCGTACGCCGGGGCCGACCTGGCGGGGACGAGCCGCATTCAATACCGGCCGAATATCCGCATTATCCGTGTCCTGTGTTCGGCGCGAGTGGATCCTACGTTCGTTGTTAAAGCGCTGACCAACGGCGCGGACGGCGTTTTAATTTGCGGATGCCATCCGGGCGATTGCCATTACTCGGAGGGAAACCATAAAACTATGAGACGGTTTCCCTTGCTCAAGAAGCTTCTGACCGATATCGGCGTGGAAGACGCACGTGTGCGCCTGGAATGGGTCAGCGCCAGCGAAGGACAGCGTTTTGCGGACATTGTCAACGACATGACCGAGCGAATAAGAGCTCTCGGTCCAAGCCGGATCCCCAGCGTGCTGCAGGCAGACAGGATAGAGAGGTGACCCATGGAGAAGAAAGAACTGCAGATTGCACTATATTGGGCCGCTGCCTGCGGCGGCTGTGATGTCGCCGTTCTGGATACCAACGAATTTATCCTCGAAATAGCCGAGATCGCCGATATTCGCCTGTGGCCGATCGCCGTCGATGGAAAGTACCAGGACGTGGAAGCAATGCGGGATGGCGAGCTGGACGTGGTTCTTTTTAACGGCGCCGTGCGCAACAGTGAAAACGAGCATCTGGCCAAGCTCTTGCGCCGGAAAAGCAAAATTCTCGTTGCTTTCGGTTCGTGTGCACACATGGGGGGCATACCGGGATTGGCGAATTTGGTTCGCAAGGATGAGATTATTACCAGGGCATATCTGAACAATCCTTCCATCGAGCCCGGAAACCAGAAAACACCATGTCCTGAAACCAGTAATAACGGTTTTACCCTGCATATACCTCAATTCTACAAGCGGGTATACCGATTGAGTGATATCGTGGATGTCGATTATTTTCTGCCCGGCTGCCCGCCTGCGCCGCACCAGGTCAAGGCCGTCTTGCTTGCCATTGCCAAAGGCGATCTGCCTCCGAAGGGATCTGTAGTCGGCGCCTCCGAACTCACGGTCTGCGATGACTGCAGGCGGACCAAAACCGAAAAGAAGATCAAACGGTTCTACCGGCCTTTCGAAATAATCCAGGATCCCGAAAGGTGCCTCCTTGAGCAGGGAATTCTATGCATGGGTCCGGTTACGCGTTCCGGATGCGGCGTTCGCTGCCCCGATACCGGCCAGGGCTGTCGCGGCTGTTATGGCCCCACGGCAAATGTCGCGGATCAGGGTGTGAAGTTCCTGAGCGCGCTCGCCGCGATTATAGACAGCAAAGATCCGGAGGAGATTCAGGAAATCATCGGCGGCCTCCCGGATTTTGTGAGCTTCGCCTACCGTTTTGGCATGCCGGCCTCTTTGCTGCAAAGGAGTCTGCGGACATGACAAAAACAATAAGTATCGACCCGATTACCAGGCTCGAAGGCCACGGCAAGATAGAAATTTTCATGGATGACGAAGGCGGGGTTCAGGACTGTTATTTCCAGATCCCGGAGCTTCGAGGCTTTGAACGTTTCGTAGTCGGCCGGCCGATCGAGGAACTGCCGCGCATCATGACCCGCATATGCGGCGTCTGCCCTGCCAGCCATCATATGGCGAGCGCCAAAGCGGTCGACGGTTGTTTCGGCAACGAGGTCGCGCCGCTTGCGCATAAGCTTCGGGACATGTACTATCATGCCCATTTTATCCATAGTCATCTTGCCCATTTCTACGCGCTGGCTGCGCCTGATTTTATCTGCGGGCCGGATTCCGATCCGGCGATGCGAAACATCCTGGGAATTGTGTCCAAAGTAGGCGCTGAAACAGGCCTAGCCGTCATCAACGCCCGCGCCATGGCTCAGAGGATCCAACAGGTTCTTGGGGGGCGCTTCACGCACTTGGTCTGGTGCCTGCCGGGAGGTGTCGCCAAAGGCCTGAGCAAGGAAGAATTGGAGTCCATCAAGCCAATGGTCCGGGAGCTTTCCAAGTTGGCCGATTTCTCTCTCAAGCTGTTTCGTGAAATCGTTTTGGGAAATCCGGATTATGTGGACATGGTCCTGCACGGCCCCTATACGCTGGATGTCCAGAACATGGGCCTTGTGGATGAGAACAACGCCGTGAATTTCTACGACGGCAAGGTTCGCGTCGTTGATTTCAACGGGCGCGAAATCTGCAAATACAGAGCGGAGGATTACGCCCAGTATGTAGCCGAGCATGTGGAGGAATGGACTTATTTAAAGTTCCCGTACCTAAGAAAGCGCGGGTGGAAGGGCTTTGTCGAGGGAATCGATTCGAGCCTCTACTGTGCAACCCCGCTTTCTCGGCTTAATGTCGCGGACCGAATGGCGACGCCCAGAGCGCAGGAAGCCTTTGAGGAGTTGTTTCAAACCCTGGGCGGCAAACCCTGCAAAGCTCTCATGGCCAACCACTGGGCGCGCCTTGTGGAGATACTCCAGAACGTGGAGATGCTGGAACGATATTGCGCCGATCCTGAAATCACCGGCGACAAATTCCGTATTGTTCCGCAGGGCATTACCGGAGAGGGGTTTGGGATTGTGGAAGCCATGCGCGGCACTTTGACCCATCATTATACCTGCGACAAAAACGGCATCTGCGAAAGCGCCAACCTTATTGTGGGAACGACCAATAACAATGCTCCTATCCAGATGGTGACCAAGAAAGTCGCTCAAGCTTTAATCCGGCCCGGAATAGAGCCGACGTCCGGAATCCTCAACAGGGTGGAGATGGCTTTCCGATGCTTTGACCCCTGTTACAGTTGTGCCACTCATTCCCTGCCCGGGCAGATGCCGCTTGAAATTTCAATCTATGCCGGCGGCGAGCTGCGCTGGCATTACAAGCGCTAATTTATGGAAACTGTCTCCAGAATATCGAGCGCAGATGTCAAAACGCTCCTTCTCGGCATGGGGAATCCATATCTTTCAGACGACGCGGTGGGAATCCGCCTGGTTCGGGATTTCAAAATAAGGCTCGGCAGTGTGCGCCAACTGGAGGTTATAGAGGAATGCTCTGTGGGAGGCCTAAACCTTCTGGATCTGCTGGAGGGTTTTGAACGCCTTATTGTCGTGGATTCGATCAAGACGATCGGGGGGATTCCCGGTCGTTGGTACCGGTTCACCGCAGAAAGACTCCGGGAAACGATGAACCTCAATAATATTCACGACGTGAACTTTGCAACAGCGCTGGAACTGGGACGCCGCATGGGAATGGCCCTCCCCGCCGACAGAGACAATCACATTTTCGCAGTTGAAATTTTAGACAATCTCACCTTCGGCGAACAGCTTACCCATGAGCTTGAAATAACCTATCCCGTCTACTCCGAACAAATTTTTCATCAACTCCGGCCCCTGATCCATTTGAGTGCGGATGCACGGCCGAATCCCCGTTTGGTGACGGCATCAGTGCGGTAATTCTTCGCGAGCATAGCCGCAACGCAGCTTCGCGCAGCTTCCGAGCCATGCGTGATCGGGACCGGATCCTTCGCGAAACCACCAAGCGTGTTCCCCAGCAACCACCGAAGGATCCAGGCAGCCGTCGTTCAGAGGAACGGGGTCGGTTTTGAGGAATCCTCGGAGTCGCGCAATGCCTGCTTGAATGGCTGCGCTGACGACCCGATCATGACTGGAAAAGACGGCAATAGAGTGCGAACATTTGGAAAGGCCGGGACGGAGACCGGATCAGAGGCGGCCGCCAATTCCTTCCACCCTTCGGGGACCATCCTTGCGGCGGCAAAAGCTGGGGGGAATCCTTTTGCCAGGGACTCGGCCTGGGATACGAGTCCGGCAGCCCTTCGCCGTGAAAAAAGGGGATGTGCTCCAATGGGATTTTGCTGCGGAAAAGCGAATCCACAGCGTTGAAGTCGATATCTTGGAAGGCCGCGCCCGAGCAAGCTTGCTCCAGGCGAAAAAGAACCGGCGTTTCAAAAAGGATCATAAACTACGAATTTTTTGTAATAATCAGGCTGCCTGCGCGTTATAGGGTTGAGGAACCGGATATGGAATCAGCCTTCAATCCCCGCGATGCGCAGCAATCAGCGATGACAACGCCGACTTCCCTTGCCGAGCTGTACGAAGCCCATTATGCCGCCGTTTACCGAACGGCTTTGCGCGTTACGGGGAACCCTACGGATGCCGAAGATGTCCTGCAAACCGTATTCCTTCGCATGATCCATCAGAGGGAAATTGTGGACGCTCGGATGCCCGAGGCATACTTCCGGCGCGCGGCGGCCAATGCCGCAATAGATCTTCTTCGCCGCAGAACCGCCCATGCTGAAATCCCGCTGAAAGAGGCTTCCCCGCCGCAGATTGCAAAGGAGTCCACGGCGTTTCTTAAGGAACGTCTGCGGCGCGCGATTGCGGCGCTGGAACAAAGCGATGCGCTTTTGTTCCTGCTGCGCCACGTCGAAGGATTTTCCAACGGCGAACTGGCCGAAATGTTCGGCCTTGAAAAGAACAACATCGCCGTCCGGCTCCACCGTATCCGGCAGTTGCTGCAGATTGAAATGGACCGATAGGAGGTTGGAAATGTCCGAGGATCGTTTGGAAAAGGCATTGAAAGCATTAAGGACCGAAACCGTGGATGCCGAGCGTTTGGCGACCGCGCAGGCGCGCGTTTGGCAAAAGCTGGAAAGCCGCGACACATCCCTTTGCGGCGAGTTTCAGCTCCAGTTCCGGGATTATCTGGAAGGCCGGCTTACGGAAAGCCGCCGCCTTTTGATGGAAGACCACCTCGGTCGCTGTCCCAATTGCCGGGCTCAACTGGCGGCCCTTAAAGGCGAACGGCGGCCGGAGGTTTCTCCGATACGGCGCGTCTCGCGCCGGCCCCGCTGGGCAACTTGGGCCGCCGCGGCAGCAGTGCTGCTTGCGGCGCTTTACATGGGACGCGGCGCTATCGATAGTGTCTTTGCTCCATCAGGGCCTCCAGCCACAGTCGCTTCCGTTAAGGGCGCGCTGCACCTTGTTCCCGAAGGGATTTTGGGATCAGGGTCGATCATCCGCGAAGGTGAAATCATCCGCACCGGCCCGGCATCCCATGCCGTGCTGCGTTTGGCGGATGGATCCCTGGTGGACGTCAACGAACGCACGGAGCTGTCTCTGCAGAAGGCCTGGAGCGGCAAAACGGTGCGGCTCCATCGTGGCGATATTCTTATTCAAGCGGCCAAGCAGCGCCGCGGATACCTGCGCGTCCGCACACGCGATTCTCTTGCTTCCGTGAAAGGAACAATATTCGCCGTCTCATCGGGGCTCAGCGGGTCGGTGGTTTCCGTGATAGAGGGATCGGTGGAGGTGGCCCAAACAGGCTCGGAAGTCCTCCTCAGCCCCGGAGAACAGAGCGCCACCAACCCGGCGCTTGTAAGCTCGGTGCAACAAGCGGTTTCATGGAGCCCGGATGCCGAGACCTATATTGAAATGCTGGCTTCGCTGGCCGATCTTGAACAGAAGATCGCCACGCTGCCTGCGCAACCGATGCGCACACAGTCCTTTTTGCTCGGCTGCCTGCCACCGAATACGGTTGTTTTCGGTGCGGTGCCGAATCTCACCGACACCATCAGTCAGGCGATGAGCCTGGTTGAACAGCAATCCTTTGAAAATCCCGCTTTCGGCCAGTGGTGGAACTCCGCATCCGGCGAGGAATTAAAGCAGCTGATCCACCGCATCGAATCGGTCTCCCCTCTTTTGGGGGACGAATTAGTCTACGGCTATTCTCTGGGCGAGCCGGGAAAAGCCGAAAAAGTGCCCATGGTTCTTGCTGAAGTCCAGCCGGGCAAGCAGGAGGAATTGGCAAGTGCCCTGAACAGCCTTGCGGAAGCGGGGGTAAAGCCTCTGTCTTACCGGATGGTCGATTCCTTGATGGTGCTCAGCGAATCTCCCGAATATCTCGATTGGCTGACTGCCAACCTGGGGAAAGGGGCTTCGTCCCCTTTTGCAGACGAGATCGCGACCCGCTACCGGCGGGGGGCGGGCTGGATGCTGGGCATGGACATGAATTCCATCATTTCGCTGCCAGAAGACGCCGTGCCTGATTTTATCGGCATGCAGCAGGTGAAATATCTCTTTCTGGAACGGCGGAATCCCCAGGGCGCGGAAGAGAACGAAATGACCCTGTCGTTTAACGGGCCGCGCATGGGGCTGGCGTCTTTTCTGGCCGATTCCGGTTCCGGAGGCGCCGCCGAATACATTACGGGCGATGCGCTGGCCGCAATATATGCCGCCACCCGCGAACCCAAGCAGTTGTTTGACGAGCTGACGGAAAGGCTTTCCGCATTTTCCCCCGAGTTTCGGGAAAATCTTGCCTCGGCGGAATTCGAAATCGGCATGGATTTCTCGAACGATTTGATTCGCGCCTTCGGTACGGAGTCCGCCTTCGCGCTGGAAGGAATTTCCACAAGCGGGCCTGTCTGGACATTGGCGTTGCTCGTAAATGATCCCGACACTGTCGACCTTGCCATGCAGAGACTCGCCGATTGCATAAACGCCAAATTGGCGGCCGCCGGAAAAGGCGATCGTATTTCCATCATGCAGGAATCCATCGACGGACGCACCTGGACCACTATGAGTATTTTGCAATCCCCCATAACAATTGCCTGGACTTACGATCGCGGCTATATGATTGCGGCCTCCGACAGGGGAACGGCAATCCGCGCACTCGCGGCCCGCGACGGCGGTTCGAGCCTTGTTTGGTCTCCCTCCTTCCAGCAGCAGCTGTCCGTGACCTCCGGACTCCATCCATCCGGTTTCGCCTGGCTTAACACAAGAGGCGCTTTTGAAAATTTTGCCGGCCTGGTACGAAATCCGACCATCGAGGAGTTGATTTCAGCGCGCGACCCCATTCTGGTGGTTTTCGACGCAACCGCGGAACAAATCAGAGCGATCAGCCGTACTAGACTATCGGGCGTGATCATGGACATAATGCTGATGCAGGGTCTGGGCCGGATGCCGCATGAATCTCAGGCCGACGCTCTCTGAAGGCTGCTGCGGGATAGGCTTGAATGACATCAACGGTTGTCGAGCTGGATAATCTAAAAGTAAAGCTCGGCCGGCGGGAAATCCTTCGAGGCATTTCCTGCCGGCTCGGCACATCCGACGTCGGCAGAGTCATCGGACTCCTCGGGCCCAACGGCGCAGGCAAATCCACCCTGATACTGACCCTGCTGGGATTTCATAAACCGGTCGCCGGCAGCGCACGGGTATTGGGCTTCGACTGCGGGAGCCAAATCCGAGAAGTCCGGGCCAGAATCGGATATATGCCCGAAACCGATTCCTTCATCGCCAACATGACCGCGGTTACCTTCCTGCGCTTTATGGCCGAACTCTCCGGGCTTCCCTCCCGGACCGCCCTCGAAAAAGCTCACGAGGCGCTGTTTCACGTCGGGCTCGGCGAAGCGCGCTATCGCGAATTAAGCACTTATTCCCTGGGGATGAAGCAGATGGCCAAGCTGGCCCAAGCCATCGTGCATGGCCCGGAATTGCTTATTCTCGACGAGCCGACCAACGGTCTCGATCCGCATTCCCGTCGGCGCATGCTGAGACTGGTCCGAGAAATGAAGGAAGAGCAGGGCATGAATGTACTTTTGTGCTCCCACTTGCTTCGGGACGTTGAACAGGTATGCGACGAAGCCGTGATCATGAAAGACGGCAGGATCGTGCACGAATGCAACATCGAAGCCGAGCGTCGGTCCAACAAGCGTTTTGTTGAGCTTGAAGTCGCGGGGAACGACGAAAACCTTAAAGGCGAACTTCCCGGAATCGGCGCCGAAGGAGTAACGGAGGGAAACGGCCGCTGGCGCATTGTGCTGCCTCCCGACGTGGACGTGCAGCAGTTATGGAATCTGTTGGGGAAACAGGATCTGCTGGTGAGAAAACTCACGCACCGGCGCGACACATTGGAAGAAATCTTCCTGAAGGCAATGGGGCACATTGCCCACATACCGGGAGAGCCCGAGCAAACCGGAATTCCCAACGAAGAATGACGGGGATCTTGACTGTCCGCTCACGATGAACCGAGCGTTTCAGCAAAGGATTCGCAAGAGGCAGATCCCATTAAAGAGTCCCGGAGAGCATTCCGGCCCTATAAGGGATTAGAATTCTTATGGCGGTTTACAGGCGCGGATATCGGCGGTATCAGGGCTTCATTGAGGGGCCGTGGAAACGCTTTCTGGTACTGCCCCGCTTTGCATGGCGGCGCCTTTTCCGGCAGCGTCTGGTCGTCCTGTTCCTGGCTGTGTCCATGATTTGGCCGCTATTGTGCGCAATCTTTATTTACCTGTCCAATCACGCCGACTTGATCCTGGGATCAAGCAGGCAGTTCCAAGATTTCATCGAGGTGAACGGGAATTTCTTCATGGTTTTCATGAATGTCCAAGCCGTCTTTGCGGTTTTTCTTGCGGCCCTTGTCGGTCCCGGATTGATTTCACCCGATCTTGCCAACAACGCGCTGCAGCTTTATTTCAGCCGCCCCCTGAGCCGTTTGGAATACGCCTTGGCCCGCCTCACCACGCTTTTCGGAATGCTTTCGCTGATTACCTGGATACCGGGTCTGATTCTTTTTTTCATGCAGGGGAGCATCGCCGGCGGAGGCTGGCTTCGGACCAACTGGAGGCTGGGAGCGGGCATGGCCGCCGGATTCGTCCTATGGATGCTGGTGGTCAGCATGGTCGCACTGGCATGTTCCGCCTACGCAAGATTGAAGGTCGTATCCGGAGGACTCGTCCTCGGTTTCTTCTTCATTCTGGGCGGAGTATCCGGGATCGTCAACAGTGTGCTGCGCGTTAAGTGGGGACACGCGGTTAATCCGACCTGGGCGGCGCACCGGATCTGGTGCGCCTTGCTCGAAGTTGAATCCGCGCCGGGTCCCGGAGTGGCCGCCTGCGCTTTCGTCCTTGTCTTCATCACGATCCTCCTTGCCGCTGTAATTGCGCGGAAGCTGCGCGCCGTGGAGGTGATCTCGTGAACGCCCCCGCTGTTGTCTTCAACGAGGTTTCCAAATTTTACGGCGAGGTCCTTGGAGTCAACGGCGTAACGCTTCGCATCCCCGCGGGAATAACGAGCCTGGTCGGACCGAACGGCTCCGGCAAGACGACATTGATGAATTTGATGACCGGGCTTATTCATCCGGACAATGGAAGCATCAGCATGCGGGGGATCTCCCCGCGCGACCCCGAAAACCTCATGCGCATCACGGGCTACGCCACTCAGTATGACGCCGCCCCGCGCTGGGCCACGGGGCTGAGTTTTATCGCCACAAGTCTTCGTCTGTTCGGATACGAACGGGTGGAGGCCGAAGAAAAGGCATGGCGCGCGCTTGAGCGTCTCGGTCTTTCCGATGCCGCGAACCGGAAAATGGCCGGTTATTCCAAGGGAATGCGGCAGCGCGTCCGACTGGCCCAAGCCATCGCGCATGAACCCGAGCTGCTTGTGCTCGACGAGCCGCTCAACGGGCTGGATCCGCTGGCGCGCGCGCAGATCATTGAGCTGTTCCGCTCCTGGGCCGCCCAGGGAAGGCATGTGATTCTATCCAGCCATGTGCTCCAGGAAGTGGACATCATCAGCGACCAGGTGATTCTCATTGCCAACGGCGTAATCCGGGCTGAAGGAAAGATCCGCGATGTGCGGGAGGAAATCCATGAGCGGCCCAGCCAGTTCATTATCCGCTGCGGCAGCGCATCGGCCGTTGCGGCTTTGCTGTTCCAGGAAGACCACGTCAACGAAGTCCGCCTGAACGAGGACCGTCTCGGGCTGCTTGTCATGACCAGCGACGGCGAAAAGCTCTCCCGCGCGATCGGCCGCATCGCCGTCGACGGATACGAGATCGACAGCGTTATCCCCGCAGACGAAAACGTGGACGCCTTGTACGAATACCTGATCGGCGAAGAAAAATAGGCTTCACTATGAAAAATCCGGACCGGTTTAGACAAGCCTGGACCATCGCAAGAATTGAGCTGCGGCGCGCCTTTTTTTCAAAGCGCGCCTTCTGGATTTACGGCCTGGCTCTGTTCCCGTCCCTTATTTTCCTGGGACACGGCATCCATGTGCATTTCCGGCGCGCAAATCTTCTGTCTCAGGAAACCACGAAACCCGCCCTGATCGACGGCCTTCAATCAGGCGAATCGGCTGAAGCCGTCCTTGAGCGTCTCGGCAAGCCGATCTCCGATTTCCAATGGCAAAGCGCCCGGCGTCTGCGGGGCAAAGGAGAAGACACCGGGATAACCGCGCATACGATCGAGCCGAGCTACAAGGCGCGCTATTTAAGGCTGAATATCATGGCTCCCTCACAGATAAACGATCCCTGCGCAAGGATCTACGAGCTTGAGGTCTATGGCGATGGTTCCGCGAACCTCGCGCTCCGCCGGCCGGCGTCCGGCAGCGAGCCGTGCAGCGCCGAGGAAGGTCCGGAGAAAGCGGTCAATGGAAGCGTCGACGGAGGGAAAGGGGACCGCTGGTGTTCGCGGGCGCGGCAGAAGTACCTGCAGGTGGATCTGGGAGGCGTGTTTCCGATAAAGCGCGTTGTTGTCAAGCACGCAAGCGCCGGAGGGGAAAAACAGGAGTTGAACACCGCGCGGTTCAATATCCAGGCAAGCATAGACAACAAAAAGTTCGCCACTCTCGTAAACACCGCGGGGGCTCGATTCGTGGAGGAGATTACGTCCCGGCGAATGATTAAATACTTTGACGGCCGGCGCGAAGCCCGGTTGGAATTTATCGACGGCAAGCTGGCAACCAAAAACATCGACTCCCTTATGGATTTTGAAGAGGACCGCCAGGTTTTTGCCGGAGTATTTCAATACTTCTATTTGAGGCTGGCGATTTTCTTCGGCTGTCTCGGCATCTTCATGAATTTATTCCGCGGCGAGATGCTGGACAAAACCCTGCATTTCTGGTTTCTGGCCCCCGTCCGGCGCGAAGTGCTGCTCGCGGGCAAATACGGAGCCGGCCTCATTGCGTCGACCGTGATTTTCACCGGGGGCGCTCTGCTGTGTTTTGCGGTGATTCTCTGGACGCACGGCGGTCCCGCCGTTCAGGCCTATTGGCAAAGCTCGGGCGCGGCGCATGCTTTCTGGTATGCCGCGGCCTCCGTGTTCGGCTGCATCGGGTACGGAAGCGTTTTCCTGGCGGTGGGTCTGATCATTCGAAATCCCATTATCCCCGCCGGCCTGCTTCTTGCATGGGAAAGCATCAACGGCTTCCTGCCCGAATTGATGCAGAAGGCAAGCGTGCTCCATTACCTGCAATCGCTCTGCCCCACGCCCGCGCCCATGGATAAGGACCTGCCCGCTCTATTGCAGCTGCTACTGGCTCCCGCGGCGCCCGCTTCCCGCGCCGGAGCCATTCTCGGTCTGCTTTTGGTGACGGGCCTCGTGCTTTGGATTGCCCGGGCCGCCATACTCCGCATGCAAATTTCCTATGGCGCCGAGAATTAAAAGAGGATATGCGCCAATGGTCCCACGATAACCAGCGTCAAAACCGACCGTTCCACCATAACGATGATGAGGTCGAGGATCGACAGCCTGACGTCCGTGGCTAAAATACAGGGGATGGATCCGGAAAAGAAAAGCAATATGGAGACGGACAGGACCCCGATGACGAATTTTGATATCAGGGCGACGCCTCCCAAACCCGCAACCATTGCCGATGGGATGAACATCTCCGCGCCGGCGACCGCCGCGGCCTTGGCGACAAGAAAAGCCTCCGGCATCTGAAGCAGGCGGGTGAATGGATAATAGAGGTAACCGATATAATCAAATATCGAAGTTTGCTTAGCCAGAATAAACGACAGCAGCCCGACGGAAATAATGGTCGGAATAAGCCGGAAATCCATCAGGATTCCGTCTTTGAGGTTCAGCCACACATTTTTGTGCAGCGGCCTCGATCGAGCCGCCGCCGCCAACCCTTCGCTCAAGGCGCTTTTGAAAAGGCCCGACTTTAAATCCTCCTCTGGAAGGCCCTCCGCGGTGAAATAACGGTCTCCGAATTTGGTCAAGGGATAGATGCGCGCGGTGACCGCGGAAACCATGAAAGTGACCGCCAGCGATGTCCAGAAAAAAACGTTCCAGTGGTCCATGATTTCCAGCGTTTTCGCAACGATGACCATGAAGCTGGCCGACACCGTGGAAAAGCCGGCCAATATAACCGCCGCTTCTCTCTCCGTATACCGTCCCTCCTTATAGAGTCTGTTGGTCAGCAGGTTCGCCACGGCGAAACTGCCCACAAAGGATGCAATGACATCCACCGCCGCTTTGCCGGGAAGCTTCCAGATGGGGCGCATAATCGGTCTCATGAGAACGCCAATGAATTCCAGCAACCCGTAGCCGGTCAGGAATGTCAGGAAAAAAGAGCCCAGGGGTACGATGATGGCAACCGGGATAACAACCTTCGTAAATAGAAACGGCAGGATATCCTCCTCCATCAACCATGCAGGACCGCGATTTGCAAAAGCCGCAAAGCCCGCGCCGATGCCGAGAAACTTGAGAACCGATAAGACAACCGTGACGCCGTCCCTGTTCCAGGTCTTTGCATAAAAAGGATAAAGCCCGCCGATGACGATCATGGCCAGCGCAAAAGCCGGCCCGAAACTCGGCCACGCGTTCTGCACACCCGTTAACATATGGTCGAGGGAAATGGTCGTCGTTCCGCTGATTGATATCGGGATAAAAAACACAAAGCAGCCGAACAAACTCCAAATTGTGAACTTCACTATGCTTCCGAGCTTCCAAGCGCCGCCCTTCATTGCCGCCTCCTCCGCACGATCCCTATTGGCAGCCTGACCGAATAAAAACTGCGATTTTATATCAGGAAGCGGTTGGATTGGGGCGAAATCGGCCGATTCTTTTTTCGCCGAGATAGCAGCCGAGTTTGGCATTGAATAAAGTTTCCCCTGTGTTAGTCTGGAGTATTTTAAAAAGCCCGATGGGCCGGAGGAATGAATTCTTCCATGAATTCATGATAAAGGTCGATCCGGGATAAATCGCGACATCCCTTGTCGAGATTATTTATTAAGGGGAAAGATCCATGGCAAATTATAAAGATCCTCTCCGAACGTTGAGTTTTGAACTTCCGGCCGGCTGGGCATACGATCCGTTGCAATCCAGCCTCACTGATCTTTTCTTTGCGCGGTGGGACCGCCCCGAGGAAACGCTTGTTGTTCACCTGCGCCGCACCTGCGCTTCCGAAGACCAATCCGACGATCAATGGATCGACAGGATAAAGCTTGAGATCGAAGAGAAAGGATCTCTATTCGACATGGATGCGGCCGGCGGCCGCGCAATTGCCTCGGATTTCGGCCCTCCTGAGGGTATGGCGCAGCGGGTTGCTTTTGTGCGCGGACCCTATGTCGACATCGCCGTTGAACAGCGAAACGCGGATAGGAATGCCCCGGATCCCTGGGAAGCATTGATCAGATCCGTCCGGACGGTACTATCGGAAGCCAACCAGGCGCAGCCCGATTACTTCATTCCTGAGAAATTCGAAGAGGCGATCCGGTCGGCCAACATCGCTTTTAACCGCCAGGATGCCCTAAGAGTGGTGGAAGGGCTTGAAGATTCGATAAAAATCGGCACATCCCTATGGCTTTCCAGTCTGACCGTTCCAGACCGCGCCCCCGAAATAAACGTCGCAGTCCGCATGGCGCAGGCGATGGTGCATCTGGGAAATTTCACCCAAGATTTATTTCTCAAGCGCGACGCCGTCTCCATTTTTCGCCGCGCTTTGCGTTCGCTGGACGCTGCCGGCAAGGAGCAAGCCGAAGACGCGCAGGCATTGACAGCGGAGATAAAGGAAACTCTCGATATCGTTGAGTTGGAATTTTTGGGCAAGGCAAATCCCGAAATCAATCGGAATAACGCTCCGATTATATCCGTACGCGAAAGAGGATTCCTGGCGGCTCAAATGGCCGCCAATGGTTTCGACAAGAAAGATTTCAAAAATGCATGCCGCGCGGCCGGGGCCGCCATTGAAGATTTTCTCTTTCTGCTCTCTTATTTTCGGCGGGCCCGCACGCAGCCCATTCCTGAGGACACCCTGAAGCAACTTGTCGCTCACGGGATAACGGACCCCGAAGAGCAGCGGGACGTTATCCGGGAAGCCGGCGAAAACGTGTTGTTCGCCCCTCTGAACCTGTCGCTTCAGATCCGGTATTGCTGCGCCATGGAGGACGGGGATTACGAAGAGGCCGCAGATGCGGTTGAAATCCTCGTTCCTTTGGCCCGCCTGATTGTCGATTCGACTCCTGACGGAGCAAGCATTGTGCTGAATCTGGCGCTTGCCCTGATGGATGAAGTGGGCGTTATTGCAGCCCTTCAGGATAAGGGAAGGCTGAAGAATGCGGGTCAACTGATGGAGGAAGCAAAGCGAATCTTGAATTCAACCGAGGGCGAATGCAACCCTCGGGACGGCTGGGTCCGCAATCACAAACACCAGATTGAAAAATCGCTTGAGGCTCTGAATCAATGGCTGGAAGCATCGAGGAAAAGCGGAGATGCTTCATGCGAATCCGACCTGCAGCCGCTCCGTTCAGAGTTTGAAGCCACCGCCAGCCAGCTGCAGTTTCGCATCACCCAGCCCTACGCGGATTTTTTATGAGGATTCGGCGCCATACGGCGCAGTAGAACCTTTATGGATCCTGGATTCATCAGCATACGTATTACGAACCTTTCGGCCCCGACCATGACGCTGCGGCCGCGGGAGGTAAAAATCGTATGAGCAAAAAAAGGATTACAAGACGGCAGTTTATTCAAGGAGCCGCCGCATCGGCGGGGGCCGCGCTTGCGGCCCGCTCCGCGGGCTTTTCCGGGCCGGTGCGCAAAACAGCTTCGGACCAAATTGTATTGGGGAATACCGGCATGAAGATCAGCCGGCTCGGCATCGGCACCGGCACCATGAGCGGCAGCGTCCAGCGCAGCCTCGGCCGCGACAAATTCAACGATCTTATCCGTTATGCCTACGACAGAGGGATCACTTATATCGATACCAGTGATACTTACCAAACGCACACATGGGTGCGCGACGCCGTTAAGGGATTGCCCAGAGAAAAGCTTTATATCCAGTCCAAAATGATTCATGGAATGGGGTTCGGGATGAGGGGATTCGGCAAACCGGCCTCCACCAAAGACACCCTGGGCCGCTTTCTCAAGGAGTTGAACGTCGATTACATCGACACGGTGTTGATCCACTGCCAGACCGATCCCAGTTGGGTGGAACAGTGCCGTTCCCTCATGGACGGATTGGAGGAGGCCAAACAAAAGGGGATTATCCGCGCCCATGGTGTTTCCTGCCACTCCCTGCCGGCCCTAAAGAGAGCGGCTCAAGAGAACTGGGTGGATGTCAACCTGGTGCGCATCAATCCCCAGGGAGTCAATATCGACACGCCGCACATGTCTCTCTTCGCGGGCAGCGATGAATCCCACGTGCCCGCCGTTGTGGAACAACTCAAAATCATGAGGGAAAACGGCCACGGCATCATCGGCATGAAACTGATCGGGCAGGGCGATTTCAAAAACATCGAAGACAGAAAGAGATCGTTGACCTGGGTCATGCAGGCCGGTATTGTCGATGCGGTTGTGCTTGGCATGAAGAGCCAGGCGGAAATCGACGAAGCGATCCTGCATATCAATAATGCCTTCTCCGTGTGATCCCATAAAACGCCACGCTTCGCGGGATTTTGCCCATTCCATCGGAGGCGATCGGCAGTTCCGGCGGCTTAAGCAAATTCGAATAACGGACGTCACCCGCCGGGACGGAAAGCGGCAAACGGCGGAGTCTCCTTAAAATGCCATCCCCGTGCCGCGGCAATATTGCGTTTTCGGCATTCCCCGGCGGAAATCCGCTTGATTTATCCTTCGGAAAAACAAAGAATTCCTAAATAGAAGTCCCGGGGTTGGATTCTAATTTCTACGTTTCGATTTCAAACAGAGGGGGGAAAATGTTCAAAGAATTCAAAGAATTTGCAATGAAGGGAAACGTTCTCGACATGGCGGTCGGCATCATAATCGGCGCCGCCTTCGGAAAAATCATCACGTCGTTTGTATCCGATATCCTGATGCCGCCCCTGGGCGTGCTCCTGGGAAACACGGATTTCAGCGAGCTTTTTATCACCCTTTCCGGCGGCGACTTTCCGAGCATTGCGGCGGCAAAAGAAGCGGGCGCGGCTACGTTGAACTACGGCCTTTTTATCAACACGATCATCGATTTCCTTATTGTGGCTTTCGCGATCTTTTTGTTGATCCGGCAGGTCAACAGGTACAAACGGCAGCCGGCCCCTGCCGCCCCGGATACAAAGATCTGCCCCTTTTGCTCATCCTCGATACCGATCGCGGCGACCCGCTGCCCGTTTTGCACTTCGCAGCTGGCTCCCGCCAAGGAATAGTTTCCGGTCTTCGGATTGGGCAGTCTTTGGTTTCTGCGCCGCGCATGCGCCGGAGCGCGGCATCGGGGCTCCTGTTTCAAAACGAGCTTCCACGAGCGGATCTGCGGCGTTCCCTTTTGCGGAACAGCCGGCCCATGTATGGGGCAAGTTTAAACCATTGATCGAACGGCCCCGCCCTGAGTATGATGATGCCGCAAAGATCCCGGAATTGTTTCGTGTGTGCAATTGCCGTCTCACTAGGAGGATGTTATGCGGATTAGGATTTTTATCATGCTGATAGTTGCGTCTTTGTTGCCGGCGGCGTTCGGTCAGGAAGCGGCCAAAAACGTCTGCGACCGCGCGTGCCTGGAAAATTACGTCGATCGATATCTGGATGCAATGCTCGCCAAGGAAGTAAGCCCAAAACTATTTGCAAGAGAATGCAAATTCACGGAAAACGGCGTAAGACTGCCTTTGGGCCAGGAGGGGCTTTGGTTCGGAATGTCGGGGAAAGGAACCTATCGATTCTATGTCCCCGATATCGAAACTCAGCAGGTTGCCTTTATCGGCACGGTACGCGAAAGAGCTTCCGCTCCGCGCTCCAAAACCGCCGACTCCGCTGCCGATGCCAAGGCGGCGGAAGGATCGGTTGTGGCGATTGCGTTGCGCTTGAAAATATTAAACGGCTTGATCACGGAAGTGGAACAGCTTGCGATACGACCCGAGACCAGCCTGACGGGAGAAGGGGCCGCCTCCAAATTTCCTCCGACCGGAGTCAGCGTTGAAAAAATCGGATCCCCTCACAAGGTGTATGCCGAAACGATTCCCGAAAGCGAACGGCCGTCCCGGGAGGAATTGATCAAAACCGCGGACTATTACTTCGCGGGATTGCAGAGGAACGATACTAAGGGCTACTACCCTTTCACGGATGACTGCGAGCGTCTTGAGAACGGCATGCAGACAACTCAAACGAACTGCAAGCAGCAGTTTGAATCCGGACAGCTTCGAAATATCGTATCGCGCATCCGCGATCGGCGTTTCGTTGCCGTGGACCGTGAACGCGGAATAGTCTTCGCCTTCGGATTCTTCGACCACGAGTCTATCAACTGGACCTGGCAGATTGCGGAGTTGTTCAAGATTGAAAAGGGCTTGATCCGCCGGATTGAGGCCGTTTTCCATAGATGCCCCTACGGCATGAATTCAGGATGGAGCACCTATGAGCAGGGCATGTCGGAGGAGATTCAAAGCATCCGATAAGAAGTCCCTAAATTTGTGCCCGAGTTGACGAAACGCGTTTCCGAGGCCACCGTCGTTTTATTTTTATCTATCGCATCCTTGCTGGCGCAAAGGTTCTCTTCGTTGCCTGCAGTGCATGACTATTTCGGCCGTTTTCCGAAAGCCGCATGCTATCCCGCTCCGATCGGGAAAAAGCAGGCTGCTATCCACCGTCCCAGGATGAATTCTGCGACGACTGCGGCCGGAGATCCGGCGCCCGGAAACCTTATTGGCTTCCTACGCCTTTGACGTGCATCCGCAGACTATAAAGATTTTTACCGGCCGCAATAAATAAAGTCCGGTGGTCGGCACCGCCGAAACACACGTTCCCGACCCAGCCGTCGACGGGGATCTTTGCGATTTGTTTCCCTTGCGGATTGAAAACCGTTACGCCCATGCCGGTGAGGTACACGTTGCCTTCGTTATCGACGGTCATGCCGTCGGAACCCACCCCGCAAAACAGCTTTTTATTCGTCAATGACCCGTCCGGCTGTATGTCATATCGATAGGTCTTGCTGGAACCGAGATCGGACACATAGAGGTATTTATCGTCCGGAGTGCCGATGATTCCGTTGGGCATTTTCAAATCACTCGCGACTCGATGGATAGTCTTGAATTCTGGACCAAGATAATAAACGCCTTGAGAGTCCTGCTCACTCGTCTTCGAACGTTTCCAATAATCCCGCGGGAAAAAGGGATCCGTGAAATACAAACCGCCGCCCGGGCGGATCCAGACGTCGTTGGGGCCGTTGAGCAGCTTGCCATTGTAGTCTTTGACGAGGACGTCCGATTTGCCCTGGGAGTCAATGCGGCGTAGTTCGTTTTTTTCGTCGGCGCAGACATAAAGATTGCCGTCCTGATCGAAGCTCATGCCGTTGGCGCGGCCGGAGCCCTGCATATAGCAGGATAGCTTGCCTGCGACGCTCCAGATATGGATGCGGTCATTCGGCTGGTCGGTGAAATATACATTGCCGGCTTCATCGGAAGCGCAGCCTTCAGTGAACTGGAACCCGCTTGACAGCAGTTCCAATTTCGCATGGGGAGCGATGACGGACGATTGACCCCAAAGCAGGCCCGCCGTGGCGATTGCGATCAATAGGAATATTAACGATGAGATCTTCATAGCAACTCCTATCATAGGATAATTCCGTTGTCGATTTCGAGTACATCGTCCCGGCGGGCCCGTCCGGCATGCTCCGAATAAATATTCGAGAATGGGGATCGGGTTTATAATTGCGCTTTCGAGCATCCGAAACCGCAGGGATGGAACACACGCGCTGCATGGCAGCCGCCGAAAGGAGAAAACGGCATGCGTTGGCAAATGAGCAGGAAAAGCTCGAATGTTGAAGACCGGCGGGGTATGACTGCGCCCAAAGCCGGAGGGATCGGCTGTCTCGGCATTATCGTCGTTATCGTGCTTGCATATTTGACGGGAAACAATCCGCTGGAACTGCTGCAGCAGGTGGAAACCAATACCCCCGGCTCGTTTCAGGAGAGTTCCCCAATCCCGGCGGGAAGCGACATGGAAGGCGATTTCGCCAAGCACATTCTGGGATCCACGGAAGACGCGTGGACTCATATATTTGCCTCCGAAGGCCTGCAGTACCGGCCTCCCACGCTTGTGTTGTTTGAAGACCAGGTGCAATCGGCTTGCGGCTTCAGTTCGGCGGCCACCGGGCCGTTTTACTGCCCCCCGGACGAGAAAGTCTATATCGATCTTTCCTTTTTCAACCAGCTCAGCCGCCATTTCGGGGCATCCGGCGATTTTGCGCAGGCCTATGTGATTGCGCACGAGGTCGGACACCACGTGCAGAACCTTTTGGGAATTCTGGACGAGATTGACTGGGCAAAGCGCGGAGCGGGGCAAAAAGAATCAAACGCCCTGAACGTCGCGATGGAATTGCAGGCCGACTGTTTCGCGGGCGTGTGGGGGCACTATGCCAATCAAAAGGAAAGGCTGTTGGAACCGGGAGATGTAGAGGAGGGGCTCAATGCCGCGGCCGCTATCGGAGACGACCTGATCCAAAAGCGGTTCCATGGATACGTCAACAAGGATTCCTTCACGCACGGCAGTTCGCAGCAGAGATCGTACTGGCTGCGGCGCGGACTGGAATCGGGGCGAGCGGACGCCTGCAATGTCTTTGAATCCGGGGACCTGTAGTCCGAATGGAAAGTATCTCGAGCGATCCGATGGAGCGAAACGCAGCAGAAGCTTCATGAATAATGTGGATCAAGGAGGATTCGCGCATGCCCTATATTTCTCGTAAAAGATTAATTCTTTACAGCAGGATCTTTTTAATTCCCGCAGGCCTCTTTCTATTGGCCGCCGGCGCAGCTCATATAGCATGCGAGGGCTCCGGTTCCCCGTCGGATAAGGAGATGGACGGGCTTCGGGATCATGTCGCGCGTCTGGAAACCATGGCGGAGCGTGCTGAAGCCATCAGGGCCGTGAAACGCCTTCAAAGCGCGTATGGTCATTATGCGGAATACGGGCTATGGGATGACTTGGCTGATCTTTTTTCCGAAGAGGGCGTCGGCACCTATCCGCCGGGGGAACTCGGCAAAGGTGAGATCCGAGAGTATTTTCTGAAGGGGGCTGGCGATGGGAATATGGGATTGCCCGATGGCATCCTGCATTCTCTCATAATGCTTCAACCGGTTGTCACACTGGCGCCGGACGGCAAGACAGCCAAGGGTAGATGGCGGCTCTTTTCCATGCTGGGAACCCATAAGGACGGCGCTGAATGGAAAGGCGGAGTTTACGAGAATGAGTATGTTTTGGAAGACGGAGTATGGAAGATCAAGAAGCTGAATTTCTATCCGCAATACGGCGGTTCCTATCAGCAGACAGGATGGAACATAGATAAAGCAGACATTCCTATACACTATACGCCGGACCTTTTGGGCGCGCCGATTCCCGAGGACCAAAGCTTTGCGGCCGCAACGGCGTCCGCGCCCGACTTAAAGACCCTCAATCAAAAATTGAGAGACCTTTTTAGGAGGGCTCAGAGGCTCAATGATGAATATGATGTAAGAAATCTGCAGAACATCTACGGCTATTATGTCGACCGAAAGATGTGGGACGATGTAGCCGACCTTTTTTCAAAGGACGGCACCCTGGAAACGGGATCCGCGGGAATATATGCCGGCAAAGAAAGCATCCGGCGCGCCCTGGAACAGTCCGGCCCGCAAGGGCTGCGCGAGGGCGAGATCAACGATCACCTCCAAGTCCAGACCATTGTTCATGTATATCCCGATGGCAGGACGGCCCGGGCGAGGGGCAGCGAGCTTGGCATGTCCGGAAAATACGGCGAAGCCGGCGAATGGAAGCTTGGAGTTTTTGAGAACGAGTATGGGAAGCAGGATGGAATATGGCGCATTAAATCCATGCATATATACCCCAGGTTTCGCGCGGACTACGACAAAGGCTGGGCGGAAGGCGAAAAGTCCGCCGGCGGAATGAGCGAAAAATTCCCTCCCGACAGGCCGTCTGCCGATGCATACGGGCTTTTCCCGGAATTCCATATTCCCCCTTTCCATTACGCCCATCCTGTTACAGGGCGTCCGCCCCGATATCCTGACGGAGCCGTTCTTTCCGGCGGCGTTTCCGGTCTGAAGTCCGGCCCGCTTGCCGGAACCGGAATGGAAAGAGAGACCGCATCCATTCAGAAGCTCAATAAAATGGCGGAGGAAATCGAACGCCTTCTTGCAAGGGCTGTCGGCTATGACGCCTGTGAAAACCTCGCCAGCGCCTACGGATACTATATCGACGATTTTATGTGGGATGATTTCTCAGACCTCTTTGCCGTGGACGGATGGAGGGAAGCGCCCTTTGAGGGCGTTTATATTGGACGGGAACGAATCCGGAAGTCCCTCAAAATCCAGTATCCCGGCGCCGGAGGAAGGGCGTCGGGTTTCTTTACCTGCCATCAACTCATTCAGCCCGTCATTCACGTTTCAGAGGACGGGCGAAGCGCCGATATCAGGGTGCGTCTATTCCAGCTTTCAGGCCCTTCCGGAAACAATGGTCTTTGGATGGCGGGCATCTTGGAAAAGGAAGCACGGATCGAGAACGGCGTCTGGAAGCTTACGTCAATGGATCTCGATTATACATGGACTGCCGACTATAAAGGCGGCTGGGCGAAAGGACCGATGTCTTTCAAACTTCCGTCGGGCGCCATGAAGGATAAATTTCCTCCTGACAGGCCGTTGAGAGGGCCTGTGGACGCGCCCTTCCCGAAAATAGCCGACATGCCTTTTCACTATGTCAATCCCGTGAGCGGTCGGAGGCCTCTCCTGCTGCTGGAGTGATCAAGTTCAAGCGTCCGGAGCCGGGAGCCGGGAACGATTGCCATTTATGGAATTAAAGCACCATCACCCAGTCTATAGCCCCGTGCGACACCTATCCTCCCATGAGCTTGCCATCCCCTTGGGATGATACAAGAGCTTATTAATAATTTACGCGCGCGGGAGGTAACTCTTGACCTGAAGAATCCGGATTTCTGGCACAGGGGGAAGATCGCGGTCGTTCGTCAAATAAACAGAACAGTTCGCGACCAGCGCCGTGGCGAGTTGGATGGCGTCCGGGGTTTTAATGTTGTACGCCGCGCGCAACTGAGCAGCAGCGCGCAGGATAGCGCTGGTAATTTCCTTACAGCGAAGGCCGAAACTTCTTGTGAGAAAGGCTTCGTATTGCTCGGCGAGAGGAGCATTTCCAACTCGATATGGCTGTACGAGGATCTCCAACAGCGTTAGGCTTGAGGTAACACCTGTGATCTTGCCCTTCGCAATGGCGGCGAAAACCGGACGCACAACAGATAGATACTTCGGGTGTTCTTCGATGAAATAAATGAACGGCGGCGTATCCAGGCCAACAAATCCTGATCCCAAATCGTCGATTAATCCCACGCCCGGCGCTCCGCCTCAACATAGCGGTCTGAATCGATGCCCCGCCAAATGTCCTTCCCAAGCCCCTGCAGGTTCATGATGGGAAGGCGCGGCGATTCGCTGAGCGCCTGATCGAGAATCTCAATGACCTCCTGCGTTACCGAGCGCCGCTCGCGTTTCGCGCGAGCTTGGAGCTTTCGGTACAGTTTGTCGGGCACCGATTTGACATTAAGCACAGCCACGTTCTAATTCCTCCTTATTGGAGGCATTGTGGAGGAAAAGCAGCAGTCTGTCAACAGCTGTTACATCAAAACGAAACCCGGCAACCTCATTCTTTCCAACTCCGCCTTCCATTTGAACGCATAGGAAGTGGTGGATGAGGACGGGGCGCCGGCATAGATGAAAGCATCGGCATTGGCCTTCATTTCCTTCCAAAGCTCCGGGATCATCTGAAAAATACCCGGTATTGCGTCTTTTGATCGTTACCGTTGCATCAGGCTGGCGTTTCCGTATCACCTCGGCGACCTTTTAAAAAACAGTTTCAAATCCGGTGCCACTGCCCCAGGAATTGATTGAACAATTATGGAATAGAATCGGTAACATTGTACTTTTCAGGCGTATGTAGCACCGAAGCTTGTTATGAAATAAAAACCTAGGCGGAATTACCAACTCTATGAAGAGGTGCACATTTTATGCGGATCAAAATCCTTGTTTTAACTGTTTTTGCCCTGAGCGTGATGCTGTCATCGGCTTTGGGCGCGGATATTGCTGGAACATGGAAAGGCACCAGGGAGATGATGGGCCAATCCATGGAAGTAAGCTTCACATTCGTACCCGATAAAACCGATGCCACCAAGTTCACCGGAACAACCCCGGCCCGTCAGGGGGGCGAAAACAAAATAACCGAGGGAAAAATCGACGGAGATAACGTTTCCTTCACGGTTGTGATGGAGAGCGGCATGATGCCCGGAATGAAGATGAAGTACAAGGGCGTCGTTGTGGCCGATGAGATGAAGCTGACGATGGAAGTGGACATGAGCGGAGTCGATTTCAGCGCCATGGGCGGCCCCGGTGGCGGTCCTGGCGGCGGCCCCGGAGGCGGGGGAATGGGTGGACCGCCTCCTGGCGGCGGGGGGCCCGGCGGCGGTATGCCTCCCATGGAATTGACCGTTAAGAAAGTCAAATAGCCAGTCTGTAATTTGTGAATCGGTCGACGGCCGGTTGCAGGAACATACGGCTGCTGACGAAACATCGCCGCTGGCGGGGATGGGTGAGAAAATTCCTTCCCTGCCGGCGGTGCTTTTTCGCTTCTCCTGACGTTGAAGCTCCCCGCACCAACCATGATCCCGAATCCTGCGCTGAGGCTCTCCCAGGGCAGGTAAGGTCAAGCCATCCGGAATGGCTATTGCTAATCCGCAGGCTGATGGGGACGATATTTGAATCAGAAGGCGCAAGCGCATTGGGGAGCAAGTAGCGCCAGTCAATGCGGCGGCAGGCTCATCGCCGGCGACACGGGATGCTCGAGGCAGAACCGAACGAATGCGAGCCGAAGAAGAGAAAAACTTGCTGATCGCAGGTTTTTTCGGGCGCCCTCGCCAATATAAAAACACTGAAAGGAATGATCCCAATTTGCTCATCTTGCAAAAAGGTGCGCAATGACATGGAATCCTGGCAGAGAGTGGAGGAATACATTTCCGCACATACTGAAGCGGACTTCAGCCACGGCATTTGTGAGGATTGTTTTC
>CAZDMR010000023.1:0-51410 GCA_964506795.1 uncultured Acidobacteriota bacterium | reverse complement strand
AACCATTATGCGCAAGATCGGAATAAATAAAGAAGCGTTGGAATCACCACACTAGGATGCAGTTATTTGCCGGCCTTGGCGGCTGTTTTGGCCGCCGTTTTCCGCAGCGTTCTCCTGACCTCGTGCATTTGTCTCCTCACGGTCTTTAGCTGGGCGTGATCATGCGCTTCGAGCGCCGCGTCCCTCTTTGCTTTCAACTCCTTGAACTGAGCTTTGATTTGAGCTTTGTCCATCGCCGGGGCGGTGCTCTTGTGATGCGCATGCATGTCGATACTGAGAGCGCTGCACACAGCCGCAAGCAGATGCTCTTTATTGAGCTGGGTGTATCCTTTGACCGCCTCATGCTCGATCCCGGCGGCAATCTCCCTCAACTGGGCCACGGTCATTTTTTTCAGCTGGTCGTAGGTATAGTCCATTATATAAACCCTCCTTTTTAAACGAATAGAGCAGAAACGGCGCCAATCGTCAAACAGGAGCCTTTCATGACTCGAACGGATTTCCGGCCCTGAGTCTATCAAAGACGGATTCAAATCGAAAGTTCCGACGAAATGTGTGGCGGCGGCCGCCCTTGATAGGCTTAAGCTCTTTTAGTAGTATTACTTATTTTTAAAACGTATTACTGCCTTTCATCATTGCCGACGGACAGCGGTATTCGGCGGGGGGTACGCTACGCGCGATAGCCATTTCAAAACATATGAGGATGTCGTTGAATTCCACGGGCATTCCTGCCCGGGATCGGCGCTCGGTTTCCGGGTGGCGCTGGAGGCGTTGAAATGGTTGCATGCCGCGCGCGGCGAAGATGAGGAGATTGTCGCTGTCGTCGAAAACGATTCCTGCGCCGTGGATGCCATACAGGTTGTTACGGGCTGCACCTTCGGGAAAGGGAATTTGATTTTCAAGGACGTCGGCAAACGCGTATATACCTTCTTTGACCGCCGCACGGGCAAGGGCGTCAGAATAGTGGAGAAGTACGCGCCCTTTGAATCCCCGGGTTTTCAGGAACTCAAAAATGCAGTATTTGGAGGCACGGCGACGGAAAAGCAGCGGCAGGAATGGCAGAATTCTTGCCGGGAAAATATCGACGAAATTCTAAGCGCCTGCGAAAGCAGCCTGCTTTCCGCAACCGAAATAGAAACCGAAATTCCGCCTCGGGCGCGGCTCTTTAACTCGCTGGTCTGCAGTCGCTGCGGGGAATATGTCATGGAGTCGCGCGCCGTCAGGGTCGGCTCCGAGATATACTGCGCCGATTGCGCGGGTCATCGGGATACATAGATTGGAAAAGCGCAAAGGCTTATTCAAGCGGTGGACCACCGTACAGCTGGTTTTCATTTCGCTGCTCGTTGCGGCGGACATCGGCATGGGCTTTATCGTGAAGCCCCTGCTGGGCGTTATCGGAATAGACAGGGTGATACGCCTGGATCTCATTCTTCCGACCGCGTTTTACATCCTCGCCCGGCTGCTGGTCGACCGTTTTGGAACGGTTCTGCTGTATGAGTTGATCTGGGGCGTCATCGCGGTATTGACGATGCCTACTTCCTACGCGTCGGTTCCGGGCCCCGTCAAACTGATCCCCGCGCTTATCAGCGGATTGATGCTTGATTCGCTGCTTCAACTTTTTAAAAGCAAGCCCGCACTTCGTGTGACTGCGGCGGCGGTGGTAGGCGGCTCCGTCAATATGGGCATCCTGATGGCGGTCCGCGTGGCTTTCGGTTTCCCCTGGTCGAAAGTGGTCCAAATACTGCTGGGCGTCCAAATGGCCACGGGCCTATTCGTCTATGCGGCAGGCGCACTCCTCGGGCTTAAGATATGGCATTCCATCAAGGATACTTATCTGGCGAGGACGATTTCGGGATAATGCGCGTTATCGAGGTTGAAAACCTTCGCTTTACCCATGCTTTCAGCAAGAGGCCGGTTTTAGACGGTTTGAATCTCTCGGCGGAGGAAGGGAGCATTTCCGCCTTGATCGGCGAGTCGGGCTGCGGCAAGACGACCTTGATGACCGCCTTGATGGGATTAATCCCCGAATTCATAAAGGGAGAGATAAGCGGCCGCATACGGGTTGCCGGCTCCGGCGACCCCGGGGAGTTCAGGAAATATATCGAGCCTGTATTCCAGAATCCGGACACTCAGCTTTTATCGATCCGCGTTAAGGAAGAAATCAATTCACAGCTGGTTAAAAAGGGATTCGACAAAAAAGAACGCCGCCGAAGGGCGGAGGCGATTCTGGGCGAATATGAATTGGTTCCTCTGGCGGATAGGAAAATAGATACTCTTTCGTGGGGCGAGAAGCAGCGCCTGGCGCTGGCCTGCGCCCTGGCCCCGCGGCCCCCGATCCTCTTGCTGGACGAACCCCTGTCGGGCCTGGATCCCGTGGGGAAATTGAAGCTCCTGGAAAAATTGAAGGAAATCAACCGGGTTCTCGGGACCACGATCCTGATCGTCGAGCATGAGATTGCGCTGATGAAGCGTTTTGCGGATTGCCTTTATCTTTTCCGCGACGGAAGGCTTGAAGACGCCACAAAGAGCTTGAGCGCGACCGATGCCGAGTACAGGGGCAGCAGCTTCTGCCCCCCCGTGGGAGAAAGCTTAATCGAGGCAAAAGCAATCAGGCACGCCTATTCCAGAAATATCCGAGCCCTGCAGGGTGTCGATGCATCCTTGAGGCGCGGGGAGTGTGTCGCCGTCATGGGGCCGAACGGCTCAGGCAAAAGCACGCTGTCCAAATGTCTCTGCCGCTTGATTAAGCCTGATGCCGGAGAAATTAAAATATCGGGGCGGGATATCCGCCGCGTGTCTCGAAAGCAGATCGCCCGTCAAATGGGAGTTACTTTTCAGGATCCCGACCGCCAACTATTCGCGCAGACGGTTCGCGAAGAATGCCTTTTTGCTGCGGTTAATTTCGGCGTTCCTTCCGCCGACGCCTCGCGGACCTTGGCCGATACAGCGGAGGCCCTTAAGATCGCGGATTTAATGGATCGATCGCCGGTGACGTTAAGCTACGGCGAGAAAAAACGGGTGGCTCTGGCCGGAGCATTGGTGCACCGTCCGCATATTCTGATTCTCGACGAACCGGTGGCCGGCCTGGATCCATGGAATTCGGAACGGGTGCTTCGGGTTTTGGAGGGCGCCCACCGTTCCGGGCTCGGTATCCTGTTCATCACCCATGATGCCTCCTTTGTCAATAAGCTGGCTACGCGGGTGGTCTTTCTAAAAAGAGGACGGAAGGAATTCGACGCCTCCGCGAGGCGTTTCTTCAGCGAAGATTGGAAGAGATTCTACCATGAAGAATCTTGATGATAGTGCCGCAGCGGTCTGGTTCAAGCTGGGATTGCTCCTGATCAGCGTGGCCGTTGTTCTTTATACCGCGGATCTTGTCGTGTTGATATTCATGAACGCGTCGGCGGTGCTTTTGTGCCTGTTGTTTTCCGATCTGTTCGATGAAATTCTTTCCGTGATCCTGCGTATCGCCGTCGGATTCCCGTTTCTGCTGTTGATTTATATTATCTCGGAATGGGACGGTTGGGGAAGCGCAGCTTCGGCCGCCGTCCGCGGCTCCTTGGGCGCCGCTCTTTTCATGCTCAAAATTCATTTCGTCGTCTGGACCAATCTTCTTTTTGTCCGCACGACGGAGCCGCGGCCGTTGGTGCTGGCGCTCGGGAAGCTGCGCGTGCCCCGGGAGCTATGCCTTATGATCGTCATCATTCTAAGATTCTTCCCCGTCATGTTCGAGGAAGCGACTGCCGTTTATCACGCCCAGAGCGTCAGGGGATTTGAAATCCGCCGGGCGCTCAATCCCGGGAATTGGCTGCCGCTGACGGTGCCCTTGGCTGTAAATGTCATGAAAAAATCCCACGACTTGGCGATGGTTCTTGAACTCAAAGGCGTTTTCAAGGCGGATTAGGACGGGCGCGGGACGGAAGATCGAGCCCTGAGACGGAAAGCGTTGACCCTTGATCTTTGCGGCGAGGGGCGGTAGTGTGAAACATCGTTGGCAGCCCGTGGTAAAAGTGCAAAGGGCCGCGTTCCGAGCGCCGCGTGGACAAGAAGCAAGGCGGCGCGATGCAGGCAATGGGGTGACATTATCGAAGAGCGCCAACGCAGCAGATTTCCAGGCGCGCGACCTTTTGTATTTTTACCACGGGCTGTGAGGGAAAGGACTTGGTTTTATGGTCCCTGTATTGCATTTCCGCAAAGGCAAGCCCGGCGATGCGCCGGGCGTTGAGTACGATGAAATCCGAAAGCTGCCCAGCGAAAATATTCCCGTCTATGTCAGTTGTATCGATTACAGCCCCGAGCAAACTCTATTTCAAGACATTGACGACCTGGACGATTTCCTCGCCCGCCACCGCCCCGAATGGTCGTCCGTGCGATGGATCAACGTCGACGGCCTCTCCAATATGAAGGTCATCCATGCTTTGGCGGCCAAATATCAGTTGCATCCCCTGGCGGTCGAAGATCTCCTCCATATCCCGGAACGGCCCAAAGTCGAGTCGATCGGCGGCTCCGACAGCGAATTGCAGGCTCGTTTGTTCATTATCGCGCGGATGCTGCAACTCAAAAACGGCGAGCTGCAGAACGAACAAATATCCATCTTTCTGGGACACAAAACGGTTCTCACTTTTCAGGAAAGCCACGGAGATGTATGGGATCCCATTCGAAAGCGCATCCAGACAAAAGGTTCCCGTGTGCGTCTAAATGACGCCAGCTTTCTTGTGTATACGCTTCTGGACGCCCTCGTGGACCATTTCTTTCCCATCCTGGAGCATTATGGAGACCGGCTCGAAGAAATCGAGGATCTCGTGCTTTCGGATCCGCAGCGTTCCACCATAAGGGTCATCCATAAAATAAAGCGGGAATTGCTTCTCCTGCGCCGGGCCGCCTGGCCCATGCGGGAGGTCATATCGATCCTGCAGAGGGAACCTCATGAGTGCATGGGCGACGTCGCCCGGGTATACATGCGCGATATTTACGATCACATTGTTCAAATCATCGACATTATTGAAACCTACCGTGAATTGGCCAGCGATCTGACCGAAACGTATATGTCATGCCTCTCGAACCGGATGAGCGAAGTCATGAAAGTGCTCACAATCATTGGTACTATTTTTATCCCGCTTACCTTCCTGGCGGGAGTTTACGGCATGAATTTCCGCTATTTCCCGGAGTTGGACCTGCAATGGGCGTATCCGGCCTTTTGGGGTATTTGCCTCGCCGTTTCAGTCGCTATGTTGTTCGCGTTTCATCGTCGCGGCTGGCTCTAAAGAATCAGGGCCTGCGCGCGGCTGCCGAAACATACAGTCTGTCCGGATCGCAAGTGAAGCGAAAACTCAGCCGCCTGCTCAAGGGATATTCGCGGGCCGTTCCGGCTTCTGGCTTCTGGCTTCAGGCTTCCATATCCCGCTGTTTTTTAGCGGGATATCAAGGGCGCAGCCCTTGCATGATTCGAATCAGCGCGCCGCATTTATTCCCTGAATTTCCTGTAGCGCGTGATGAGAGCGTTGGTCGAACTGTCGTGCCCGAGCGCGGCGTCCGATTCCGCCTCGAGCTCCGGGATGATGCGGCCCGCTAGAGCCTTCCCCAGTTCGACCCCCCACTGGTCGAAAGAGTTGATCCGCCAAATGACGCCCTGCGTGAAGACGCTGTGTTCGTAAAGCGCGACGAGTTTTCCCAGCCCGCCGGGCGTCAATTGCTGCATGAGGATGGTGTTGGACGGACGGTTGCCCTCAAAGGTCTTGTGCGGCGCCAGCCATGCGGGCGCGGACTCGGCCAGAACTTCCGCCGTTGTCTTGCCGAAAGCCAGCGCTTCCGATTGCGCGAACATGTTGGCCAAAAGCAGGCTGTGGTGGCGGCCGAGAGGGTTCAGCGGACGGATGAATCCGATGAAATCGCACGGGATGAGCTTGGTTCCCTGATGAATCAACTGGTAGAAGGAATGCTGGCCGTTCGTGCCCGGCTCCCCCCAGCAAACTGGTCCGGTCTGTGTCTCGACTCCGCCGCCATCAACGGTGACGCGCTTGCCGTTGCTTTCCATCATCAGCTGTTGAAGATAGGCGGGGAACCGCTTCAGGTACTGATCATAGGGAAGCACGGCCGTGGTTTGCGCGCCGAAGAAGTTGTTATACCAAATCCCGATGAGGCCATGCAGCACCGGCAAATTTCGCTCGAGGGGCGTGGTGCGGAAATGTTCGTCCATTTGGTGGAATCCGTCCAGCATCTCGCGGAAGTTTTCCGGGCCGACGGCGATCATTGTCGAAAGGCCGATCGCGGAATCCATGGAGTACCGTCCCCCCACCCAATCCCAGAACTCAAACATGTTTTTAGTGTCAATGCCGAATCGAGCCACTTCGCCGGCGTTGGTTGAAACCGCGACAAAGTGCCCGGCGACGGCGGCGGGATCCTTCAGGGCCTTGAGAGTCCAGTCGCGGGCGGTGTGGGCGTTTGTCATGGTTTCCAGGGTTTTGAAGCTCTTCGATGAAATGATGAAGAGCGTTTCTTCGGGATCCAGGCCGCGGACGGCCTCGGTGAAGTCGGTGCCGTCGATGTTGGAAACAAAGCGAAAAGCCAGATCGCGTCGGCTGTAATGACGCAGGGCCTCGTACGCCATAACCGGCCCCAAGTCGGATCCGCCGATGCCGACATTCACGATGTTGCGGACCGGCTTTCCCGTGTAACCTTTCCACTCTCCGCTTCGCACGCGGGACGAAAAGCCGGACATTTTTTCGAGAACGGCATGCACGCCGGGCATAACGTCCTCGCCGTCCACGACAAGGGATCGGCCTTTAGGAATTCTCAGCGCCGCGTGCAGGACCGCGCGCTTTTCAGTGACGTTGATCTTTTCCCCGCGAAACATTGCGTCGATGCGGCTCCGTAAGCCGGATTCCTCGGCTAACTGCAAAAGAAGCTTTACGGTTTCATCGGTGATGCGATTTTTGGAATAGTCCAAATAAACGCCGGCGGCCTCGGCCGTCAGGCGCTCCCCGCGCTCTGGGTCCTCCGCGAAAAGATCCCTGAGATGCCTATCCCGTACCTTCGAATAGTGGGCTTCGAGAGAACGCCATGCGGCAAGCCGGGCGGGTTGAGAGGTGCCTGAAGCCATGCTTCCGTCCTTTCAATGGTCAACCCGGATGATTCATGAAGCTTCTACTGCGGCGCCTCCTAATTTTCGGAAAGGCCGCTTCGCTGCGAATCCTCATGAATCATCCGGATTAAAGATTGCGGCGCCTGAGTTCCTTTTCCGAAAAGCCGAAATAGTGGCCGATTTCATGAATGACCGTTTTGACGATCTGCTCTTCCATTTCGCTCGGATTCTTGAACGCCTTCTCAAAGCTGGTCTTGTAAAGCTCGATGCGCGTGGGTTCCATCTGAATAGTAAACATGGAACGTTCGGTATAGGGAATGCCCGCAAAAATCCCGAACAGCAGGCTGCCCCTGTATTGATTCCGGAGCGCATCGGGGACTCTGTCCCTGGCCAGCACCTGGATCCCCTCTTTCTTCAGTATTTCCCTGAATCTTCTGGGAACTCTGTTCAGCGCTTTTTCGACAGACTCTTCGAATTCGCTCATCAGCATGATTCAAAAACTCAACAAGCACCCGGCGCCGGCCTTTTCTACCAGCCGGATTCCATGCCGTAAGGGACGGTCATCAGCACGGCTTCAATCTGACGGATCTTGCCGTCGATAATCTTAAAAATTTCTCCAATAATAATGGAGTACGGTTGAGTCAACGATTTGTTTACGGCGCCGTCGTGATCAAAATAGCCCATGGCGAAGGCCAGGCCGGTGACCGGGTCCGCAATAAACCGGCGCTC
Source organism: uncultured Acidobacteriota bacterium (assembly GCA_964506795.1). Classification (GTDB taxonomy): domain Bacteria; phylum Acidobacteriota; class UBA6911; order UBA6911; family UBA6911; genus UBA6911. The sequence continues at coordinate 43,603 of CAZDMR010000023.1, read as the reverse complement.
GCGGATATCGGTGACGATCACCGAAAATCCGGTGTCGAATTGCGCCTTGCAATCCATCCGCGCGATCGAGCCTTCCTCGGCGTCGGGATTATTCGACGTCACCATCGCATTCTCGCGGCGCTGGCAATCGGGATCGAAGGGGACATAAGCGCCGTCATTATCGGTGTCCAGCCCGGTGAAATAGCTGTTGCCGATGGCGATCAGCTCGGCGCGCGGCAGCCGCTTGCTTTCCGGGATCGCCTGCATCATGAGCGGATGCGGCTCGGTGTGGTTTTTCATGGGAAACCCCAGGTCCGGCGGCGGCCCCGTCATGATGTTGCGGACCACCAGGTTTTCGATTTCGGAAACCTGCCTGCCTTTTTCCACCTTCAGCCGCGCGGCGAAGAAATTCTTGTTGCCGTTTTCGTCGATAATCCCCAGCAGGCCGACCTGCCCCGCCTCCTCGTCAATCACATCCACCCGGTAGGTCGGCATGGCCGATGCCGTGCGCCAAAGACCGTCGGTCAGATTGAGCCGCACGCCGTTTTCCGTATATTTGACGTTATTGGCAACCGGCAGCTTGGAGCAGTCGTGGGCGACGAGCGCCTGCAGGTACGTTGTCATGAAGCCGGCCAGGCATTCGCGGTCGCATTCGATGCGGGCTTTGTAGCCTGCGTCGGCGGTCATGCTGTAGCAAAGCATCCACACTGCAAATACGGCGATTCTGGAATGTTTCATGGCATTTCCCTTTGTTTAATGGTTGATTTGAAGCTGCGGCCGGCAACCGTTTTATTCATGCGATCCTTTGGCCGGCATTTTCACCCGGCGCGATCGAGTAAATCTCTTTGATCTTGATGACTATCGCTCCCTTGGATTGCATGGGATGGCCGATCTTTTCGCTGAGTTCGCGAACCCATTCCGCGGTGTCTTCGTAAATCTTTCCGTCGGTATGAATGGAGGCTTCCCCTTTAATCTGATAGCCTTCGCCTTTTTCCGCTTCCCAGAATGAAATTGCCGCTTTCGAATTCTCCCTGAGATTGCCCAGAGTCTTGCGGAAGAATTGATCAGATACGAGGATCGTCTCGTCGTCCAGGATTTTCACGGCCGCGACGGGAACCACGTTCGGAATTCCGCTCAAATCCGCTGTGCCCAATGCGAAAATACCCTGTTTAGCGAAGATCTCCTTCATTTTATCATTGAGTAACGCCATTTGCTGTTCTCCTATAATGTTGCTTATCGTTTCCCTCGTGCTGCGATCAAAAAAGAACGAAAATAACGCTGCCAGCTTTCGGGGGTAGACTGATAAAAGTTGTCGAAATAGAAATGGTCCGAAACAGCTTCCCTGACGCGAAGCAGTTCCCGCAGCCGTGCGCGATTTTTGGGGTCGGCAACAGTCAGATCAATCAACTCCAGAGCGCGCTCAAAAGCCCGCTTGCTGATTTCGGGGCGCAGCTTCTTTTCCCAGGACAGGGTCCGCTCAATTTCGCTCCCTATATTTGCCATTTGTTCCGCAAACGAGAGCAGGTTCCATCTGCCCGCGGCTAATTCTTTGTGTTGACGGCTCATGGAGTCACCAAATCCTTCAGGATCCGCAGGATTCGTTCGCGGATTGCGGGATCCTGCACCCCGCGGCTGCGGTTCCCGCGCGAAGGGCGGAGATTGATCATCGAATCAAATTCCACGAAATGATCGCCTTCAAGCTCTGGATAAAGGTTGATCCCCCAAAGATCAGCCTGATCCGAACCCTGCTCCATGAGGATCGCTTCTTCATCGGCATGCAATTCCGCATCAACCGCCATCATCCCCCGGGAAACATCCACAACCCCTTTCACAAGGTCGCCGAACATGGCGTCGGCCATTTTATGCAATTCACTCAAACTGATTCTGTTTCTGCTATCGACAATCCGCACTCGGTCTCCTTAAAAACTGTCGTTGCAGATTTTACATTACGTATTTGTGAATGGGGAATAAAAGTAACTTATGCAGAGGTAGGTCAATATTGAATACCAGGACGAAATGGGTCTTAATGTAGCCCGTTGCCAATTTTTCGGCGGGCGCCATGGGCTATCTACTGATTGTGTCGTTTCTATGGGGGTTTTCCTTTGTCATCATCAAGGGGACGCTGGTCTCGCTGGATTCGAACTTCGTTTCCTTTGCCAGAATGCTTTTGTCGTTCCTTGTCTTCATCCCCTTCCTTCGCCCCTCGCGCGTCCGCCTTCGGGACCGTCTGCATCTGATGCTGGTGGGAGGCATACAGTTCGGGCTGATGTACGTCGCCTACGTTGCGGCCTACCGGTATCTTCCCGCTCATGTCATTGTCCTGATGACAACGACCACGCCGCTTTTTGTCTCCGTCTTTAACGACTTGTATTGCAGAAGGATTCATGGAATCTATTTCGTTGCGGCATTGCTGGCTGTCGGCGGCGGCGCCGTCATCAAATTTCCCGACCAGCCGCTTTCGGCGAACCTGTATGGGATTTTTCTGATTCAAATATCGAATGCGGCTTTCGCCTTCGGCCAGATCGCCTATAAACGCCTGGCGGACGCTGGAAATATCCGGGAGGATAAAAACGTCTTCGGCTTCACCTACGGCGGCGCCGTCATCGTGACGGCGGTCTTCTGCCTCGCCGCCACGGATTTCTCGCGGCTTTCCGTCCAGCCTCATCAATATCTCGCCCTAGCTTATCTGGGCGTCGTTGCCTCCGCTCTCTGTTTTTTCCTATGGAATCTCGGAGCGCGCAGGGTCAACGAAGGAGTTCTGGCGGTCCTGAACAATCTTAAACTCCCCATAGGCGTCATTGCCAGCCTCTGGATTCTCGAGGAGCAGACCGATTATTCAAGGCTGCTTGCGGGAAGCGTTTTATTTGCGCTGGCTTTATGGCTCAGCGGCAGGACCCGCTATGATGCGGCGGGGAATCCGGCCGAAAGCGTGTCTCCCTGATTTCAATCATCGGCCAGAGGATAGGGGAATCGCTTCCTCTTATCATACCGGAGCACTTCGGTATATCCTGAATCGGCGGCAAGCCGGCGGGCCCTGTCAAAATGCCGCGTTAGAGTGTCGGCCGAGTGGGCATCGGCGGTGATAATGAGCGGTATTTGGCGGCGCCGGGCTTCCTTCAAAAAAAACTTGGACGGATAAGCTTCGCCCACGGGTTTGTCCCAGCCTGCGGTGTTGATTTCAATGGCCATGTCCGCGGCGGCGATTTTGTCAAGCGCCCTCAAGGCTTCGGCGGTCAGATCGACGGAAGCATAAAAGCCGAACTTCTTCGGCAAATCAAAATGGCCGATAATGTCGAAAATCCCGGACTCCGCCGCCTCGCCCAGGGTCCACCAATAACCGCGCCATATATCGTTGACGCGGTCGGAGGATAGCTCCGCCCAAAGCCGTTCCTCAAGATCGATCGCAAACCCGCCCACAAAATGGACGGAGCCGATGATATAGTCGAAGGGAAGGGCGGCCAAACGCTTCTCGACAGCGCCTATGGTTTCCGGAAAATAATCGACTTCAAGTCCCAGCCGTACGGTGAGGTCGCCGGCGCCTTTGGCCGCTTCCCGCACGCGGTTGACATAGTCGTCCAGAAATCCAGGGGCCAGCGCCCACTGGAAGTGAGGATTCCCCGGTGCCAGGGCGTAATGGTCCGAAATCCCGAATTCCTGCAGCCCCTCCCTGCGCGCGGCTTCAATCATTTCAGCCAGAGACGCGGTCCCGTCGCTCCAGGTTGTATGGTTGTGGTAGCTTGTGCGAAAACGGGCCATTATTCAGACTCCTTCAGACTATTCCAGATCAAAGCGGCTGCTCCAAGGATTGCACTGTTGGCTTTGGTCAAACCGGACGGAAGAAGTTTCACCTTGTTTCGGAAAATCGGGAAGAGATGTTCCTCAAGAGAGCGCTTGGTCGGAGTGAAAATCAAATCGCCGGCGGCTGCCATGCCGCCGGATAAGATTATGGCTTCCGGGCTCAGATGTGCCACCGAATCGGCGAGTTTGAGCCCGAGAACGGCGCCGCAAGAATTGAAGGCCTCGACGGCCAGCCGGTCTCCCCGCTCGGCAGCTTCGAAAACCGTCTCGCCCGTGAGTTCTTCGAAGCTCACGCGGCGCAGAATGCTGGGTTCGGTGGTGTCGCAGATGAGTTCCTGAACGGTGCGGCGCAATCCCGTGACCGAGCAATAAGTTTCCAGACATCCGCGTTTTCCGCATCCGCAAATTCTTCCATTCGGATCCACTGTAGTATGGCCTATCTCTCCGGCGAATCCGTCCGCCCCGTAAACCAGCGTTCCGTTGGCAACAATGCCGCTTCCCAGGCCGGTTCCCAGCGTAATGACGATGAAATCTTTCATGCCGCGCGCGGCGCCGAAAAGCAATTCTCCAAGGGCGGCGGCATTGGCGTCATTGGTGACTTCAACGGGAATGCGGCTGTGTCTGCCGAGCTGAGCGCGGACGTCCACGTGGTCCCAGGAAAGGTTCGGGGGATTCTCAATAGTTCCCTTGTAGAAGTTTGCGTTCGGAGCTCCGATGCCGATTCCGACTGTTTCGCATTTTCCGGGCAGGCGGCCGAACAGGATCCGCGAGCGCTCCCACAATCGATCGAAGAAGGAATCCGCCGGATGGTCTGCTTCCGTGGTCATCGAATCCATTTCCAGGCAATCGCCCTCGCGGTCCACGTAGCCGAACTTTGTTTTGGTGCCGCCGATGTCCACTCCCAAAACTACTTTTCTTGCCGCTTCGAGATTTCCGGGTTTGGAGTTCATTGGTCCGTTCCTTTGATAGGCGCAAAACGCACGGGTGTGAGCGATTGGATCCGTTGCTGTTCCTGAAGGTTTTTCTGATAAAGATATTCCTGAACGCGAATTGGGGAGGACCGGCCCGCGGATACTTTCTCGTAGGACCCGTCCTGTTTCAGCCGGCGAGCTTTTTGATTGTCGGACATCTGCACCCTCAAAAATTCGATGATTTGATCCTTAAGATCCTGCTGCCGGATAGGAATCATCAGTTCCACTCTGCGATCCAGATTGCGGGGCATCCAGTCGGCGCTTGAAATATACACTTCGGAGTCGCCTCCATTTGTGAAGGCGAAGGCGCGGCTGTGCTCGAGGTAGCGGTCGACGATGGAAACCACACGGATGGCATTGCCGATGCCCGGTAAGCCGGGGCGAAGACAGCAGATCCCGCGCACATTCAGTAGAATTTTGACGCCCGCTTTGGCGGCTTCGTACAGTTCCGCAATGATTGCGGGATCCACCAGGGAATTCATCTTTGCCAGGATTTCAGCCTTTTGGCCCGAGCGCGCCCAATCGGCCTCCCTGCGGATGAGCAGCAGAATTTTTTCCCTCATGCCCGTCGGAGACATCACAAGATGATTGAAGGGCGGCGGTTCCGAATATCCCGTTATGGTGTTGAAAAAGGCCGAAGCGTCGCTGCCGAATTCCTCGGAACTGGTCAATAAGCCGAAATCGGTATAGAGGCGGGCCGTCTTTTCGTTGTAATTCCCGGTTCCAAGATGCACATACCGACAGATTCCGGAAGATTCGCGGCGCACAACCAGCGCTATCTTGGCATGCACCTTCAGCCCCGCAATCCCGTATAGGACGTGGGCTCCGGCCTCTTCAAGGTCGCGCGCCCAATTGATGTTGCGCTCCTCGTCAAACCGCGCCGTCAGCTCCACCAGCACCGTTACGTGCTTGCCATTTTCGGCCGCGCGCGCCAGAGCAGTTACAATAGGAGACTCTTTGCCGCTGGTGCGATAAAGCGTCTGCTTAATGGCAAGGACATCGGGGTCTTCGGCCGCGGACTGAATAAAGCGGACGACGGGATCGAAAGCATCGTATGGATGGTGCAGGAGTATGTCCCGTTCCCGAAGCTCGGCGAAAATGCTGTTTTCCTGCTGGAGGCCTCTGGGCGGAAGCGGTGGCTGATGGCGATAGCGCAGATGTTCATAGCCCGGCAAGTCCGCAATGGACAAAAGCGGCCGCGGGTCCAGAGGCAGTTTTGCGGGGAAAAGGACGGAATCTTCGACTTGCAGGGCTTTCTGTATTTTCCCCAAAAGCTCGGGCGGCATCGGTTCGTGCTCCAGCCGGATGGTTTTCGCTTTCCGTCTTTTCTTCAGCTCCGATTCCAACATCCCGACATAGTCGTAGCTCCCTTCATCATCCAACTCGAGTTCCGAATCTCTTGCTATCCGGAATCCGGACACCTCCAGAATACGATATCCCTGAAACAGTACGGACAGGTGCGTTCGGACGACATCGTTCAGCCAGCACAGTTCGAGCGTTTTCCCGTTGGGGAGCCTGCACAATCCCGGCAGCCTGGCCGGGATCTGGACAACGGCCAGACGGGACTCCTCGATGTCTTTTTTAGCGGACGGGGCCTTTTTCTGCGGTTCGAGCAAGGCCGCCAGATTGGAAGTCAGTCCCGGCAAGCGGGGGAAAGATTGCGAATTGTCAATGGCCACGGGGGTCAAGACGGGATATATCTCTCTTTCAAAATACTCGTTCAGATATTCTTCCTGTGCGCGGTTTAATTGGTCGGGCGTGCGTATATGGATGCCTTCCCGCGCGAGCGACGGGACCAGCTCTTCGAAATACAGTTTGCAGCTTGCTTCGTAAACCTCGCGCACCTTCGAAAGCACCAGCTCGAGCTGTTGGTACGGCGTAAGCCCCGACGGATCCGGATTGTTGTTCCCCTGTTCGATGAGATGCCTGAGGGACGCCACTCGTACCATGAAGAATTCATCGAGGTTCGAATGGAATATACAGAAAAACCGGAGGCGTTCCAGAAGGGGATTGCCCGGATCTTCGGCTTCTCCCAACACCCGGCGGTTAAACTCAATCCAGCTGGTTTCCCGGTTTAAAAAAACCGTCTGTTCCTGAGCGCTCATGGAGAAACGGCGGCCTCCCGCAAGATTATTTTTTTTCCGAAAACCTCCGCAAAGAAGTCGCTTCGACCGGCAAGCGAAAGCCGCGCCATTGCCAAGTCGGATATATTTTGAACGACCAGAACAATCTGATCGCCTTCCTGGAGGATCTTCATGTCCGCTGCTTTGGACAGGTGATCTTTATCTAGTGCGTTGGCTACGCGGAGAATAGCAGCGAGCTTGGAAACCATCATCCGTTCATCCCGATCCAGAGATATAAACGAAACATGGGAACGCTGGGGCAGGGCGCGCCGGTGATAGCGGGCGATATTGGCGATAATTTCCATCTCGTGTTGGCGCAGGCCGAATAGCTCTGACGAACAGATCAGGTAATGGCTGTGCTTGTGATGGCTGCGGGGACCGATAAACAATCCGATGTCGTGCAAAAGCGCGGCAACCTCCAGATAAAGGCGGTGCGTTTCGGTCATGCGCTGTTCGGCTTGCAGTTCGTCGAAGAGGCGCACCGAAAGCTCCCGCACGCGCTCGGCATGCTGTTCATCGTAATGGTACTTGCGGCCGAGGCTGCGGGCGGCCGAAAGGATCTGGATCGACAGTCTCTTAAGGCGTTTCCCCTCTTCCGCGGGCGCCAGGTCCTGCAGAATGCCCGCCCGGATATTGGCATCGCTGATGATGATGTCCGAAGCCTGCGTTTCTTTGAGAATCTGCAAGTAAGCCAAAAGGGCCGGCGCGAGCGTTTCCGCGTCCAAATAGGGAATCGAGTAATTTTGCACCAGTCCATCAACCGTCAGGCGCAGCAAGGAATCCACAAAATCGGAAAACATATCTTTGGAAACAAATGACAATCGCTCCTTCTGCCCGGAACCGGTTATGGCTCTCGCGGCAAAGCGGACGTCGCCTCCCAATGCAATGCAGTGCGCCGCGTCGCGGATCGCCAGTTCGCGTTTCACATTTACAAGAGAAGAGGCAATCTGGCGCTTGAAAAACCGGACCTGCTGATCCTGTTTTGAGGAGGCGGAGGGAAGCGCCGCCCGCAGGCGGATCGATCCCAGCGGGAAAGTGCCTGACTGCTGCAGCTCCCCTTGGTTGACAACGGCAATGTCGGTGCTTCCCCCGCCAACTTCCACCAGGATACTCTTTTTCTGCGCCAGATCGGGTTCTCCGCGCAGGGAGTCCATGGCGGCTGAAAGGGTGAGGCGGTTTTCTTCGGGGCCGTCGATGACTTCAACGTCCAAGCCGGTGTTCATGAGCAGTCGATCCAGGAAAGTCTCGCTGTTGCTGGATTCCCGCACAGCGCTGGTGGCTACGGCGCGGTAACGAGCGACGCCGTAAGTATCCATCACCTTTTTAAAGTCGCTCAGCGTATCGCACGCCGCGCGGATGGTTTCCTGGCTCAAGTGGCCTTCGGTGAATGCTTCGCGGCCCAGCTGGACTCCCTTTTTGAGCGAGTCCAGGACTCGGATCGCGCCGTCGGGACCTATTTCGGCGACATCCATGCGGATGGCGCTTGATCCGATATCGATGGCGGCCATTAATGTATTTGTCGTCGAACTCATTATCCCCCGGCTGTTTCTGCGCTCGGAACTTCAGGATTCTGGCGCCAGATCCCTGGCGACGGTGAAGCGGCCTCGCCGCTTCCCGTTTAATTCGCTTAGTTTGCCCTCCCCGTCTAATCCGCTTTTGATAGTATATATAATGAATTTCGTAGTTACAGGGGAAAGCAATGAAACTTTATATCGTCAGACACGGGATTGCCGTTCCCAGAGGCACTCCGGGCTTAAAGGATGACGATAGGATGCTCACCGAAGAAGGCATGGATAAAACGAGGCGGGCCGCCGCGGGTTTATGCGCGCTCAAGATTACGCCCGATGTCCTATTAAGCAGTCCGCTTCCGCGCGCCGCTCAAACGGCGGAAATCCTGCTTGAGGCGCTCGGCAAACGCATTAAGCTGCGGACTATTCCAGCCTTGGCGCCCTCGGGTGCGCGCGAGGACCTTTATCGGGACATACGATCCTATAGTAAGAAGCTCGAAAGCCTCATGATTGTCGGGCATCAGCCTTATCTCGGAGAAGTCGCCGGACAGATTGCATTCGGATCCCCGGATCATTATATAGAGCTGAAAAAAGGAGGCGCGTGCGCCATTGAATTGCAAGAGGTCCGAACCATTCCAAAAGGGATCATGATTTGGCTCCTTACTCCGGGCATCCTGCGCCGCATCGCCGGCCGGCATGGCGCTGAGGAATTTCCGGCAGCCGATGAGTAGCAATGGGGCATGAAGTTGAAACTGCTCTTCCTCGCGCCTTGAGCTTGCCTCGCGAACCCTCTGCGTGCGCCCTTTTAAAACTAAATGAATGCCGTGAACCACAAACCGCATTCATAAACGCGCTGTGAAGAGTGCGGTTGAATGTTTATAAAAAAAGTATTGTGCGCCGTGGGCATATTTATAATATTGTTAATCCATAGTTTGTTTTTATGAGCAATTCTTAGCGTTGCGGCTTTACCGCCCCCCATGCCGCAATCCGGCAGATTGAGAGACATTATAGAAGGCTGTTTATTAAAAACCCGTTTCCGGCGCTCTTAGAATTTCTATTGTTTCAGCAACACTTTTCCGGCAGGCGTTGAATGGCCGACCAATGGGATTCGCAGCGATGGGAAGATTTCGAGGCATCCCTGAGGCGCCGTGTAATCGGGGCAGGCGACGAAAAAGAAGCGTGGGCGTGCATTGTCCGCAGCGCCCTGCAAATCATGTCCCGGTACTCCACGAGCTTTTATGTCGTAAGCCGCTTTCTGCCCCCGCGCAAACGCGAGCGCGTTGAAGTCGTTTATGCCTGCGTCCGATATCCGGATGAAGTAGTGGACACCTTCGATATTCCTAAAGAGCAGCGTTTGCGGCGATTGGACGAATGGTCGCGGAATTATGAAAAGGCCCTGGAAACCTCAAATTTGCGGGATGCCGTCGCCTCCGGAGTCCCGCCGGTATTATCGGCATTTGTCAAGGTGGTTCGCGAGGCGCACATGCCGCCGGAGCATTATCGGGCCTTCCTGAATGCCATGCGGATGGATGTCTCGCCGCGGGTCTTTCAGACTCTCGACGATCTGATCGGCAGCTATGTTTACGGCAGCGCAGTCGTTGTGGGTTATTTCCTGACGTATGTATATGGACCGGCCGAACGCGGATTGATGGAGGCCGCGCTCGCCTGTGCGCGCGAGCTGGCCGTTGCATTGCAGCTTACCAATTTCATCCGAGACGTCGGCGAAGACCGCCGGCGCGGCCGCGTATATCTTCCCCAGGATCTGCTCCGATCCTCCGGCGCCGACATGGATCGCCTGGACGATCCGGCAAACCGCAGACGCGTTCTCGGCGTTATCCATGAGATTGCGGCTTTTGCGGATGCCGCCTACCGAAAGGCGGAAAACAATCTTGATGTTTTCTCCCCCGACTGCCGCGTCGCCGTAAGGGCATGCATCGATGTTTACCGCAGGCTGAACCAGCGGATCATCGACAGCGATGATTGCATCAGCAGGCGCGAATCCGTGGCGGCTTGGCAGAAGTTTCATGCATTGCCGACACGCAAGTACTGGTATCTGCCGCTTTATGCGATTGGAATGAAATGATGTCGATTCATGCGGGCGGAAAGCAACCTCGCGTCTCCATAATCGGCGGAGGCCTGGGCGGCTTGTCCGCAGCCGTTTATCTTCAAATTCGCGGCTTTAACGTAACGCTTTATGAAGCCAATGATCAAGTGGGCGGCCGCGCGGGCCAGATCCTTGTCGATGGGTTCACCTTCGATACCGGCCCGACGCTTTTAAACTATCCATGGGTATTTGAGGAGCTTTTTCAGGCATCGGGGCGGAGACTCTCGGACTATGTTGAGCTGATTCCGATTGATCCTTCGATTCGATATTACTGGCCCGACGGCGAAACCCTAACGCTTCGCCATAACCTCGCCGCTCTGGTGAGAGAATTCGAGCGTGTCGAGCCCGGATCGGGCCCGGGGTTGTTTGCCTTCATGTCCGACGCCGCCGAAAAATACCGCCTGTCTTTCGAAAATCTGGTCGCCCGCAATTTTGATCATTTTGGGCAATGGATTTCGGCATTGACGGTCTTTCAATGGATCCGCACCGGCATCTGGCGCAGTTTCAGCCGCGAACTCGGCCGCTTTTTCCGAAACTCTCGTATCCGGGACGCGCTGGGTTCATATGCCATGTATCTCGGAGGCTCGCCCGATCGCCTGCCTGGCATATTTACCCTGCTTCCGTACGGAGAGCTGGCTATGGGTCTTTGGCTTCCCCGGGGAGGAGTTTACAGTTTAATCCGCGGCATCGAAAAACTTGCGCGCGAACTGGGCGTCCGAGTGGAAACAGGGCAAAGAGTCCTGAAGATACTGACCGATAACGGGTCCGTCGCCGGACTGGAGCTTGCCGGCGCCCGCAGGGTCCAATGCCCGCTGGTTGTGTCGAATGTCGACGCGCCCGAAACGCGGCGCATGCTTATGCCGCATCCATGCAAAGGGGCGCGGACACCGCACATGACTCCGTCGGTGCTGACCTTCTACTGGGGAGTACGCGGCAAGGTGCCCGGCGCCGGGCACCACATGATCTTTATGCCCGATGACGCGGCGCTTGCGTACCGCCAGCTTATCCAAAAAAGTGAGATCCCGCAGGGCCTTCCGTTTTATGTCAGCATTGCGACAGAGACGGATGCCTCGCTGGCTCCTCAAGGAGATTCCGCGGTTTTCGTGCTGATTCCTATGCCTCTCTCCATAGTGCCGCGTCGAAACGATGGGGCGGAGCTTGCGGCATCATTAAAAAACAGGGTCTTCGAACGCCTCAAAACGCACGGCATCCGGCTTTCGCCTTCCGCGATCGCGGCGGAGAGGACGCTGATGCCTGCGGACTGGGCCGCGCGCTGTGATCTATTTCAAGGCTCGGCTTTCGGGGCCGCCCATACCCTGTTTCAGATGGGCTACTTCCGGCAGCCAAATCGCGAGCGGAGCGTGCGCGGTCTCTATTATGTCGGGGCAAGTACGGTGCCGGGCACGGGGCTGCCGATGGTTACGCTCGGAGGCCGGATGGCCGCAGAAAGGATTGCCGCCGATGTACATTAGGGAATACGGCCGCGGCGACAGCGTTTTCATTGCATTTCACGGATGGGGCGGGACGCATCGTGAGTTTTCGCCGCTGGCATTGCGGATGCCTCCAAATGTCCGTCTGTTGAGCTTTGATCTGCCCGGCTACGGCGCTTCCCCCGAACCCGATGTCTGGGACCTGGACGAAATCGCCGGCGGCATGGAACGCGAGTTGGAAGGCCGTTTGGGTTCACAGCGCCGGACGCTTGTCGGTTTTTGCAGCGGGCATATTTTTTGTCTCCTTCTAGCCCAAAGAAACCAGGAAGCTGTGGAACGGATTGTCATGATTGATCCCTTTGCGGCGGTACCCTGGTATTTTCGCATTTTCCTGCTGGGCGAATTCGGCAGGCACGCTTACTCTTTGACTTTTAAAACGGGATGCGGCAGAGCCGTTACGGATTGGATCATCGGACGAGTCCAAAAACAGGATCAAGACTTTACGGCGGCGTTCCGCACGGTCAATCATGATGCCGTGCGAAAATACCTGAAGCTGTTCAATCAGGTGGATGTGCAGAGATTCCGCGATTTAAAGGTCGACATCGACATCCTATACGGCGAGAGCACTTTCGGCGAAGTGCGCAAATCAATTATCCTATTCCAAGAGCTGTGGCCCCAGGCAGGGAAAACCGCCCTGCGCAATGTCGGACATCTGCCCATGGTTAAGGGAGCCCGGCAATTGGCTTCCATAATCTTCAAACAAGAAAGGGCCGTCCATGAATCAGGAGCTTGAGCTGTTTCTTCGAGACAGCGCCGAGGTGCTGGAGAGGGAGCTTGAACGGCATCTTCCTTTGTCGTCCCTGAAAGGGTCGGAAAGATTGAACCGCGCGGTTTATGACGCCGTGTTCCCCGGCGGAAAAAGGATGCGTCCGCACTTCACGCTCCTGGCCGCGCATTCAACCGGCGGGCGGTGGCGGGACGCTCTCCCCGTCGCCTGCGGCGTTGAATATCTGCACACGTGCTCTTTGATCCTTGATGATCTTCCCTGCATGGACGGAGCCCCGGAACGGCGCGGCAAAGAACCGACCTATCTTGTATTCGGCGAAAGCACCGCCATTCTTGCCGCTGTCGCGTTGCTTACGCGCGCCTGGACCCTTTTCCTGCATAACGACTTTTTCTCGGGAGGAACGGCCGTAGGGCGGCGGCTCCTCGAAGAAGCTTCCCGCTGCATTGGCCCCGATGGAATCATCGGGGGCCAATTTCTGGACCTTTCAAACGAAGAGCCTTCCCCGACGTCGCCCGATAAATTTTTGAAAACAGCTGGCACTACCCGCTTTATGCTCAGTTCAGGTGCAATTGTCGCGGGAGCGCCGCCGCCGGCTGTAGAAGCGCTTTCCGCTTTCGGCCATGAACTCGGATCCATCTATCAGATGCTGGATGACATCATTGATATGGAGGCCGACGCCCGGACCGGAGCGCTCGGGCAGGGTGCTTTAATGCTTGAGCTGGCATGCAGCCGTTTGAAGCAGGCAACGGACCGACTTCTTCGTTCTTTCGACGACGGCTCGGTCTCGCTGATCTTGGAATATACCCGATGGGTTTTCCACCCTATGATTGAGCGGGCGAGGGAATGTATGCAATTCAAAACCAGGGATGTTGGCGGATGTTCATGACGCCTCTGACGCTGACAGCGATGCTCCTGTTCGTAGCGGATCTTTCAATTCTTGGGCTTGTTTTGTGGAATGCAATCGGCTGGCCCAAAACGCGCAAAGCCCGAAACCGCTGTCGCGATTCCTGTTCGGTCTTGATACCGGCGCGTAATGAAGAGGACAACCTGGAATCCTGTCTCGAATCCGTCCTGCAACAGGGAAAAGCGGTCCTTGAAATCATCATATATGACGACCACTCGACCGACCAAACGGCCGCAATAGTCCAGCGGTTCCATAAAGTGGATCAGCGCATCCGGCTGGCTGCCACCCGCAAGCTGCCTGCCGGATGGTGCGGCAAGACGTTTGCTTGCGCAATGCTTGCCGAGGAGGCCGCCGGACGATGGCTGTTATTCATAGACGCCGACGTCCGGTTGAGCGAGATGGCCGTCGAACGCATGCTTCATGAGACCGAAAAAAGGAAAGTATCGTTTCTTTCATGCTGGCCGGGTCTTGAGCTCAAAGGATTTTGGGAAAAAGCCCTGATGCCGATGCTTAATTTTGTCGTCTTAACGCTTTTCCCCGCGCCGCTTTCCTTGAAGCGGCAAGACGCCTCATTGGGGCTGGCGCACGGCGCCTGCATCCTCGCGCGCGGAGATGAGTACCTCAGGATCGGGGGACACGGAGCGGTCCGGGACGAAATATTCGAGGATACTTCGCTGGCAAGGATTTGGCGCGCTCGCGGCGGACGGGGAATTTGTCTCGACGGGCAGGACATCGTTCGCGTCCGCATGTACGATTCATTTCAGGGAATCTGGAGCGGATTCAAAAAGAATTTTTACCCCGCTTTCCGTCGCGCGAAGGGATTCTGGATGTTTTGGTTTCTGCATCTGTTTTGCTTTTTTCTGCCTTTTGCCCTGTTGATGGCTCCTTTTCAGGAAACGGTGTTATGGATGACGGGGCTGGCTGCGGCCGCCGTGCTTTTGATGAGGACATCGCTGGCGGTGCGGTTTGGACACCCCCTTTGGTGCGTGTTGTTGCACCCTCCGGCGGAATTGGTTCTTCTTATCCTCGGCCTGGTTTCATGGCGGAGCTTCCGCGGGACGCGCGGAGTTGAATGGAAAGGCAGGATTTATCGCTCCGGCGGCGAAAAGAGGGGGGACGTTTTACATGAGTCCGAATAAGCCAACCGCATGCGTCATCGGCGCAGGGCTGGCGGGCATGGCCGTCGCTCTGCGCTTGTCAGCTCGAGGCTGGCGGGTGAACGTTTTTGAAAACAGCCTTACTCTCGGCGGAAAGATGAACTTTTGGGAATGCGAAGGCTACCGATTCGATACCGGACCTTCCCTAATCACCATGCCGTGGGTATTTGAGGAATTATTCGCCGCGGCCGGCGAAAAGACGGGCGATCATCTCCGTTTGCAGTTCATTGAACCCGCGGCGCGCTACCTTTATGCCGACGGCAGGCAGCTGGATGTCTCCGCGTCGCTGCCTGAATGGCTCTCAACCCTTCGCAGCTTTGAACCGGGAGCGGATATTCGTTTCTTAAAAATGATGCATCTCGGCGCTAAGTTGTATGAATTGTCGAAGCATACATTTTTCCGACGGGCTCCCTCCGAGCCTCCGGATTGGGAAATGTTTACTGCCCTGCGTTACATGCCGCTCCGCCGCGCCTGGGGAAGTTATGAAAAAGCAGTCTGTGGTTTTTTCTCGAGCCCTTATTTGAGGCATATTTACGAGCGCTACCCGACATATGTCGGATCTTCGCCCGCCCGCGTACCGGCAACACTTCTGGTGATTCCCTATTTGGAACACGCATTCGGCGCCTGGTATATCATGGGCGGCCTTTATACTTTGATTGAGCGGCTCCGCGAGCTCGGCGAGAGGCGCGGAATCCGCTATCTGACCGGACGGCGGGTAATCCGCATCGGTACGCGCCGCGGCCGAGTGGAAAACATCGAGCTCGTCGACGGTTCGGTGCATCCCTGTTCCGTGGTTGTTTTAAACGGGGATGCTTCTATTCTGCCGTCTCTACTCGGGCAATCCGAATTATCTACTGTTGCGGAAAAGGACCGTTCGCTGTCGGGATTTATAATGCTGGTCGGCCTGCGCCGGACACTCGCGGATACGGTTCACCATACCGTATGCTTCTCTGCCGATTATAAAAGAGAGTTCGATGATCTGTTTGTGCACCGGCGATTTCCGGATGACCCGACTGTATATGTCAGCATGCCCAGCCGCAGCGACAGAAACACTGCCCCTCCCGGCGGCGAGACGCTATTTGTCATGGCCAATGCACCGGCGAATGATCCAGACCCGTGGGATGAGTCCATGGTTCAAATGGCAAGGGCGCGGGTCATGAAGCGCCTGGCCGAGAGCGGGTTCCCGCAGTTTGAGGAGGATATAGCGATTGAGAACATCGTGACCCCCCGGCGCCTGGCGGACCGCTATCTGATGCCCGGCGGCGCGATCTATGGAAGAAACTCGCACGGTTGGCGCAATGCCTTTTCCCGCCCGCCCAACAAGCACAGACGCATCGGCGGGCTCTATTGCGCCGGAGGCAGCACGCATCCCGGCGGAGGGACTCCCACAGTGCTTATATCCGCACGAATAGTCAGCGAATTGATTCGAAAATATGAAGCCCTATAAAATTATCCCCGCCGTTGTTTGGGCCGCTTACGGCCTGCTTTGGTGCGGCGGGGCCATAAGCTATCTTTTTTGGGACGGCCCTCCCGCCGGGAGCGGCTGGACGGCGCCTGCTTTTTTATTTGTCGCCGCTCTGCTGGCTTTTTACCTGTCATCAGCGGGCCGGCGCGGGCAATTGGCGCTTGCCGCAATTATCGGAATGGCGGCCGAATTTTCCGGTTTAATGTGGGGTTTCCCTTTTGGCCCATACTCATATACCGGCGTTTTATTTCCGTCGGTATTTGGAGTCCCCATCGCCATCGGCTGCGCCTGGCTGATTCTTTTTGCTTACGTGCAACAAATGCTGGCACGGTTCGCTATCCCCGGCTGGCTGCGGCCGGTCGTCGGCGCATTCTGGTTGACGGCATTGGATCTGGTGATCGATCCGGTCGCGGCGGGACCGCTGAAGTTTTGGATATGGCCCGACGGCGGTTTCTATTACGGCATTCCCGCAAGCAACTTTGCCGGTTGGCTTATTACAGGCTGTATCTTGTTTTTGATCTTCCGGCATTCGCCGCAAACCAACATGGGCTTGGTTTATTTAGGCTCGAGCGTGCTTCTTTTTTTCACTCTCATAGCCGCCAGGCAAATGATGGTTGGACCGATGATTGCCGGCGCGTTTTTGGTTGGAGACTCGGTTTTCTTTGGAGCCAGGAAAATTTCCGAAAAAAGCGGTTTGCTTCCGTAAGATCCTTGCAGAGAAGGCGATCTGCGGCGCCGCTTCAATGCCGGCATGATGCGGCCCACGGCGTTCCACGGACTCTGCACAGAGTGTTTTGTATTGCGGCGCCTCCGTATTAGACTGAATTTGCCCGCTGAAGAAGCGTAAAAAGTCAAAAGCGAAAGGAAGAATATGGTTATCAAAACAACGCCCATCCATAGCATGTCGGATGCCTTTGCGGTAAAGGGCCTGAACGTCATCGTGACCGGAGGCAACAGGGGCATCGGATGGGGCATCAGCGCGGCCTATGCCCAGAGCGGCGCGAATGTCGCGATACTCTGCCGAAACAAGGAAAGCGGCGACAGGGCCGTCGAAGCGCTCCGGGGATACGGCACCCGATGCATGTGCGTACAGTGCGACGTGGGGGATGCCGAGAGCGTGAAGGCGGCGACGGCGGAGATTTATAGGAATTTTGCCGGCGTGGATGTGCTCGTCAACAATGCCGGCACCTCGACGGTTTCGGAATTTCTGAAGGACCGGGACCTTGCCGAATGGCGCCGCGTCATCAATACGAACCTGAACGGCCCCGCGCACACGATTTATGAAGTTGTGCCTCGAATGATAGAGGCCGGAAAGGGCGGCAGCGTCATCAATATATCCTCAACCGGCGGCCAGGCCCTCGGCGGCGCCAGGACGCATCCGATGCCGTCCTACCACGTTTCAAAGGCGGCTCTGGACATGTTTACCCGCAATATGGCCATTGAATTCGGGGATTACGGCATTCGCGTAAACGCCATCGCTCCGGGTCCCACTCATTCCGACCTGGACAAGGATTTGCCTCCGGACGCCCTCGATAAATTTGAAAACCTCATGCCGATGCATCGGTTTGCCGAGCCCATCGAGATCGGAGCCCTGTGCGTATTTTTGTCATCTCCGGCGGGAAACCACATCACAGGCACGGTCATAGTCCATGACGGCGGGCTGCTGCTCATTGCCTGAATAAGCAAATGCGAGAGCCCCGCGTTTCATTCGAAATGCCGGGGGCCGGCGGATTTGCGCCTGAGCGCGCTGGGGCGGCTTGGCCGGAAGGGAGATCGGATATCGCGGCTGATTTCAAAGGGCGACCCGATTGAAGCCGTGGGAAAGCGCGGGATGCATTTGACTTGGGCGGCTCCAAATTCCATGGCGCCGATATCGGGGGCGCTGCCGCAAGGGCGCGCGCGATTGAAATGATCCAGCGTGTTGCCCGAAATGTCGACTCCGGCGTTGACCGCCGGGCTGTCCGGGCTCGCCAGATCAAAATCCTCAGGAGCGATCCCCTCAATATTGGCAAAACCGAGATCGACATAATTAGGATCTTCAGGTCCCGAATAGCTGGCGAGGATATTGTTTTTGTTGACAAAAGCAGGATCCATCAGTTGAAACCAACTAGTGACGCCGTGCAGAACGAACAAGTTGTTGGTCAGGTGCACCGTTCCGGGAACAAGTTCGCCGCCTTCCATTCCCGAAGAAGTAGAAGTGAAGATGATCCAGAGAATGCCCGCATTAAGCGATCCCGGCCGCTGAATGAGAGTGTTGTTGTAGAAATGAACATTTTCAAGGTCGATATTGTTCACCTGGAGCAGGCCCATCCAGGCGCTGTCGACGATCACGTTGTTGTGGAATGACGAATCTTTAAAAAGCCCTTTGCCCTCATCTCCAAAGTAAGAGGCGACTTCAAAAAATCCGCAGTTTTTGTAGGAAAAGTTGTGGTGCACGTGGACATTTTCGATGACGCCGCCCGACCTGGCAGAAACTTCGGTGGCGCCGCCGTCGCATTCGCCGTGAGTTCCCACCCATTTTGCGGGGCCGGTGCAGTTGACAAAGGTATTGTAGGACACCTCGCTATCGGAGGCATTGATGAAAATGCCTTCGGCGCCGCCCACAAGGTTAGGATCCACTCCCGGATCGTCGTCGATGCCCATAATCAAATCGTGCACGTAGTTGCCGCGTACGACAGAACCCGGAACGCCCAGCATGATTCCGATGTCGCAGTTGTTGATTTCATTGTGGATGAATTTGGTAGGCGCTCCCAGAAAAGCGCCGATTCCGCCTACAATGCCTTTAGTGATCCCGTCTCCGTCGAAATCAAAATCATGCTCCATGGTGTTGTCACCCCTGGCGCCCGAGAAATGCAGGCCGTCGATGGTCAGCGGAACCCACGAAAGGACCACCGGGCCTCTGCCTGGTTCGCTGGATACTTTGAAGTGGGGCAGGGGATCGCTTTTGGGACCGTAGTTGGTAAATACTTTTACATTGGATACTAACCTGCCCCCGATGAAGCGGCTTGTTGCCAATTTTTCGTTGAAGAAACTGCCGCGTTTGAAACGCACCACGCTGCAGCTCGGATCGACGGCAGATTGAGACTTGACGGGAGAGGCCTCTGAGAAACCGTCGTTTGTGTCGTTTCCGTTTACGCTGTCGACGTAGCAGGTTGTTTCGCCTTCGTCGTAATTATCTTTATCTATGCAGGTTATATAATCGTCGGAATAGATGAAGCTATCCGTGTCCGTGCCGGAATCCGCGGCGGCGCTCATGCCCGAATATTCCGTGTTTTGGGCGTAGGGCATCAAATGGTGCAGAGCTTCCGTCTTTCGCCGTAAGCGGGCCGGAGTTCCAAGCCGGTGTGATGCATCCGGGTGGAGAACGTCCGCCGCCGATCTGTCGGTATTTGAGGCGTCAAAATAGGCTGTGCGGCAGCCCTTTTCGTCTGACTCCGTGCTTTGACCGAAGTCCCTTTGAGGATTCCCGCTTTGCCTTGATGCATAAAGCGCATAAGGGACTCCGGCGGGAGTCTCCTGAGGCATTTCGCGATAGTTGTTTAGGATTCGATTAGACTCTATCAGCCAGCGACCTAGGTCGTCTTTTATGCCGGTTTCGGAATTGATTTGCGCCGCTGTGAATGCCGAAACCAGAGTTAGAGATATCGCGGCAATGGCTGCAGCCCATGTGCGTCTCATTTCGGTCTCCCTCGAATCGGCTTTGCAATGACACCATGATACCCACTCGCGCTTGATTTGCTTAGGGCGCGAATCTGAGCCGGATGGAGATTTTGCGCGTTCATGCGCTTTTCCCAAACATTATATTCCTATAATAAATTGGACATAAAATAAATATCCTATCCCTTATATTCCGGAAAATCTGCGGTTTATTCTTCGGGCGCAGAAAGCAAATCTTGCGCCGTGCCTGAACTTGCAAACCTCCGGAGTCGGCTTTTTCACTCGCATTATTCGACGCGGTATCCTAATGAGGCGTTCATTATTTCCTGCTTTACGCTTTTGATTCTCCGTGCTAGACTTCCTCGCTGTGGGGTGAATAAAAGGTGAATTATATGGTCTCCAAGCCCTCCCGCCGAAATGAAGCGCTTGTTGAAATATCTGAAATCATTGGAGAACTGGCGCTTAAGGATCAAAACAACGAAATAATCACGGCAATTCGCAGCTTTCCTCCGCGGGAGGCCTCCTGGGCTCCCGTCCCGGACTGGATCCGGGCTGAGCTGGCGGAAGCGTATCGAGCCAAGGGAATCGAGAATCTTTATTCGCACCAGGCGGAGGCTTTGGAGCGCGTCCGCCGCGGAGAGAATGTCGTCATTGTAACTCCCACGGCATCCGGCAAAACGCTCTGCTACAATCTTCCTATTTTGAATGCGGTGTTGGAGGATCCCGATACGCGGGCCCTCTATATTTTCCCGACCAAAGCGCTTGCCCAGGACCAGCTTGCGGAATTGAAGGACTTGGGGGGGAGGCTCGGAGATTCGTTCGGGGTGTTCACCTATGACGGCG
Organism: uncultured Acidobacteriota bacterium; assembly: GCA_964506795.1. Taxonomy (GTDB): domain Bacteria; phylum Acidobacteriota; class UBA6911; order UBA6911; family UBA6911; genus UBA6911. Next base: position 22,877 of record CAZDMR010000023.1, on the reverse strand, counting down.
ACACCCCCTCCGACGCGCGGCAAGCTATCCGGCAGCGCGGCCACATTGTTCTTACTAATCCCGATATGCTGCACGCGGGCATATTGCCGCATCATACAAAATGGACGCGGCTTTTCGAAAACCTGCGCTACGTGGTCATCGACGAACTGCACACCTACCGCGGCGTATTCGGCAGCCATCTGGCCAACGTTCTGCGCCGGCTCAAGCGCATCGCCCGGTTTTACGGCCGGGACCTGCAGTTCATTTTCTCATCCGCCACCATTGCAAATCCGGGGGAGCTTGCCGGCCGTCTCATCGGCGGCGATGTCTCGGTATCGGACGGGAACGGGGCGCCTTCAGGCGAGAAATATTTTGTATTCTACAATCCGCCGGTGGTCGACCGATTCCTGGGAATCCGGAAGAGCTATATCCATGAGACTTGGCGCATTGCGCGGGGCTTTATAAAGAGGGGCCTTCAGACGATCGTTTTCGCCAATAACCGGCTCCATACCGAGGTGCTCCTTACCTACTTGAAACAGGACAGCGCGCGGCCCCCGGGCGCGCCGGAAACGGTAAAAGGCTATCGGGGGGGGTATCTCCCCCGCGAGCGGCGGGAAATCGAGCGGGGGCTTCGGGAAGGACGGATTCGCGCCGTGGTTGCAACCAACGCCCTGGAACTCGGAATCGACATCGGTTCTCTGGACGTGGTTGTCATGGCCGGATACCCTGGAACAATTGCTTCAACCTGGCAGCGTGCGGGCCGCGCGGGGAGACGCAAGGGAGGATCGTGCGCCGTGCTGGTCGCATCGTCGCGTCCCCTGGACCAGTTTATCGTCAAGCATCCGGAATATTTCTTTTCGGAGTCTCCGGAACATGCCTATATACAGCCGGACAATTTGGAAATTCTCGTGAATCACCTGAAATGCGCGGCATTTGAGCTGCCGGTCGAACCGGGCGAGCATTTCGGAGATGCGGATCTCGAGGCGCTGTGCGGGCGTCTGGCGGAAGCGGGCTACCTGCATCGCAGCGGGGATTTCTGGTATTGGACGCAGGAGGCCTATCCGGCAGACACGGTCAGCCTGCGCTCGGTTTCTTCGGACAACTTCGTGATAATCGACGAGACGGATGGGCCGGAGGTCATCGGCGAAGTGGATTTTTCGGGGGCGCTTTCGACCGTGCACCCCAAGGCGATATACATGCACGGCGCGGAGCAGTATCACGTGGAGCGGCTCGAATTCGAACAGCGCAAGGCCTATGTAAAACGGGTGAATGTCGATTATTTCACACAGGCGATACGGTATACACAGGTCCGAAAGCTTGAAGTGGAGGAAACCGCCGCCGTGCCGGGACCCGCAGCCAAGTCCCACGGCGATGTCCAGGTCCGCTCCCAAGTGGTCGGATTCAAAAAAATAAAATTTCATACTCTTGAGAACATAGGCTCCGGGAAGCTCGAGCTTCCGGAGAACGAAATGCACACAACCGCATACTGGATCACCCTAAGCCGCGGACTTCTCGATGCGCTCCCTTATTCGATATCGGACCGTCAGGATGGATTGTTCGGGCTTCTGTACGCGCTCGAATCCGTCGCCAGCTTGTTGTTGATGTGCGACCGCATGGATCTGGGAGCGACTATAGGCGAAGGCTCTCCGGATGCCGCGGAGCCGTCCCGCGAATTCTCAGCGTCCGGCCAAGACGGGACGACTGAATTTTTCGAGCCCGCTCTTTATTTGTTCGATGCCTATCCCGGCGGCATTGGTTTGAGCGAGCCTCTGTTCCGTCTTCATGATGCGCTGATTGAAAAGACCAGCGAGCTTATTGCGCTCTGCCCGTGCGAAAAGGGATGTCCCTCTTGCGTGGGGCCCTCCGGCGAGACGGGAGAACGCGCCAAGGAAGCGGCGCTTGCCATTCTAAAGCAATTGTCGATTCATGATTCGAAATCCGTGGATAAGAGAGCAATAAAATGAAGCCTATTGACGACAGGCTTTCAAGAATAGCGGCTCTGCGGCCCCGTTCCCCGATCCGTTTCACCGGCCGGGAATCCGCATCGAATTCAGAGAAATTGATCCGTCTGCTCGGCGGAGAAAGAAGGGAAAACAGCCTGGGCGGGCATATTCGCGTGCGGAACCGTTTCATGCGCCCCGCAGCCGGCGCCATGGATCCCGGATCGCTGAAGATTCTCGAGCCCGATTTTGCGGATCCCCTGTACGATCCCGGCCAATGGTTGTTCCTGGATACGGAAACCACAGGACTTGCCGGGGGGACGGGCACCTATGCTTTTTTGGTGGGCCTTGCCTGGTGGGAGGAAGGCGCTTTCACCGTGGAGCAGTACTTCATGAGGGATTACTGCGACGAGGCGTCTCTTCTGCTGGAAGTCGCCGGCCGGCTTTCCGAGCGGCGCGTGCTGGTCACCTATAATGGAAAGAGCTTCGATTGGCCTCTTCTTCAAACCCGTTTTCAGATGGGGCGGGTGTGCGAAATCCCGAAGCCTTCTCTGCATCTGGATCTGCTTCATCCGGCCCGCCAGATTTGGCGACTGAGCCTCGAATCCGTCGCTCTGGAGCAGTTGGAGAAGCATATTCTGAAATTCGATCGCGGCCGCGATATCCCGTCTGCCACAATCCCTTGGAGGTATTTCGATTTCCTCAGGGGCGGTCCTCCGGAAGAAGTGGCTGAAGTCTTTCACCACAACTGCATGGATCTCTGCGGCCTTGCGACCCTCGCGGTTCATATCGTGGATATGCTTGCAAGCCCGCAGCGGGGCGTTTGCCGGCCCGAAGAGCTTTTCGGAATTTCGCGCATGTTCCGGAAGCGGGGGGAGGCCCGCATTGCGGCGCAGATTTGCCGGGAAGCCCTGGCTGGAGGCTTGCCCAAAGAGGCGGAACGGGCGGCGCAAAGGGAGCTTGCGATTCTGGCGGCGAGGGAGCGCGATTTCGAGCTTTCCAATAGGCTCTGGGAAAAATTGCTGGATGGGTCGGTTGCGGGACTGCAAGCTTACGAGCGGCTGGCCGTCCATTACGAGCACCGCGCATCATTGCCTCATAAAGCCGCAAGGCTTTCGCGCGAGGCGCTGGTCCGTTTGCAGGAATCCTTTCGCAGCGGCAGCCTTGCATCAAAAAGCTACCTGCAATGGCACCGGAGTTTCAGCCGGCGCTTGGCCCGCCTCGAAAGAAAGGTGTCCGGAGTAAAGAGCACTGGGACTTGATCCGGCTTATTCATAAGCTTTCTGCCGCCGAGCCTCCTAATACCGGGGCACGCTCCCGCACAGCCTTGCCGCCAATCTTCATGAATAGTGCGGATTAATGCCGTCGTGCGCATGGTTTTTTCAGCGTATAAATGTTGACATAAATTATGCTTGGTGGGATTGTAAATGCTTACGGGCAGAGTCCTGCTTGCGCAAGTTTATAAACAGGAATCGCGTCTTCTACCAAATTTTGGATCGGCGGGCGAATGGCGAGAGCATATCGCGTAATTTTAGCGGATGACCATATTTTGGTCCGGCGCGGGTTGAGGCGGATTCTCGAGGAGAATCCCAATCTCGAAATAACCGCTGAAGTCGGCGACGGGCTGGAGCTTCTGAGTGTTCTGAATAAGGTGGAGCCCGATCTGATTATCCTTGACGTTTCCATGCCGAATCTGCGCGGAATTGAAGCGATCCCCGAAATCCGGCGCGTCCGGCCCGCGGTGAAAGTGCTCATTCTCACAATGCACAAGGAGGAAGAGTATCTTTACCAGGCGATTTCAGCGGGAGCGAACGGATACCTTCTGAAGGATGACGCGGAAAAAGAGCTTTTTACATCCATAGACGGCATTCGGAAAGGCAAAATTTATATTTCCCCGGGTCTTTCCGATCAATCCATGCAAAACTGGGTCCGGCTGCGGCGCGGAGAAAACGACTCCTATGTTGCCGAAGCCTTGACCGTGCGGCAACGAGAAATCCTGAAGCTGATTGCCGAGGGAAAGTCGAATAAGGAAATCGGCGACTTGCTTTGCCTCAGCGTGCGAACGGTTGAACGCCACCGCGCAAACATGATGAGCAAGCTGAATATCCGAAAGACCGCCGAGCTTGTGCAATACGCACTCCGCAAACACTACATTTAGCGCCTCTCCGTGAGTAAAAATACCCATGCAAGATTGCATATCATCGCCTATGCATGAATGGGTGTTTCAGCCGATTGAATACATCCGCTCTTGAAGTTATATAAAATAAAGTAAGAAGTTAATTCATAAAAGGCAAAGCGGCAGAGCGTTTGGAGATTAAGCGCCTGGAAGAGCAAATAAAATTCCGCAGTAAGCGGAGCCGCTGATTTCGATTCCATAAAGCGGGCCGGTGGATGCCGCCGGCCCGCGTTAATCGAAGCGGATGCGGGAAATTCAGGTTAAGCAATAATTGGAAGCTTAATGTGAGAGCCCCACTATTAATGAGCGCGAGCAAGAAATCCTCTATTCGACGGTTCAGATTGAAGGAACCGTTCCCGCCGCAAACCGCCACACATAATCTGCCTTAAATAAAAGGGCTCCGGGAATCGGACCGGGGCCCTTAACCCGGCTTATTCATCAAGCTTCTGCTGCTGCGGCATTTCGCGCTTCTTCTCTGTGAATCCTCATAAATAATCCGGGTTATAATCGCACCCACGAAAGAGGTCTTCATCTATTATAGATAAAGGAATACAACACAAGGCCTTGGAATTGAAAATCGATCCATCTCATGTGCGCCCGAAGCTCTGCGAAAGCTGGGGCTTGTGAGGAAATATTATGTTGCCATCTGCGGGCGGGGCGTATAAATTCTCTGCACTGGGAGAAAGCCGTTGATGGCAGAGGCGAAAAAAGTCAAAAAAGCTCGAGGCATAGTGGTGATTGACAAGGAGCTATGCAAAGGCTGCGGTTTCTGTATTGAGTTTTGCCCCACTAAGGTCCTTGAGTTTTCGGAAGAATTCAACAGCAGGGGGTATCATCCGCCGCGGATTGCGCGGCCCGATGCCTGCACCGGGTGCGATCTCTGCGGAATTTATTGTCCGGATTTTGCGATATTCGGAGTCCTGGTAAAAGATGCTGACGGGAAGGAGAGTCATTGAAAGCCGATCCAAAAGGAGTTTTATCGGGCCCTCACTTTCTTGACGGAGATCATGCTTGTTGCGAAGGCGCCATTTCCGCAGGATGCCGCTTTGTCGCGGGGTATCCGATTACTCCGTCAACGGAAGTCGTGGAAAGGATCGCAAGCCGATTCCCATTGGTCGGCGGCATGTTTATTCAAATGGAAGACGAACTCGCTTCCTCAATCGCAATCCAGGGAGCAGTATGGGCGGGAGCCAAAGCAATGACGGTGACTTCGGGACCCGGATTCTCGCTGATGATGGAGCACATCGGGCTTGCGGCGATGTTGGAAACCCCCTGTGTGTTTGTCAACGTCCAACGCGGCGGCCCCTCCACGGGACTCCCGACGCTGCCTGGACAGGCGGATGTCATGCAGGCGCGCTGGGGGAGCCACGGCGATTACGAAATTATCGCTCTGTCTCCCGATTCCCCGCAGGAATGCTATGATCTAACCATCCGGGCGTTTAATTTGGCTGAGCAATATCGCGTGCCTGTCATGCTGATGATGGACGAATGCGTAGGGCACATGACGGAAAAGGTGATTATTCCCAAAGCGGAAGATATCGAAATAACGGAGCGGCGCTACACCACGGCCGCGAAAGGAGAATACCTGCCTTACCGGACGGAGGGAGAAAGCATGGTTCCGCCGATGACGAGAGCGGGAGACGGCCATCGCTTCCACGTAACGGGCCTCACGCATGACGAGAGGGGCTATCCGGTTATGACTGCAGAAGCCCAGGAGAAGTGCGTTCGGAGGATTGTTGACAAGATACGCAAAAATGCCGAAAAAATCGTAACACTGGAGGAATCCGAAACCCAGAATGCCGATGTCGTGGTCGTTTCCTACGGCATTACGTCCAGAGTGGCGGTAAAGGCTATAGAGATGGCGAAAGCCGCCGGCATCAAGGTCGGCCATCTCCGGTTGATTACGCTTTGGCCTTTTGCGGAATTCCGCATCCGCCAACTTGCGGAGCACATCGGAGCCTTTGTAATGCCGGAGCTCAATTACGGCCAGATGTTTTTCGAATTGCAGCGCGTTCTTGAAGGAAAGGCCCGCGCCTACCTTGTCCCGCACGGAGGGGGGACGGTCCACGATCCCGAGGTCATTTATGGAACAATACTCGAGGCCGCAGGACGCGTCATCCAAAAGGAGGCGATGTGCTGACTCCGGCCAACCCGGTACATAAATATCTCCGAATGGATCGAATTCCGCATATTTGGTGTTCGGGGTGCGGATTGGGAACAGCGGTAAACTGCTTTGTCCGCGCCGTCGAAGCTTCCGGGTTTCCGTTGGATACAATCTCGGTGGTGTCGGGGATCGGATGCACGGGCAGGGTGGCCGGATATCTGAAAGTGGACAGTTTCCACACAACTCACGGACGCGCAATTCCTTTCGCTACCGGTTTGAAACTTGCGAATCCGAATTTGAAAGTCATCGTGTTCAGCGGAGACGGGGACCTGTTTTCGATCGGCGGCAACCACTTCATCCATGCCGCTCGCAGGAATGCGGACATTACCGTCATATGCATCAATAACTTTACCTATGGGATGACGGGCGGCCAGATTACCCCGACGACTCCCACGGACGCCATTGCTGCGACCGCCCCGTACGGCCATATTGAGGAGCCCTTTAATCTTCCGAGCCTTGCAGAGTCCACGGGCGCCGTCTATGTTGCGCGCTGGACCTCCTTTCATGTGCGGCAGTTGATGAAATCCATGAAGGAGGCGATTCAAAAAACGGGATTCAGCTTTATTGAAATCGTCAGCCCGTGCCCCACTCTCTATGGGAGAAGGAACCGCTTGGGAGACGGGCTTGAGATGATGAAATATTACAGGGAAAACAGCGTAATCAAAAACGGCGCCGACACGCGGGAACTCGGCATGGTTTTCAACGGCAAGATTATCTGCGGCAAATTTGTCGATCGCGAGAGGCCTTCATTTCTTGATGCTTACAACGCCAAGATGACTGAAAGATTGGGACCTTCCTATCAGCCCTACAAAGGTATTTTATGATGTCGACGGAAATAAAGTTCGGCGGCTTCGGCGGCCAGGGCGTCATTCTGGGCGGAATCATCATCGGCCGGGCGGCCAGCATTTATGACAACAAATTCGCAACACTCACCCAAAGCTTCGGACCCGAAGCGCGGGGAGGCGCATGCAGCGCTCAGATCATCGTATCCGACACGAAAATAATGTACCCCTACGTCACCAAGCCGGAAATACTGATGGTGATGTCCCAGGAGGCCTGCAACAGGTTTCTTCCGGAAACGGTCGACGATGCGACGCTGATTATCGAAGAGGATCTTGTGAAGCCCGTAGGCGTTAAGCCGGGCATGAAGCTCTGCCGCATTCCGGCGACGCGTCTGGCGGAAGAGCTGGGCCGCAAAATGATTCTGAATATTGTCATGGTTGGATTCTTTACTTCCGTGACAAAACTTGTCGGGTATGAGGCGGTAAAAGAGGCGGTCCGAACATCCGTGCCTGCGGGAACGGAAACGATAAACCTGAAGGCTTACGATTGCGGCTACCATTACGGCATTTCCCGTAAATGATTCGAGATTCGAGATTCGATAATAGAAATCCGCGAGCGCCGAGTTCCCCTCCCAAAATTCCCGGCCGTTCCATTTACACGGGTTCGTTTGATTCGCTTGAGATCCGCTGGATGGAAGTGGTCGAAGAACTGCAGCGAACCGATCCGCTTCGAGAAATCAACGTTCTTGTCGGATCCAACATCCTGGCTTCCTACCTGAAGCGCCGGCTCGCACGAAGGGGGCGGACGGTGGCCAATGTCCGCTTCCATACCTTCCTCGATCTCGCGGCGCGCTTGGCCGCCTCGCCCGGAGAGGAGCGCGGGGGGCATCCGGAGCGTCCGCGTCTTTCGCGGCTCGGAGCATCCACCCTGCTGGAAGACCTGCTTGCGGACGGCACCCCCGAAGTTTTCGAGCCGCTCCGGCTTTATCGAGGCTTTCGCGACGCCCTGATCGAAACCTTCAGAGATCTGCGAGATGCGGGCGTTGAGCCTGAAGAACTGGATCAAGCCATAGAAACTAAGAATAAAACCCCGGAGCGCCGGCCTCATCTGCTGGCATTGGCGGAGCTCTACCGCCGGTTCCGCGCTCGGACCGCTGATTTTTACAGCGAGCACGACGATTTCCGCGCCGCCGTTGAAAATGTGTCGAATGCCGGGCTTGCCAACGAATTCTCGCCTCTACTCGTTTACGGCATCTATGATGCGACAGGCCGGCAATCGCATCTGCTTAACGCGCTGAAGGATTCTCTGGAGCCCATTTATTTCGTACCGTTCGTAAATGAAACGGTTTCGGCGTTCGCCGTTCCTTTTATCGAAATCCGGCAAAGAGAGCTGGGAAGAAAACCGATTTTCCTTCCCCCGGAGCCGCCGCGCACCAGCCTGCATCATTTGGGGACCAGGGGATTTGGACTTTCCCGAGACGCGGCTGCTGGAGGGCCGCTTGCCGACGACGCGTCTTTTGCCATCGTATCGGTGCCGGGGGAATCGCGGGCGGCCGTTGAGATCGTGCGCGAAATCTTCAGGGCGGTGCGTGACGGAATAATTTCAGGATTTTACGAAGCGGCCGTGGTCCTGCGCCACCCGGAAACGGATGTCCCGGTTATAGCCGAAGCGCTTAGACTGCACGGGGTCCCCTATTTTATCCATGGCGGCGGCAGTTTTTCGGAACGCCCTCTCGCCAGGGCGGTTGCGGCGCTGTGCGCCATTGAATCGAACTCCTTTTCAAGGGAAAGCGTGTTGACGGCCATGGAGCTTGTATCCGCATCGCTCGCGGAGGAACCGGCCGAAGAATGGGATGTGCAGAGCTGGAGAGCGCTGACCAATGATCCGCGGTTTCTTGGCGGGCTCCATTCGTGGGAAGCTGGCACGGAAGCGCTTGTCGAGCGGGCCAAGCGCGAACTGGCAGATGCGGAGGCGAATGCCGGCGAAGCGGAAACCGGCGAAAAAGATTCCGTAGCCTTTTCCATAAACATGGGCCGGATCCGTCTGCAAAGCGCCCGGAGGCTCCGCCGCGCGTGGCAGAATTTTAAATATGCGGCGGCCGATTGGCCCGCGGAACTGCCGTGGCAGGATTGGGCGGATTTTCTGGAACGCCGTTTCGAAAAGATATTGGGAGCTTCGGACGACTGGCCGTTTTTTTTAAACGTCCTGGATGAGATTAGCCACCTGCAAACCTTGGGAAGATTCAAGATTCGGGACGCAAAGACGGCAAGCGACATAAAGATTTCCCGCAACAGGCTGCGATCGGCATTAACGGATTCGATTTCGTCTCTTGCCTGTCCGGCCGGCCGTTTTGAACGGAGCGGAGTGAACCTGCTTTCGACCAGCGCCGCCCGAGGACTCCGATTCCCCCTTGTGTTGATTCCCGGCCTGGATGAAGGGCGTTTCCCGGGGCGCCTGCGGCAGGATCCCCTGCTCCTGGATACGGAGCGCCGGTGGATGGAAAGCCTGCCGTTGAAATCCGCGCGAGCGGACGAAGAAAGGCTTTTGTTTGATACGGCGGCCCGTTCTGCGGAAAAACGCCTGGTGTTGCTGTACTCCCGATTGGACGAAAGCTCCGATCGCGAAAAGATTCCCTCCCAATTTTTTTTGAGAGCCGCGGCCGCGGCCCTGGGAAACCCGGTTGCCATCCGTGATCTCCAGCGGGGCGCGGTGCCGGGATTTCGTTCGGTAAGCCTCGACAATCAGGCTCCCAAGGAGGGCGAAGGGGCCATCAGCGAGGGGGAGATAAGGCTCCGATTGATAACGGCCGACCGCGGGTCCGCGTTCAGCGCGCTTCGAGCGTTGTCGCTGCATAGCCCGGCGCTGCTGAGCAAGCCTTTCGATTATGATCGCGCGCGCTGGAGCGCGGCTCTGACGGCATACGACGGACGCATTTCCGATTCTATCATGATCGATCGGATCAAACAAAAAGCCGGCGTTTCCTCGGGACAGTTCTCCGCGAGCAGGATCGAGGAGTATGCGAAGTGCCCTTATTTTTTCTTTCTTAAACGCATTATCGGGCTGGAAGCATGGGAGGAACCGGGCCAAGAAGAAGCAATGGATCCCTTGGAAAGGGGCCTGGCGGTTCATTCAATTCTCGAAAGCTTTCTCGGGAGCTTCCACGCAGAAATTGCGTCCGCGCCCTCCCGCGAACGGCTCCTTCGTGCATTGGAATCGCTGGCCTGCGGCGAGCTTGAAAAGCGCAGGCCGGCCGGGTTGCCGGACTTGCTTTGGGAAATTGAGCGCGACGCTCTGGTTGCGATGCTGAAAAACTGGCTGGTGTTCGAACAAAACCGGTCATCGGACGGCCTGCTCGCCAGAAAGCTGGAACAACCGTTCGGGGAATTTTCTTCCGAGAAGAAATACCGGGCATTTCGGATTGTGGCGGGGAAGCACACGTTCCGGTTCCGGGGCAGGATCGATCGCATTGACATGTCGGCAGACGGAAAGCAAGCGCGCGTCATCGATTATAAAACCGGCCGGCTGCCCGCAGCCATGGCCGGCAAAAACCGGACACCACTTATGGCGGGCGAGCGCATTCAGATCGCGGTTTATGGGGGCGCGCTTTCCGTATTGGATGAATTTAAGGAGATCGAGACCGTGCAGGGGGAGTACCTTCACTTGCAGCCCAAAGACGGACAAGTCAAGCCGTGCTCACTCACAGACAAAGAAATAAAGGAAGCGCTGCGCCAATTGCCGGCTGTTCTGGAAATCCTGGGGGACGGGATGGAAAGCGGCGTTTTCTTTCCGAGGACCTCGGGAAAGATCTATCCCGGCGGCCATTGCGAATATTGCGACTATCTGCCGGTGTGCGGAAAGGATCGCCTGCAGCGGGAAGCCCGCAAGGGAAACGATCCTGATGTGAAAAATTTTCTTCGGATTGCGGAGAATTATTGATTTTGGCCCGGAGACGACATGCCAGAGATGGATAAGGAACAGAGGCGGCAGGCTGAAAATGAAGCCGGCAGATCTTTCGTTGTAGAAGCTTCCGCCGGCACGGGCAAAACCAACACTCTTATCAAGCGGATCCTTCACCTTGTTTTGGAGCAGGGGCCGGCAGGTCCGCCGCTGCCGCTGTCGCACATATGCGCCATTACCTTTACGGAGAAAGCGGCCGGCGAGATGAAAATCCGGCTGCGGCAGGAGTTCGAAAAGATACTCTCAGACGGACAAAAATCCGCAGAGCATATGGAGAGAGCGCGCCGGGCTCTTGACGATCTGGAAACGGCCTCCATATCCACATTTCATTCGTTCGCGGTTTCGCTTTTAAAGGAGAGACCGATCGAAGCCGGTCTGGATCCGCGTTTCGAGGCGCTCGACGATATGCGGAGCGAGCTTTTTTTCAGGGAAGTATGGGAGTCCTGGATCGGCCGCGCCTTGGAAGAGCGGAGTCCCGTGTTGGAAAAGGCGCTGCGCCATGGTTTGACCCTGGATACGCTGCAGAGCCTGGCTCGAATCCTTCGCCTCAATTGGCTTACGGTGCGCAATCTGGAGTGCGGTTCGATTCCAACGGAAGAGCAGCTGCGGGAAAAGATCGGGGTTTTCCGTCAGCGCGCTGAAAACTACATGCGCCGGATCAAGAAATCGGAAGACAAACTGGCCGGCTTTCTGGAGCGGACGCTCGATTGGCTTTCTCGCCCGGAGGATCCCGGCGCTGAGATCGCAAAGCCGGGAAGCGCCGGCGCGGCGTCCAAATGGGACGGAGGCAAGGAGACAGTAGAGGAGGTCCGGGATTTAATTCGGGAAGTTGTTGAATTCCGCGCGCTTTATGCAAGCCTGCCTATGCAGCAGCTTTTGGCTGATCTGATCCGGTGGATGAAAGAGGACTTCATGCTTAAACAGTGGGAAGTCCGCAAAAAAGCCGCGGGGCTGCTTGATTTTGACGATCAGCTGTATTACGCCCGGGAGCTTCTCCTTGGCTGCGCGGCCGCGAGGCGCGAGTTTCAAGGCCGCTATGCAGCCCTGCTGGTGGACGAATTCCAGGATACGGATCCCGTTCAATGGGAAATGGTCCTTCTGCTTTCGTCCGCTGATGTCATGGAAAGGGATTTCTCAAAGATGCGGCCTGCAGACGGAAGGCTTTTCATCGTAGGAGACCCCAAACAGTCCATCTACAGATTCCGCAACGCGGACATTGAAACCTACATGGAAATTATGGAGCCGAAATCCCTGGATTCGCTCAAACTTCATCCCCTGCGGCTTGCGACGAATTTCCGTTCGGTCCCTTCCATCCTTGCTTTCGTGGATGCCGCTTTCAAAAGCCTCATGGAACCGCCTGAAGACGGCGGGCTGTATCAACCGGCATATTTTGCCTTTGAGGCGCCGCAGGATCAATTAATCGAAATCAATCCGCCGGCGGTCGCCTTGCTGGGGGATAAAAATGACAAAAGCGGTTCTAAATTTCTGGTTAAGGAATTTATCGGCCGCGAATCAAAACGCATCGCGGCGTTGATTCGCAGGATGTGCGGGTCCGAATCCTGGCGGATTCGGGATCCGGAAATCTCCGGCGGCGCAAACAAACGCGAAGATTGGCGCGCTCCACAATACGGGGATATCGCCGTCCTTCTTCCGGTCCTCACCCATGCGGACATCCTGGAAGATTCATTCCGGGAAATGGATATCCCTTACGTGCTGGAAGGAGGAAAGTTCTACTATGCGCGCAGCGAAGTATCCTCTGCTATTACGGTCTTGAGAGCCGCTGCCGATCCGAATAACACCGTAGCGTTATACGGTTCCTTGCGCTCGGTCTTTTTTGGACTGTCCGACGAAGATCTGCTTCGCGCGCATCTGGAAGGGCTTCCCCTCGATTATCGGGAGGCGGTGCCTCCGGAATCCCCGCTTCACCGCCCTTTTGAGGTTTTCCGTGATCTGCACCGATACCGGCATGAAAGGCGGGCTTCTGAAACCTTTGAAATCCTGCTGCAGAAGACGGGAGCGCGCGAGGTTCTCGCCGTTCACGGATTTCAGTCGCTGGCCAATTTGAATAAGCTCGGGCGCACGCTTCGGGCTTTTCAGGGCGAATTGGCCTTCGCGCAGGTGGTCGATTTGCTGGGCATGATGGATGCAGAGGGATTGGCCGAGAGCGAAAGCCGTCTTATAGAAGAGCGCAGCAATGCCGTGCGCATTATGTCGATTCACAAATCTAAAGGTCTGGATTTTCCAATCGTCTTTGTCGCCGGCCTGGGAATGGAAAAGCGGACGCCGGTCAAAAGCCTGCTTGCGGATCCCCGCGGAAGAAGGATATTTGCCGTCAATCTTGGGTCCAGGGATTCGGGATTAAGGACTCCCTCTTGGGAAGAATTGCTCGAGGGAGAAAAAAAGCGGGAGGGCGCCGAGTTGGTCCGCCTTCTTTATGTGGGACTGACGCGGGCGCGGGATTACCTGGTTTTGAGCACTCATACTTCCGGCTGGAAAGAAACGGCGGTTGCGGGGGGATGGGCGCTGAATACGGAAGGAACGCGGCTCAACCCCCTCGGTCCTTTCCTTAATGATTGCTGCTCGGGAGGCAATGTCCTGGCTCGAGTGATAGACGTGGCCGAGCTGGATTCTGAGGCGGGCCGGCATAAATCCGCGCGCGGATCTGCCGAGAGAGACTGGCGCGCCATTGCCGAACGGGAGTACGGAGAATTGCATTCACTGATCCGCGGTACGCCTTCCGCGAGGCCTCTGCGCGCGGCCGGAAAACCAGAGTCCTCTTTGCATTCGGAAGACACTCCGGTGGATGAGCGGCTCCCCGACAGCGCGGGAAGCCGTTCGGTGCGCCTGGGAATGGCATTTCACGAAGCCATGGAGAGGATGGATCTCATCCGGGGAGGAGGAAAGGACGCGATTGCGCGGGAATTAAGCGCCCGCTATCAGCTTGACGGCGAGAGCGTTCGGAATCTTAAGGAAATGATGCATATTACACTGTCTTCCGAACTGCTCGAAAGAGCGCGCTCGGCCGCAAGCGCCGGGGGGAAGATGCTTCGGGAGCTTCCCTTTATCTGTCGGTTGGATTCGGCCGCGATTGAGGAAGGCAAAATCGATTTGCTTTTTGAAGAAAAGGGCGGTTGGATTTTGGTGGATTATAAAACAGACCGCCTGCCGGAGAACGAAGAAGGCATTGATGAGACTATCCGCAGGAAATACTCAAGTCAAATCCGCGCTTATATGGATGCTTTGCAATCCATTCCCATAAAAGTCCTATCCGCCTATGTGCTTCTTGCCAGGACAGGCGACGCCGTTCGGATGGCATAAATCCGTCAAGATGCTCAATATATTGCTGCAATTGCTATTGACCTGGGGGCTTCGGATCCGTAATATTTCCAGTTTTTATGCGCGGGCTACCGCGAAGAAAGGAGCGTTTTAAATGGCGGAAAAAATTTCCAAAACCGCCCGGGCCAGCCTCGGAGACAAGGGCACAGTGCATGGGCAAGTCTGCCCCCAGTGCGGCACCCCAATGGTGGCGACGAAGGTTATGAAATGTCGAGAGACGCCGGGCGGGATGTATTGGATCTGTCCAAAAGACGATTACAGAATAAAAATCTAAGCCTGTATTACGAATAGCCGGCCGGTGCCGTGCCTGCAGCGCAGCAGGACGTTGCCGTCGATTCCCTGCTTTAATCCAACAGGTTTTGAGAACACCTTCCTTATCTATCAATACCTCATCGGAAGCACCGGGATCTGCCGCATGAATAGTGCGGTAAATCTCGATGTTTCCATGCGGAGCCGTCTCCGGCGCCTTTGGTTTGCCCAAGGCATTCCTGATTTCGGAAGAGGCTTCTGTGATCCGGGGTGGCAAGCTGTTATATTTTTTTTATGAAGGAACCTCGCATTTGGAATTTTGGACCGGGCGTCCGCTATAACACGTACGGACGGTTTCTGAAGGAAAAATTCGGCTGCCGGGTTTATAAGATCAGTGTGGATGCCGGTTTCGGCTGCCCCAACCGGGACGGCACCTTGTCTACCGGAGGCTGCACCTACTGCAGCCCCGCTTCTTTTGTCCCCAAGAGCGCTGACAGGCTGCATTCCATCTCGCAGCAGATTCAGGCCGGCGCCGACTATTTAAGGCAGCGGTATGACGCGCAAAAATTCATAGTTTACTTCCAACCCAATACAAATACCTACGGCCCTCTGGAAAAGCTGATCCCGGTCTATCAGTCGGCCTTGGAGCATCCGGACGTCGTGGGCCTTTCGCTCGGGACGCGGCCGGACTGCGTAGACGAGGAGAAAATAGCGTGGTTTGAGAAACTTGCGGATACGTATTTTGTAACCCTGGAGTACGGCCTGCAATCTATCTACGATTCCACACTCTCGCGGATCAACAGGGGGCACAATTTTCAGTGTTGGCTGGATGCAATGAATCTATCGCGCAATCGCGGAATCTGGCTGTGCGCTCATCTTATCCTGGGATTCCCCTGGGAAACTCGAGAAGAAATGCTGCGCGAAGCGGACGTTATTTCCGATAAGGGCTTGGATTTTTTGAAACTGCATCACTTGCACGTTGTGCGAAACACCGCTTTGGAGAAACAGTATCTGGAGAATCCATTCCATTTGTTTGGATTGGAAGAATATGCGGAACTTGTCGTGGATTTTCTTGAACGCCTGAACCCGAAGATCTGCATCGAGCGGCTTTTCGGATCGGCGCCCAGAGACCAATTGATCGGTCCCATTTGGGATAAAGGCAAAGGCGCTATTCGGAACCGCATTGAGCAGCGGCTGGCGGCCCGCGATACGTATCAGGGCAGAAAGTCAGCTCGGAACACGGCCTATTCTACTTTTACCACGGGATGTTAAGCTACTTGATGTAGTACGAGCGGATCCACTGATCCAGAGTTTCCCTGGGATTGCGAATTACATCCTCCGTAATTTCAAACCGTTGGATGCCCTGTGTTCGTCGAATTAAATTCAGGCCATGCTCGTAGTCTCTGAAAATCTCTGAAAAAACGTTTTCCAATTTGTCGCCGCTTTCCAAAGCTTTCTGGCTCAACAACCGGGCTGCCTCGGGTTGCAGCTGTATCTCAATTCCGTTCTTTTGGGACCACTGTTTCGCAATGGATCCGAATTCACGATCCATCTCGTGAAGCTGGATATCTTTTGAGGATTGCAGAATTTCTTCGAGAACTTCATCCGGGCGATCGATTAATCTTTCGGTAACCACCAGTTTTTTCACCGGGGAATGGGGAAGGTGATATTTATATTCGCGGAATGTCCGTTCGCAGACTCCCACCAGGCTTCGGGCGCCGGTATGATCCTCATATGCTTTTTTGGCGATTTGATAGAGTCCCTCGTCCGTAAGAGACAGTTCTATTCCATAAGCCTCAAAAGCATTTACATACTGCCGGATAATGGATCCTTCGGAGTTCTTCAAGATCTCAAACAGATCGTCGACTCCCAATTCATGGCAGCTGACCACCACCGGCAGGCGGCCTACAAATTCCGATTCAAAACCGAATTCGATAAAGTCGTTGCTTTTAGCATACTGAAAATAGTCTTCGTCCTTGGGAGCCTTTCGGCCGGCGCTGCTAAACCCTATTGCCTGCGTTCCCAAACGCTTGCGGATGATATCCGCCAGGCCGTTGAACGCGCCGCTCACAATAAACAGTATGTGGCGTGTATTTATCAGGGATCGGGAAACCTTGCCTTTTGATTGAAACTCCATTGCAGCCTGAAGCTGCGAGGTCAGATCGAACGGCGTGCGCAGGCTTACCTCCGTTTCCTCCATCAGCTTGAGAAGGCCGCGTTGAACGCCGCCGCCGCTCACATCGCGTCCCATAATATTGCTCGGAGTGGCGATCTTGTCTATTTCGTCCAGATAAATAATGCCGTATTCGGCCAACTGGATGTTGCCGTCCGCCTTATGCACCAATTCGCGAACAAGATCTTCAACATCTCCGCCGACGTATCCGGTTTCTGAAAACTTCGTCGCATCGGCTTTGACGAACGGGACTCCTATTAAATCCGCGATTGTCCGCACCAAGTAGGTCTTCCCGACGCCGGTGGGCCCCAGCATTATTATGTTCTGTTTGGAATATTCTTTGGACGGACCTTTTGCCAAGCAGCGTTTTATATGGTTATAGTGATCGCAAATTGTGGTCGCCAATACCTTTTTGGCCTGATCCTGCTTTACCACAAATCGATCCAAATACTTTTTGATATCTCTGGGAAGGTAGTCGAAATGTATGTCCAGCGGATCAGTCTTTGTTTCTGTGCCTTCGTCGGCGGTTCGCGCCTGATCGGTTTCGGTGCTTAGAATGCCCAGTTTTACCTGGTCGCCGTATTTCTTGGCGAAAAATTCCTCCATATCTTTTCTTAATTCATCCGGATTCGGCCATTTAGGGCCAGATTGTATCCGCAAATTTTATCCCTCCTGCGATCGCCCCGATATCGCTCAAAACGATCATTCATTTAATATATGAGTTCTCATATCAGAAAAATCAATCTGGCCGGGGAAAAACTCCCTAACACATATATATCGGATTGAATCAGGATCAAAGCAGCAAAAGGTTTTATCGGCGAACCGAAGGTCAATGGGCATTGAAAAAACGGAGAAATCCGGAGCTGAATCAAGCTGGGCGGAAGGCAAATAATGGAAACCGAATCGGAGAGCCATCGGAGCCCGCCATATCCGACGCACGCTGATTATCGGCGCGCGCGTCTGCGCTGAATCTCGACTTTTTTGACCAGCGGTTTAGCCCGGTGATGGCGTGTTTTCGAGCGCTTTGCCAAAGCAGCGGTTGCATTTATCGATTTTTTCGCCTTCCGGGCCGGCTCTTTTAGTTTTCTGTCGCGCCCCGCATGAGCTTTAGTTGCAACCGGGATTTTTCCAGGCTGCTGGGGTTCTTGAATTTCCCTTTCAAAGCTCTGCAGCAATAAGCTCGAGCGCTGTATAATTACTGGGTCTCCTGAAAAAGATCCGGTCATGCGTACAATACGTGCAACATGCGCTTTTACAACGATATATAAATCCAGAGAGGAATTCGCCCAATTTTCCCTGAGAGCTTTGATCATCGGGATATAGATTTTCAATATCGTCGGCTCTTCGAACTGAAGCGCGAGTTCGAAGCATCCATTGAGCGATATATCATTAACATTTTCAACTACTTGGTGGCGAACATAAGGAATGGTTGCTTCCAAATGGTCATCCCGGTTCCTTTTCATTTGATTCCAGAAAGGCTTGGGAAGGTCTTTCAGGCTGCTTTTCTGTTGGGATACGTCGTGGGCCATCTCGCTCCAGAGATCACGAATGAGGGTGTTTCCCTTAAAGCGTTGTTCTAATTTGAGATATAGATTTTTCGCGGTATCCTGAATTTCTATGATGGACCTTTGCAGGTTCATAAGTTGCTCTCTTTATGCCGGATTGCATCCGATGACTTAGCCAAAGCTGCGGGGTAATCCGAAATTCGAACTTTAGCAGACTCTATCGGGGGCTGTAAAGCATCTTATTCATTTTATATTTTCGGGCTTCGAGGGTTTTGAGGCCGGAATTCGCGGATTGTGAAATACCTTGCGAGACAAAACGGGCTTTTTATCGCACAGCCGGATGGAGGAATCGAATGGATCCGGCGGCGGCATCGATTTTTGCCTTCACCCCGAGCGGGATGGCCCAATTGTTTTTCCCGTGGCCGGCAGGGAAGCCAGCAATAATCGGAACCTTGAGCGGGACAAGAATCTCTTTCAGCGTGTCGGAAGAAGTGTAGCTGCCTTGAGTTGGTTCGCAATCGGAAAATGTTCCCAACACCAGGCCGGCCAGGGATTGAAGCTTGTTGGCCAGGTAGAGATGGGTGAGCATACGATCAAGCCGATAGGGCGGTTCCCCTTGATCTTCCAGGAAAAGAATTTTGCCCGCCGTGTCAATTTCATAGGCGGTGCCGATGCTGGCCGCAATAATCGAAAGGCAGCCTCCCGTCAAGGTGCCTTCCGCGACACCGGGAACCCAGGTCTCAAGCTCCGGGAAAGAAAGCGCCGGGCAATAGCCGGGATCGGTCCACAATGAGAGAAGATGCTTTTCCTGATGCGGAGTAATATCAATAAGCCCCGGCGAGGCCGCCATGGGTCCATGGATTGTAATCCAGCCCAAGCGCTTGTTGAAAAACAAATGCAGCGTGGTCAGGTCGCTGAATCCCATGAATATTTTAGGATGATCCCGCAATCGTTTTTCCTTTAATAGGGGTATCAAACGGGAGCATCCGTAACCGCCGCGGAGTGCGATAACGGCATTCACGGAAGGATCTTCAAAGGCGGACATCAGTTCTTCGGATCTTTCGGAATCTCCGCCTGCCAGATAGAGGGATGAATGGAATATGCGTTCACTAAACCGCACTTGGAATCCCATTCTCCCCAGGGCAGAAATCCCGGCTTCAAATTCCGGACCGCGGGCGGCGGGACCCGCGGGGGCTATTATGGCTATAGTATCCCCCGGCTTTAAAACCGGCGGACGGATGATCGGAATACTCATATCAGGTGATAAGATACATGCTTATTAATTATGCCATGCATCGGACTTTCCAAATAACGGAGAACTGGATATGTTGAATTACATATGGCTTGCAATGGTTATTCTTGCCGTAGTCCTCGGAGGAATCAACGGCAAAATCGAAGATGTCACTAAATCAGCCATTGATTCGGCGGGCGGTGCCGTAACGATTGCGATCGGGCTTATCGGCGTAATGGCCCTTTGGCTCGGGGTCATGAAGATTGCCGAGGATTCCGGCTTGATATCGCTGCTGTCAAAGGCCATTGCTCCGATAATGAAATGGCTGTTTCCGGACGTCCCTTCGGGCCACCCGGCAATGGGAAGCATGACTATGAACATCGCCGCCAATATGCTGGGTTTGAGCAATGCGGCGACTCCGCTGGGCTTAAGGGCGATGGAAGACCTTGAAAAACTGAACCCAAAGCCGGGAGTGGCGACCAACGCCATGTGTACTTTTCTGACCATAAACACGGCGGCATTCCAACTCATTCCCGCCACCATGATAGGGGTTATGGCCTCGGCGGGTTCAAAGGAACCGACGGCAATTATAGGCACTACCGCCGCGGCCGCGGCTGCCGCCATGACTGCGGGCGTGACAACGGTCAAAATATTGGAAAAGATCCCCCTTTTTTCGGGCGACGGCGCCCGTAAGAGGAAATCGTCATGATCCCGCAGATCATAAAAGCCGTTTCAGCTTGGGCCATTCCTTTATTTCTTATTGCGATTCCGGTTTACGGAGCCCTGAGGAAAGTCAAAGTCTACGAGAGCTTCGTGGAAGGCGCCAAGGGCGGATTCCAGCTGGCCGTCCGTATTATTCCCTACCTGGTTGCAATTCTGGTTGCGGTCGGAATGCTGCGCGGTGCGGGCGCCATAGATATGCTTTCCCGCTGGCTGGACCCCATGCTTCGCCATGTGGGATTCCCCGCTGAAATCCTTCCGGTTGCAATCATGAGGCCGCTTTCGGGAAGCGGCACCCTGGGAATTGTTACTGAGCTCGTCCGCACTCACGGCCCGGATTCGTTTATCAGCCGGCTGGCTGCTTCCATTTACGGCAGTACCGAGACGACATTTTATGTCTTGGCCGTATATTTTGGGGCAGTGGGGATTAAAAAAGCGCGCCATGCCGTCATATCGGGACTTGTGGCGGATTTTGTGGGGCTTGTTGCGGCCGTCATAGCTTGCCGTCTGGTTTTTCTATAACCAACGCTGGAATGGGATGTTCCACCGCAATTCAATTGTAATCTTGAAGCTTGCCATAGGGCCGTTCTGGGGTAATCGCAATGCTGATTATGTCTTCGAGAAGCCGGAGCTCCGGAGTTTTTGCATGTGGACGGTGTAAAACAGCGGATGTTATTATTAATTTGTCCGGTTCAATCGGCGGCAATGTGAGAGGTAGGCTGGCGTAGAGGTAATTGGCAATAAGAGATTATTCTTCCCCAATTTAGATGAACCGATAGCCCATGATTACGTATCTAATGAGCTGATAATAGTTTTTATAAAAGTGGAGACCTTTTGTAAGAACCGGTAAAATTGAAAAGCGGCGGGAATAGTTTTAATCTGGCGGAAGAAATTCAGATGGCGGCAATCGGCAAAAAAATCCGGGAAGCAATTCGACGCTTTTCTGCACCAAAGACACAGGCTTCGCTTTTTCATTACATCAAAGAAACGCCTGAAACAGGGCTGCTGGAAGATATCGACTGGAGTTTTCTGAGGCACCCTGTTCGTGCATTGCGCGAGGCATGGAAGGCGCCGCGCGCCAAGCCGTCGCTGTTTCACTACATCGAAGAGGAACCGAAAACGCCTTTCCATTGGAAGGAGTTTTTCTCCGACTTATTCACCGGCTTCCGGAATCCGCTTTTCATCCCCTCGGTTTTTTCGGATCCGGAAGGACTGGCTGTTGAACGCGCTCGGGGAAGAACCCGAAGAATGGAAGCGGGGATCCTTTCATTTTTCATTCACATTACCTTTCTGGGCTTGATTTTGATGCTGGTTCACGAGCAGCAACAAGCGCCCGAATTACCGGATGACAATGTGGTATTTGTGAGCAGCCCTATTATTGCGCCCTTTGAAGGAACCGGCTTGGAAGGCGGGGGCGGCGGGGGCGGCGGCAAAAACCAGCCTGAACCTGCGGCGACAGGGCGAATGCCGGAAACAACGCGCGTGCAGATGATTCCGCCGGATCCTTCCAATCCAAAGCCTCTGCTGCCTGCAGAGGATCTGATGGCCCAGGTGGCAAGCGTGCAAATGCCGATCGATATTCCGCAAGATATGTCCCTCCCGATCGGCGACATCACCGCGCCTCCCAATTATTCAATGTCGTCCGGACCGGGAAGCGGCGGAGGTATCGGAACCGGCCGCGGGACCGGCGTCGGTTCCGGAACGGGCCCTGGGGTGGGCCCGGGAAGCGGCGGAGGCATGGGCGGAGGAAGGGGCGGCGGCATAGGAAGCGGAGTCGGACCTTATGTGGTAGGAAACGGCGTAAAGCCTCCGCAGATTCTGGTTAAGACGACACCCCTTTATACGGAAGAAGGAAGGAAAGCGCGCGCTGAAGGCATCGTGCTCCTGCAGGCAGTCATAAGCAAGGACGGCACTGTTACCGATATCAGGGTGGTGCGAGGGTTGGGCTATGGCCTGGATGAATCGGCCATTCACACGATCGCAACCAAGTGGCGCTTCAAGCCGGGAACTCTCAACGGCAAGCCTGTCGACGTGCAGGCGAATATCGAAGTCGCTTTCAATCTTTACTGAGGGTAGCGCAGGGGAGCGGCTGAAAAGCCCGGGATGCAGCCGAAATCTGCGGCGCAAGGGAGAAGACATTTATGTCAATGATGGCAAGAAAGCGTAGCGCCTTTAAATCCGATATCAACATAACTCCCTATATCGATATCCTTCTAGTTCTGCTCATTATCTTTATGATGGTCGCTCCGCTGCAGCAGCACGATCATCCCGTCCGCGTACCCCAGCCGCCGCCGAAAGAACCGCCCGAGGATGCCAAGCCCGACCACATTATTGTGGAAATGGATTTGGATCATACCGTCAAATTAAACTCGCAGCCCATCACCCTGGAGAAGCTCGAGTCCACACTGACGGAAGTCTTCCGGCGCCGCGCCGTTAAGAGCATGTTTATTCGGGGGGATTCCTCCCTGCCGTACGGCGATATCTTTGTGCTGCTTGATATTGCAAAGCGCTCGGGCGCCGCCGATATCGCTTTGCTCGAAAAACACAGCCGGGATTCTCAAGCCGAAGCTCCCCCCAAAAGCGCCAATCTGGTCCGGGAATAAACAATCAACCGCCTATTTTCACGGATTCCACGGGTTGAATCTTTTTAAACCGGATTATTCA
>CAZDMR010000022.1:23971-51564 GCA_964506795.1 uncultured Acidobacteriota bacterium | reverse complement strand
TGTTTACAATAACTTACCGGAACCCTACCCCCCCAGTTGTCAAAGTCGGGTTAGCTTTGTGGGAAAAGTTGGCGTTGCTGTTCTCTGCGCGGCGATGGACCATAGCGGCGTGCCGGTTTTCAAACCGGAGGGGGCCGAGCGCCCGGATCTGGGAGAGATTATCTATGTGAACCGCAGCACAAAGAAAGTGCTGTGCCGGCGCTGGAACTGGAGGAACGCGGATTTTTCCAAGATTACGCCGCAAACCAAAAACCTTGCCATTAACGTCGATGGGATGATTCCGTCCATCACCCGGACGGAAATCGAAGAGGCCGCCGAGTAACCTAGGCAGCTTTTAAGCGGATACTGGGGCGGGAAGATTTCTGTTTACTTCCTGGATGCTCAAAACCAGGAAGCGAATGTTTGCTTTTGATTACGAACGCTTCTGAAGTGCGCAATTTCGTATAATCCTATCATAATATTGGCAATCCCCAGCCCCAGGACGGCTCCCTTAAAGAACGGATCTATTACGAGCGGCCTGAACTGAGGATAGAGATACAGTAGATAGTTGTTTCCCCAGACATTCTGCCAGGGAAGCCATAGGAGAAAGGCCCCGGCTTCCAGCGCATATACAATGGAAATAATTTTGACGATTAGAGACTTTTTCCGCCCGTGAATACCAGAGCGGTTCCCCGGAATGGGGTTCGCAGATTGACCAATTTTTTCACGGATAGGACGCATGCCGTTCAAAACCGCCTTTTAATTCATCAATCCTCTGTGCGACGTCCCGGTAACTTGGATCCATGCTGAAAATTTGATCAAAGCACTCGAGCGCCTGCTCGCTGCTTCCGGCCATAGAATGGGCGATACCCATATCATAGCGGAGCGCCATGATTTCATGGGAAGAAATCTTCGCGACGCTCAAGCCGGCTTGGCACCAGCGGAGCGCGGAGCGCGGCATCTTTTTCTTGAGGAAACAGGTGCTCAACATGCCGCAGCATTGGACGACTTTCTGGTCCCCGTTTTTTATATCTACGTTTTTCAACGCGCTCTCAAATTCCTTGATTGCATCTTCAACCAAATCCATTTCCCGGTACGCTGTGCCGAGGCTGAAATGCTCTTCGAAGGACGCTTTTGCGGCTGCCTGGTCCTCCGGCCCGCCGACTTCTTCCATCAAGTCGGCAAACATTTCGTTCAGCTGAAACTCAAGTGCTTCGGATTCGGAAGTCTTCGCCGCATTCTGAGATTGCAGCGCCTCGGGAGCTTTTTCCGCCGGTTTACTCAAAGCGGCCACGAAATCGTCATGCGAAAGCTTTTCTTCCCCGCCCTCGCCGACACCCGGCGCGCTTCTTTTCGTGAAGCGATCCGCCGCAGGATTGATATCCGGCTGGAGCAAATCAGCTTCCTGATTGTGGAGCGCCACGCTTTCAATTTCTAATTCAAGCGGGATTGAACTCCCAGACGCTTCCGGAACCGAATCAGACGCCTCCGCAGCTTCCCGGAGCTTTTCGTAGCGCGCAGCCACTTCGGCGTTATCGGGACTTATTTTGGCGATCTCGTCAAGCTTCGAAAGGGCTTCGTCATTGAAGCCGAGGCGGATATAGAAATCGGCTTCCTGCAACAGCTCCTCTATAGATTTAACGGCATCCTTGGAACCGCCGCCCTCGGCGTATTCCTCCCCGCCGACATTTTCCGCGGGATGAACATCCGTAATTTCAGCGGGCGCGGACAGCGCATTGGCATCCACGTCTGCAGCGGCTTCCCGGCCGTCTGCAAAAAAGATATCCATAAGATCGCCGGATAGGTCCACTTCCGCATTCGGACTTGCGGCATCTTCGGAATCAACGCGGTCGGCGGGTTTTTCAACGATGCCGTTGCGGCGTGCAAATTCCTCGAGATCCGGTTCGGCGTCGACCGTTGCCGGATCCAGATGTTTTGCCTCAGCCAAATAGCTTTGAGCGGATTCTTCATTATTGGCCCTGCGGTGCAAAACAGCCAGGAGCAGGCATTGTTTGGCCGCTTCCGCATGCTTGTTTTCTGCTTTGTAAATGGACAGCAGTCTGACTCGAATTTCCCTGTCGTAAGGATCCCGCGACTCAAGATTCAATAAAAGGCTCAACGCCTTATCCCGTAAGCCGTAATTCAGCAGGAGATCCACTTCCACTACGGCGGACTGGCTTTTCTCGTCAGATGCCAAAGAATCCATTTTAAGGAGGCCGGCTCCGGTCTCGGCCGAAGCCTCATGCGGTTCCGCCGGAGGCGTGTAAGGAACGTCCGGATAAGCTTCCGTGAAAGCCTGTTTATGGAGTTTCCGGTGCTTTTCGCTCATCGGGTCCGCTTCGATAATCTTTTCCAGGTGCGCTATCGCATCGACCGGCTTCTGAATGCTCAAATAATGATCCGCGATCTCATCCAACAGCTCCAGGTAGCGGCTCTGGTCGCCCGCGGCATTACACAACGCGGCAAGCTTCTCCATCGCGGGAACATGCCCCGGCTTTTGTTGAATGATAAGCTCGTATAGCTTCGCGGCGCGTTCCGTTTCGCGGTGCATAATGAGAATGGGAATGATGTGGTCCAAGAAACGCACGGCTTCATCATGGGCATCCTTTTCTATCAACGCTTCGGCTACCGGGAAAAAGCCTTCATAGCGCGATTCATCCATGGATATGACCACCTGGTAGGCTTTTGCCGCAGCCGACGGATCTCCAGTGGCCAGATACGCCTGGCCGAGCATTTCACGCATGTCCAGGTTTTGCGGGGCCAGGTCTACGGATTTTGTCAACCGCTCCAGAGCTTCCTCCATATTGCCGGTATGGCGGCAGCATTCCAAAAACCCCTTCAAGGCGTTCATATCGAGGAGATCGAGATCCACGGCGCGCCTGTAGGAATCCAGTGCGCCCTGCATATCGCCGGCTTTTGCCTGAGCGCGAGCGGCGCCGGCCCAATGGGCGTGAGCTTGTTCCTCTGCGCCGTTCGCCATATGAAGCTCCGCCAGCTTCTTCTGAATCGCCGAATTCGATGGATCCAGTTCTACGATCTTTTCGTATACATCGAGGCATTCCTTTGTTTTGCCGTCTTTTTCCAGCAAAGAAGCGACAAAGAGATACTGGTTGCGCGCATCAAGACTCAAGCCCTGCTTGGAAAAAAGCGAAGCCATCGTCATATTGATATCGAGATTGTTGGGATCGGCTTTCAGGATCTTTTTGAATACAGCGATCGCCTTGAGGAAAAAGTTGTTGCGGACGTAATTTTCGGCAACCCGCGAAAAGTATTTATTGGCTTCCGCTTGGTTGCCCTGCCTCAGGTACAGGTCGCCTATCGTATTAAGGATAAGAATGTCGTCGGGATCCAGTTTGATGATCTTCAGATATTCGGCGATAGCCTGCTGGATTTTTCCATGAAGTACGTATCTCTCGGCTTCCTGAAGTAATTTTACCTTGCTGTCAGCGGCCACAATCCCCTCCTGCCGGCTAGTGTGTCTTCCGACTCATCCGAAATCCGCCGAGGATGCCGCTTGAACCTGTTTTGCTTGCCAAAACAACTCCTTTAGGCGTTCGAGGCGCTTTCGCTCGGTTTCTCGAGTTTGGGTGCCTCTTTCAGCCTCGCAGCCTTTCCGCGGCGTCCGCGAAGATAATAGAGTTTCGCCCGGCGCACTTTGCCGCTTTTTACCACCTTCAGCTTGTCGATAATGGGCGAATGAAGAGGGAAAACACGCTCGACGCCATACCCAAGCGAAACCTTTCGGACTGTAAAAGTCGAAGAAATGCCGTTATTCTTTTTAGCGATGACCACACCTTCAAAAACCTGGATCCGGTACTTTTCCCCTTCTTTGATCTTTACATGTACTCGTACCGTATCTCCTGGACGGAAGCGGGGAAGATCGGTCCGCATTTGAGAATTATCGACTGCCCGAAGCAAATCCATGACAAAGACTCCTTAATTTTGACCTAACTTTTTTCCATCAGCTCCGGCCGGGCCTGTTTTGTTTTTGCTATGGATTTTTCCCTGCGCCATTTCTCAATTTTCGCGTGATCCCCCGAGAGAAGAACCTCCGGAACGGCATATCCACGATATTCAGCAGGCCGCGTGTATTGCGGATAATCCAACAAACCCGTTGAAAAGCTTTCGTTTATAGCTGATTCCCGGCTGCCCAAAGCGCCCGGAATCAACCGAACGACCGAATCAAGGATTACCATTGCCGGGATCTCCCCTCCGGTCAGGATAAAATCTCCAATGGAAACTTCCCTGTCCACGAGGTGATCTATCACCCGCTGGTCCACTCCTTCGTATCGGCCACAAATCAACATTAGATGCGCAATTGTAGAGAATTCTTCAGCTAATTTTTGGGACCAGGGACTGCCCTGGGGGCTCAAAAGCACCACCTGGCTGCTATCATTCTCTTCTGTTGCGCGGCAAAACTCTACCGCTTCAAATAGCGGAGCGGGCATGAAAATCATGCCTTCGCCGCCGCCGTAAGGGCGGTCATCAACAGAACGATGCTTGTCTCCGGCAAAATCCCGCAGGTTGACAAGACGAATTTGCACTAATCCCGACTGCGCGGCGCGGCGCAAGATGCCGCATTCAAGCACTCCCGTAAACAGCTCGGGAAAAATAGTTATGATATCAAACTTCATTCGTCCAGGTCCATTAATCCTTCCGGAGGATCCACCAAGATTTGCTTTTCCCCGGGTGAAATCCGGACACAGATGCTTTTAACGGCAGGAATCAAGTATTCTCTATTCGAGCCCTGTACTACCAGCTGGCTATTTCCTGCAATATGAAGAATTTCACGGACGACGCCTATTCTATTCCCCGACGTGTCCTCGACGGAGCAACCTACCAGGTCATGATCGAAATAGGTCCCTTCGGGGAGCGCCACCGCTTTCTCGGCCGGAACTGCAACCCAGCAGCCTCGGTATTCCTCCGCTGAGGCGATCGTGTCGACGCCTTTGAACTTCAGCACGCGGCGTCCTCTGTATTCCCAGCTATTCTCCAACACCATGCGCTGTCTGCGGCCGTCTTCGAATTCCAGCCATACGTCATGAAGCGCATCGAAACGAGCAGGAAAGTCCGTATACAAGTCGGCCAAGACCTCGCCCTTGTTTCCTCTGGTCCTGGCGATTCGGGCGATTGCGATGAAGGAAGGTTGTGCGTCCGACGCCACTATTCCAAGATTTCCAAAACAAACCGCTTTTTAAGCTTCATTCCAGCTGCGCCGAGAAGTGTGCGGATACACCGTGCTGTCCGGCCCTGTTTGCCGATAACCTTTCCAAGGTCAGTCGGTGCCACACGAAGTTCCAGGACAGTAGTCTGCTCTCCCTCAACCTCGGTTACCAGAACCTGCTCGGGGTTATCCACAAGCGCTTTCGCAATCATTTCTACAAGCTCTTTCATATCAGCCTCTCTTGCATGACCACTTGCAACCAGACAGTAGCTTGGAATCTCACTTGAACAACCAACCCGAAGATGAGAAATGCGGACTAGCCGGCATTTGCGGGCGCGGGAGGCGCGGTCTTTTTCAACAGGGAGTGCACTGTTTGTGAAGGCTGTGCTCCGCGTTCCAGCCAATGATGAACTCTGTCCATATTCAACTCGACCAAGGGCGGGTCCGTCTTCGGATTGTAATGTCCAAGTATTTCGAGAAAATTACCGTCTCGATTTTGCCTGCGCTCCATTACCACTACTCGATAAAAGGGCTTCTTTTTTGCCCCCATGCGTGTCAGACGTATTTTAAGCAAAAGTCCTCCTTCTAAGCTTAACTCATGATAATTCTGGCATATAACAATGCCGGATTCAACTCCAGGAACCTGTCCGAGTATTAGGATGTGCCCCGCGCATCGGAATTGCGGCATTGCTGCGCCGTTGGAATTTATCCCGCCTACGCCCCATTATGCGGCCAATCCGTTTTCCGTTGCCGGGCCAAAATAATATTCCGCCGTTTCAACCCGCATTATTAAAACGGCGGCAGCGAGTCACATGGGTGGAAATTTCATGCCTCGCATCATCCGCGGCATGATTCCACGGCTCAGGCTGCGCATCATTTTTCGGGCTTCCACGTATTGCTTCAGCAGTTGGTTGATTTCCATAACAGGCCGTCCGCTGCCGCGCGCAATGCGTTTTTTCCTGCTGCCGTTCAGTATTTGATGATTGCTCCGCTCCTTGGCCGTCATCGAGCTGATGATGGCTTCAATATGGATCAACTCTTTTTCATCCACTTTCAGCTGATTCAATCCGCGCATGGGGCCCATGTTCGGCAGCATGCCCAGTATCTGGTCCAAGGGGCCCAATTGCCGGACCTGTTTCAATTGATCCCGAAAATCGTCCAGCGTGAATTCGTCCTTGCGTATTTTTTCCGCAAGCTCCGCGGCCTGTTCCTTGTTTACCGTATCCTCGGCCTTCTCGATCAAAGAAAGGACATCCCCCATTCCGAGAATTCTTCCGGCCAGCCGCTCCGGGAGGAAAGGCTCCAGAGCATCGATTTTTTCTCCCGTGCCTACGAATTTGATCGGCTGCCCCGTTACGCTTTTAATGGAAAGCGCCGCGCCTCCCCGCGCGTCGCCGTCCATTTTGGTAAGCACGACTCCCGTCAGCCCCAGCCTCTCGTGAAATTCACCCGCGCTGCGCACCGCATCCTGCCCCGTCATGGCATCGGCGACCAGAAGAATTTCTACGGGCGGAGCGGCTTTCCGAATCCTATCGAGCTCCAGCATCATCTCGTCATCAATGTGAAGACGGCCCGCGGTATCGATCAACACCACATCGTAGCCGCCGTTTCGAGCGTGGCGGACTCCCTGCTCCGCCCTGGATACGGGATCGTCGTTCCCCGGGGCATCGAAATATCCGAGATTGTTATCCGCGCATAGCACCCGCAGCTGTTCGACCGCGGCCGGACGGTAGACATCCACCGATAAAAGCAAAGGCGTATGATTGTTTTTGGTCAGCCACAGCGCCAGTTTTGCAGAGCTTGTGGTTTTTCCGGACCCCTGGAGCCCGACCATCAGGAAAACGCTGGGCGGCTGCTTCGAAAACTGAAGCGCGGTCTGAGAACCGCCCAGCAATTCGGTCAGTTCGTCGCGAACTACGCGGATCACCTGCTGCCCCGGCGTGAGGGATTCGAGAACCTCCTGGCCCAGGGCCCGCTGTTTGATTCGTTCCACAAAATTCTTCGCAATCTTGAAATGGACATCCGCATCGAGCAGAGCATTGCGTATTTCCCGGGAAGTCTCCTCGATGTGGCGCGGCGAGACCCTGCCCTGTCCCGCAAGATTACGGAGTATTTTCTGAAGCTTGTTGGATAAGTTATCTAACATTGCTTGACCTCAAAAAAGAAAAGCATTTTATCATACCTGTATATAAATCGGGATGCATCAGCATAAATTATTATTAATCAAAGAGATAGTTGAATTATGAATCGCCGCCGCCGCCGCGGATGAAGCTTTTATATGCGCGGAAATCCTTGGGAATTTCCAGGTGGTTGCTGGAGACATTTCCCTTCCGATTATTCTCCGGCGCCTCGGGATTTTCCTTTCAACTGGCGACGGGAGTATTTGTGCATTAATATGGATTCTTTTATTCATCAATGAATCGGTGGAATATGAAGCACATAATCGTCGGCACGGCGGGTCACATTGACCACGGCAAAAGCGCAATAGTCCGAGCTTTGACCGGGACAGATCCCGACCGCTTAAAGGAAGAACAGCTGCGCGGCATTACCATTGATCTGGGATTCGCCCATTTGGACTTCGGCGATGTTCAAATCGGCTTTGTTGATGTTCCCGGTCACGAGAAGTTTGTCAAAAACATGCTGGCCGGGGTCGGCGGCATCGATTTTGTTCTGCTCGTGGTCGCGGCGGATGAATCCATCATGCCCCAAACCCGGGAACATTTCGATATCTGCCGCCTGCTCGGAATCCGCTCGGGCATAGTGGTGATAAACAAAACTGATCTTGTCGAAGGCGAAATGATCGAGCTGGTGCGGGATGAAATCGCGGAAATGACTTCAGGATCCTTCCTTGAAGGCGCGGATGTCATCGCCGTAAGTTCGAAGACGGGCGAGGGCATGGACCGGTTGAAAAAATCGATCCATGATCTTGCCCTGGCTGTCCGCCAGCGCCCTCCCGACAGAGTGCTTCGCCTGCCGATCGACCGGGCTTTCAGCATCCGCGGCTTCGGCACTGTAGTAACCGGAACGCTGACATCGGGCGGGATCCAAAAGGACCAGGAAGTGGAGCTCATCCCCGGAGGGCTGGTCGCCAGGGTCCGCGGCATTCAAGTGCATGGAGCCATGCAGGACCGCGCCGTGGCGGGGCAAAGGACCGCGGTGAATCTTCAGGGGGTTGATTTGCAGCAGGTGCAACGGGGAATGGTCATTACCATCCCCGGGGCATTCCACCCCACTCAAATTCTGGACGTTCAATTGAATCTGCTGCCGGACGCAAAGCCGCTGAAAAATCTGATTAAGGTCCGGTTCCACCAAGGAACGCTGGAGGTTCTTGCCCGCGTTGCGCTCTTGGGCCGGGATATTCTGGAACCGGGGGAATCCACCTACGCTCAACTCCGATTGGATGCTCCTGTATTCTGCCTGCACGGCGATTCTTTCATCATACGCCAATTCTCGCCGACAATAACGATCGGCGGCGGCATCGTCCTTCATCCCAATCCCTCCAAGCATAAAAGCACGGACCAAAAAGCGCTCCGCATTTTGGAGGAATTAAACAAGGGCAGCCTATCCGACAAAATTCCCGTCCTGCTCGCCGCCGACGCCCACAACGCGATGGCCGTGAACGACCTCAATGCCCTCATCGGCTTGCCCGCACCCGAAATCGCCAAGATCTGCTCCAACCTCGCCCGAGAAGGAAATCTGGTGATGGTGAATGCGCCGACTCCGATTCTGGCGCTGCCCCAAAAGGTGGAACTGCTAAAAAAAGAAACCCTGGATCAGGTCGCCGCCTTCCATAAAGAAAATGCGCTTCAAAAAGGAATTTCAAAGGAGGAATTGCGCAAACGGCTTTACGACGGCTTGCCCCTCGAACTCTTCCGCTATTGCCTCGACAGCCTTGCGGAGCAGCGCAAGATATCGTTTATGGAGGACGCCGTATCGCTTTACGGCCGGGAAGTGCGGCTTACCGCGGAAGGAGAACAGCTGAGAGAGAAAATCGAAGAGTTTTACCGCAACGCCGGCTATCAGGCGCCTTCGGTTTCGGAACTTCAAACCGCCGTGGGCGCAAATCCTGAAGAGCTCCGCCGCATCTTCTTTTGGATGATCAAGGAGAAAATACTGGTCAAGCTTTCCGATGACCTGACATACCACCGAACGACCATAGAAGACATCAAAGAGCGGATAAAAGCGAAGTTCCCTCAAGGATCCAAGTTCGGCGTTGCGGAATTCAAGGAGCTTTTCGGTATTACCCGAAAACATGCAATTCCCCTTCTCGAATACCTGGACCGCGAAAAATTCACGCGCCGCATCGGGAATGACCGTATTCTCCCGTGACAGGAATGCTGCCGTTTATTGATGATTCTCTCTGATCGACAAATAGGGTTTCAGCGGTGACAGGTCAAAATCGGGACGCCGCCGCGAAAAGCTGAAAGAAGGAAACGTTATCTTTAACAAACATCAAATAATTAATGCTCATGGCCTTTCCCGGGGCGGCGCGCTTGACTTTGATGCCGGCGTAACGTAGCCTTTTATAAAGCACAAAAGCGGAGGTATTTATGTTCGGTCCGTTTGGATTGACGGAGCTGTTAATCATTATACTGGTTCTCGTAATCCTGTTTGGGGTGAATAAACTCCCTAAATTGGGTAAAAGCATGGGGGAAGGCATCCGCAACTTCAAATACGCCTTCAAGGCGATCGGCGAAGATCCCGACGCAAAGCCCAAGTCTGAAAAGCAGTAAAGAGAATCCGCAGGTCGATATTTATATATCCTAGATATTCCGGCTCATTCCTTCAGCCCGATCCCGGCATCGGCCATTGAACCCGCGAAATCATCGCAAAATCATGGGACACCGGATCCCTGAACAGCAAGTGCGCTTTAAAAAGAAGGCTGTTCAAAACACTTCGGGATATCCCACATCGATGAACAACCGTTCCAGCCGGTGTTTATGGGTCAGTTCCATATTGGCAAGATTCTCGAATATATCCTTAGTGTCGGCCGATGCTGAAGCGGCCAGGGCCCGGTAAAATTCGACCGCCTGCTGCTCCCTTTTCATTGCAAGGGCAATGGCGTCTTTAGGCTTCATATCGGCGTTTGGCACCGGCAATTCCTGCGACTCGGCTATCTTCCAGTCCGATTCCGGCGCCGCGATTTTCATAACCTTGGCGGGATCGGCGCGAAATTTTTCAAGGAGCTCGAAGTGTCCGGTCTCGTCGGCCGCGAGTTTTTCGAAAAGCTCGCGCATTGCCGCGTCATGACACTTCTCCGCAACCGCCGTGTAGAAATCCCTCGCTTCGAGCTCCCTCTTTGCCGCGATACTAAAGGTTCGTTCAAGTTCCATCCGGTCCATCAAATCTCCTCTTTTGCGGGCATCCCGCGAAAAAACCAAAGAGACTGCATTGGGGCGCCGATCGTTTAGGGCCGAGCCTGGCGGCGCACCATTCCCTCCCCAAGAACGGTTTTTCCGTCACCGACTTTCTCAACCCGGACGGCACAAGCTTTATATTCCGGAGTTTCGGTAATCGGATCAAACCGGTCGATGGTAAGAACGTTGGAACACGCTTCCTCGAAATGGAAGGAGGACCATACAAGTCCGGGCGCCGACCGGTCGGTCACCCAAGCCTTCAAGGTAATCGAGCCGCGGCGCGTGGTGGCCCGCACGATGTCTCCGCTTTTGATCCCCAATTTCCGGGCGTCATCCGGATGTATCTCCAGAAGCTCTTCACCGAAGATGTCGTTGAATCCGATCGAATTCCGAGTCTGGGTCCCCGTGTGGTAATGCCAGAGACGTCTTCCGGTCGACAGAATGAAGGGGTACTCCTCGTCGGGCGGTTCAGCCTGCGGCACCCAATCCGTGTGCGAGAACAGGCCTTTGCCTCGCGCGAACTTTCCGTCCCGGTGCAAAAACGGCGTGCCGGGGTGTTCGACGGTGGGACACGGCCACTGCAATCCGATATTTTCAATCCGCTCCCACGTAATCCCGCCATAGGATGTAGCGGTTTTGCGCATGTCTTCCCAAACCGCATTGGCGGATGAGAATCCAAGGTCCTTCCCGAGCCGCTTTCCCAGTTCCTGCAACACCCACCAGTGCGATCTAGCCTCGCCGGGGGGGACAAGAGCTTTGCGCACGCGGGAGACGCGGCGCTCGGTGTTCGTGAAGGTTCCGTCCTCTTCGCCCCAGGAGGTATCGGGAAAGATGACATCCGCATAAGGAGTGGTCAAATTCGGGAAAATGTCGCACACCACAAAGAATTCAAGCGCCTTGATTTCCTTGATGGTATGCGCCATGTTCGGTTCCGAATGGACCGTATTGTCGCCCACGCAGTAGAGGATTTTTGTGCCTCCGTCCAGCGCTTTCCTGAGCATCGTCGGCATTGCATAGCCCGGCGTTTGCGGCAGCTGCGCGACTCCCCAAGCATCGGCCATTTTTTTTGAAATTTCCTTGTTGTTCACCGGCTGGTAGTTATGAAACACGTTCGGCAGAGCGCCCATATCGCAGGCGCCTTGAACGTTGTTCTGGCCGCGCAGCGGGTTGACCCCGCCCGCGTATTTGCCCATGTTGCCGAGAACCATCTGAAGGTTGGCCAGCGTTTTGACGTTGTCGGTTCCGCAGATATGCTCGGTAATGCCGAGGGTATAGCAGACGCTTGTCGTCTTGGCCTCGCCGAGGATTTTAGCCACTTTTTTCATGGTCTCGACGGGCACCCCGCAGATTTTGGATGCGGTTTCAACGGGATAGTCTTTCACCCATTCGCGGATGGAATCCGGGTTCTCCGTGCAGCTGCGGAGGAAGTCCTCCCGCGCCCAGCCGTTTTTGAACAGCTCGTTCATCAGGCCGTTGAGATAGGCGATATCGGTGCCCACCTTAAGGGGCACGTGCAGCGTCGCCCACCGGGTAAGATCAATCTTGCGAGGGTCGTTGACGATTAAAGTGGCGCCGCGCTTGACGGCCCTTTTTATATAATAAGAAATAACCGGATGCGCTTCGGTGGTATCGGAACCGATCACGAAAATAACCTCGGCGTCCTGAAATTCTCGGATTGAGTTAGTCATCGCACCGCTTCCGAACGAGGCAGCCAGACCGACTACCGTCGGAGCGTGTCAGACGCGCGCGCAGTGATCGACGTTATTCGTCCCGATCACCGCGCGCGTGAATTTCTGAATGGCGTAGTTGTTTTCATTGGTGATCCGGCCCGAGCCGAATGCGGAGAAAACGTCCGGCCCGTCCCGGTCGATGATTTTCTTTATCCGGTCGGCCGTGTAATCGAGCGCCTCGTCCCAGGAGACGCGGACATGCTCTCCGTTCTTTTTTATCATCGGATACTGAAGCCGCTTATCGCTCGAGGGAAATTCGTAACCGTAACGCCCTTTAACGCAAAGCATCCCGTCGTTCGGGGGAATTTCGCGCCCCGTAACGCGGACAATGCGGTTTTTGGCCCTGTCGATGTGCAAGGTGAGCTGGCAGCCGACGCCGCAGTAGGGACAAGTGGTATTGACCTTTTCAAGCTGCCACGGCCTGCCCTTGCCCCGAGCTTTTTTATCAATAATGGCGCCCGTGGGACAGAGCTGCACGCACTCGCCGCATTGAACGCACGACGACGTTCCCATCGGCAAGTCGGCGTCGCAGATCACTTTTGTTTCGCTGCCGCGCAGGCCGAAATCGAGGACTTCATTGACAACCGTTCCGTTGCATCCGGCCACGCAGCGGCCGCATTTGATGCACCTGCCGGCATCGCGATAAACAAACTCGGCCGAATCGTCGGTTTCAAAATCTTCGTCGATCCGCATCGTCGGCCGCTCGATGCCGAGATAATAGGCGGCATCCTGCAGCTCGCAGGCGCCGTTCATTTCGCAGCTCAGACAATCATGGTGCCCCGAGGACAGCAACAGGTCGACCACCATTCGCTGGGCCGCCAAAACCCTTTCGGAATTGGTAGTGACTTTCATTCCCTCCGTGACCGCGACGGTGCAGGAGGTCTGTAAGCCTCGCATCCCTTCAATTTCAACGACACAAGCGCGGCATTTTCCCGCGGGGCCTGTTTTCCGGTGGTAGCACAAGGAAGGAATATAGATCCCGTTGGCGCGGGCGGCCTCCAGAACCGTTTGGCCCTTCTCCGCCGTGCATTTGATGTTGTTAATAAAGAATTCCATGAAAACTCCTTCGTGCAATTAACTCCTGTTTCGCATGAGTACCGCTTTTTCAACGCAGCAGCGCTTCGAACTCCGGCCTGAATTTCCGCACCATTGCGCCGATCGACATAGAAAATGCATCCCCCGTAGGACAAAGGCTCAACCCTTCGACGGTGCGGCATATGCGGTCGATATTGTCGATATCTTCCTTTCTGCCGCATCCGTTGACGATGTTTTTCAGCATGCGGACAATCGCCGCCGATCCTTCGCGGCATGGCGTGCACTGGCCGCAAGATTCATGGGCGAAAAATTCAATCGTCCTTAGGGCAATCCCGGGAATGGCCGCCGTGTCGTTGATGACGATGATGCCGCCCGATCCCAGCATGGTCCCCGCCGCGGCGCAGGAATCAAAGTCCATTTTGAGCCCCGCGATCTCCTCCGCTTTGAGGATCGGCACCGACAATCCGCCGACAATGATCCCCTTCAGGGTTCCTTTGACTCCTCCGGCCAGATCGAGGAGTTCTTCCAGCGGCGTACCGAGCGGATATTCGTAAACGCCCGGCTTGTTGACATGGCCGGAGATACCGTAGAGTTTCGGCCCGTAATTGTTCGTGGAGCCTATCGACTTGAAGGCATCGGCGCCGTTTTCGACGATGAAAGGGAGGTTGGCAAGCGTTTCAACATTATTGACGATGGTTGGACAGCCGTAGAGGCCGACATTTGCGGGGAAAGGAGGCTTGATCCGCGGGCAGCCCCGTTTGCCTTCGAGCGATTCTAGGAGCGCAGTCTCCTCGCCGCACTCGTAGGATCCGGCTCCCTTGTGGACAACGATGTCGAGGCCGCCGAGCAGCCCCGCATCCCGCGCTTCGCCGACCGCCCGTTCGAGAATATCGGCGATCCAGCCGAATTCGCCCCGGATGTAAATGAATGCTTTCTTACAACCGATGGCGTAAGCGGTTATCGACATCCCTTCGATGAGAAGGTGCGGGTCATACTGCATGATCTGGCGGTCTTTGAAGGTTCCCGGCTCCCCTTCGTCCGCGTTGCAGACGAGATACACAGGCCGGGGATCGTTCTTCGGCAGGAAGCTCCACTTGAGTCCGGTGGGGAATCCCGCCCCTCCTCTGCCGCGCAACAAGGAATCCTTGACGAGGCGGATCAAATCCGCCGGCTTCCCGGCGCGGGCCTTTCCCAGCGCGGCGTACCCTCCGGACTTGCGGTATTCCTGCAGCGGAACCGTTTCCCCTTTACCGCGGTTTTTCAGCAGGATATTGCAGGAAGTCCCGAATATGGAGGCGTCTTTCCGCGCCGGGATCTTGCCTTCGCGCAGCGAGTCGATCAAAACGTCCGTGTCAGCGATCGTCACATTCTCAAAATAGAGATCGTTGACCTGCACCACCGGGCAAGTGCCGCACGAACCGAGGTCTTCAACGGTCGAAAGGGTGAATTTGCCGTCGGGAGTCGTGCCCCCAGGCTGGATCCCGAGTTTCTTTTCGAAGTGCGCGAGGATCCGGCCTGCGCCGGCAAGCATTGCCGGAATATTAGTATCCACCTGAATATGCCAGGCGCCCACCCGATCGGTATGAAACATCGTGTAATAGCTCGCGGCGCCGTATGCTCTCGAAGCGGAGATATCAAGAAGAGACGCCACCTCGCTAATAGTCTCTTTGCTAAGAAAATTGTCGTTCCCCTCCTGCGCGAAATACAACGCAGGGAGTAGTGCAGATCTTTTGTCCGGATACCGCGCCGCCGCGGCTTCGATACGATCTTTTATGGATTTGGAAATCATGGCCTCGTCCGTTCTGTAAATAGCCTTACATTTTCAATATATATCGCAGGGGGATTGGAGAAGCAAAAAATGCGGGGTGCAAACGAGCACGCCGGCAGATAGGGTCGTTTTCTTTCCAGCATAACACCATGCAGCCGCAATCATGAACCCTGATGATTCCTAAAGCACTTGCCGCCGCGGCCGATCCGAACACATTTACAGAATTGCGATCTTCCGGATTCCTCAGTCGCGCGCCTTGCAGCCGCGCCGCTTTGTCGCAAATCCTTATGAATAATCCGGGTTGACAGGGATGTTGACGAAGGAAGAACCTTCTATCCCCGGGAACATCTTTGCAAAAAACGCAGTAATTCTAAAATTTACTCTCGCTTTTAAGAAATGACAATCAATTTATGGCAACCGCAGCGCAATTGAGGCTTGCGCAGCGGCGTTCCAAATAATTATTCCTCTCACAACGGCGGGCGGCGACGATTCATGTTGAATCCGCATCGGATTCGTTAGTATTATTCCCCCGTTGAACGGCTCATCATATCCCGAGAATCAACGGTTGGCGCGATGCCGAAAACTGCTTATGAAAGATATCAATTCTCTTATAAAAAGCAATTGTATTACATCGCTTGTATTGTCGCGCTGCTGGGCATTCTGTTTTACTGCCTCCTGGGGCCCGGAGGCTACCGCGATTTGAAGAAAGCGCGTTTGGAACTTCAAAAACAACAGGAGCGGGTTGAAAATCTCAGGCGCGACAATCAGGAGCGCATGAAAACCATAGAGGCATTACGCTCCGACAAAGAGGCTCTCGAAGCCTATGCCCGCGAAAAGGGTTACGGCAGAGAGGGCGAAATCATCCAGAAACTGTCCAAGTAATTTAGGCAAATCCGCGGCATCCCGCGTCGGAAATACAAAAGGTCCCGCTACAGGCTCCAGACAACTTTGCCCTTTACAATGGTCATTGCCGGTCCGCCCCGCAGTTTCCAGCCGGCAAACGGCGTGTTCCTGCTGCGCGAGGCAAATTCCTCGGGGCGCACCTCATATTTGCGTTCCATATCCAGGACGGTGATGTCGGCCCAGGATCCCTTGGCCAGGGTGCCGCGCTGCAGCCTGAGGATGCGGGCCGGGTTGGAGCAAAACAGTTGGGCCATTCGTTCGAGAGTGATTATTCCCGTCCTCACAAAACGGTCGCAAATAAGGCCGACCGCAGTCTCGAGCCCTATGACGCCGAAGGGGGCTCGATCGAATTCGAGCATCTTTTGGTTGATGTTATGCGGCGCATGATCGGTCGCAATAACGTCTATATCGCCGGACGCGATCCCTTGCGCCAGCGCGTCGACATCTTCACGAGACCGCAGCGGGGGGTACATTTTCATGTTGGTGTCATAGGAACACACGTCCGCTTCGGTTAAAAGGAGATGGTGCGGCGTCGCTTCGCAGGTTACGGAGATTTTGTCGTGTTTCCTGGCCCGGACCACGGCTTCGAGTGACCGCCGGGTCGAAATATGCGCGATATGCACATGCGCTCCCGTTTGTCGAGCCAGGATCGTATCCCGGACAACCTGCACTTCCTCCGCGGCAGGATTAATGCCCCTAAGTCCGAGGAGGGTGGAGTAGTATCCCTCGTTCATCACGCCGCCGGCGGAAAGGTTCCGATCTTCGCAGTGGTCTATCACGGGCAGATCAAAAAGGCGCGAGTACTCCATCGCCCGGCGCATGACCTGGGAATCCTGGACCGGGTGTCCGTCGTCGCTGACGGCAACGATGCCCGCCCGGAACATATCTCCGATCTCGGCGAGGATTTTCCCCTCGCTCCCTTTTGTAATGGCGCCCACGGGATAGACGGCAATTTTGGAAACCTCGCTTGCTTTTTCCAATATGAAGGACGTGACCGCTTTCGAATCGTTTACCGGCTGGGTGTTCGGCATGCATGCGACGGCCGTAAAACCGCCTCTGGCCGCGGCATTCGTGCCCGACTCAATGGTCTCGGAATCCTCGCGGCCCGGCTCGCGCAGATGGACGTGCATATCGATAAAACCGGGGAATACGGTGAGCCCGCGCGCGTCGATTTCTTTTCGCCCCTTCTTGCGGATTCTGGCCGCAATTTCGACGATGCGTCCTTCCTCAATGCCGACGTCCGCGACCTTGTTCAATTTCTGGGACGGATCCACGATCCGCCCCTGGCGTAGTATCAGTTGCATAAGCTTTTAACGGGCGGTCCTCTTCGGCCTCAGACCGGCATTGCCGGAGAGCAGATACAGAATCGCCATGCGGATTGCGACTCCATTGGCAACTTGGTTCAAAATGACCGAGTACCCTGCATCGGCGACATCCGAGTCGATTTCGACCCCCCGATTCACCGGCCCCGGATGCATCACTATAGTATCCTTTTTAGCCAGGCGCATCCTTTCCCGCCTGAGCCCGTAAAGATTGTAATATTCCCGCGTCGAAGGGATGAAAGCCTCGTTTTGCCGTTCGTTCTGCAATCGAAGCATCATGACGATATCGGCGCCTTCGAGCGCTTCCTCAATATGCGCCGTAATGCGCGCGCCCAGCTTGTGAAAATCCCATGGGATGAGGGTTGGCGGGCCGCAAACCCAGACGTCCATTCCCATTTTGTTGAACAAAATTGTGTCGGATCTCGCCACGCGGCTGTGGGAAATATCTCCTATGATGGCGAGCTTCAGTCCGTCCAGATGCCCCTTGACTGTTCGAATGGTCAAGGCGTCGAGAAGCGCCTGAGTCGGGTGCTCGTGCATGCCGTCTCCCGCGTTGATGATGTTGGAATGACACACGCGCGACAGCAGATGCGGGGCGCCCGCGGATTCATGGCGTATCACGATAATATCGGGAGCCATGGATTCAAGAGTGTACGCCGTATCTAGAAGAGTTTCTCCTTTGGTTACGCTGCTTGTGGAAGCCGAAAAATTCAGGATATCGGCGCTCAGCCTCTTTTCGGCCAGTTCAAAGGAAGACCGGGTCCGGGTGGAGGCTTCAAAAAACAAGTTGATGACGGTCTTGCCCCGAAGAGTGGGAACCTTCTTTACCGCCCTGGCCGAGACTTCCTTCAATGTGGCGGCCGTATCCAATATGAGATTCACATCTTCAACGGAGAGCGGCTCAATCCCCAGCAGGTCTTTATGACTGAAAGAGGCCATGGAATTATTCCTCTTGAATTCAACCAGGACGCTCGATGCCGCCCGGCTCCCGCAACGGTTTCTATGGACTTTCCTTGGCTGCGCGGAGGGCGGAAGCTTTTTTAAAAAGCACTACGCGCTCTTCGCCGTCTTCTTCCTTAACGCGGACCTCAACAGTTTCATCCTCTTCTGTCTGAACGTGTTTCCCCACATAATCCGCCTGGATCGGCAGTTCGCGGCGTCCACGATCAATCAGGACTGCCAGTTGGACTCTTTTCGGCCTGCCGAGGTCCATGATGCCGTCGAGCGCGGCGCGGATCGTCCTTCCCGTATACAGGACGTCGTCCACCAGCACCAAGTTAAGATTATTAATGTCGAAGTCTATCAGGGTCTCGCGCAGCATCGGCCGATTCCCGACCGCGGTGAGGTCGTCCCGGTACAAAGTAATGTCCAGGATGCCCAGCGGAATAGGGCGTTTGAGTGTCGCAGCGACCTTATCTCGCAAACGTTCGGCCAGCGATACTCCCCGCCGCCGTATGCCGATTATGGCCAGCTCGTTTTCGGAGCTGAGCTGTTCGACAATCTCCGCCGAGATTCTAGCAAGCACAAGGTCCATTTCTTTGGACGCCATCAGGAGCTTGCCCTTGATTTTTTTCATGATGATTGCCGCGCTGAAATTATTT
Organism: uncultured Acidobacteriota bacterium; assembly: GCA_964506795.1. Classification (GTDB taxonomy): domain Bacteria; phylum Acidobacteriota; class UBA6911; order UBA6911; family UBA6911; genus UBA6911. The sequence goes on along the minus strand of CAZDMR010000022.1, from coordinate 32,705 downwards.
TGCCGTCAAAGTCCGCGCGATAATACCACAGCGGAAAATGCGTTGCAAATGCCTAGCAGCCCGTGGTGGAAATACAAAGGGCCGCGTTCTGAGCGGCCCAACCTAATTCTTGGACAATTCAATAGTTAAAACCTATACTGAACGGCGATGCTGGATAAGAAGGTTAAGGTAAAAAGCATTCGAGATCTCGGCGCGGGCAACTTTCTGATGGCGTTGAACGCGCCCGAGCAGTCTCGACTGGCGCGTCCGGGCCAGTTCATAATGCTGAAATGCACGGAAGACGTTTACGAAAATCCTCTTCTAAGACGGCCTTTCACGATTTTTAATATTTACACTCGCGCGGGCAGCGAAAAACCGGCGGGGATCGAATTGCTTGTGAAGGACGTCGGTGCGGGGACTCATAAGTTGGCGCAATTGAAGCCCGGACGGACGCTCGACTGCTTAGGGCCTCAGGGACGCGGTTTCCGGATTCCCCCCGGCACGCCTCGCCGCGTCGAAATCGCGCTGCTCGTCGCGGGGGGGGCGGGGATTGCTTCTCTTTATCTGCTGGCGCGGTCGCTTCTGTCGAAGCAGATACAACCGATTCTGTTTTACGGCGGAGAAGCCGCGGCCGATCTTGTGCTCAGGGAGAATTTTGAAGCGCTGGGGATGGAAACCCATTATGCGACCGAAGACGGCTCCTTCGGCGAGCGGGGGCTGGCGACGCATCCGTTCGCTCAGTTTTTAGCGCGCAACCGAACCAACGCCCGCGTTTATGCCTGCGGCCCCTGGGGTATGATGAAGTCCGTGCACGAACTCTCGGTCAGGCATCGTCTCCAATGCGAAGTAAGCCTCGAAGCGCGCATGGGCTGTTCGCTCGGAGCATGTCTTGGATGCGTAGTCCTCAGCCGGGACTCTCAAGGCGCACAGCAGTACCTTCGCGTATGCCAGGAAGGCCCTGTATTTGACAGCCGGCTGATCGATTGGGATACGATCCCGGTATAAGCCGAATCTGCATTGAAGGAGAGACTGCGGGGAATCGGGGGCAGGGTCGAGAATAACGAATGGGCTGCGGACTCTCGCCGATTCCACAGATTAGACTTTTAACCCGTATATTCATGAGGGCCGGCGGATACAAGGCGCATAAAGGGCGGCTATGAAAAGCAAAAAACCGGTGAAGGGACCCCTTAAGACCCCCGATATGGCGGTGAATATCGCAGGAGTTCGCTTTAAGAACCCGGTCCTGACGGCGAGCGGGACTTTCGGCTACGGTCTTGAATTCGCCCATCTTATGGACCTTAACTCTATCGGCGGCATCGTCGTCAAAGGTCTTTCGATGAAACCCATCATGGGGAACCCGCCTCCGCGGATTTATGAAACGGCATCCGGCATGTTGAATGCCATCGGGTGGCAGAACATCGGCGCGACCGAGTTCGCAGCTAAAAAGCTGCCCGCCCTCAGGAATTACGACACCAACATCATTGTAAACATTGTGGGCTTTGAGTTGAGCGACTATGTGGAAGTTGCGCGGTTCCTCAACGACTGTCCAGGGATTTCAGCTTTGGAATTGAACATTTCGTGCCCGAACGTCAAAAAGGGCGGATTTCATTTCAACAAGGATCCGAGGGACGCGTTCAAGGTGACCGCTGCAGCCAAAAAAGCCTCCTCCCGCCTTCCTTTATGGGTGAAACTGTCTCCCAACGTCACCGACGTCCGCGAATTTGCCCAGGCATGCCAGGAAGCGGGCGCGGATGCTATTTCAGCGGTAAACACCCTGGTGGGGATGGCCATCGATGTGGAAAAAAGACGCCCCGCATTGCGTTTCATTACCGGAGGCCTGTCCGGGCCGGCCATCAAGCCCGTTGCGCTGCGGATGGTTTATGAAATATGCCGGGCGGTTCAAATACCCGTCATCGGCGTCGGAGGAATCGCCCGCCTAGATGACGCGCTTGAATTCCTGATTGCGGGAGCTTCCGCCGTTCAAGTGGGAACGGCCAATTTTTATAAGCCCGACGCCTCCGAGCGCATCGCGCTGCAGCTGCAGGAATACTGCCGCTCGCGCCGCATTGAAAGCATTCGCGAAATAATCGGGAGCCTTCGGACTTATGAATGACGCCAAGCACCGTCTGATTGCCGCGCTGGATCTGCCGGACCGCAAAGCGGCACTGGACGCCGTAGCGCAGCTTTCCGGACACGTCGGATATTTTAAGATAGGGCTTGAACTGTTCACCCGCGAGGGGCCGCGGCTAGTGGAAGAAATTCGGGGCCAGGGAGAAAAGATTTTCCTCGATTTAAAACTCCACGACATCCCCAACACCGTTGGGGGAGCGGTGCGGTCCGCATGCCGGCTCGGCGTTGACATGCTTTCGCTGCATGCCTCCGGCGGAACCGCGATGCTTGAGGCCGCCTGCCGGGAAGCGGAAGCCTCCGATGCGCCGCCCCTTCTTCTGGCGGTGACCGCGCTGACCAGTCTTTCCGAAGAGGACGCGCGAATGCTCGGGATCGCCCTTCCTATTGAACAGTGGGTGCAGCGGCTTGTGGAATCTGCCTATCGATCGGGAATCCGGGGGATTGTGGCTTCAAAAAAAGAGATCCCGATTCTTCGCCGCGAATTTGGACATGAAGTTCAACTTGTGATCCCCGGCATCCGGCCGGCCGGTGCAGTCCGCCAGGATCAGTCCCGCACGGGCACACCGGGGGAGGCTATCCGCGCCGGAGCGGATTACATAGTAGTGGGCCGTCCTATTCTTCAGGCCCCCGAACCTCTAAAAGCCGCCGATTCCATCGTCGAAGAAATCCGAGCGGCTTTGATCTAAGAAATGGAAAACAACAGCGAACTGACAATCGAGAATCTGGCTCCGCGGATCCACCGGAAAGAGCTTTCGCCGGTGGAGCTCACCCGCTTTGTCCTGGATCGGATTTCCAGGCTCCAGCCCGCCGTTAACGCTTACTTGACCGTCGTCGGCAAGAGAGCGATTGAGCAAGCCCGCACGGCGGAGAAGGAAATCATCAAAGGCCGCTATCGGGGCGTTCTTCACGGCATCCCCTTCAGCGTCAAGGACCTTTTCTATACCCGCGGAATCCGCACGACGGCCGGTTCTAAAATTCTGAAGCGGTTCAGACCCGCCGAGAATGCCGAGGCGGTTGATCGCCTGCTCGAAGCCGGCTGTATCCTTCTGGGCAAAACTAATCTCCACGAATTTGCCTTCGGTCCAACCAACATCAACCTCCATTACGGCCCCGTCCGCAATCCATGGGACCGGGAGCACATATCGGGAGGTTCGAGCGGCGGAAGCGCGGCGTCGGTTGTGTCGGCGCAGGCTATCGCCTCTTTGGGCACCGACACCGGAGGATCCATTCGGATACCCGCCGCGGCCTGCGGCTGCGTCGGCCTTAAACCTTCCTTCGGCCGCGTGCCCATGCACGGCGTGATCCCCCTCGCCGCCAGCCTCGACCATGCGGGACCGCTGGCCCGCTGCGTTATGGACGCCGCATTCCTTTTTGAAGCCCTTTCCGCAACAAGCTTGTCCGGCTTGGGACCGGGCCGGGCTTCGGCAGAAATGCGCAAAGGCATTAAATCCTTCCGGATCGGCCTTCCCAGGCAATTCTTTTTCCACCGGGTCCAGCGCGAAGTCCGGGAATCGGTGTTGGCGTGCATCCCGGTTTTCGAACAGCTCGGCGCGGAAGTCCTCGAAGTGGATCTCAAAGGAATGGAGGCAACAACCCGGCTTGCCGCGGAAATCACCGGAGACGAGGCCCTCGCGTATCATTGGCAATGGCTGGCGCAAAGGCCGCAGGACTACGGGAGGGACGTCCGAATCCGCCTGGCGCAAAGTAAAAAGAACACGGCCGCCGCTTACATCCGTGCGCTCGAAGAAATGAAGGCCTACGCGGGGAGACTTGCGCGCGTGTTGGAAACGGTTCACCTTTTGCTGACGCCGACGATTCCCATGGCCGCGCCGGCTATCGGCCAAAAGACGGTGAATTTCTCGGGGGCAAAGGAAGAAATCCCGCAGGCGCTGCTGCGATTAACCCGCCCGGGAAATCTGTCGGGATTGCCGGCTGTTACCCTTCCGTGCGGTTTCTCGTCCGGCGGCCTCCCCATCGGCCTGCAGCTGATAGGCCGGCCCGCGGATGAATCGACCTTGCTGCGCGCCGCTTATGCTTACGAAAACGCCACGCCCTGGCACCGGCGGTTTCCCCCCGACATCATGGCAGCCCATAAAACCGAGACTGCAGGGCGCAAGCGTTAAACCGAGGTCATTGGGTGTCCCCATGCAGAATGTCGTCTCCGCAGAAACCGATCCGGCGCTGGAAACGGAAGGCCGCGAGATTCCACTGGTCAGCGTTATCGTCGTGAACTTCAACGGCATGAAATTCATTGAATGCTGTCTTTCTTCCCTTGAAAAGCAGACTTGGAACAACCTCGAATTCATTCTTGTGGACAACGGATCCCAAGACGGAAGCGCGGAGCATATGCGGAGATGGGCGAAAAAACAGCCGCATGCGCGGGTGATCGCGCTTGCGCGGAACGCGGGCTTCTGTGAAGCCAACAACATCGGCTTTGCAAAGGCATGCGGAGAATGGATTGCATTGCTGAACAATGACGCCGTCGCCGAACCCAAGTGGATTGAGGAATTGGTGTGCCGCGGCGACGCGGCCCGCCGCATCGGAATGCTGGGGGGCAAAATCCTTTTCGCGGATCCGGAGGGCGTCATCGACAAAGCCGGCCACCTGATTTACTGGGACGGGCAGAATCGCGGCCGCGGCACCAACGAGAAAGATACCGGCCAATACGATCGGGAAGAGGAGATTCTCTGGCCGGACGCCTGCGCCGCTTTGTATCACAGGCAAGTGTTAGAAGAAACGGGAGGCTTCGACGAAACCTTTTTCGCATTCGGAGACGACGCGGACCTCGGAATGCGGGCCCGGTTGCTCGGCTGGAAGGCGTGGTACGTGCCGACGGCGGTGGTCCACCACCTCCACTCCGCCACCGCGGGCGCATACTCCGCGCTGAAAATTATGCTGGTCGAGCGCAACCGGCTTCTCCTTGCCGTTAAGAATTTTCCGCTGCCCCTGCTGCTTGCCAATCCCTACTGGTCGCTGCGCCGCTTTGTCTGGCATGCATACGCGGCCTTGAAAAAGCAGGGCGCCGCCGGGCGCATTGTCGCGGCGCACGGATGGTGGCGGCTGCCGGTTGTCTTGGGCTGGTCCTATCTCAGCGCAGCCCGCCTCTTTCCGGCGGCATTGCTAAAAAGGAGAAATATCCAGAAGACAAAGCTGCTTTCAACCCGCGAAGTTCGGGGTCTGCTTAGGAAATATCAGATCGACGTTCGGCGGCTTACGTTCAACGATTGACGGCCGGCGTAAGGCGGCGCACGGATTATTCATGCAGCTTCTGCGGCCGCGGCGGTTTTCCCGCGCTTTCGACTATTTGCCGCGGGAGGATATAATATCTTTTCCGGATGAGGACGACGATGAGGATTGCGCTGGCGCAAATCAACACAACCGTGGGAGACATAGACGGCAACCGCGACCGGGTGCTCGATATCATGGGGAAAGCGCAGGCATCGGGAGCGGATATTGCAGTCTTTCCAGAGCTTTGTCTGACGGGATATCCGCCGCGCGACCTGCTCGGGCTTCATGGCTTTGTCGAATCCAACCTGCGGGCTCTTGGGGATATTGCGCTGCGGTCGGATCGCATGGGCGTCATCCTCGGTTTCGTGGACCAAAATCCGAAAAAAGAAGGGAAGGATTTTTACAACGCAGCGGCCTTTCTGACCGAGGGCAGAATTCTGGCCGTGGTCCACAAAACGCTTCTGCCGACATACGACGTATTCGATGAAACCCGCTATTTTGAAAGCTCTGCGGACGCGGAAATCGTGAATTTCCGAGGGCGCGCTTTGGGCATAACCATATGCGAGGATGCCTGGAACTCTGAAGATTTCTGGCCCAAACCGCTTTATTCCATCAACCCGGTCCGCAGACTGGTTGATCAGGGGGCCGATCTCCTCATTAATATTGCGGCGTCCCCCTACGAGATGGAAAAACCGCGCCTTCGATTCCGCATGCTCCAGGAGCACGCCAAGAATCACGGCGTGCCCCTTATCTATGTCAACCTTGTGGGAGGCAACGACGACCTTCTTTTCGACGGCAACAGCCTGGCTTTAGGGAAAACGGGCAACGTCATTGCACAGGGGCGGAGTTTTTCGGAAGACTTGCTGGTGGCGGATCCGGACTCCCGTAAAGATTTGGGATATCGCGAAGGCGAAAGCCTGGAAAACCTTTTGCAGGCGCTCATAATGGGCACAAGGGATTACGCCCGCAAATGCGGCTTCCGATCTGCGGTCCTGGGGCTCAGCGGCGGCATAGATTCGGCCGTCGTTGCCTGCATTGCGGCTGAAGCGCTGGGAGCCGGCAATGTGCTCGGCGTGTCCATGCCTTCGATGTACTCCGCTCCCGAGAGTCATGAGGACGCCCGGACGCTCGCGGGCAATCTGGGCTTGAAATTCGACACGATTCCAATCCAATCCATATATCAGGCTTTTGAAAGCGCTCTGCGATACCGCTTCGCCGGGCTTGCGGCGGACGAAACGGAGGAGAATCTGCAGGCGCGCATTCGAGGGATTCTCTTAATGGCTCTGTCCAACAAATTTGGGCATCTGGTGCTTGGAACCGGCAATAAATCGGAATTGGGCGCCGGCTACTGCACGCTGTACGGAGACATGGTCGGAGGGCTTGCGGTTCTTTCCGACGTTCCCAAGACAACGGTATATAAACTTGCAGCCCATATAAACAGGCGGCGGGAAATCATCCCGCTGAACACCATTCACCGGCCCCCCTCGGCGGAACTGCGCCCCGGCCAGAAAGATCAGGATTCGCTCCCGGAATACAGGATTCTGGACGGCATTCTGAGGGAGCGCGTCGAAAATCAGATGAGTGCGGAGGAAATCGCGGCATTGGGATACAGCCGGCAAACAGTGGAAAAGGTTGTCCGAATGATTCAGTCCAGCGAGTACAAGCGCCGGCAGGCAGCCACAGGATTGAAGGTGACCACCCGCGCCTTCGGGACCGGACGGCGTATGCCGGTCGCCATGCGTTTAAACCCGCAGGTATAGGGCGGCGCATCCATCGGATAACAGCCGTGAGCCCCGAAAAAAGAAAAGGAAATTCGATCCAACAACGACTCCAAAAAAAGCATTAGGGAGGCATTGTGTATACGCGAGCTTTGCTTACGGACCTGTATGAACTGACCATGGCTGCAGCCTATTTTGAACAAGGGAAAGCCGAAGATACGGCTGTTTTTGACCTTTATTTCCGGCACAACCCCTTCAGGGGCGGCTACGCGATCGCGGCCGGGATGCAGGACGCCGTCCATGCCCTTATGGATGTAAAATTCAGCGACGGAGACATTGGCTATCTGCGCTCCTTGAAATCCGCCGCGGGCACGCCGACATTCTCGGAGGGATTTTTACGCTACCTGGCCGGCTTCCGTTTCAGCGGAAGCATCCGGGCGATTGAAGAGGGGACCGTGGTTTTTCCCAACGAGCCGCTTCTTCAAACAAGCGGAAACTTGATCGAGTGCCAGATGGCCGAAACGATTCTCCTGTGCCACATCAATTTCCAGACGCTGGTGGCAACCAAGGCGGCCAGAATATGGGAAGCGGCCGGGCACGGTTCTATAAGCGAGTTTGGACTGCGCCGCGCCCAGGGTCCGGACGGCGCTTTAAGCGCCTGCAGGGCGGCTATCATCGGCGGCGCGGACTCCACATCGAACGTTTTGGCCGCGGCGGCCCTCAACGTGCCCGCAAAAGGCACTCACGCCCACAGTTGGATACAATCATTCCCATCCGAATTGGACGCGTTTCAGTCCTACGCCCGCTCTTTCCCGGACGAATCCATCTTTCTCGTGGACACTTACGATACTCTCAAAAGCGGAATACCCAACGCCATCCGCGTGGCCAAAGATCTCGAACGGCGCGGGCACCGCTTGCTCGGCATCCGCATCGACAGCGGCGATCTGGCGTTTTTGAGCAGAAGCATCCGTCAGATTCTAGACCGGGAAGGATTGCAGTATGTCAAGATTGTCGCGTCGAACGAACTGGATGAATTTATCATTTCCGACATCCTGAACCAGGGGGGGAAGATCGATATTTGGGGCGTGGGAACCAACCTTGTCACGGGGTCCGGCATCGGGGGGTGCGCTTTAGGAGGAATTTACAAAATGGTGGAGCACAACGGGCAGCCTAAAATCAAATTAAGCGCAAATCCGGAGAAAATGACCAATCCCGGCATTAAAAAAGCCGTGCGTTTTTACGACGGCAATGGATTGATGGAGGCCGACGCACTGGCCGAGGATTCCGAGGATCTCAGCTCCGGGGAAGTGGCCATCATAGATCCCAGCAATCCTTTGCGCCGAAAGAAATTGAGCTCGCCGCGGCGTGCGGAATTGCTGGTGCCGATTGTGAATTCGGGGCGGGTTGTCTATGAATTCCCCTCGCTCGACCGGATACGCGACCGCAGGATAAAACAGCTTTCTCAACTTCACGAAAGCCACAGGCGCCTTTATAACCCTCACGAATACAAAGTGGGCCTTACGCACATGCTCTGGCAGCAAAAGGAACGCATGATCGCCCGGGCAACGGTATAAAACCACCCGCATCAGAGCAAGAAGCCGGAAGAAAGAAGCCAGGAGCCAGAAGCCAGAAGCCAGGAGCCAGAAGCCAGAAGCCAGGAGCCGGAAGTCAGAAGACAG
>CAZDMR010000022.1:0-23871 GCA_964506795.1 uncultured Acidobacteriota bacterium | reverse complement strand
AGCCAGGAGCCGGAAGTCAGAAGACAGGAGCCAGGAGCAAGAAGCCGGAAGTCAGAAGACAGAAATTAGAAGTCAGAAGACAGGAGCAAAATGTCAGTCGTTTGAACAGCGGCTGTTTACGAAAGATTCTTACTCCCGGATCCATGCTCCCCTATCCCGCTGTTTCATAGCGGCATATCCAAGGGCGCGGCACTTGCTTGAATAGAGAAATAAATTCGAGCGGCAAAGATCGGGATGACAACCGCAGATCGCTTGCTACTGTGTGCCCTGGGCTTTTCCGGTCATGGGAACGAACCGGACCGGTATCAACGTACGGCGGATAATTTTGGATTTTTCCTTTTTGACTAATACAAGGTCTTGGTCCATGGCGCCCATAGGAAGCACCATGAGCCCGCCAACCTTAAGTTGTTCCAAAAGCGGCTGAGGGACATCTTCGGGAGCCGCCGTAATAATAATCCGATCAAAAGGGGCCTCCTCCGGCCATCCCAAATAACCGTCGCCGGCGCGGAAATGTATGTTGCGATATCCCAGCCTATCCAAAACGTCGGCAGCCTGCTTCTGAAGCTGCGGCAGAATTTCGATGGTATAAACCTCCGGCACTATTTCGGCGAGAACCGCCGCCTGGTATCCAGACCCGGTTCCGATCTCCAGGACGCGTTCGGCGCCCCTGAGATCGAGAGCCTGCGTCATATAGGCTACAATGTAAGGCTGCGAAATAGTCTGTCCCAAAGCCAAAGGAAGCGCACTGTCGTTGTATGCTGATTTGCGAAGGCCGCTTGGGACGAATTCATGCCGCGGCACTTTGCGCATGGCCGCAAGCACGCGCGGATCCCGTATGTCGCGCGACTCCAGCTGTTCGCGCACCATCTGCTCCCGAAGTCGAACGAAGTCGGCTTCTCCGGAGATGGGAGCTTTCTCATACCCCTTCTGCGAAATCGGAAACCAGCTCGTCGAACATCCTCCGTTGGCTATGATAATGAATGGATTCACGAGGAGAACAAAAACCGATTTGGCAAAGCCCGCTAGCATTTAAACCCTCGACTTATTTATAGTCTACCGCTCAAGAAACCTTCATTTCAACTCCACTATCGTCTGCAGCACGGGATCCGCAATCCCGTACAAGTGTACGATGATAAATCAGCTCCTGTGGTGCTATACTAATAATGTTGCGATTATTTATGAAGCGGCGAATCTTCATGAATAATTCAAATTAAAAGGGGAAGGCACAATGCTTTTCGCAATGGAAATTTGGCTTCTTCCCGCCATTGCGGCAAGTTCAGCTTCTTATCTCGTCTGCCTCGCATGGGAACGATTCAGATATAACACCGCCCCCACCAACCTGCAGGCTGCATTTCTCGCTGTTTTAAGCTTTCTAATGGGAGCGACCTGCGCTTATTTCAGGCACGGTCTATTTGCCCCTTCCCTTGAAAGCAACGTAATCATCATGTTTACGGCGGGAGCCAGCAGCACTTTTTTTTGGCTCCTGCTGCGCAAATATATATTCCGCTATAACGAGCGGAACCGATTTTAGAAGCCTTTCATGTATACGCGAAAGGGCCGGGCAAGCGGAGCAACGGAGTAAACAGTCCGATCAGTCACTGCATCGGCAAACAATCTGAAATATACGGGAGTACAAAACTGGCGCGCGGGTCGTCGAATATTCAGGCGGTCCCCTCACCCGTGTTCATAAAACCGAGCGCTTCTCCGCCTGAATCCAACGCCCCGCGCATAAAGAACCTTTGCGACGCCTTGGTCTCAAGTGTTTCTATATTTTCGATTCTTGTGTTTATATCGGCATGGCGCTGAGAACATTTACAGCTTTTTCATCAGTCACTATGAATTTAAGAGGAATTCATTGACTCCATGCCGACAAAGCTTCTAGAATATTCATAAATGCTGCCTTAAAGGAAAGGACATACGCATGATGAGTGACCGGCAGAGAATACTTGAACTGGCGCTTGAATCTCTTTTAAACAAGAAAAAACAGCTGGATGCTGAAATTGAAGAAATAAGCCGGGAACTCCGCGGAAGTTCTTCAAAAGCGGCGCGCAAGCCCGTTCGTCAGATGAAAACCGGTCCCGCTAAAAAGCGCCCGCGCTTTTCCAAAGAAGAAAGGCTTCGGCGATCGCAGAGGATGAAAGCCTATTGGGATAACTGGCGCAAAAAGAAAGCGCGCAAGAGTTAACCCGGATTATTCAAGAATAATCCGCTTTTGTTGCAGCATCGCAAAGATTGGATTCTTTATCCGCATCGGAATCTATCGGCGTTTGCGATTTCTTTCCGTTGCATGCATCCGCTCTGCGATTTTCGCAGTTGTATCGCTTCATGAAGGATCCGGGTTGGGAGCCTGTCCGAGGCGCAATCTAAAATTTTATTTTATTCCTGAAACATAAAAACGGTTCCCCGGGGCTTTGGCGCCGATATGGAACATGATACGCTGATGGTGTAAGGAATTTCATAAAAGCAATCTCGAGGTTGCGGATGCGCCGGATATTAGCCGTGATTGTGGTGCTTCTACTGATTTCAGCCGCGGCTGGGAGCTGGGTTTATCGTCATACCTCGCGCTACGATTTCGTCATCGCCCAGACGGCGGCACGCTATGAACTCGATTTCTATCTCGTAAAGGCGTTGATCCACGAGGAGAGCTGGTTTCGGGCGGGCATCCGGGGCCCCGCCGGAGAATATGGCCTCATGCAAATAACCAAGGCCGCCGCTTCCGATTTCGCGGCCCGCAAAGGATTCCCCCCCATAGGCGACGACCGCTTGCTGGAACCCGAACTGAATGTTGAAATCGGATGTTGGTACCTCAAGCAATCCATCGAACATTACAGGGACTCGCCTCAACCGGTGCTTTTTGCCCTCCTGCGTTATAACGCCGGCGAATCAAGGGCTGACGAATGGCTGAAGCGCGCCTTGTCGAATTCGCCGCCCCCTGGGGAGCTGCCCGAGGATTATTACTTATCCTCTGTGGACTTTCCCAAAACGCGCGCTTACGCGCAAAGGATTCTCCACAGGGCCCGATCCGCCAATTTCCTCTATTGACCCCCCGCTTTGAAGCCTCCATGGAAATCGCCGGGCGGCTTCCCGCACAATCGGCGGAGCGTTTCCGGATTGACAACAGTTATGCTCAGGTTCAGTATAAATAACAGGCCTGAAATTCAGGCCGGTTTTTATAAACCCGATATGCTCATTTTGAGCATAAGGGAGGTGCTTTCGTGACGATGGATGTTATGGAGAAGGCTCCGGTCTCAGATGCCGCAGCCCTCAAAGAAACCGAAGCCATTTACGAGCGGGTCCGCCGCATCATCCCCAGATCCGAATGGGAGATTCACGCTCCTTACATAGCCGCCATAAACAGGCTCAAGGCGGAACGCAAAGCCGTCATTCTGGCTCACAACTATCAAACGCCGGAGATTTTCCACGGAGTTGCGGATTTGACGGGCGATTCCCTGGAACTGGCCCGCGAAGCGGCAAAAACCGATGCGGGCATCATCGTTGTATGCGGCGTCCATTTCATGGCCGAAACCGCCAAGCTTTTGAGCCCGGAAAAGCTCGTTTTAATACCGGACCCGGAGGCGGGATGTTCTTTAGCCTCCTACATAACGGCGGACGACGTACGGAACCTGCGCAGGAAATATCCCGGCGTCCCGGTAGTGACTTATGTCAATACGACGGCGGAGGTAAAAGCCGAATCCGATATCTGCTGCACGTCCGCTAACGCAGTGCAAGTGGTGGAATCGCTGGATTCGGACCGGGTTATTTTTCTACCCGACGAATTTCTCGGGAGTTATGTCGCTCTCCAGACACGGAAGCAGGTGATCCTATGGAAAGGCCGCTGCGAGGTGCATGAAAAATTCGCGGTGCCGGATCTTCGCGCGTACAGGGGGCAATTCGAAGAACTTGTAATCCTTGCGCATCCGGAATGCCCTCCCGACGTATTGTCTGAAGCGGATTATGTGGGGTCCACGGCTCAAATGATCAAGGAGGTTGCCCGCCGCAAACCGGGCCGGGTGTTGATGGCGACGGAATGCTCCATGAGCGACAACGTCGCCGTGGAGATGCCGCAAATCAAGTATGTCCGTCCAAGCGATTTCTTCTGCCCACACATGAAAAAAATAACGTTGCCCAAGATTCTGAACTCTCTGCGCTCAATGAAGCATGTTGTCGAACTGGAACCGTCCGTAGCCGAAGGGGCTCAGCGCGCCGTGCGGCGAATGATGGATTTGAAGCTCCCTTCCACCCGTTGAACATGAAAAAAAAACAAGCAAACCATTCTTCTCTCCTGCCGCTGTACCCATTGCTCTATGAAGAGATCGTTCGCCGTGCCCTGTCGGAGGACCTCGGCCTCGCGGGTGATCTCACAACGGATGCCGTCGCATCCCCTCAAGATTCGGCCTCCGCTCTGATCATCACCCGGGTGGCCGGGCGTGTAGCCGGAATGGATGCCGCCGCGTACGCGTTCCATTGTCTCGATTCCGGACTGGCGATAGAAATCCGCGTCCCGGACGGGATGGACGCTGCTTCCGGCGAAACTCTGGCGACCCTCCAGGGAGCCGCGCGCCCTATTCTTTCGGCGGAGCGGACGGCCCTGAACCTGCTTGCCCACCTGTCCGGCATCGCAACGGCGACGCGCGACATCGTTGCGCTGGTTTCCCCGTACCGCACGCGCGTCGTGTGCACAAGGAAAACCACGCCCGGCCTCCGAATGCTTGAAAAATACGCCGTACGCGCCGGCGGCGGCTCAAATCATCGTTTTGGACTGGATGACGCCGTGCTCATAAAGGACAACCATATTGCGGTTGCCGGCGGAATTTCCGAAGCCATCGGACGAGTCCGGCGTCGCATAGGATTTATGGTCAAGATCGAGGTGGAAGTCGATACGCTGGAGCAGCTCGAAACGGCCCTGAAAGAAAAGGTGGACGCGGTGCTTCTGGATAACATGACCGTGGAAACTCTGGCCGAGGCCGTCCGCATGGCCAAGGGGAAAACGGTTACGGAAGCCTCCGGAGATATCAGCGCGGACAACGCCGCTTCCATCGCCGCAACCGGCGTCGATCTGATTTCCGTGGGATGGATCACCCACAGCGTTCCGGCGCTCAATCTGTCGCTGGAGCTTTCTCCCCGCGCCTGAAAACGGAATCGCGGAACCCAAATGCGGAGCAGAGGCTGGATTTTTCGCAAGTCCGCAAAGCGTTATCGGCGCCGCGAAGCGAAGAAAGCTTTCAGGATCGCCCCGCACTCTTCTTCCAGCACTCCCGACGTTACCTTGATTCTATGATTCAGCAGGTTTTCCTCCGCCAGCTGATAACGGGAATGAACGGCTCCGGCCTTGGGATCGGCGGCCCCATAAATCAGCTCTTCCACCCTGGCCTGAATCATGGCGCCGACGCACATGACGCAGGGTTCTATCGTTACAACCAGAATGGATCCCGGAAGCCTGTAATTGGCCACATTGCGCGCCGCCTGGCGCAGAGCAACGATCTCCGCGTGGGCGGTGGGGTCCCGTCCGCCGATAAGATTATTGCGTCCGCGCCCCACAATCTTTCCGTTTAAGAGAACCACGGCTCCGACAGGCACTTCTCCCGCCGCTTCAGCTTCCCGTGCTTCGCTTAAAGCCTCCCTCATCCAGCATTCCGCCGCGGCCGAATCCATTCCCATTCCCTCCTATAGTTCCCCGGCCAGAATCCAACCGATCAACCGCGAATAAAACGGAAGAAGCATTTCCCGAATCCAAAAACCTCCCTATTCGTGGCCCCGTTCCTTTGTATGAAGTACAATGCCGCCCATGAAGGCAAAAAAAAAGCCGCTGTTTGTTTTGAAGATCCTGTTTACCATACTTCTTCTCTGGCTGGTTTTTCAATCCGTCGATATATCGAAAATCAGCGGAACTCTCGGCGCCTTCAACTTCAGATTGCTCCTTCTTCTTCTCGCGGTCTATTGGGCGAGCCAGTTGATCTGCTCGCAGCGCTGGCGCATTTTCGCGGCCGGCCTGCAAATGACGGGCAGCTACGCCAGTTTCGTCCGCATGTATTTTGTCGGCATGTTTTTCAACATCGGGCTTCCGTCGCTCGTCGGCGGGGATGTCGTTAAAGCCTATATGCTCAGCCGGAATAACGAAAAATCCTTCGAGATCGGGCTTGCCTCCACCCTCCAGGACCGAGCGGCCGGCTTGATATCGCTGCTTTTCATCGGCTCCCTGGCAGCGGCGATACACCCTGTTTCCTGGCAGGGGATTCCGCTCTGGACGGTTTATTTGGCGGGCTGGGCTTTGGTCCTGCTCTTTTTTCGGTTGATTGCAAAAAGCGAAGGGATCTACGATCGTTTCCTCACAGGCCGCGACGGGACTTTTTCAGGGAGAATAATCCAAAAAATAGCGCGGTTGCACCGATCGCTCGGCATAGGACATCTCGGGCGCGGAGCGCTGCTGAAGATTGCGTTGCTTTCGCTTGCGAAATCGGGGCTGACGTTATGGGTATACCAGCAGGTGACCGTCGCCGCCGCTTATCCCGTGCCCCTGATTCCGTTTATTTCCGTATTTCCGTTAATCATCTTTCTGACCATGATCCCCATTACAATCGGCGGCCTTGGCATGCGGGAGTGGGCTTACGTCGAGGCTCTGTCCGTTTTCGGGATTCCGGGCGACGCGGGGCTTGCGATCTCACTGGCCACATCGGCCCTTATTGTGCTCTGCAACGCTGCCGGAATCCTGTTTGCGGCGCGAATTCCGCGGGAAATGCGGTTGAAGGCAAGGGACTTTTTTTAGCGCCGGCCGGGCAGGGACGCATTGGAGCATCGAATTTCAGGGCGGAATGATGTAACCTACATGCATAGGTTTATTATGAACAATTCAAATGAAGAACGTCTTAAAATCGCGGTATTTGTCGATTTTGACAATATCGCCATCGGAGTCAAGCAATCCCTGAACCGGAATTTCGACATCGGAACGGTGCTGGAGGCCATTAAGGAGAAAGGCCAGGTCATATCCAAGATCGCCTACGGCGACTGGAAGCGCGCCGAGGATTACAGCAGGGCCATGACCCAGCATGCGGTGCAGATGGTGCAGCGGAACCTGACTCCCCGCGGGGACAAGAACGGAGCCGACATCGCGCTGGCGCTCGATGCTCTCGAAATGGCTTTCACCCGAAACCATATCAACGCCTTTGTTATCGTCGGCGGAGACAGCGACTTCATCGCCCTTGTAGAAAAGCTTAAGCAGTACGATAAAACGGTGTTCGTTGTGGGCGGGCGCGCTTTCACGAGCATAATCTTGCAGAAGAATTGCCATGAATTCATCGCTTATGAGAATCTCATCGGCATACAGCCTCAAAGCAGAAAGTCTTCCGGCAAGGCGCAGACCTCGAGCACGTCCTCGCTGCAAAACGCGCTGCCTTTGGTCCGCCGGGCTCTTAAAATTCTCTCGGACCGCGAAGTCTCTCCCCAGCTCGGGCTTCTGAAAAGCACGCTGCTGCAACTCGACTCCACTTTTTCGGAGCGGGATTACGGAGTGAGCAGCTTCCGGGATTTCACTCAAAAATTGGCCGACGCGGGCTACGTCAATCTTAAGCAGGTCGACCGCAGCCTGCTTGTTGAATTGAAGGAGACCTCCGAAGAATCAGGCAGCGAATCCGCACAAGTTGCCGCGCAGGCTCCCGAGCCTGCCGCGGAACCGACGGCCGCGCCGGAACAGCCGGCAAGCTCACCGCAGGCATCCGACGCCATCCGCGCGCTGGAGGAACAATTGCGGCAATTGAAAGCGGCGCCTCACTGGCCCATGTATCTGCGCACCTTTAAACAGTTCCTCCGCTCCCTGCAGCCGCCTTTCGACGAACGCCAGTACGGCTTTTCGAGCGCCTATGAATTGGCCCGCCAGGCTCAGCGCGACGGTCTGCTCCGCGTTGAAAGAAACCGCCAAGGCATCTTGCGTATTTTCCCCGCCGAGCGTTTTCCACGCATCGCGCAAGATTCGGCGGAGCCTATTGAAGAATCCGTTCCCGAAGAATCCGCATCGCCGGAATTCGGTGATTCATTCGCAAAACGGGACGCCGAATCCCGGCAGCCTCCCTCGTCTATGCCCTACGAAGGCTCCCCTCAGACTGCGGATTCGCCCTGGGAAACCGGAGACCTTTTCCCGGAATCGGATTCCGCCCCAGTCGGTTTTGGACGGGAAGCGGAGCGCCCGGAACAACCGGGAGCCTCGGCTGCGCCGGAATCGGAGACTTCATATCGCGAAGAGCCTGAGACGGCAGCCGCGGTTGAAGATCATGATGCCGAAAAGGGAAAACGGGTGGGCAAGCAGAAGGCCAAAACGCGCCCTCGGAAAAAGCCTGCATCCGCGGGCACGGCGGGCAAAGGAACCCGCCGCAAAACAAAATCCGCTCAGGAAAAGCCAAAAGAAAGCTCAAGCAAGGGTAGGACAAAAATCCCTGAGTGAGAAACCATTCGGCAAACGGCCGCTCGATATGCCTTGGGATTTCGGAAACGTTACTCCGCGCCGCGAATCCGATACGGTTATTCGCTGCGCTTCGAAACAACCACCAGCATGTTTTTGGCGTTTTCCAGCTTGACCGGATCCTTGCCTATTTCCACGTATTTCGTAAGCAGTTCTTTGGTCCGGCTGTCTTGTTCCTTGCCTTCAATGTAGGACAATTCGCCCAGAGAATAATAGGCGTCCGCATTTTCCGAATTGATCTTAAGCACTCGTTCCAGGGCGGCCGTTGCAAGCGCAGGGCTTTGGTTCTTCCATTCCTCCGCGACGTCCATTAGAGTCTGTTCGGGACTTTTTGATCCCGCGGTTTTGGGATCGGCCAGAACATCTATCGCTTCCTCGAATTCCTTGCGCTCCAGATGGAAATTGACCAGCGCATTCCGATAGTTTTGGACTTCATTTTCGGGGGCCAATTCTATGGCCATTTTGAAGGACGCTAC
This sequence comes from uncultured Acidobacteriota bacterium, assembly GCA_964506795.1. Taxonomy (GTDB): domain Bacteria; phylum Acidobacteriota; class UBA6911; order UBA6911; family UBA6911; genus UBA6911. The sequence continues at coordinate 14,946 of CAZDMR010000022.1, read as the reverse complement.
GGCCGCCTCCTTCTGCCCCAATTTCGCCTGGGCCCTTGCAAGCCGGGCCGACAAAGGAGCTTGTTTTTCGGACAGCGAGCTTGAAGCCTCTTCGTACTTCTTAAGCGCGCCCGCGGCGTCGCCTGCATCAAACAGCTTGTCCCCCTCCGTCATAAGCGCCTGGGCTTTTTTAATCTCCGCGTTCTGCTTCATCGCCGAAATCCGTTCTTTCAAGCTCCCTGCCGAGCCGGGCTGCAGCTGCTCCGCTTTCTCCAAAGCCGCCAGCGCTTCGTTGAACCTCGACGTATTGGCGAGCGCGATTGCAAGATTGCCGTAATTGAGGGCATTTTGGGGATCGTTTTTAATGACCTCCTGATATTGCGCGATGGCGGCGTCGTAATTTTTCTGCCTGAGAGCGTTTTCAGCCCTCATCGCCGGTATTTGTTTCTGCAGTGTCTGTATATTATTGTAAATCGCCTCATAAGGATTCTGCTTGCCCTGCGGAATCTCCAGAGGCAGCGCCCTCATGACTTTTGCATTCTCGGCTGAAGCTTTAAAGATCTCCTGCGCCTGATCGAACTTTGCCTGCTGCAAATTCAGAATCGCAAGGAAATATAAGGTCTGCGCGTTGGAGGGATAAATCTCAAGGGACTGATTATACAGCTTTTCAGCGTTCGCATAATCCTTTTGCTCGTAGGCCCTCACTCCCTGGGCCATCAATTGAGCGGCACGCTGCTCCAATGCCGGATCTTCAAAATAGAGCTTTTTATCCGCCCCGGCTTCGAATTGGAGGGTGACGGATTTGTCGGACCCGTCCAGGTTTATAAATTCATAAAGAGCCGGAGAATAACCTTCCTTGCGGCCGTATGCCCGGTAAAAACCGGCTTCCAGCTTTTCAAATTTCGCCTCTCCCCTCGAGTCGGACTTTTTGTCTTTGTCTTTGTCGGTGTTGAGATTGATCACGTAAACTTTCGCGTCCCGAATCGATTTTCCCGAAGAATCCACGCACTGAACCGAAAGTGTGCTTTTCTGGGCGAAGCCCGGGAGCGCCAAAGAAAAGAAAATAAAAGCCAAAATGCAAAAATTAAACCCGTATCTGTTTCTATTCATTGGAAATCTCTGGAAAATTTGTTGAAGAATAGGCATTGCTTACTTACAACCTCCAAAAGCTTGCAACCCTTACCCATATTATGAACATACTCAATAACAGCCCGTGGTGGAAGTACAAAAGGCCGATTGTGCAACTCCAACACGAATTATTGCATGCTATCGCAAAACACCGGGAAAAAAATGTTTTTCAGCCCATAAAAAAGACGTCACTGGATTTTTATAACTTCTCTTTTCGTTCCCGTGTTGCCGTTTCCATCGCTGGCCCGGATTCCTATCACGTGCTCTCCCGGCGACAGCAGCGGCGTGGCCATCCGGTAATCCTCACGGGAAGAATCGGCGATGCCGTCAACGGGAAAAAGCAGGCGCCATTCCCCGCCGTCGACGCTGAACTCGGCGCTTGCGATGCGCCCTGTGCGAACGTTCGCCCGGAATTCAAATTCCGCCTTGCCTCCGGCCACCTTGCTGTCTTTGATCTCTATTTCCGGGACGGCTTCGGCCATCACAAAAGGCGTCGAGACAAGCTCTCCTATAAGGTATTTATCGTGCGGGTTCGAGGGCTCGTCGCTCGCAACTATTTTTATTCTATAAGAACCGTCCGCAAGCCGGGACGCCTGGAGTGTGTAAAAGGGATCGACGAGCTTCTCCTCCAGAAGCTTCCACTCGGACTCTCCTTCGCCTTTGAAGTAAATCGAGTATTCCAGATCATCCTCGTTATTGTCGGCCGCGGTCCATGTAAACGATTGAGCCCCCGGTTGCAGCACCCGGCGCGGGGCAAGCGGCGTTCTTTCCCTTCCGCGTTGTCTCGGCGCATTCAAAGCGCGCCCGTTCGCCGCGGCTTCCGGCGTAACCGGAGCCAGGCCCTGCGATGCCAGCGACGGCTGTTTCTGAAGCTCTATTCCATAAGGAAGCACTTCGATATTTTTAACTTGAGGCCTCAGGTTCTGTTGCAGATAGGCTATCCGGACTCCTTGCAACAAATCCGCCGGGCTGTCCTCGGAATTTTGAGAGCGCCCCTTGAAAACCGCCCGCCATTGAAGGTACCGCGCACGGGGGCTTGTTATTTGCTGCCCCGGATTTGTATATGCCGGACTCCAATCACTCCACGAATCGTCCGCATTCTTAGTATTGCCTGTTCTGGTTGAAAGCTCGACCTGCACTCCCCGCGGGTTATCTATGCGCCACGAGATTTTACCCCACGAAGACGCCGTCCGCGCATCCAAGATATCGGATTCATAGGTGCCGCTGCCCGCTTCCCCGATCTTCAATTGATAAACCTTCCCCTGGTTGCTGGCACCGATATAGGTGATATCTCCCGCATTCAAAAGGCGCGTCAAATCTTCCTCGGCAGAATCCGTGACCACCGTAACCCGCTTTGCCGTATCGATGGAAAGAAGCCGTCCTTTGGGCCCGGTTGCGACAAGAAGCGACCCGTCGTTTTGAAAAACGGCGTCATACGCCATTTGATCGCTGAAGCTGTAAACTGTCTCTTCGCCGCCGTCCCTTGTGAAAGAATAAATGGCCGATGGAGCGCCGGACATCTGGGCGGTCTTGTCGTCTTTTGGTTTATCCGCCACAACGACAACCGATCCCAAGCTAACGCCGGCGCGCGAAGCGGCGGAGGCGGCGGCATCTTTTGAGGCCGGCGCCGCATTCGCCTTTGCATGCATCCCTTTCGAAGACGAAGCAACCGCGTAGATCGTGCCGAAGCGGTCCGACAGCACCGAATGCACTTCCTCAAGCGGGGTATCCATAAGCGCGAATCCCTTCCCGTCGGGAGCGACTTCAATGATTAAACCCTCCGGAGAAGTCCCGGCCAAAATATTTCCGCCGCTTGCCTGGGAGAGACTCACTACGTGAGTATCGCTGCACGCGTAAAAAACCGATTTTTCTCCTTTCCTGTTTACTTTATAGATGGTGCCGTTGCCGCCCGTTCCGATGTAAAGATTCCCTTCCCTGTCAAAAATCAGCGCCCAAATGTATTTGGTCTCGGGATCGCAAAATTCCGCCGATTGGTTCGGCCCGCTTATTTTGTATACTTTCCCATCGGGCGAAGTCCCCACATAGAGCGTATCGGAAGCATCCAAAGCCATTGCGAAGATATTCAGCTCTTTGGACTGAAAATAAAGGCTGCCCTTTCCCTGCGGATCGATCTTAAATACTTTTCCCTCGTCGCCCGTTCCCACATAAAGGTTGCCCGCCTTGTCCCGAACCATCGAAAAAATGTAGGGTTGCCCGGTATCGAACACCAGATCGTAGGCTGGAGCAAGATAAAGCCTGCCGTCCGGAGCTAAAGAGACATGGTTGAATTCTCCCTTCAGCAGATCTTCCTGCGAAAAGTTCTCCCAGAACTGAGGAGTGACGGCCGCGGCGGCAATGGACAGAGCAAGCAAAAAAAGGATTAAAACAGCTCCTCGATACGGCATGGCAACTCCTATTCAGACCACGTAATTGGCTATATTACGAGAATTTCATTTGCGTTGAAAGAATGAAGCCCGTCACATGCTTGACAGCTATGCACGAGCCCTTCCGGCTCCTGGCTTCCGGCTTCCATATCACGCTGTTTCTTAGCGGGCAGCCGCTGACTTGTCAGCACTCATTGCACCGCTTGCGAAGACGCTCATTTCAGGGCTGCCCTCGCGGGGGCGACGCTTCGGTATCAGGGTATTATCGTTAGTTTCAGCGCCTTCGCACCCATTATCATGTCGTCGGTCTCCGGGAGCTCGTATTCCATCAGGGTGGAGGTATGAATCGAATTCATAGCCTCGGCCTTTCGATCGGACTCCAGGATGGCAAATATGGATGGAGGCAGGCCGGGCAAGCCTTCCCCCCGCAATACGGCGCCGGGCTCGCTGCGAAAGAACCGCAAATATAAGTGATCGTTTTTCCGCAGGTTGTTGATCATCCTGACGAGCTGGCTGAGGTCCCGCGGAATCAGCTCGCCCACTTCCTCCTCTTCATCCAGGGACATTAGAGTGGACCCGTCCGCCACCAAAGCCGTCAATTCTCCCGGCGGCGCATTCTTTGGAATCCTCACGGGATAGGAATCCCGGATCACGGTCCCATTGGCCTTTTTGCAGAAAACCTCCATTTTCACCGACTCCCCCGCTTTAATCTCCGTTTGCTCGAAACGGATGGAATCCAAGACCGCGAGCCGGTCGCTTTCCTCGACCTGGATATCCAGATCGATATTCTGGAGAGAAAGGTCTTCATATCCCGGAGACATCAGGTAGTTGAGCGGCACCGCAATGGAAAGCGAGGCGGAATTGGGCGCGTCGCTGTCGGAGGAAAAACGATTGGCCACTTCGACCGCGGGTTCGCCCTCGATATGAATCTTTCCCTTCACGCTCAGGGTGACGATCCCCTGGGCCCGCTCGGAGGCGACAATCGTATTGTATACGGTAAGGTTGACCAAAACCGGCGTTAGAAGCGGATCCCTTGCCAATTCAAAGCTGAATTCCTTTAAATCTCCCCTGCTGGTCGTGAGATGAATTCGTAACGGCACCATTTGGGCTTTTTGTCCGATAATTCCGTAAATTCCCATCCCCCGGTCTTGGCGGATCGTGCCCATGGGTTCGTCCATTTCGAGAATCTTAAAAGAGCTCTCCAGGCTTGGAAATACCGTAATAGTCCTGGCTTTGTGCATGGGCAGTTCCGTGAAGCCCAATTCAAACATGCTATGGCCGAAAGCGTACAGCCGCTCTCCATCCACATAGGTGACCGTGCCCCCGGCGGACACATCCAGATCTCCCCGCACGAGAGGGACGACAATATTGGATCCGGGTTCCAGACCATGCCCGCCGTCCTTTTGCAGGCCGGCGGCCAGAGCGGCCGGGTTCACGCCCCCCGCACCCTGCAGGAACGACATCCCCATGGCTCGAAATTGCGGTGCGAACTTCTTCAATACTCCGGAATGAAATCCGCCCATGCTTAGAGGGGTGGCTATCGGAGCAAGGACATGCCCTCCGAATGCCGCCCGAGGTTCATTCTCCGCGAGAGCGCTTGGGACTACAGGCAATTCCAGAGAATCGTTGCGGGCGGCGGGCAACGGCAGCCGATAATTCCAGAGCCTGCTTCTCTTAAGAATGATCTTGATCCCCGGAGAGGCGCCGCCGGTATCGCGGAAAGCTTCAACCATCTGGGTGATGGGATTGATCCCGCCGATTGCTTCCTTGGCAAAAGTAAACGAATAAGCGACCGCTCCTAAAAGCTTGCCGTCGATAAAAACGGGGCTGCCGCTCATTCCTTCGAAGACGCCTGTTTTCTCGATCCTGTCGCCGCTGAATTTGGCCAGCACTATGCTGGCGCCCGGATTCACGCCGTGCAGAACTCCAAGGATCTCCACCTCGAATTCTTCGGGCTCGCTCCCTTGATAGCAGGTTCTGCCGGTCCCCCTCATGCCGGGAGAAAGATCCTCGATCTTGAAAAAGTTTTCGGCCGCCGATGCAGTTGCAAACAAAGCCAGCACCCATGCCAGAACAGCGGGCGCAGGCCGGAACCATCTTTTCGCCATCAATCCATACCCTAAAAATTAAAATTATAACAGATTTGCGATTGACGATCTTTTTAATACGGGAAACGGCGCCCCCTGCAAAGCATCAAAATTTTGCTTCTTCAATCTAACCCGTTAATTATCAATTAGCTTGATCTTTTTCTATTTATTGGCCTAACGTTTAATTTATGGACACAAGCGATGTTTGCGCCGTCATTTTGGCGGGAGGCGAAAGCCGCAGGATGGGCTTCAACAAAGCCCTTCTTGATATCGGCGGCCGGCCCCTGATCAGCGTTCTGACGGACCGGATCCGGTCTTTGACCAGCCGGATCATCATTTCCTCAAATGATGCATCAAATTACGAATTTCTAAACCTGCCCGTGGTCTCCGACCGCTACAGGGGGCATGGTCCCCTGGCGGGAGTCCATGCGGCAATGAGCTGGAACGATTCCCCTCTCTATATAGTGCTTGCCTGCGACCTTCCCAATTTGCCCGAGCTTCTGTTGCGCAATCTGCTCTCGTTTGCGGAGGGCTATGATGCTGTAATCCCCCGCACAAGCGACGGATTGGCCCATCCATTGTGCGCCGTTTACCGCAGGACTTGTCTCCCGTCTATCGAAAAGGCGCTGTTGCGCCATGCCAACAAAGTGATTGAAACAATTCTGAACGACTCTCTAAAAATAAGATGGGTCTCTCCAAAAGAGGGCCAGTTTAAGGATGCAGATCTAGCTAATATCAATACTCCAGAGGACTTACAAAGGCTGAAAATGGGTTTGTTCCTGTAATGGCATAAACTCTATATATGGTAGTAAAGCTATCCTTCAGCCCCGATATATTGTTATTTTTCTTTGGTTGTGTTCTTTTGAATATGCTATAGTGAGGTTCGCATTCCAACGGCAGCGAAAAGACGCTAAAAACCCCGAAGCCGGCAGTTGGCGCCCGGGGCCGACAAAAGAAGAAGCAGGCTCCCTGCGGCTGAATTACGGAGTTTCGATTCAATGAGACGGCATTCAACCGTTACGACAAAAGTCCGTATAGAAAAGCATCTACGGACAATTCTCCCCGTCGCGGCCGTCCTCGTCATCGGCGCGGCGGCGATTTTCAGCGTATTGGTATACAAGATCTCCAATCCGGGAGCGGTTGCCGAAGCGGTGAATCCTTCGCATTATCTACTGCCTTCGCTCGAAGTGGAGATAACCGCAGGGCAAGGGACCAAGATCCCCGCATGGTGGATCCCGGGGCTTAAAAATGCGCCCGGAATCATCCTTTCCACCGGATACGGGATGAGCCGGTCCGATGCGCTGAGTCTGGCGGCAAGATTGCATAACAACGGATACAACCTGCTCATCTATGCCCAGCGCGGCAGCATCCCATATCCACAAAAGGCCAGCACTTTGGGTTTATATGAAGCCGACGACATGCTGGAAGCGGTCCGATTGCTGCAAAGCCGTCCGGAAAGCGACCGCACCCGGCTGGGGATCTGGGGCGTGGATATCGGCGCGTATGCCGCCCTGAAAGCGGCCTCCGAATTCCCCGAAATTCTGGCAATCGCCGCGGACAATCCCTATGAAACGGTCGACGATTTCCTGAATTATCGCATTGCCGAAGACTTTGGAGCGGACAATCGATTTGTACGATTTTGCTGCCGACAGATATTCCACGCGGTTCACTTTTTCAGCGGCATCCCGATGAACGAGGGACTGGATATTGAAGCCCTCTCCAAGCCGACGATCCTGTTCATCAAGGGTGAAAACCGCAAGGACTTGGGATCTCTGACAATGGGGGTTTATGACAGGATCCATCCGCGAAAGGAAATGATTTCACTCAAGGCGGCCCGCGTGCATCTTATGAGGGGCGAAGAGCTTAAAAGCTACGACAGGCAGGTGAGTAGCTTTTTTGATCTATATTTGCGATGAGAGCCAGGAAGATATACAAAACTCGGGCCGGCGTTCCCACACAGAACCCGCGTCCCTTTAAAAATCCTGATTATCCTGAATTGACGGAAGACCGCAATGAACCAAATTAAGCATCTTGAGCTCGTGGGGTTCAAATCCTTCTGTGATCGCACTCATATCCCATTTCATGAGGGGATTACGGCCATCGTCGGGCCGAATGGCTGCGGCAAGAGCAATATCGCCGATGCCATCAGCTGGGTTGTCGGGGAACAGAGCGCCAAATCTTTGCGCACCGATAAAATGGAGGGGCTTATTTTCAACGGGACTCAATCGCGCAAGCCTACGGGCTTTGCCGAAGTCGCCTTAAAGCTCTCTTTGAGCGATCCCCTGGAGATACCTGGAATTCCGAACCTGGACCCGGAAGGCTTCACCGTGGGGCGCCGGCTCTACCGGTCGGGGGAAAGCGAATATTACCTGGACGGTCACCGTTGCCGTCTCAAGGATATACAGGCGCTTTTCGAGGGAACCGGGCTGGGGCCCAATTCCTATGCAATTCTTGAACAGGGGCGCATAGGCCAGATCCTCAGCTCAAAGCCGGCGGAGCGCCGCAGCCTGATTGAGGAAGCGGCCAGGATCACTCTCTTTAAAAACCGCCGTTACTCCGCGGAAATGAAGCTCGAAATGGCGCAGCAAAACCTGCTGCGCGCTCAGGACATCATTCGAGAGGTAGTCCGCCAGCTCAATTCGCTCCGCAGGCAAGCGGCCAGGGCGCGCCGCTACAATCGTTTGCGCGAGGAATTCCGTTCCGTCCAGAAGCTTAAAATCGGCATGGAAGAAAAGCGCTTGCGCGAAAAACTGTCGGATTGCTCCGAAAGGTTTGCAAACGCCCAACAGCAGGAGCGGGCGGCCCTCTCGGAGCTGGCTTCGGCGGAGAATTCACGCGAGGCCGCGTGGAAGACATGTTGCGATTATGAAGAAGCGGTGAATCAATTGCGCGAACGCCTGGCCGCCCTGAAGGTTGAAACCGGGAATGCGCAGAATTTGCTGGAAAACCAGGAAACCCAGAAACTGGGGCAGACGTCGCGCGCCGATGAACTCGATCGCGAACAGGAGGCTATTGACGAGCGCGGCGAATTGGTGCGGCACGAAATTGAACGCTTGACGAATTCTTGCCGGATCCTGGCGGACGAAATCGAGAAGGAGCAGCAAAATCTGGAATCGGAACAGGCCAAAACGGAAGAATTTCAAGACGCGATCGGCCAGGCCGAAACACAAATCGACGAGCTTAGAGCCTTTCTGTTGACGGGAGCGGGCGCTCTCTCGGATTTAAAGAATCTTCAGGCCCGCTGCCAGGAAAGCCTCAGCAGAATCGCGATTCAGAAAAGCCGCCTCGAGGATGAGGTCCGGCTCAAGTCCGCAGAGCGCGCCGAGCGATCTTCAGAATTGGAAAATGTCCGTAGCGACGCCGCCTTGAAATCGGCCCGACTGAAGGAAGTGGCTTCACGCTGCGAGCAAACGGAATCCACAGCCGCTGAGCTCGCCCTTCGGATGGATCAGGTTTCCGCGGAAATGACCGAGCGCATGAATGAGCACGGCTTGATGCAGCACAGGTTCTCTTCTCTGGAGGAAATCGAGCTGCGCCGCAGCAATTACTCGGAGGGCGTTCAAAAGTATCTTTCAAGCCGGCTGCCGGGAGAGGACATCGGCCAGGCTAAGACGTTGGCCGATCACATCGAAACGGATCCGGCCTATGAGGCGGCGCTGGAAGACTACCTGAACGATCCCCTGCAGTACATTATTGTCGAAAGCCGGGATGATGCGGTGCAGGGGGTTGAACGCCTCAAGCGCATCGGCGCGGGCAAATGCACTTTCATGACCTTGCGCAACGGGCATACGCTCCGCCAGGAAGCAGGCCGGCCTTCATTGAAAGGCGAGGGAGTTGTCGGGTATTTGGACGACCTGCTTCGTATGAACGAGGAGGTCAAGCATGCTTTCGAGAGGGCTCTCCCTGAATACGCTTCGACTATCATGGTATCCGACCTGAATACGGCGTTTCGCCTGGCCGAAGATGTCTCCGGCGCCAATTTCCTTACTCTTTCAGGGGAATCTTACTCCCCGCGCGGCACCCTTTCCGCCGTCGGAGAACGAAAATCAATGGCGGGGTTTCTCGCGCTTAAACGGGAAAAGCGCGAGCTGCGGGGAAAATTGACTGCGTCGGAAGCGAAAATTGAGGCGATCCGGCAGGAGCTTGCAAATCTAAAGAGCGCGCACGCATCGGCGGGGGAAACCCTTAAAGCCCTTTCGGCCGAATCGCGCACACTCGAAGTGGAAACGGCCCTAACGGGCCATGAAATCGCCCGTCTTGAGGACGAGCTGGCGAAAACAGCGCAGGCGGAAAGAGTGGCGCAGGCCGAACTTGAACAACTGGATTCTGAAAGGCGCGATCTCGAAGCAAAGCTGCAAGAAGCCGCCGGCCGGATTTCCGAAATCGAAGCGCGCAGCAGCACAGGCTCCGAAGAACTGGTTGAATTAAACACCCGCCTTCAATCCCTCCGGTCGGACAGCGCGGGGCACTCCAAAAAATTAAGCGAACTCGCTTCGGAGCATGCGGTCAAGCAGGAACGCCGGAGCGCCATGGAAGCGGACCGGCAACGCCTTGTCCGCGAATCGGATGAAATAAAAGCCCGTTCGGAGAAAAACCGCTCTGAAAAGGACCGGACCCTCCAACGCATCCGCGAACTGGAAAACGCCCAAGAGGAAACCCGCGTCCGGATTGCCGAAGGAAACCGCAGCATTCAGGAAACAGACGCGGGCCTGCAGGAAAAACAAAATGAACTCGGCGCCCGCCGCGCGACGCTCGATGCGCTGGACGAACAGCTGCGCCGGCTCCATGAGGCGCGCGAAGAAGCCATGAATGCCCGCGGCAAGATAGAGATTGAAAAAACGCGGCTGGAGAACGATCTCGAACACCTCGAGCGCGGCTGCCGGGAGGAATTTCATCTTTCGATCCCCGAGGTCCTTGCGGACATCCAGGAGACGGAGTGGCAGAGGGATTATGAGGAGGTGTCCGAAACGCACGACCGGCTGCGCGGGCTGATCGAGAACTTCGGCGCCATCAATATGCGCGCCCTCGAAGAGTACAAGGAACTGGAAGAGCGGTACCAGTTTCTCAACGGGCAGCGCCTGGATATTGAGAAATCCATAGCGGACACGCAGAAAGCGATTGCGGAAATCAACCGCAGGTCCATAGAGCAATTCGAAGCGGCTTTCGACGCCATCCGCCATAATTTCCATGAGGTTTTCGAAATTCTTTTCGGAGGGGGGCAATGCGATCTCCGCCTTCTGGATGAGAGCGATGTTTTGGAAAGCGGCATCGACATTATCGCCCAGCCGCCCGGCAAGAAGCTCCAAAACGCATTGCTGCTTTCGGGAGGAGAAAAGGCATTGACGGCTCTGGCCCTGCTGATCGCAATCTTTCGCTATCGGCCGAGCCCCGTCTGCGTCCTGGACGAAGTCGATGCGCCCCTCGACGACGCCAACATAAACCGCTTCACCAAGCTTCTTTCGGAAATGAGCCGGGACACTCAATTCATCGTAATCACTCACAATAAGAACACAATGGAAATCGCCCAGTCCCTTTACGGAATCACCATGGAGGAACCGGGCATATCGAAGGTTATCGGCGTGGACTTCCGGCGGCAGCCGGAAGCGCTGGCCGGCTGAAAAATGAAGGCTTTTGCGAATTGAAAAGCATGCCTTTGTCGTCCATCATGTTCTTTATGTCATACGTTATTCGCTATTCGTGATTTGAAACGGGGGATTATGGTGACAGGATCCAAAGTGTGCACGCAAACGGAACTCAGCGGCCTGAAATTGTTCCGCAGGGGGAAGGTCCGCGATGTTTATGAATACGGAGACACGCTCCTTTTGATTGCGACCGACAGGATTTCCGCCTTCGACGTAGTGCTCCCCACCGCGATCCCTATGAAAGGAGCTGTTCTGACGCAGCTTTCGCGTTTCTGGTTTGAAATGATGCGCGATATCGTACCCCATCACCTGATCAGTGCGGACGTGGACGCCTTTCCGCCGGATCTACAGCGCTTTCGGGACACCCTGGAATTGAGAAGCATGCTCGCGCTAAAGGCGGACATGTTCCCCATAGAGTGCGTGGTGCGCGGCTACCTGGCGGGATCCGGCTGGAAAGAATACAGCGAGAGCGGGTCGGTCTGTGAAATCCCGCTGCCGGCCGGGCTGCGGGAATGCGAGCGCCTGCCGGAGCCCATATTTACTCCGGCCACAAAGGCAGAATCCGGCCATGACATCAATATATCCTTCGAACGCGCCGCGGCCGTCATCGGGCGGGATAATGCTGAAAAGCTGCGCGAAATCTCCTTTAAAATATATCATCGCGCGGCTGAATATGCGCTTCCCAGGGGAATCATCCTCGCCGACGTCAAGTTCGAGTTCGGAATCCGCAACGGCGAAATCATTCTATGCGATGAACTGCTGACGCCCGATTCTTCCAGATTCTGGCCGCAGGAGGGATATCGTCCGGGGAAAGCCCAGCCGTCTTTTGACAAGCAGTACGTGCGCGACTATCTGGAAGAAATTCATTTCGACAAGAAGCCTCCCGGACCGGAGCTTCCCGACGCCGTAGTGAAAGGAACCACCGAGAAATACCTTGAAGCCTACCGCTTGCTGACGGGTTCGCCGCTGATATAGGCCTCGGCGCCGCGGCGACGGAATTTTCGACCTTTTGCGCCGGAACGGGATAAATATAAATCCGCAGCTGAACGCTTCCTTTCTTCCGCAAACAATATGATTTTTTTATCCGGAAAATTTGTATAATCTACCGTCATGCATTTCGCTCAATGGACGTTTCTCGATATATTTTTCGCCGCTATCCTACTTATCTCAACCGTATGCGCTTTGCTGAAAGGCCTGGCCCGGGAAATCATCAGTCTGGCGGCCCTCATCTGCGGGTTCATTCTGGCCGCGCTGTTTTACAGGATTCCGGCGGGGCGGCTGGCTGAATTCAGCCGGACGGAATCCGTGGCGAATTTGCTTGGATTCCTGATTATCTTTTTCGGCTGCATCGTGATCGGAATCATTGCGGCCTATATTGTCAACCGTTTCGTCAAGGCCGCTTCGCTCAAGGGGATCGACCGCATTTTGGGCGGCATTTTCGGCTTTCTTCGAGGGTGGGCTGTTTCATCAATCGTCGTTATTGCCCTTATCGCATTCCCCGTGCGGGAGAATATGATGTCGGGTTCGTTCCTTGCACCTCTGCTGCTTTCCAGCGCGCGAACGGTCGCGTTGCTGGTGCCGCAGGATTTGAAGGATCAATTCAACAAACAGTATAAAAAAGCTTTGCACGCATGGAATCAAAAGAGGGGCGAATGACTCCGGGGGAATCCAAAGCGCCGCTGCGCTTCAAGGAACGTCTTGAAATCCTCTGCAAAGAGATGATCGAGAAAGGGATCCTGTTTTCCGAAGCCAAGGCCCAGTTCGAACGATGCTTTATCGCGGAAATCCTGCGCCTAAACAAAGGCAATCAGCTCCGCTCCGCCGCCGTCTTGGGCATGCATCGCAATACCCTCTCCAAGAAGGTTGCGCTGCGCAAGATTCCTAAAAAATAAAGACAAGCGCGGGCTTTACGGCGCTCTTCCTTGATACAAAGATGGAAAGAAAAACGGTACTGATCATTGACGATGAGAAAGACCTGCTCGAGCTTGTCGGTTACAATCTCGAAAAGGAAGGATTCGTCGTAAGAGAAGCCGCGGACGGAGAATCAGGCTTGACGGCCGCCGTTCGCGAACTCCCGGATGTCATCATCCTGGACCTTATGCTGCCCGGGATCGACGGTCTGGAAGTATGCCGGTCTTTGCGCTCCAACGAGCGAACGGCGCGCATTCCGCTGATTATGCTCACGGCAAAATCCGCGGAAACGGACCGTGTGCTGGGACTCGAGTTGGGCGCGGACGACTATATAACGAAACCATTCAGTCCAAGGGAGCTTACGGCGAGGATTAAAGCGGTGCTGCGGCGGGCGTCGCTTCCGCAATCGCCGCCGGAAGTTATTCAACGGAGGAAATTGACGGTCGACTTGTCCCGCCGGGAAGTAACCTGCGGGAAAACCGCAATCCTGCTTACAGCGACGGAATTCCGTCTTCTACAGTTTTTTGCGCTTCATCCGGGCCGCGTATACACGCGCGATCAGCTTATCGACAACGCCTTGGGGAAGGAAATATCAGTCCTTGACCGCACGATTGACGTTCACATCACCGGCTTGCGCAAGAAACTCGGAAGCTGCGGCAAATACATCGAAACCGTCCGGGGCTTCGGATACCGCTTCAAAGAAGAAGACGATCTTTTTTAGGTCCGAAGGACCGTCATGGAATAGGCCCGACCGTGAGGTCGGGATCATCGGTTATTTCCGGCCCAACGGCAGGCGCACGTAAAAAACGCTTCCCCGTCCCACTTCGCTTTCGACCCGGACGCGGCCGCCGTGCGTTTGCACCAGATGCTTGACGATGGACAACCCCAATCCGGTTCCGCCCGACTCCCGGGAACGGGCGGCGTCGGAGCGGTAAAATCTTTCGAATATCCTATCCTGGTCCGCCTTGGGAATCCCGATACCGGTATCGGAAACCGAAAAAACCATTTCCGACCCTTCAACGGCGGCTTTTACCCGGACGGCTCCCCCGCGAGCCGAATACCGCAGCGCGTTATCCAGAAGATTCTGCAGTATTTCTCTGAAGGAGCGGACATCCCCGCGCAGAAGCGGCAGATCCGCCGCATATTCGGCATTCAGCGAAATCCCCTTTCTTTCGGCTTCTATGCGGGAAATCTCCATGCAAGGCTCTACAATTTCTTCAACACGGACCTCCCGGGAATCCCCGGGCAATTGCCGGGCTTCGATCTGGGCGAGTTTCAACAGATCTTCGGTCAATCGTCCGAGCCGCAAGGCATGGTCGCGGATGATTTCCAGAAATCTGCGCCGGTTTTTCGCGTCCTCCAAAGCTCCGCCGAGGAGGGTTTCGGCAAACCCTTGAATGGCAGTCAGGGGGGTCTTATATTCGTGCGAAATATTGGCGATGAAATCGCGGCGCGCCCTTTCCAGTCTTTTGATCTCGGTGATGTCGTGCAGCACCATCACGGCGCCGGTCGCTGTGCCGTCCGACCGGATCGGCGCCGAAGTTACGGCAAAGCTCCTCGTCTGGATCGATCCCACAATCACTTCGCCGCGAATTGTCTCGCCGCGGTTCAGAGAGCCTTGGATGAATCCGAGAAGGTCCGAGTGGCGGACCAACTCCATTACGGGGCGCCCCTGGCAGGAGAGGTTTCGAACGCCCGCGGCTTCGCGAAAAGCGCTGTTGCAGTAAACGATGCGCTGGTCCGCGCCTATGACGGCGACGCCTTCTTCCATGCTGGCGATTACGGCCGATAAACGGTTTCGCTCTTCGGTCAGCA
>CAZDMR010000021.1:0-52447 GCA_964506795.1 uncultured Acidobacteriota bacterium | reverse complement strand
TCGCCGAAGAAGGCATGATGGGGGGCCCAACAAGATGCCGCCGAGCGATCTGCTTGCCGGCAAGGAGCTCACCGTACGTTGCGACAACGGAGGGCCGGTTCTGAATTACAGGTTCGAGGATATTAAAAAGCTCCGCTGGCGCTATGAAGGAGAATCGCAATGGCGCGAGGAGATCTACGAGGCGTTTGAGCCCGACGATGACTTGATGTTCTTCGCCCATATGTGCAGCGGAACGCGTCCCGCCGAATGCAAAAAGATTGTCGTGGATTTTTCCACCGGGCTTGCAAGCTGCGTCAATTCCAAGCTGGGCACGGAGTATATGGCGAACGAAGTCTCGTACAATATCGACTTCGGCGTCATCGAAATGGAAGGTCTGACGGCTCCCAGATACTGGCGCCACACTTTCACCGAGGAGCTTACGGGCTGCGCGTTCACATGGAACTACTCCGATATGATGGCTTCCATGCATGTCTACAGCACCCCTCATTCGTATTCATGGACGATATTCCTGGAAAACCAGGCGCTGGGCATGCAGTGGAGCTCCCCCGCTCAATTTGTCAAGCTCCGCGACGGCGTTTATTTGTTCTCATGGGTTGAGGAAGCATGCAACGGCACGCAGGGAACGATCGTGATTAACACCCATACCATGCACGATGCCGGTTTCGGCTTGCACGTCGACCAAAATGGGTTGAGTCTCAGCACCATCGGAGCTTTTGCGCGCAATGCGGGGCGGTACGATTTGAAGGAGTTCATGGAGCCCCGGCGGATGTAACAGGCAGGCATTACGCGGCAAATCCGGCAGAGGCGGCCGCTTAATATCAGCCGCCTCCCGGGAAATACGCGGGTCCGGCAAACAGGCTACGGTTTTGCTTCTTTTGGCGTTCCGTAGGAGCTGGAGAGCGAAATTTCCAGAAACACAATCGGTTTTTCCGGACTCACGTTTTTAATGCGGATCGGGCAGTGGGGCAGTCCGCGGGGCATGCTGACACAACCCGGTTCCGTAAGAACGTGTTTCTCGCCGTTGATCGTATATTCGATTACGGCGTCAAAATCGGTGATATCCAGCGGGTTGCCTCCGACAAAACAGAGCGTTTCCTCAAAATCGTGCGAATGAGTTTTGTCGAAGCTTATGGGCTTTGTCACACAGTGGTAGCACATGCTGACATTGCCCTCCAGCTTGCCGTCGCGGGCGACAAGAGAGGTCCCTGTATAGTGGGGAATCTCAATGTAAAGATCCTTGGTATGCACATATTTCCCATATTTTGTGTCGTCGCTCATTTCTACCCCCTCCTGAGATGAGGCGGTCCATCCGTTCCAAAGCAATACACTCGAAAAACACGCCGCGATCGCCAATCCTTTCATTACGAGCTTCATGCTATTTCCTCCCTTGTATAAATCAGTTCCAGCACTGGATCTCCCTATCCCATTCACTGAGCGCATCAACCGACGGAAGAGCCCGGCCGGATGCTGCGCCGCCGCAATAGAAGCTTCATATATAATCCGGGGCCACCGCATCGCGCAATCCAGATTCACTGAGCGGTCGCGGAGACCGGGAATTTATTGCGCTTTTCCCAAAATGCGTAAGAGTATATATAAACGGTTCACCCCGATAATTCATGGGGATTTGCAGTAGTCGCTTCATGAATAATCCGGGTTAAAGGAGGAGGGAAAATTATGAGCGCCGACAGAAAGAAACTTGAATTTACCCGGAGGGACTTCGTTGCGGGAGCGGCAGTCGCTGGAGCCGCCGCGGCTGGACTAATCAATCTTTCCCATGCCCAAAACGCACCCGCCGGAGGGCCGCCGGATTCATCCATCGCGCAAATGAATGCTTACGGGGCTGATCTCGAAAGGCTGGTTCTCTTGAGGACCTATCCGATTGCCGTAAAGATGCTGAAAAGCGAAAACGAAATTCCCAGGGGGGCCGTCAGGCCGAAGAAGGATCGGGGCGTGCACTACGCGGCCTGCCAGGCATTTGCCGCGGCGCGCCGGGAGGGCATGACGCTGGCCATGTTTATTGAAGATCATTGGTGCTTTGAACCGATTATCTCCTACGGGCTTGTGGAAACGCCGAAGGATTACCTGGAAGGGTCTATGAGCGCGTTTTTTGTCGCCGACAAAGAAGCCGCGCGAAAGCGCGGCGCCGAAATGACGCGCCTGCCCTATGGGAAATATGCGGGCATGGTGATCGGTCCGCTTAAAAGCGCCAACTACGAGCCGGACCTGGCGATCATTTACTGCAACGCCGCGCAATTGAGACACATGCTTTTTGCGTTGATGCGCGCCAAAGGATATCGGGTAACAACCACTCTGGATCCGGTCGGTTCCTGCGTCCATTCCGTGGTGCCGTCCCTTTTGACCGGGGATGTGAAAGTCACCGTTCCCGATTTCGGCGAATATGGAAGGGCGATGCCGACGGACGACGAAATGATTCTCACGGTTCCAGCCGCAAGAATGAAAGAACTGATGGAGGGTATTTATTTCTACGAGAAGTCGCGCATGGGATATAGAAGTTATAACTACACCATGCAGCTGGATTTCGTGCAGCCTCCGTTCTATGTGGACTATTTCAGAAAATGGGGGCTGGATGCGCCGAAGCCTCCGGCGAAGCAATAGCTGGTATTGCTTGGATCGGGGCGCGGCTGAAGAAGGAATATTCCGAACGTCCCTGCGCTGCGGGTCCGCGGCGCAGGGACGCGGTCGGTTTATAGAATTGCGTTTTTATTCGAAGATATTCCCTGTCCTAATCGCATTCTCCGATGCGTTTGCCGGTTATGACGTTTTTAATGGTCATTTCGGTTCCGGGAATGCTCATCGTCATGGTGCCGTTCATGCTGTCTCCCTCGTAGGTAATCGTTCCCGTCCCCGACATCTCGCCGCCCTGTCCGCCGCAAGTGATTTTCCACGACACGGTGTTTCCGCTGGTTTTAACATCCGTGACCTTGCAATGCTGGGATGCATCTCCACCAACGGGGACCAGGTCGCTCGCGGTGATGCACTGGGTGTGGGTCAGCGATTGAGCCGGCATGCCGGCCATTTCTGTTTTTGTGGTGATTTCCCATTTGCCGGGATTCATGTTCGGCTGCGCCCAAAGTGTTGCGAGCAGTAATACGGACACGCTAAAAATGCCGATTAAAGAAGTTTTTCGCATCATTTTGTTCTCCTTATGCATCCTTATTATCGACGATTGTGGCGTTGAACAAGCCGGCAAAAACTATATCATACGATCCGATGAAATTGGGTATGAATACCGGTGATCGATGGAACTCCTGCGGCGGCAGGGCGCGCTGTTTACAGGAAATTCTCGCTGTTCGATCGCGCCGGGCTGCGGTCGCAATCCCTTGGATCGGGCTGGACCGGCGCGAACTCAATTTATCAAGGCAGGGTATCGGCGCCGCGGCTTCATCGAACCGCCAGCTTTTTAACCAACCGGGTGTCGTCCGATGCGGCGCCGACCATCAACTGAGCCTCGCCTTTTTCCAGCACAAAAGCATCCCGCTCCTCGCTCCAGTATTTCAGATCGTCGGCTTTCAGGGGTATGGTGACCGTCGCTTTCCGCCCTGCCGGAATATGCACGCGCTTAAAGCCTTTTAAGGCTTTCATGGGACGGTGCACCCTGGAACCCGGAAAGCTTACATACAGCTGCAGGACTTCATCTCCGTCCACCCGGCCTGTATTTTTCACAATGACGGAAATATGGACCGTTTCTCCATCCTTTAAATCCGGACGGTCCAATGAAAGAGCCGAATATTCGAAAGTGGTATAGCTGAGCCCGTGGCCGAAGGCAAATAGCGGCTTATGCCTGTCGTACATGTAAGTGCGCCCGTTGCGGATATTGTAGTCCAAGATGGGCGGCAATTGGTCTATGGATGCCGACCATGTCTGCACCAGCCGGCCCGCTGGATTCTCATTGCCGAAAATGATATCGGCCACTCCGTTTCCCAACTCCTGGCTGGATTGAGCGACATGAACTATGGCCGGAACATTTTCTTTGGACCAGCTTATTGCATAGGGGAAGCTGGATACCAGCACAAGGACCGTGTTGGGATTGGCTGCTTTCACCAACCGGACCAGGTCTTCCTGTTCAAGAGAGATTGCCTGCCGGTCCACCGCTTCCCGGCCGTCGCTGGGCACGTAATTCTCTCCCCAGCCCAATCCATGACTCAAAGGATGATTCCCAACGCATACGACAGCGATTTCCGATTCGCGGGCGGCAATGACGGCTGAATCCGCCTTGTTGTCAACGGCAAAGCGCACTTTGGTCGTTTCCGTGACCGCATTTCGGATCCCGTCCAGTATGGAAACAGCATACGGGGGAGTGCCGGCATACCAGTCTGAAACAACCAGGTCCGCGCTGGGGCCGATTACGGCAATGGATTGCAAATCTTTCTTAAGCGGAAGAAGCCCTTCGTTTTTCATCAACACGATGGATTTTGCCGTGGCTTTTCGAACCAGCGCGGCGGCTTCGGGCTTAGTCCAAGGTCTAGTATTGTCCTCGATTCCAATTTTTTTGTATGGATTATCCGGAGCGCCATCCATCAGTCCCAGCTTAAGCATGACTCTCAAATTGCCGCGCACCGCTTTATTGATATCTTCCTCGTCGATCAGCTTCTTATCCAGAGCCTGACGCAATGAAGGAAGGTACTGATCCAGAAACATGGTAATGCCTGATCGGATGCAGCCAGCGGCGGCCTGGACGTAATCGGCGAAGTACTTGTGCGAATCTACCAGATGTTTGAAAGCGCCGCCATCCGTGCAGATGATGCCGTTCTGTCCCCATTCGGCCACGGTAACACCCTTTAGAACCGGATGTACCGTCGCCGGAATGCCGTTGACTTTGTTATAGGCCGCCATATAGGCGCGCGAGCCGCCTTCTACAACGCCTTTGTAAAAGGGGTAGGAATAGTATTCTCGAAACAATCGAGCGTCGAAATCGGATGAATTGACAAACCGGTCGTTTTCATTGCTGTTTGCGAGAAAATGCTTCATGAGCGAGGCCGTCTTCCAGTATCTCGGATGGTCTCCTTGCAGCCCTTTTACGTAGGCTGCCGTCATGGCCCCGCCAAGGAAGGGGTCCTCGCCGTAGCACTCTTCCGTTCGGCCCCAACGGATATCCCGTCCAAGATCCGCATTGGGCGCCAGCACGATCAAGCCCGCGCTGGCGTATTCCGGATTTTGCGCCAGGTAACGCGTTTCATAAGCCTCCCACGCCGCCACCTGTTCGTGAAGCTCCGGATCCCACGTCTGCGCCAAGCCGATGGCCTGGGGGAAGGTGGTCGTAGGAGCTTCTCCCTTGCCCTTCACGGCCCAGTTGGCAGGGCCGCTGAGAGCCAGGCCATGAAGCCCTTCCACGACTCTGGTCCCTTTGACGCCCAGTCTAGGAATGCCGGGAAGGAAAGGCGAGAGGTGGGCGATCTTTTCTTCCAGAGTCATCAGCGAAATCAGATTATCCAAGCGTTCGTCGTCGGATAATTGCGTGTCCTTGAAGGGATAAGGCTGCGCAAAAGCGGCCATTTGAACAGCCGCAAAAGCAACGATTGAAAGAACAGCGATCTTGCGTCCCGTGTAGATATCCATAGGCCTCGATTTTTCAGAATTGTATGAAAAAAGGCTCCTATGCCGGAACGGCAACGGAGCCCTTTTGAAATACGAATTGACCTTTTTTGATCGCTGGATCACTGCCGAGGGGTTTGTTGCTTCCGCAGCATCAGTTTTCAAGCAGCTTCAGCGCATCCGGCGAAATCCTGAATTCAACAGAATTGTTGTTTGCATTCCTGATTTTGAAAGGATGAATGAAATTAAGCTTCTGGCTCAACTGGATCAAACCCTCAATGCGGGTGCCTTTAGCCACAGGGCCCGCCTGGAGGTTCTTCATGTTGATGGATTCCCCTTCGTATATCTTTCCGTTCTGTTCAACCGTAAACTTGGGATCAAGGGTTATATCTTTCTCCGGCACACCCTGAACAAAAAACAGCGTCGACGTATTGGCTCTGGCGCGCATCGCGTATTTCCCGCTTCCCGAAAACAGAGCGTCCACCGTTTTATTGTTAAGAAGCACAAAGCTGTATCGAACTCCATCCATCATTGCGGACCGGCTGAATTCTTTGAGGGCGGCCTTGTGGGCTTCCTGCGTTTCAGACGCAGAAGGATTTCCATCCTGAGCCGCAACAATCTGAGTTCCGACAAGAACACCGATTAGGGCAACAAGCGCTGCCGCAAATAAAAACCTTTTTGAAACCACCGCTTTCTCCTTCGGAAAGGCGGACCTGCCTCGCAAAAAACGCGGAACGACGGGACCGCTTATTAAAAAATACAATCTTCTTAGTCTAACCAGAATCGCCTCAGGCGGCAATCAATATTTGTGCGGATATTTATAGCGGATGCAAAGAGCCTCATGAACGACATTCAAGCAACAGGGCATGCATCGGTCTACGGAATCTACTTCCATTTCGACAATTCCGACATCAAGCTGGAATCCGAGCCGGCGCTTAAAGAAATGGCAAACCTTCTTCAGAATAATAGGGGACTCAAACTCTATGTGGTGGGCCACACCGATAATGTCGGCGTTCTGGATTACAACATGAAGCTTTCAAAGGCAAGGGCGGCCGCGGTGATGAACGAGCTTACCGCAAAATACAAGATCTCGCCCGAAAGGCTCAAAGCGTATGGGGTGGGATCCCTGGCTCCCGTAGCTTCAAACAAAACCGATGACGGCCGCGCCATGAACAGGCGCGTGGAACTGGTGGAGCAGTAATCGAATTTCGGAAATTAGGGAGGATTCTGCCGTTATAGATAAAGACTGCAGCTTCGGGGAAAAGAATTGAAATTCGATGTAAAAGCTATTTCGGTTGAATAGAGCCGCCCGCATAAAGACGGTCAGCGTTTCGCTTTTTTCGAGCCGCCGAGTATTTCCACCACCGACAGGGGATCTATGCAGCTGCCTGCTAAGCGCACGGTCCAATGAAGATGCGGGCCGGTCACCCGGCCGGTGGATCCCACTTTGCCCACCAAATCGCCCGTATGGACAAGATCTCCTTCTCCCACGGAAAAAGAGGACAGGTGGCACAAGTAGGAGTATAAACCCAGCCCGTGGTCCAGAATGACCGTATTGCCCGAATAGTATAAATCGTCAGCCAATACGACGCGGCCCGTGTTTGGAGCATGAATGGGAGTGCCGGCGGCCCCTCTGAAGTCCGCGCCCCTGTGAGGGCTGCGGGGTTTCCCGTTAAAAATGCTTCTTTTGCCAAAAGCGCTGATTACGGTCCCGGGAACCGGAACAATGAAAGGCGTGCTCCAAAACTTTTCTGGCGATATCTCGGCAAAAACCGCGTTCACCCTTTCTCTTTCTTTCCGGATTCGATCCAGTACATCCGGCGGCGGAGTCACGTACTTTTCGTCCACAGTGAGCTCGCGGGTCGGGAATTTTTTATCCGTGACCGCAAGCGTATCGCGCATATTGACCGCGTTCCCATCCGCGCCGATGCCGCTGATTTGCACGGGGTAGCTCGCCGGCTTGATTTCAAGGTCGATCCCCACAAGTCCGGTCCATCGTCGTCCCGCATCATCGGAAAATGCCGGAAATTCCCGATCAAATGCTTTCAAGGTCAGACGCTTCAGCAGATTGGGGCTTTGAATTTCAAAAACAACCAGTTCGCCGGGTTGGAGGGAACGCTCTCTATGGATGAAGGTAAACGGCGCATCCTGCACTGCGGCAGTTGCCGCGCCAGCAACCAGTAATGCAATCCACATACGAAGAGCGTTTTGTTTTAACGTCATTCAATCACCCCGGAGCGGCAAATATTCGTTACATATAAATATTCGCCGCTCTCTTTGGGCAGCTTTTCAGGCGCCGCTTTAAAAAAACGGGACATGGAAAACGCGCTATTTTTGCCTTTTAGCCGTTAATTCCATCGGCTTTCCGCCGGGGCCGCCCATTCCGCCTTCCATTTCCATCGTAAGCTTCATTTCATCGCCTGCGACCGTTCCCTTATAGTTCATTTTCATTTCGTTTTCGCCGAAACTGACTTTTACAGCAAAGGAAACATTGTTGCCTTCCACTTTTCCTTCCGAAATGGGATTCTCGTTCCCCATGGCGCCGACCATCGTTCCAGTCAGATTGGCTCCGTCGGCTTTCAGGTTGAATGTCATTTTCATTGTATCCCCACCCTTGCCGGGGAATTCAGCGACCCAGGTGCCGGTCACATCGGCAGCTATGGCAGATGCCAAGGCAATTCCCAGAACGGTTACGGCAATCGCAAAAATTTTAAATCTCATATCCAGCCTCCTTCTTTATGTTTAACCCGATTATACATTACTGCTCTGCAAATAAAAGCAATAGGAATACTCCCGGTGCGGGCGGCCGGCTAAACAAAAAATCGCTCTTTTTCGCGGCCTGTGCTAAAGTTTTCGACGAGGTCGAACAAAATGGTTTTGCATATACGAAAGACTTGAACCCGGCATCGGTTGCACGGTGTGCAAAAGGTGATTTTCACCCAAGCTCCGTCATTGCGCGATTGCCGGGGAAGGATTCCGCAGGAAAACACTCTTATCCGCTGACACACTCCCCGGCGGGAGCTGCAATAATGCCGCTGCCGCATAACCCGCGGGGGATTTCAATGCTTTTAACATCCGACTCTAACCTTTCTGTCGCCCGCAGAGCGTGCCCTATCCTCTTCCATGAATTTATGGAAATAGACATGCCGCTTACAGCATCCAGGGCGGCTGCGGTTGCCGGCAAGAATTGTCGACCGGGGAAGCGGTGCTCCTATGGCAAATGAGCAAATCCGCCTTACGGCGTTGACCAAGGCGGCCGGTTGAGCGGCCAAAATGGGTCCTGAAATCCTGGCGCAGGTCTTGCGCCCTCTAAAAGATTTGTTCCGCCCCCAAGACTATCCGAAACTGCTGGTCGGTCTTGACATCAGCGATGACGCAGCCGTTTATGAAATCAACAGCGAAGCGGCCGTCATCCAGACGCTTGATTTTTTCACTCCCGTGGTGGACGACGCTTACGACTACGGCGCGATTGCGGCCGCCAATGCCATGAGCGATGTGTATGCCATGGGGGGCTGCGTGGCGCTTGCTCTCAACATCTGCGGTTTCCCTCCCGGCATGCCTGCCGAAATAATTGCCGAGATACTGCGCGGAGGAGCGGAAAAAGTGCGCGAGGCTGGAGCCGTCATCGCCGGCGGACACACGATTGACGACGCGGAACCCAAATACGGCCTGGCCGTTATGGGCCTGATGCACCCCGGCCGGATCCTGACAAAGGGGGGGGCGAAACCCGGCGACTCATTGCTGCTGACCAAGCCGCTGGGAACAGGCATTATTACAACCGCCGCCAAGGGAAGCGTGGTTGATCCCAAGCATCTCGCCGCCGCCGTTGCGAGCATGAAAAAACTCAACAAGCAAGCCGCGGATATTATGGTCCGTTCGAACGTGCATGCCTGTACGGACATCACCGGTTTTGCGCTGCTGGGACATGCCCATGAAATGGCGGAAAAGAGCGGCGTGCAGTTTCGCTTCATACTGGAGCATATCCCGTTCATTGACGGGGCGGTCGATTATGCCGAACAATGGCTGTTTCCCGGAGGAACATGCAATAACGAACGGTGCTATGCGCGGCATGTCGATTTCGGCCCGGACGTGAAGGATGAAATGCGCCAACTGCTGTTCACTCCCGAGACATCCGGTGGTTTGCTTATGGTGGTTCCGCCCGATGAAGTTGAGAAAATCATAGGAGAGTTTGCGGCTTCGGATCACCCCTGCTGGCTCGTGGGCGAAGCGGCGGAGGGCGGCGGCATTCAAGTTCGTTCCGATGCCGGGCGATGAAAACAGGCAGAAGCCCGGCCCGCCGGCGGATGACAGCCTTCGGCCTCGATCATGCGGATGCTTTCTTCGATATTGCCGGCAGCCAAGGTGTCGTTTCTCGGCGCTTGCGCCGAATGGGGAAGCCGCCGGACAGGTTCCCGGGCCTGAATAAAATCCTGTTGGAGGCGATGCCGGAAATTCGAAAAAAGCCGGCGCGTGCCGGCCCAAACACGCTCATCGCTTGCCGCGGATCGATGCTTCCGTGTAGACTGCAGCATTTCGGAATGGTGTGCAAATGTCGAATCTGTCCGGCTTTGGCGAAGCTCTGGCGCTGATAACCGCGATTGTTTGGTCGATTGCAGTCATCCTGTTCAAAAAAAGCGGCGAAACGGCAAGCCCATTGGGGCTCAACCTGTTTAAAAATACCGCGACTCTGGCGTTGATACCTCCGACCATGATGATTCTGGGCCAGGAGCTTTTCAGACCGGCTCCGCTGAACGATTACGCGCTCCTGATGCTCAGCGGCGTTCTTGGAATCGGGATTGCGGATACTCTATTTTTCATGTCCTTGAATTTGCTGGGCGCTGCGAGATTCGCCGTAGTCGATTGCCTGTACAGCCCCGTCATCATTCTTCTTTCCATATTTTTTCTGAGCGAACGATTTACCGTCGTTCAGGCGTTGGGGGCCCTTATCATCATATCCGCTGTGTTGGCGATAGGCAGGGAAAGGAGTCTTGTACAAATAACACGGCGTCAGCTCGCATCCGGCATCCTGCTGGGCGCCGCCTCCATGTTAGCCATGGGGATCGGCATTGTCATGATCAAGCCGCTTCTCGAGCGGTCCCCCGTTCTCTGGGCGATTGAAATCCGCCTGGCAGGCGCCGCCGTTTCTCTCTTCCTTATCCTTGGATTCTATCCGAAGCGAAAAGCCGTTGTTCAATCCATTCTACGGGCAAAGGGATGGAAATATATGATCCCCGGTACCTTGCTCGGAACGTATATCGCGCTCATGTTCTGGATCGGCGGAATGAAATACGCGCCGGCTTCCATCGCGTCCTCTCTCAATCAGACCAGCAACATATTTGTTTTTGTTTTTGCCGTCGTTTTCTTGAAAGAAAATATCACCCGCAGCAAGGTCGTTGGCATGGCGATGGCCGCAGTTGGGGTTTTCCTGATTATGTTGGGCTGAGTAGCATTGTTTCCCATTATCATAGCCGGATTCGCTGCTGCGTTTGAATTTCTCGATGATATCCCCGCATCGCCTGCGGCACGGCGCCTTGCGTCTGCTCCGCCGCCGCTCGGGACGCGGCCCTTTTTACTTCCCGCACGGGCTGTTAAGGAAATAAAGCAGCTCTTTATGCGGAATTCCGGCCGGATTCCCACGCCCGGACGGCCTGCAGCGCGCCCTCCGCAATGCGCCCCGGACGCTCCCCAATGCCGATGATGTTTGCCTCGTCGCCGCGCGGATCGACTTCAATCACCTTGGTTTTATACGCAACCGTCACGCCGTCGTGCGTCAAGCCGCGCAGGATGCCGGAGATACGTGCGCGAAGAGGAATCGAACCGACGCGCGCAATTTCCTCTCCTTCAGAAACTCTGTCCCCGATTTTAAAAGGGGTGCGGAATATGCCGGCAGCCGGCGCATACACATATCTTTCCCGAGCATGGCCGCCGATGGTCTGCGGTTCGCCTTCCAGCGGCCGGGTTGCGCCTTGCCATATCACGTGTCCCAGCGCGTCGTTCCATCCCGTTTCCACCGCGGCATGAACGGTTTTCCCCGCAGTAAAGTTCGGCCCCAGCCCCACGGTAAATGGGGCGAGCGCAATTTGAACCTCCGGATATTCATGCTTTCTCATTCGGGCGTCTATGAGCACATCGGGACGGAGTCTTGAAAGAACAGTATCGAAGTCCTTCGCCGTGGCCGGGATCAGATCGTGGGCCTGCAGCCGCCAAGCCAGTTCGGAAATGTCGTCAAAAAGCCTTGCCGAAACCCCGTCCAAAACCGCACTGCCGTCGAAAAACGCGTCGCAGAGAGCCATCTTCCTCCGGGTAACGGCGGGTTTCTCAGAGTCGTGGATAAAGACAAAATAACCGGCCCTGAAGAGCGCAAGAGCGACCGCGGACCCGATATCGCTGCTGCCGCGTACAAGAATGATAGGCGTCATAATTTAAGAGATTCTAATCAGCAGCCGGAAACCTCGGGAAGGAATAAAACTTCATCGCCTTCCTTCAGGAGAGTCTCCATGCCTTGGAGAGAACGGATCTCCCGCCCATTGACCATGACCCGCATATGCGGCAATACGGTGCTCCTTTTCGGATCGATGACGTAAGAAGTAAATTTGTCGCCCCATCGCTGCTTCATATACTCGAATAAGCCCTCCAGGGTCGATCCCCGGCTGAGTTCTACCTCTAATCTATGCCGGCCGAGCACTTGCTTAAGTCCAAGAACCGAATGCACTGTAACGTTCATTTTCAACCCGGCTATTGTCAATGAAATGACAAAGTACTAGACCCCCAAATCGTCGGCGACATATTCCAGGTTCAGCTGCTTGAGCTTTCTCCTCGTAGGGACGCCCGTGCTGACATCCCAATCCCGCTCGGCGTAATACTCGTCCAGCATTAAATCAAGATCCTTCCTGTCGACCCTCTGCCCCTTGGAAGCGCCGGCCTTCAGGGATTCGGTCATTAATCTTTCGGGCAGGGCGTCATCGGCGCGCGTGAATCCTTCACGGACATTGAAGGCCTTGGCAAGGTTGTTCAGCCGTTCTCCGACTATTTGGATTTCTTCGGCGGTAAACGACATTCCCGTAACCGCCTCCATGAGGTTTGCGGTGTTCTGGCATGCGGTCGCCGGGACGGCCATATCCAAGAGGAAGCCGCACATGGTGGCGCAGTCGCAGGCGACGGCGCGGACGTCCTGGTTCCATTTCGTCAGCTTGCCCTTGCCTTCGATGGCAAGACGGTCCACCTGCCAGGGGACCGGTATTCCAAAGATTTCCTGGAAAGCGTATCCTCTGCAATGATCCGCTCCCGTATAGGAAGTTGCGTAGTTCAGGCCGTGCGCTTTGGCGCCCCGCACATCGTAAGCGGGGAGCTCGAGGCCTTTTATTTGGATGGCGTATTTCTGAGTTCCTTTCCCTATTTTTCTCGCGGCCGCAAGACTTCCGTCGGCGAGCAGGTCGCCGATGCCCTCGCGGAATGCCATCATCTGCAGGATTTTGATCATCGCATCGTCGTTGCCGAAGCGCAGTTCGATCCCGCCGGTGTCCTCAAGCGTCAGGATGCCCTTCTCGAACAGCTCCATGGCGAAACCGATGGTAACACCGGAAGAAATGCTGTCGAGGCCCAGTTCGTCGGCCATCCGGTCGGCTGCGATGACGGGGTCAAGGTCGCCGATGCCGTTGTTGGTGCCGAAAGAATAGAGAGTCTCAAAATCCGGGCCCTCCGAAAGAATGCCGGAATAAACGCCCCGTCTGGCAAGCTTCATCTGGCTGCAGCCTACAGGACAGTCGTGGCAATACTCCTTGCCGATCTTCCGGCTTTTTTGCATTTCCGCCCCGAGCCCTTCCGGCACGAACACGCCGGTAGCGGTCCAGTTTTTTGCTGAAAGAATTCCCAGTTCGGCGGTGACTTCCACGGTCATTGGCGTGCCTTGCTGCGAAAACTGGGGATAGAGGACGGGACTATCCTTGAAAGCCTTAAGCATCTCAAACCTTGCCTTTGAGTACTTCTTTTCCGAAGCAATGGCTACCTTGCCGGTCCCCCGGATGGCAAGGGCTTTCAGGTTTTTCGATCCCATGACGGCGCCGAGGCCCTTGCGCCCAATAGCCCGGCGCTCGTTGATAAGGCACGCAATCCTGCATAAATGCTCTCCGGCGGGACCTATGCAGCAAACGCGCGTATTCTGATCGTTAAGCTCGTCCTTAATGATCTGCTGGCAATCGAAGGTTTTGGTCCCCCAGCAGTGCGCGGCATCGCGAAACCGCACGGCATCATCCTTGATGGCGATATAGGTCGGCTTGTCCGCTTTCCCTTCTATGATGATGACATCCCAGCCGGCGTATTTCATTTCCGTAGGGAAATGACCCCCGGATAATCCCATTCCGACAGCGCCGGTGAGAGGAGATTTCCCGGTTACCGCCATTCTGCTGGAACAAGGAACTCCCGCTCCCGTGAATGGGCCGGGCGCAAAGATCAGCTTATTGTCCGGGCCGAGAGGGTCCGCGCCTTTTTTCACCTCATCGTAGAGATACTTGATCCCGAAGCCAGCGCCGCCCATGAAATCCCGCGCCATTTCTTCCGGCAGCGATTCCACTTTTGAGGTTTTATTGCTTAAGTTAATGCGAAGAATCTTGCCTGTATATCCGCCTGAATGCATGCTCTCCATCCGATCGAGTCCAACTCTATGAATAGGGGATAAGAAGAGATGGTGTCAAGCGAAAAGGTCGCCGGACGGCGAATGCGAAGGGACTTGCGCCTCGTGACGCTTCATGCTGCGCCGGCTCCTCCGGAACCATTTTATAGAACGCGTATTCGAAAACGGCGATTCCCGCCGGCCCGGATCTTTGCCCCCACGCTGCGGCGTCCGCGACGCGCAAGTCCGATGGGGAGCGCTCCCGCAGGGTCACAAAAATTCGACCTGGAGATCGAAGATATCCTCCACTTCGTCCATTTGTGTCTGAAGGATGCTTTTGGAGAATCCGTCTTTTCTCATGCAATTGCATGTAGGATAGATATCCTCTGAAATACAGAGGGTATTATCCTTCCAGGTCAAAGGATACAGGCGGCAGATGGAAGGAATTATTCTTCGGGGCAGATTTTTTTCACGGACCAGCTTGTACAGCACGCATCCCTTCCCTTGAGGCATGTGCAGCATGCAGAATCCGTTTTTGCCGACCCTGGTCTGCTTGGCATTGCCCCCCAGATAATGGTCATCGTTCAACCACTTCCTGTAAAAGCATTCCTCGATCTTGACTCCGATCTCTCTTTCTATCAGTTCTTTGTATTCAAGGATGAGTTCGTAGGATTCCTTGTCCACATCGGCGCCGTATTTGCAGCATTCGTCGTCGCACCGCGTGGCGAAGCATCCTTCGCTGTCGATTCCCCTGAACGCGCGAACTTTGTCGTCAATTGAAACAATTCGTATCTTTTTCATGATGGCGGCGGGCGGCGGCCGGACTCACAGCCGTTCATTTTCCCGCTCTACTGCTCCTTGTTTTCCCGCTTTCTTATACTCACGTAAGGTCTCCTTCGCAACCGGAAATGTTTGAAGGAACCCGGATTAAGCAAGCATGCGGGCTTGTGGATTTTGTACAATATAAAAATAGAGCGGGAATTTCCTCCCGCCGAACCGTTTCCGCGAAGGCGTCCGAATTGACGAATCAAAAGGGGAAAAAGCAAATGATGCTACCGACTGTTATTATGGCCGTATTGGCGGTTATTTTACTTGTCCTTGCCTACAAAAAGGGGGAAGGAAGATATATCGCCGGGATTCAGGCGGCCTGGAATATGACTATTGAAATCCTGCCTCTATTGATTTTTGCCTTTATCGTCGCGGGAATGGTTCAGGTTCTTTTGCCTCATGCATTGTTGAGCAAATGGGTGGGCGCGGAATCGGGATGGCGCGGATTGATTATCGGAACCGTCGCCGGAGGATTGTCGCCCGGAGGACCCTATGTCAGCCTTCCCATTGTCGCCGGCCTTTTGAAAGCCGGTGCAAGCACCGGGACAATGGTGGCGTTTTTGACCGGGTGGTCTCTTTGGGCTGTATCGAGACTGCCCATGGAATTCGGCATTTTAGGTTGGAAATTCACAGTCATCCGGCTCGCCAGCACGTTTTTTTTCGCTCCCATTGCCGGCCTGATCGCAACCGGAGTCGCCCGGTTCTGGAAAACATAAGCCCTGTTGCGATTGCGGCGGTTCCGGGAAAGAATGAACGATCATAGAGGCCGTAGCGGATTTTGTCCGGCGCCGCGAAATAAAGCCCTGCCGTTTTCTCAACAGCGTGGTCGGAATTGCCCAAGCAAAATCTTTTGAATCCGGATGACGCGCTGTATGATATCGACATATGCTACGGAACCGTTTGTTAATCGATTTATTTGAGGACAGACTCGCCAGAAACGGCACTGTAGATTATCGGCGGAATCTGCAGATTTTCACCGCCCTGTACCGGGAAGCTTGCCTGCTCGGCGTTCTTCCCCTCAAGGATCCGCTCGAGGGCATCGACTCCGATATTCATCTTTCCAGGGTTATGAATGTTCGAAAAACTGCTTGAACGCATTGCTCAAAGTCTCAGGAATGCCGGCATTCCCTATATGATCATCGGGGGACAGGCGGTTCTATTGTATGGCGAGCCGCGCCTTACCAAAGACATCGATGTTACCCTGGGCGCCGATTTATCCCGGTTGGAGAATGTGCTTTCCGCTGTACGCGAGATGAAAATAACGCCGCTGGTGGATCCCGAAACATTCACGCGCGAAACCATGGTTTTGCCCTGCTCGGATCCCGAAACGGGGATCCGGGTCGACATGATTTTCTCATTCAGCCCATTTGAGCAGCTGGCGATCGAGCACGCTCGATCCGTGCGCATCGGCGAAACAGACGTCCGCTTTGCATCGCTCGAAGATCTGCTGATTCATAAACTTATTGCCGGGAGGGCAAGAGACCTTGAGGATGCCAGGATTGTGCTTTTAAAAAATCCCAGCGCGGACCTTGACTATATCCGGCATTGGCTCGCCGAATTCTCCAAACTGACGGATGAAAACTACCTGGGCCGGTTGGACCGGATTCTCAGAGAAGCGCCGTGAGCGGTTAAAAACTCGGCCATACGAAATCCTAGAGTCCATCGGTTCCGGCGCCGCAAGCGAAAAAGCCATGTCCGTCAAGTTCCGCAATTTAAATTGCGAATCCTCTCCTCGGGAAAGCTCTTTAGAAGGTCCATTTTAGTGCGATCTGGATCTGCCGCGGCGGCGTTGAAGTTGCCGTGATCCGCCCCGCGGTCCCCAGCCTTTGAAGGCTGCCGTTGAACAAATCGAGTCCCGAAGGGATCTGGAAATTCGGGTGGTTTGCGATATTGAAGGCTTCCAGGCGTAGCCTGATTGTGTGGCGGGCGGTGCGGACAATATTTCTGTGGAGAGCAAGATCGACATTAATGATTCCCGGTCCGGTAAGCGTGTTGCGTCCCAGGTTGCCGTATCGTCCGGCCTCGGGCAGTCCGAATGCAAGGTCGTTGAAATACTTCTGCGGATCGCCGATTGTCAGCCTCGCGCCCTGCGTGCCGGTCCAATCGGGGCGCTGACCAAGATCACTGCCTCCGGGATTTACACGGGCGCGGTCAAATCCGACGGAGGGGGAAAAGGGGTGGCCCGTTTGCAGCTGAATGACGCTATGGATTTCCCACCCGCCGAGTATGCGACCGGCAACGGCATTGTTCCAATCCGGCAGGCGGCAGCTCAGGTTTGAGGAAAAAATGTGGCGGATGTCAAAGTCCGCCGGCCCCCGATTCTGACGATAGGAAAGCGTGGGCACCTGATCGCTGTTCAGAAAATCTTCATTCGCGGTGCTCGAAGTCTCATCGATTGTTTTTGAAAATGCGTAGGCCGCCTGAAAGCCCCAACGTTCGTTCCATCTGCGGCGCACTTCAACATGGAATGCGTGGTGGAATGAATTGAACTCCATGCGGCGCATTCCGACGCGCCCCCATGCCGGGTTGACGCGTGGCGCGTCGCTTGGGAAATACACCGTGCCGTCTTCAAGATAGAAGGGGCTGGTGGGATTGGCGTTCCCGACCAGACCCGGAAGATGTATGCCGCGCACCCCCACGTAGCTGAATCGAACCACCGTGTCGTTGCCGGCCGCCTGTTCGATACTGAGTTGATATTGGCCGGTATACGGTTGGCTGGGATGAAAGTCCAATCCATCGGGAGCAACGACGATGCGCGCATCGGCGGCGGCGGCCAAAAGGTCGGGGAATGAAGCTTTTGAGATAATGCCCCGGACATAGAACGGCGGCATTCTGGCTCCGGCGATGGATATCTCGCGCATGCCCAGAGGGTCGAAGAAGATTCCTGCGCCGGCGCGCACAACGGTTTTGCCGACGCCGAAAGGATCCCATGCCACGGCGGCTCGCGGCGCAAGGTTCGCAGCGGAAGGATTCTCAAATAAAGGCCCGCCCACCGTGACGTCCTTGTCTCGGAGCGGATCGGGAATGGTTGCGATCTTATTGTTCACCTCCGACGGGGTTGTATACGGCTCGTAGCGGATCCCCAATGTCAATGCCAGATTTCGGCGGATGCGGTACTCATCCTGAATGAAAGCCCCGAATTGGTTTTGACGCCAGCCCCGAATGGTGTCGGAACCCGGCATCATGAGTTCTCCGGAATAGGGCTTGGCTTGAAGAAAGTCGGCGATGGAATTAAATCGATAAAATCCGACCTTGTTGTTGTCGGATCTCTGGTTGAAATGGATGCGGTCGTAACTCACCCCAAACCGGATGGTATGCGCTCCATGGATGTGCGTCCCGTCGTAGCCCGGCTGAAAATCCATGACGGCGTGTTCTCGGGGGCGCGTGCGCGCCTCTGTCCCTCCGAACCTGGTAAGGCCGACAATATTCATCGCCCCCAGCCGTTCGCCCGGAACGAACGACAGTGAATCCGGGATATCTTCGCGCACGTGGCAATTGTTATCGTTTCGTATCCTGCTGAATCCGATGCGGAACATATGGATCGTTTTCTGCGATGGAATATAGCTCGTGTGGAGATGCAGGAATTGATATCGGGAATCCGAGATAAAGGTCCAGATTTTGAAAGGTTCCGGCGCCGAGGTCTGCCCGTCATCGAAGGTGTAGCGCCCGAAGAAGCGAAGCTTTTCCGAATGAGTGTAATCCATCCTGGCGGCCGCGAGGTCCTCGCGCGTTTGGGTTTGCACTTCGCTTCGATACTCCGCGGTTCCGTCACCGAAATCCTCTCCGTTGGGGAGGGGATACAGATCCAGGTACGGTTTCACTTCGGGCGCAACGGAAACAACCGTCGCTCCCTGCGATGAGGGAAGCCGTCCTTGCCGGGCTTCTTCGGTCAAGGTATTGGGCCGTTCGGTCCTGCTGGCCGTCGAGCGGATCGCTTCATAGTTGGCGAAAAAGAAGAGCCGGTTGGCAAAGATGGGACCGCCGATGGATCCGCCGAACTGGTTTTTCCGCAACGGAGGGATTTTCATGTCGGCCGGGTCGAAATAATTCTTGGCGTCCAGGCGGCTGTTCCTCAAAAACTCATAGGCGCTTCCGTGGAGCTTATTGGATCCGGATTTTGAAACAGCGACAACCATGGCGCCGGCGGCTCGACCGTATTCCGCATTGAAAGGACTGTTGACGACCCGGAGCTCTTCGATTCCTTCAATCCCGGTCAGCCTTCCCGCGGCGCTTGCCGGGGCCATGGATGTCGCATCGTTGATGTAGACGCCGTCCAGGCGGAAACTGTTCTGATTCGGCCGGCTTCCGTTGACGGACAGATGCATTCCGGGACCATAAATCAAAGTATTCTTAGCCACGCTTACAATCACGGCTCCGGGAGTCTGGGCCGAGAGATCGAAAAGATCCCGCCTGCTCATCGGCAGGCTCTCCAATTGCCGCCGTTCGATCGAGCCGCCCCAATCCACGGTATTTGTGCTCAACAGGGGCACCTCGCTCACAACCTCGATTTTTTCCTGTGTCCGCCCCAGCTCCAAATGGAAGTCGATACAAACCGAGCCTCCGGCCGCAAGT
The DNA here is from genome assembly GCA_964506795.1 of uncultured Acidobacteriota bacterium. GTDB lineage: Bacteria > Acidobacteriota > UBA6911 > UBA6911 > UBA6911 > UBA6911. The sequence goes on along the minus strand of CAZDMR010000021.1, from coordinate 32,886 downwards.
ATTACGGATTCGCCGGTCCCGCCGCTAAAACCGGGATGGGAAATTTCAATCCGGTATCCGCCGGGGGCCATAGCGGGCGCCAGATAGCGGCCGCCGTCATCGGTGTTTAGTCTGCGGACTGCGCCGGTATGAATTTCTATAATGCGAACGTCCACCCCGGGGACAGCCAGGCCGGACGGATCGTACACCATGCCCTCTATGGTTCCCGTTGTCTGGGACATGGCGGCGCAGTCAACCGCGAACCAAATAAGCAGAAAGGCAAAAGCGGGTTTTACAAATAGATTCCTCATTTTCTAATGCGCCCAGGGCGCCAACCTGGATTCCAGGTGTTTCAGAGAAAAGTGCAGTAATGTGCCGAGAGCGGCGGACAAGATGACTCCGATATAAAGCTTTTCCGTATAAAAAGTCTGCCAGGCGATCCAGATCATGCTTCCCAGCCCGTCCGGGCAGCTGACCAGTTCCAAGGCGATCGTGATCGTAAGCCCTCTGCCCAATGCGATGCGAAGGCCGGTGAACATTTGCGGCAGGCTGGCCGGCAGATAAACCTTGCGAACGACCGTGGCCCGGTTGGCGCCATAGTTGAACGCCATCTCCACATAACGCTTGTTGACGTTGCGGAGCGCATCTAAACCATGCATCGCCATTAAGACAAAGCAGCCGACGGCAACCAGAAAAATCCGCGCCGGTTCGCCCACGCCCATAAAAAGCATAATCATGGGAAGAAGGCTGAGTTTGGGCGTGGCGTATACGCCCGAAATCATCGGCTCAACCGAGCGACGGAACCAGGGAGCCAAACCCATGACCACCCCGCATGCCAGCCCCGCAAGGGAGCCGATTAAAAATCCGAGGAACATCCGCGTCAATGTCGCCGTCAGATGCTGCTGAAGCTCGCCCCGGGCGATCATGTCGCGCCCGGAATGCAGCAGGGCGCTTGGAGGAGGGAAAATCAAAGGATTCAATAATCCAAATCGGCATCCGATTTCCCATGCCCCGAGAATAAGAATCGGAAGCCAAATAGCCGTCAGCGTTCGTTTCATATCGCAAATGCCCTTATTTCGGCGCTATTGCCCCTGCATTTCAAGAAAACGCATGTCCGTCAACTGCTCGGCAGGGACGGGTTCTAAACAGTGCCCCTTGATCGCGGCCCAATGAATGAAACGATCGAGGCTGGAAAAATCGATCCGGCCGTCGGGAACGAATGTATTCCGGCAGGCTTTTCGAGCCGCGATCGGATCGATGCCGTTGCTGCGCGCGAGTTCATCGTGAAATTTTGGAGTCCTGCCGTTTAGAAATTCCCTCGATCCGCGAAGGTAAGCGGAAAGAAACTCCCCTCCCGCATCGGGATCGCCGTCGAGCAGCGTCGAACCGAAAAGGATATAAGAATACTGGTGATTCGGCAGGACTTCGCTGAGGCCGACTCCTCGAAAAATTGCATCGGCGACCTGGCGATAGCGCCTCGAGAAATCGCTGACAAACACCGCGTCAATCCGGCCCGCCAATAAGGCCGGTATGGATTCGGAGCCCCTCATTTTGAGAATGCCCAGTTCCTGAACTGTGATTCCTTCACGCGCCAGAATCGTGTCGACGCAAAATCCGCTGAGACTGGCGTCGAGGTTGGCGGCAACCCGTTTTCCCGTCAATTGCCTTAGATCTTGTATTCCGCCGGGGAAGACCGATCGACGGCCGTATAAAGTGACGACGTCCGAGCAATCGGGGGCAGCGATTTCGCGCCCCGCGACAATTTTCAAGCGGGCCCCTTTCGCGACGGCATTGACCATGGCGGCGCTTGCTGAAGAAAAGACAATGTCGAGCGATTCTCCGGCCGCCAGCGCAATTGCCTGTGAAGAATTAGGCACCTGCTTCACCTCGACCTTCAATCCGGCTGCGGCGAAATATCCGAGTTCCTGAGCTAGATACAGTGGGCTCATCGAAAAGTGAGGATTTGCGGAAACGCGCAGCGTGCGGAATTTTCGCCCGTTCGCGCATCCGATAAGACCGGCGCCCGCCAGGGAGCCGCAAAGAACAATAAAACGCCTACGATGCATGCGATTTTCCCCCTCCGTCTCCAATAAGGTGCAGCGGCAGTATTTTGCCGCTCACAGTCGCATAAGGCTCGCCGATCACGACACGCACCGCCCCGGAGTGAAGCCACTGCCGGCGGGACAACGAGCCCCCAAACAGCTTTCTCACCTCTTTGAGAAATCTCTCTTCAATTTCTTTCGTCGTCGAAACGCCCGTTCGGGGACTTACCCGGAGCATAATCGCGGTTTGACGGCCGGTCTCTTCTTCGACAAGCTGATAGTCGCCGGGGGCCCCGCCGAAAACCTGTGGCAGGATTTTCTCAAGGATGCCGACAACATCCCCTCCGATCAGCGTTATCCCCTGGCCGGTAAGTTTGCCGTAGCTGTAGATATTGCTTACCTGCTGGACAAATCCCATTTTCTGGTACGAGCAGTCGCAGCGGGCGGGGCCGATGATGCCGGCGTCGTCCATCTCGGCATTGATCAACACGCGAGGCGCGAACGGAAGGAGCGAGGTGAACAGAAGGGAATCGACGTCCGTAGAGCTCAAAGGAGCCGTTCGACGATAAGAAATGACGGCGACCGCATCGCGATGAATATGAACGCGGTTGCCGTCCCGCATCTGGCGGCAGGCCTGGCCGATCGGGCCGAGTTCATGGATATGGTAATAAGGGAAAACTTCGGCCCCGGCGGACTCAATCACGCGGCGTTTTGCGTCCGTAAGCGCTTCTCCTCCCACCCGGAATACGGTCCCGCTGATATCGAATCCCTTGTCCAGCGCCGCCGCGGCTACGCGAACGCAGGCGCTGACGACGCCGTTTACCCAGCACAGGATGCCTTCCCGCCGTTTTCCCGCAATCCATTCGGCTGCATCGGAAAAATCATCCGGTTTTAAATAAGTGGGGAAGGCTACTTTTGCGCCCATCACTGCCGCAAGGATCATAAGGGCTTTGGTCGCTGCTCGATAATGGCCGGAGTCCCACCACGTGCCGCCTGCCGCAAACCATTTCTCGATGCGCCGGCCGGCTCGAGCCGCTTTCAGACAGCTGCCCAAGCCCCAGGCGGAGGGAAGGATCGGCATCACGCCGACGAGAATGCGATTTTCCAAATCGAATTCCTTCTGCAGAAAATGAGCATAGCATTCGCGGTACAACTGGTTCTGCAGATTATGCCGCGTGACGGTGCCGGCGCTGCGGCTTCCGCTGCTGCGGCTTTCGTAGGATCGGGAAACAAGAGGATTAAGAAAGCTGGCGGGCGCAGCCGGAATTGTCCGGCCCGAACGGACAATGGGCTTCTTGCACTTGAATTCATCGTGGGACAGATAAACTCCCGCGCGATGAAGCGCGGCCAGAGTATCTTCAAGGCCGTCCTGCTCCACGCGCTGCTTGAGGTCTTCGTACCCGCAGCCGGCCAGTTGAAACATGCGGCGGTATGGATGGCGGGCATCGGCGAAGATTACGCTCCGGACCGTTTCAAGGAAACGGCGTTCCCGGTTGGCCAGCTGGTCAAGAACCGTTTTTTCGGGATCGGCAATCCTGGGCGCGCGAAGCAGTTGAAAGACTCCTCGGCCCATCCGCGCGTAATACATCGCTTCACCCAACATGGCCCGGCTCCCGCTTCTGCGTTTTCAAAAGGTGGAATATTTCTCTTTTCAACAGAAGGAACTCTTCCGTCAGAGCGGTCTCGGCGGATCGGGGCCGCGGCAATCGCACGCGGAACTCTCCCACGGTGGCGCCGGGCTGCGCGCTTAATACCAGGATGCGGTCGCTCAGCAGCAGAGCTTCTTCGACATCATGCGTCACGAAAATCACGCTGTTGCGGTTCTGGTCCCACAGCGCCAGAAGCTCCTGCTGCAGAGCGGAGCGCATCTGCGCATCCAAAGCGCCAAAAGGCTCGTCCATCAGCATCAAGCCCGGTTTGCTGAGGAAACAGCGGATGACGGCTACGCGTTGTTTCATCCCCATCGAAAGCTGGTGGGGGTAGGAATGCTCGCGTCCCGAAACGCCCAGGCGGCCCAGCAATTCAATCGCTTTGGCTTCGCGGACCGCCTTCGGCACGCCCTGCATTTCGAGCCCGAAGGCGGCGTTTTTCAACACCGTCATCCAGGGGAAGAGGCTGTCTTCCTGAAAAATCAGAAGGACGCGCCCGTTTCCGTTAGCCCCCGCGGAGAGAAGCTCGACATTGCCGCTGTCGGGATCAACGAGGCCCGCCAGGACGCGGAGAAGCGTGGTTTTACCGCAGCCGCTGGGCCCCAGGATCGAAAGAAACTCTCCGTGGGCGCATTCAAAGCTCAGATGCTTGAGCGCCTCTACGCGTCCGGATCCTTCTTTGAAACTCACACATAAATCACGGCACTGAACCTTCATAAGCCATGCCTTGGGAAAAACAATCGAAGCGCCGTGGGCGAAGGAGTCCTTCGTAAGAGAATTTCCGGCGCCTTGGGATCCAATCACACGCAAATTTGAAAGGACTGAATCCTTTGCGTTTTGATTTGCCTGCGGATTATAAAATGATCAACGGACAGAGACAAATGGTTTCGGCCGCAGGAAAGCAGGCGGAGGCGGCAATGCCTTTATTGCGAGCGATATTTCCGGCAGAAGGCCTATTTTCTTAAAAAGAGCGGATTGAGGATGGATTTAAAAAACCGGATTTCATCCCGCCGGAGTTCGCCCAATAAAATAAATCCGCACGCAATCAGTATGGAAACGGCCGCCATCTGCATGAGGACGGAGAAACCGTGCGCCGGCCAAAGATGCATCAGCGGAACAACCAGCGCGGAGACCAAAAGGGCCCGAAGCGATGTCATTATGGGCAGCCTAATTTGCAGCCGTTTCCGCCCTGCGGCCAGGCCGGCCAAGGCTCCCAGAAATGTCGCCAGCGCGGTTACTGCGGCGGCTCCGACCGATCCGAAAACAGGTATCGCTATACAATGGCCGGCCAGCGCCACGGGAAATAGCGGAGCCGCCAGCTTTAGAGTCCAGCCGGGATTTCCGCACGCAATCAGGACGGCATTCTGCAAATGAATGAGAATCATCGCGAGACCGGCAAACAGAAGAATCGCTATTAGCGGGCCGGCGTCCGCGAAATGCCGTCCAAAAATTAGAATCGCTATTTCATTGGACGCGGCGGCGGCCATAGCGGCAAAAGGCAACAGGGCTGCAACGGCGCGAATTGCATTGCTGCTGACAACACGCGCGGCCGGCAAATCGTTTTCTCTGATAGCCCGCGCGACCGTCGACAGCAGGAGAGGCGAAATCGAGACCGCGAGAATCATGGGTATAACGAAGGAAAGATTTTGAGCCGCGCCGTAAATGCCCGCCTGCTCCGCGGAGGCACCCAGAATCTTCAGCATAAACAAGCCCATTCCCATGAATCGCAGGACCAGCGCAGACAGAAAAATGGGTATGGCGTAATCCCAAAGCTTAAGCGACGCGGGCCTTCGGTCCCGCCACGCGGGGCGAATATAACGGCGCGCGATCGCCAACTCCACCAATGAGGCTCCAATGCTCCCCAGGATGGCCCCATTGATCGAAAATCCCATTTCCACCAGCAAGATAATCAAAAACAGCCGCGTGGTCCACCGGCCGGCGCTGATTTTCGCGCGTTCCGCGTATTTGCCGCTTCCAACCAGAAGGCTGCGATGGCAGTGCGCGAGTCCGAAAACAGGTATATCCACAGCGAAAAGGGCGATATATGCGGCCAGCTCCGGCTCGTCAAGCAGCGCCGCCAGAGGCTTTGCCAGAATCCAGCAGGCCGCCAACGCCGCCGCGCTCGCCAAAACATGAAGCCTCATTATGGCTGATCCCACGGGGCGCCAGTCTCCGGCATCGCTCACAATCTTGACGGTGGCTCTGGAAAAAAGTGAATTGACGGCCAATTCAACCCAGGAAATAAACGTGGCGGCAAGCGTCAGCAAACCATAGCCGCCGGCCCCGAGGCTGCGCGTGAGAAAGGAGGCGGTAACGAGGCCCGTCAGCGGGAGAAGCGATTCGGCCATGAACACCAGGATTGACCCTTGCAGCAGATGAGCTCCATGAGACCTTGGAGCACGGGAAGGATCTTTGATGCTTTTCATGCGCAGCTCTTGGATTCCGGCGATCGGCTGTTGCGCTTTCTCATCCGCCGCAGCCCAATTAGTTCAGGGGGCGCCAAGGATATCATTTGAAGCAGGCTAATTCTATAGCAACCGGAAGCGGTCGGTTCTGGAAACCCTGAGCCCTGCTGGCTTTGAGGCGGTTCCGGGTAAGAAAGAACGACGATAAGGGCCGGAGCGGATTTTGTCCGGCGCCTCGAAATAAAGCCCCGCCGCTTTCTCGATAGCGTCGTCGGAATCGCCGGGCGCGCGGCACATTCTAATGCTCGGACAGGCTCCTGGAACCGGCATGTGCCCTTGATGCCGTGGATCCGCCCAGGCGTATCCAGCGTCGCGGGCGGCGCCAGTCTCCGGATCAGGATCGAAAATTCCTCACCCATTGTAACGGCTTCAATCCCCAGGGGTCTTATAAACAACGGCGGCCGATTTGACCTGAAATGATGAGCTTAGGCCATGACATCCTATGAACGGAATAAGCGCTTGAAGCATCCCTGGGCTCTTCCCTTCGAAGAGATTGCCCGGGAGCTTGATGTTGACAAAGATGCGGGCCTTTCGGCGGATGAAGCGCGAAAGCGTCTCAGGAAATACGGGCCGAACCGTCTTCGGACCGCTCCAAAAAAATCCATCCTTAAAATATTTATTTCGCAGATTGAAAACCTGATTGTGCTGCTTCTCGCGGTCGCCGCCGCGCTTGCATTTCTTTTTGGGCAGTTTATGGAAGGAATTTCCATTATTGCCGTCCTTGTCATCAATACCGCAATAGGATTCTTTACAGAACTGAAGGCCGTTCGATCCATGGAAGCATTGAGCCGGATGAGCCGCACCAAAGCCAAGGTCCGCCGAAGCGGGCAGATTCAGGAGATTCCGGCCGAAGAACTGGTGCCCGGCGATGTCGTCGCAGTCGAGGGAGGAGACCTTATAAACGCGGATCTGCGCCTGATCGAAGCTTCGCGCATGCGGGCGGATGAATCCTCGCTGACAGGCGAATCTATCCCCGCCGGCAAGGAGGCCGGCGTTCTCGAGGGCGATCTTCCTCTGGCGGAAAGGAAAAATATGCTTTTCAAGGGGACGGCCCTGACAGGGGGCTCCGGCGAAGGAATTGTTGTGTCGACCGGAATGCAGACGGAACTCGGCCGAATTACTTCGCTCGTCACCGAAGCCGAAGCGGAAATTTCTCCGCTGGACAAGAGGCTCAACCGGTTGGGTTACAAGCTTATCTGGATCACCATTATCACGGCCGGGCTCCTGGTTCTCGTCGGCGCTTTTTCGGGAATGGAGATTCTTTTGATAGTGGAAACCGCCATCGCGCTGGCAGTGGCCGCCATACCCGAAGGTCTTCCCATTGTCGCAACCCTGGCGCTTGCCAGGGGCATGTGGCGCATGGCCAGACTCAATGCTCTGGTAAACCGGCTTTCCGCCGTTGAAAGCTTGGGTTCCGTCAGCATTATCTGCACGGACAAAACGGGCACCTTGACCGAGAACCGGTTGACCGCAAGGCGCTTGATCCCCGCGGCTTGTTACGAAAAGGAGATCGAGATAGATCTGCAGTCGGATCCTCCCTTGTTGTCTATGGAAGACAGAAACATAGAAGCTAAAGAATGCGCCGGCTTCCGCGAAGCCGTAGAAATCGGCGTTCTTTGCAGCAACGCCAGCCTGAACAGGGATTCTCCCCTGGATCTTAGCAAAGCGGTCGGCGATCCCCTGGAGGTTGCGCTTCTTGCTTTGGGAGCCGGGTTCGGCATTCATCGGGAGGATATCCTGAAAAGCATGCCGGAGGTCCGCGAAGAGGCCTTCGACCCCAAATCGGCGCTGATGGCAACATTCCACGAAAAGAACGGCAAATACATCGTTGCCGTAAAAGGGGCTCCCGAATCTGTACTGGACGTCTGCACCTCCATCCGGAGCGAGGAAGGGCGGAAAGACCTGCAGGAGAACCAGCGCACAGAGATTCTCAAGCACAATAACCGGCTGGCGGATGACGGTTTGCGGGTTCTGGCATTCGCGGGAAAAACAGCGGAAAGCGAGAAGGAAAACCCTTACGAGAATCTCGCATTTGTCGGTTTGATCGGCCTTCTGGATCCTCCGCGGCTTGAGGTCCGCGATGCAATCGATTCTTGTTCGCGGGCGGGCGTACGAACCGTTATGGTTACGGGGGATCAACCCATAACCGCCGAAAATGTGGGGAAAAGCATCGGTCTCATTGAAAAAGGCGGCGCGGCCGTCATTCGCGGCAAAGAATTCAAAAGCGTAGATACAATCTCCGCCGAAGAGCAGAGAAAATACCTGCAGGCAAACATTTTCGCCAGAATCAGCCCAAGGCAGAAGCTCGATCTTGTGGAGCTTCACCAGCGAAACGGGGCTGTCGTGGCGATGACGGGCGACGGCGTGAACGACGCGCCGGCACTCAAAAAGGCGGACATCGGAATCGCAATGGGGAAACGCGGCACCCAGGTGGCCAGGGAAGCGGCCGACATTATTCTCAAAGATGACGCCTTCGGCACCATTGCGGTTGCCATAGGGCAGGGCAGGGCGATTTTCGACAGCATACGGAAATTCATACTGTTTTTGCTGTCCGGAAACATGGGAGAAATCATGATAGTGGGATTTGCCCTGATGGCCGGGGCGCGGCTTCCGCTTCTCCCTCTTCAGATACTGTATCTCAACATGATTGGAGATGTCTTTCCCGCGCTTGCCCTCGGCCTTGGGAAAGGGGATGCCGCCATAATGCAGCGACCGCCGCGAGGCGCGGACGAACCCATCCTTACTCGAAGGCATTGGGTCTCCATTGTAGGATACGGCCTGCTGATAGCCGCAAGCGTGCTTACCGTTTACGGGGTAGGGTTGAAATATCTGGGATACGAGTCGGCGGTTACGGTGTCTTTCCTGGCGCTCGCCTTCTCCCGGCTTTTGCACGCATTCAACATGCGGGACCGCGGATCCGGCTTCATTATCAACGACGTTACGCTGAATCCGTTTGTCTGGCAGGCGCTTGCCCTCTGCGCCGTACTCCTGTTCGCGGCCGTATACATCCGACCTCTGGCAGGCGTGCTCAAGCTGGTTCCTCCGGGGACAATGGGATGGAGTCTGATATTTTCGGCTGCGCTGGCGACGCTGCTGATCGGACAACTTACCAAAATAGGGATGGGTCGCAACCGCGCTTCCGCCTGAAAACGATCGGTCGTTTTTCCGAGAATCTATGAAACGCCTGCAGGTTGAATATTGTCTATCCGGCAGAGGTATAGGGCAAAAACATCGAGAGCAGACGGCCGTAAGAGGCAGCCGGAACGCAGCGGTGTTTTCCCTTATGGGTCGATTCTGAAAAACATGCGGAAGGATTTAAATGCGGACAACTCAAACCTCGAAACCGGGAAGCCATCAAATGAAACAAGAGGAAAACATTTCTGAAGCACGCCCCATAATGCTTGAAGAGGAATTGAAAGCGCTTATGGAAGTGCGCAGCGGGGCCTGCGTGTCCATTTACATGCCCGCCGATGAGGTGGGGAAGGAAAAGCGCAAAAATCCCATAAGGCTCAAGAACCTGCTGCGCGACGCTGAAAACGCACTGTTACAGCAGGACCTGCGGCCCGCTGCGGCTAAAGACTTCCTGAAGCGCGCCCAGGTACTGGTCGCAGACAGCGCTTTTTGGCGCAAACAGAGCTCGGGCATTGCCATCTTTCTAAATCCACAATGGTTTCGTACCTATTCCCTCCCGCTCGAATTCAAGACCGAGGTTGTGGTTTCGGACCGCTTCCACATCAAGCCCATTCTTCCCCTGCTGACGGCGGATTACGGGTTTTTTGTGCTCGCTCTGAGCCAGAAGAAAATTGGATTTTTCGAATGCACTCCCTACGACATTCGTGAAATCGCCTTGCAGAATATACCTCTGAGTCTCGACGAAGCCCTTAAATACGACGATCCGGAAAGACAGCTGCAATTCCATACGGGCACATCGGGAGCGAGCGGAAAAGACCAGCGCTCGGCCATGTTTCACGGCCAGGCAGACGACTCCAAGGACGATATCCTGCGCTTCTTCCGAATGGTGGAAAAGGGACTGCAGCCGCTGCTGGCCAAAGAGCAAAAGCCTCTCCTCCTGGCCGGCGTCGAATACCTTCACGCGATATATAAAAGCGCAAACACCTATTCCAAGCTGCTGGAATCGGGAATAACGGGGAATATCGACAAATTTTCCGAACAGCAGCTTCATGAAAAAAGCTGGAATATCGCACGGGTCCATTTCAGGAAAGAGCGGGAAGAAGAATTTTCCCGATACAGGGATTTGAGGGATACGCGCCTTGCCACCGGCGACATCAAGGAAATCGTGCCCGCATCTTTCGAAGGACGCATCGACACGCTGTTTGTCGCGGCCGGGTCCCGGCAATGGGGATCCTTCGATGCTGAAAAGCGCTCGCTCATGCTGCACTCCGAGCAGGAACCCGGAGACTGGGATCTAACCGATTTCGCCGCTGCCCATGCCTATATGAAAGGAGGCAGAGTGTATGTGGTGAAACCGGAAGAGTTCCCTGAGCCCCTTCTCTGCGCGGCCATATTCAGATATTGAAGCAAAATAGTCCTTCTTCGCTTTGATGATCAGGAAGTCTCTGTTTAACTGCGGAAGTGGCGTTGGCATTCGCTACCCGTTCATTCTCCAGATGGCGAGATTCAGCGCCGAGGCGAAGCTTACCCACAGCCAATAAGGCGCCAGCAGCGCGGCGGCCGCCCTGGAGATCCTCCAAAAGGATAGGATCGCGGCGGCGAGGAAAGCCCACAAAAGGATGATTGTAAGCAGACCGGCTAAGGGATTTTTAAGGCCGAAAAACAGGGGAGACCACGCGGCATTGAGCGCAAGCTGAACTGCAAACAGAATCAGCGCGCTTTTGGCTCCGGCATTCTCTCTTTTGCGCCAGACAAACCATGCGGCAATTCCCATCATGATGTAGAGAGCGGTCCAGACCGGCGCGAAAACCCAGGAGGGGGGCGTCCAGGAAGGTTTATGAATCGTCGGATACCATCCGTTTACCGAGCTGGCGGTAAAAACCGATCCAAATGCGCCAACGGCAAGGCAAACCGCAATAAGCACTGCAAGCATTACAATCGGATTCATGTTCTTCATGATTCCCCCAAAGGGTTTTTTGCCCCGGGCTGGGCACGCCAAGCGTTTCAGGGTTTCTTAATCGAGGCGAGCGCCTCCAGGGCCCGGTCTCGGGCCCGCGCGTGATCAATGATCGGAACGGCGTAGCCGGCCCCATCCAGTTCAGGAATCCAACGGCGCACGTACTCCCGCTTCGGATCAAACCTGGCGGCCTGAGAGGCGGGATTGAAAATGCGGAAATACGGCGCCGCATCCGCGCCGCATCCCGCAACCCACTGCCAGCCGAGCGTGTTGTTGGCAAGGTCCGCGTCAACCAGAGTGTCCCAGAACCAGCGCGCTCCTGAAACCCAGGGCAGCAGCAAATCCTTCACAAGAAAAGAGCCCGCGATCATGCGCACCCGGTTGTGCATCCATCCGGTCGCCCAAAGCTCGCGCATCCCGGCATCCACAAGCGGATAGCCGGTGCGCCCCTCCTGCCATGCCTGGAGTTTTTTCGTATCCTTGCTCCAGGGAAATTTCGAGAATTGCGGCCGCAGCGGTTTGAGGGCCGTATCCGGAAAGTGATACAGCATATGGTAGCCGAATTCGCGCCAACCCAGCTGGCGGAGAAATGCTTTCGAAGCGGCGTCGCGCCGATGAAAGCAATCGGCCCAAACCCTGCGCGGGGAAATCTCTCCGAAGTGGATATGGGGAGAAAGGCGCGATGTGCCGTAAACTGCCGGGAAATCCCGTTGCTCCGGGTATTTCCCAAGTCCTCGGGCAACAAACCTCCTTAGCGTTTTCCGCGCGCCGGCTTCGCCCGGTTCCCACGTTGATTTCAAGCCTTCGCTGTGGTCTGCATCCGGTTCCAGTGCGAATGAATGCAGCGGTTTCGACGATGGGAATTCCGTTTCGGGAAGATGCGGAATTCTGCCGGGGAAAAAATCGGGCATGGCTGAAACGCATTCGCGCCAGAAAGGCGTAAAGATTTGAAAGGGTTTCCCGCTTCTGTTTTTAATTTCGTCCGGCTCGACCAACAATGCCGAGTTGAAGGTTTCCACCCGGATCCCGTCGGACAGCAGGGCTTGCTGTACGGCGGCATCCCTACGGCGCAATGCGGGCTCATAGCGGCGATTCCAGAAAACCGAGTCCGCGCCGCATTCGCGTACGAGCGACCGCAGCGCGTCCAGCGAGGGGCCGCCGCGCAGGATGAGGCGCGATCCCCGCCGCCGCAGATCCGCATCCAACGATTGCAGCGATTGATGCAGCCACCAGCGGCTCGCGACGCCCGGTGGCCAGTCCTCGTCTTCTTCAGGCGCCCAGATGAACACCGGCACCGCACGGCTCGAGCGGGCCGCTGCCTCAGCCAGCGCAGGATTGTCGGCCAGGCGCAGATCCAATCGGAACCAAACCAGAGCGGTGGATCCCATAATTTTTTATCATAGCATATGCCGCAGTCTTGCCGGGAAGGGGAGTGTTCGGTGCAGGCGGAACTATCTTCGCGATAAAAGCATCATAAGGTGACGCCGGATTTAAAAATGGCTATTTCTCGGTGCCCGAATAATTCGTTTTTTGTCTTTTTCCCTCCGGCCGTCTCAAGGATCAGGGATAAAAGACCTTCCGCCAGTTCATTCGGCGATTCGCCTGAGCCCGCAATCGGCCCGGCGTCAAAGTCAATCCAATGCGGCTTGTTTTGAGCGAGCGCGGTGTTCGAAGAGATTTTTATTGTCGGCACAAAGCCGCCGAAGGGCGTGCCGCGTCCCGTTGTGAACAATATCAGGTGACAGCCCGCCGCCCCGAGCGCGGTTGCGGACACCGGATCATTTCCGGGGGCGCCGAGCAGGCTCAATCCGCTGCGGCTGATTCTTTCGCCGTAGATCAAAACATCCGTGACCGTGGCGTTCCCGCATTTCTGGATGCAGCCCAATGATTTTTCTTCAAGGGTTGAAATGCCGCCTGCCTTGTTGCCGGGCGATGGATTTTCATAAACGGGCTGATGGTTTTCCATATAAAATTTCTTATAGTCGTTGATCAAGCGCACAATTTTGTCGAAGATCGGCCGGTCTTGGGCGCGTTCCATCAATAGGGTTTCCGCCCCGAACATCTCCGGAACTTCCGTCAAAATACAGGAAGCGCCCTGGCTGACCAGGATATCAGTGATTTTGCCCACCAGGGGATTTGCCGTGATTCCGGACAGGCCGTCCGATCCGCCGCATTTCAAGCCGATCCGAAGCTCGGACAAAGGAATGCTTTCGCGGCGGTCTTGAGAAGCTTTCGCGTAAAGCTCCCGAAGCAGTTTCATCCCCTCTTCGTATTCATCCCGAACATTTTGCGCCACCAGGAATTTCACGCGATCCTTGTCGTAATCTCCCAGGAATTTCTCGAATTCGCGGGGCTGGTTGCCCTCGCACCCAAGGCCGAGGACCAGCACGCCCCCGGCATTGGGATGCAATACGATGTCTCGAAGAATTTTGCGCGTATTTTCGAAATCATCGCCGAGCTGCGAACAACCGTAAGGATGTTGGATATTCAAAGCTCCGTCTACCTTCAAAGCGCCCGTTTCTTTTCTAAATCCGTTTAGCAGCCTGTCCCCCGTGCCGTTCACGCAGCCGACCGTCGGAACGATCCATAATTCGTTGCGGACGCCCGCCTCTCCGTTTTTGCGCCGATATCCCTTGAAAGTGAGATGCCGGCGCGGGTATTTCACTTCAGCCGTTTTTTTGATGTATTTGTATCCGATGACGCTTTCAAGGTTGGTTTTCAGGTTCCTTTCGCTCGCAAGCATGCCTGTTTCGATTTTTTTGGCGGCATGGCCGATGGGATATCCGTATTTGATGACGTTTTCGCCTCTCTTGATGTCGGCAACGGCGAATTTGTGCCCTGCGGGGATATTCATTTTTAATTCAACGGTTCTATTTTTTATGTGCAGAACGGCGCCTTTGCGGAGGTCGGTTAAAGCAACGGCAACATTGTCCTTAGGGTCAATCCATAGGTATTGAGACACGCTTTTTATTCCATTCCGCATAAAAACTATTTTATATAACAGAGGCCGATGGCAATCCCATTCATTTATCTTCCATTTTGATATTGACCGGCAATTCCGGTGGTCTGCTAGACTGTGGGGCTGTGAGAAAAAAGCAAGTGTGGCTGTTCTTAAGTCTCATCTTTATGCCGATGCTGATCGTTGGGAATCCCGATCCCGGCGGCAAGGGCATCGACCGCGAAAAGCTCATTCAAAGGCATATCCCGCATATCACGAAAGCAGACCCGCTGAGCCCGTTTACCGTGGGCAATGGAGAATTCGCCTATACGGCGGATATCACCGGCCTGCAGACTTTCCCCGATTTTTATGAGAAAGGGATCCCGCTCGCTACGCAATCCTATTGGGGCTGGCATACAATTCCGGCCGCGGACGATTATACGCTCGAAGACGCTACGGAATACCGGGACAGCTACGGGCGGCGCGTGCCGTACGCTTCGCTGCAGAATACAAAGGCGGGACAATGGCTGCGCGCCAACCCGCATCGTCTGCACCTGGGCAGGATAGGCCTTTATCTAAAGGACTCGCGGGGCAATGAAATCGCAATTGAAGACGTTAGCGGCGTAAACCAGACTGCCGATCTTTGGCGCGGAATCCTAAAAAGCGTTTTTGAGATTGAAGGCAAAACGGTTGCCGTGGAAACCGCCTGCCACCCCGATACCGATCAAATCGCAGTGCGCATTCGGTCGGATCTGTTGAGGACCGGCCAAATCCGGATCCGGTTCGACTTCCCGTACGGCAGCACAGCTTGGGGAAACAATGCCGCCGACTGGCGGAATCCCGACCGCCACAGCTCGGAGCTTATCGTCCGAAAGCCGCAATCAGTCATTATTAAACGCACTCTGGACGGGGACCAATATTATGTGTCCGTCCAATGGGCCGGAAATGCCGTATTTACCGAGAAGGCCAAGCATTTCTTCATGCTCTCGCCCGACGATAGCGACCGTTTCGAATTCACCGCACGCTTTTCAGAGCAAAAGGTTGAAGGCGCGGCTCCTTCCGCCCGGGAAACGCTCCAAGCCTCGCGCGCCTGGTGGAAAAGCTTTTGGAAATCAGGCGGCGCCGTTGACTTGTCTTTAAGCAAAGATCCGCGCGCCCGCGAGCTTGAAAGGCGAATTGTCTTGTCGCGCTACCTCATGGCCGTTCAGTGCCGCAGCCCGCTGCCTCCCGCGGAAACCGGTCTTACATTCAACAGCTGGTACGGCAAGTTTCACCTGGAGATGCACTGGTGGCACGCGGTGCATTTTGCCCTTTGGGGCCAACCTGAAGTGCTGGAGACAAGCATGCGGTGGTATGGCTCCGTCATGCCGGAGGCAAAGCGGACAGCCGAAAAGCAAGGCTACGCGGGCGCCCGCTGGCCGAAGATGACCGCCGCGGACGGACGCGAGGGGCCTTCTTCCATAGGCGTATTTCTCATTTGGCAGCAGCCCCATCCCATATATTACGCGGAGCTGCTCTATCGCTTGGAGAAAGACGGCGGCATCCTCGAAAAATACAAAGATATTGTTTTCGCGACGGCCGATTTTATGGCTTCCTATGCCCATTGGGACGATCCAACCGCCCGCTACGTTCTGGGCCCGCCGCTCATTCCCGCCCAGGAGATATACAAGCCTGAAGAGACGCTGAATCCTTCTTTTGAGCTGGCCTACTGGCGTTTCGGCTTGAAGACCGCAAATGCTTGGCGCGAACGCCTCGGCCTGCCGCGCAATGAGAGATGGGATCACGTATTGCGGTTCCTGGCTCCCTTGCCGCAAAAGAACGGTTTGTATCAGAACGCCGAAAACGCCATGAATACATTCGAAGACGCCGCCCAGCGGCGGGACCATCCCGCGCTGCTCGGCGCCTTCGGCATGCTGCCCGGTGATTCCGCGGATGTCGATAGGATGCGCCGCACAGTCGAAAGAGTCCTGCAATCCTGGGATTGGCAAAGCAGCTGGGGATGGGATTATGCCCTGATCGCCATGACGGCCGCCCGCACAGGCAGGCCGGACCTGGCCCTCTACGCCCTGCTGCTGGATGCGCCCAAAAACCGATATCTTCCGAACGGCCACAATTACCAGGACCGCCGGCTGCCTGTTTATTTGCCCGGCAACGGCGGCCTTCTCGCCGCGGTCGCCATGATGGCTGCAGGCTGGGACGGGGCTCCGGATGTCGATGCGCCGGGATTCCCAAAAGACGGCAATTGGGTGGTGAAAACCGAAGGGCTCCATCCGCTGCCTTGAGGAAAGGGAAGAAAATGCAATTTCTTAATGCTTTGCTGCTAATGCTTTTGTCCATGAATTTTCAATCCGCGCCTTCGCGGCAGGTATGGCAGAACGGCGGTTCCAGCATCCGGCTTGAAAAAAACACGCTCGAAATCCTGCACTCGCCGGACAGGACGGTCGAAATCTCCGCTTTCCTGTTCAATTTTATCGAGCCGGAAAGCATGGCGGTTGAAAGCGTGGACACCGACGCCCTGACCTTGAGGCTGGTTTTCAAAGAAACCGACGGCTTCCATTACAACTTTCCGCGCGAGTTGATGCTTCGCATTGAGCATTTCAAAGATACCTTTCATTTTTCCGCCCGGCACCCGGCCTTTCATCACATCACCATAAAAATAAGGGATAAGGACGAGCATTATTTCGGCCTGATTGAAAAACTGTACCCGTACAATGAGAAGAATCCCGACCTTCGCGGCCGCACCGTGGATGTGGACGTCTACGGAAACGGAGCCATGGACTATGCCGAAAACTACGCATCCGCATATTCCGCTTTTTTCATGAGCAGCGCAGGGTACGGCAGTTTCTTCGATACCTTTGCCAGAGGACGCTACCGGTTTGCGATCGACGGCGCCACGGAAATTTACCATCAGACGGATGCGCTCGACTGGTACCTGTTTTTCGGACCCGGCGGCAGGCGGATCCATGAACAATACTTCGATGTCATCGGCAGGCCCAAGTATGTCCCGATCTGGGCCTGCGGGCCGGTATTCTGGCGCGATCAGAACAACGGAGGCAGCGCCGAAATAGTAGCGGATATTGAAAAATTCACCGGGTTGAAAATTCCGCTGACCGCATGCTGGGTGGACCGGCCTTACAGCGACGGCGCGCATCAATGGTCCAAAATGAATTTCAGCGAGGCGTTCGCCCGGCCCGAGGAGTGGATCCGAATCATCAATGAAAAATACGGCATGCAATTCATGACCTGGGTCGCCCCCATGACATTCACCGATCCGGACTTCCCGGGTCTGCTTTCTGGTTTCAAGAATTATATGGACTTGACGGATCCGGATGCAGTGGCCGAATTCGAGCGGCGGCTCGGCGAGTATCAGTATTCCGCGGGCGTAAAGGGGCACAAGATGGATCGCGCCGATGAAAATTTCCCGCTGACCGCCCTTTGGCGCGAGCCCGTCCCGGAATCCGCAACGCGCAACCAATACGTCTACCTGTATGCGAAGGTGATCCACGATTTGCTTTCAAAAGCCCATGGCCGCGACCAATTCAACTTCGCGCGCGCGGCCTTTCACCGCTCCCAGCCTTATCTGAGCGCCCTATGGGGCGGCGACAGCCGCTCCAACTGGCTCGGCATGGCGGGCAGCCAGGCCAATGCCATGCGCAGCAGCTTCCAGGGATTTCCGGTATGGGGCAACGATACCGGAGGCTACCTCGGCCCCGGAAAGATCGATGAAGAGCTGTACATGCGCTGGCTGCAGTGGAGCGTTTGGAACGGCCTCTTTGAAATCAAAATCGACGGCTCCGGCGGCATGGGGAAAGACCGGGCGCCGTGGAATTGCTCCCCCGAACTGCAGGAAGTCTTCCGCGACGTGTGCAGGCTGCGCATGGAAATGCTCCCCTACATTTATTCCTGCGTGAATACGTCCACCAAAAACGGCGTCGTGATGAAGCCGCTGGCATACGTCTATCCGGACGATGAAAATACGCATTCCATCTGGGATGAATACATTTTCGGCGATGCCTTTCTTGTTGCGCCCCTATTCCAGCCGGGAGGAAAGCGTGAAATCTATCTCCCGGCCGGGACATGGTACGATTTCAGGGATCTTTCAAAATCGCGCAGCGGGGTGCAGCGCATCCGCGTCAGCCTATCTACGAACGAGATGCCCGTCTTTGTAAAAGAAAATTCGATATACGTTTCCGGCGATATCTTCCGCGGCAGCTCAAAAGTCTGGAGGCGGGGAAACGGCGGGGAACTTACGGTCCACGCTTTTCCAGGCAGAGCCGATTCCAAAACCGAATTTACCTACGTCGATTACACCGACGGAGATAAAGAAAAAAAGATGACCCTGTCAAGCGGGGATAAAACCGTTCATTTTACTTCGGATGCGCTTTTATCGAAGTCCGCCGTTGCCGTGAAATGCCCCGGGCGTCCCAAAGAGCTTTTACGCAACGGCAAGGCGGTGGAATTCGCTTTCGATGAAAGAAAGGGAATCGCTGAAATTCCCCTCGAAACCGGCAAAGCCGGCAATCTGACATTAAAGTTTTAATTCTGGAAAACATGATGAGACACCCAATCCGCCTCGTTGTTATTCTTGTTTTAGCGGCCACCGCCGCGGCCCAGAACTGGGTCCCCGATCTTGGAAACGGACGGTATAAGAATCCGGTTCTGTTTGCGGATTATTCGGATCCCGACGTCGTCCTTGTCGGGGACGATTTCTATATGGTTGCGTCGAGCTTCAACGCGATGCCGGGAATTCCCGTGCTGCACTCCAAGGATCTGGTCAACTGGACCATCATCGGACATGTTTACGACCGCCTCCCGTTTGAGGAATTCGATAAACCGAACCACGGGCGCGGTTCCTGGGCGCCTTCCATCCGCCATCACAACGGCAGGTTTTATGTTTATTTCTGCACGCCCTACCGCGGCCTTTTTATGGCGAGCGCGGAGGACCCGGCAGGCGAATGGGAATTGCATCATGTCGTCGATGTCGAGCTTTGGGAAGACCCGTGCCCGTTCTGGGATGATGACGGAAACGCATATCTCGTGCGGAGCAAACTGCGCGCGGATGTGCTGGTCCTTCACCGCATGAGCCCGGACGGCAGGAAGCTGCTGGACAACGGCAGGGTGATTTACCACAACGTCGAGAAGCAACCGGTGATTGAAGGCCCCAAAATGTTCAAGATCGGCGGCTGGTACTATATTCTCGCTCCGGCGGGAGGCGTGGCCGCCGGCTGGCAGGCTGTCCTGCGCTCCAAAAATATATACGGGCCTTACGAAGACAAAACTGTGCTTCACAGCGGCGGGACTTCAATCAACGGGCCGCACCAGGGCGGACTGGTTTCGCTGAAATCCGGCGAGTGGTGGTTCCTGCATTTCCAATCCCGCGGCGCCTACGGTCGCATTGTTCATCTTCAGCCGGTAACCTGGCGCGACGGCTGGCCGCTGATGGGATCCGACATAAACGGCGACGGAATCGGAGAACCGGTTATGGAGTGGAGGAAGCCCGATGTCGGCGGAAATTATCCGGCGGCGGCGCCCCAGACAACGGATGAATTCAATTCAAAGACTCTCGGACTGCAATGGCAATGGCATGCCAATCCAAAAAAAGAATGGTATTCGCTGACCGAGGCGGCGGGATCTCTGAGGCTTTACGCCGTGAGAAATCTCA
The DNA here is from genome assembly GCA_964506795.1 of uncultured Acidobacteriota bacterium. GTDB lineage: Bacteria > Acidobacteriota > UBA6911 > UBA6911 > UBA6911 > UBA6911. Next base: position 13,062 of record CAZDMR010000021.1, on the reverse strand, counting down.
CCCAGCAGGGCAATCTCTGGCGCGTGCCCAATCTGCTGCTTCAAAAATTTCCGGCTCCGTCCTTTACCGCCACCGCGCATATTTCCTTCCATCCGGAGCTCGATGGAGAAAAAAGCGGCCTGGTCATTATGGGGAGAGAATGGGCCTACCTGGCATTAGTCAGAACCGACGCGGGTCTTGAGCTGGGCATGTACAAAGGGACCTATTTTGAGGGATACGACAGGACCGAAAAGATCGAATCCATCCCTCTTGAGCGGGAAGCCTGCTATCTGCGGGTCCATGTTGCCGAAGGGGGCGTGTGCGCTTTCTCATACAGCGCGGACGGCGAGAGCTATATTCCTATAGGAAAGGAATTCAAGGCCGCTCCGGGCACCTGGATCGGCGCAAAAGTAGGCCTCTTCACCGTCAATCCCAATATTTCCGACAGCGCGGGCTATGCGGACTTCGATTGGTTCAGGTTTTGAGGAGTCCCTGTTTCCCTGAACTCGGGCGTCCCCTGTGTCGGCGCGGCGGAAGAAGGGCGGACCATCCAGGCAAACAGCGCAACTCCGGCAGCCATGGAAGCGGCGGCGGTATAGAATACGAAATCTAGACCGAGCTTGTCCGCAATGGCGCCCGAAGCCACCGGCCCGCCGCCGGTGCCTGTCTGCATCGCCAGCATGAACATTGTCATGGACGCGCCCATGCCGTAAGTCCTGCCTTCGTTGACGACATAAGCGTTGGCGGCGGGCGTTGCAAATGCCTGTCCGAGCGTGGTGGAAATGTAGGCAAGAAACAGCATCCAGAATCCGCTGCTAAGAGGAAGCAAAGCCGTAGCGACAACCGTCCCGATGCCTCCCCAGATAACCATAAGCCGGCGGTTCCATCGGTCCGCAAGCCGCCCTGTATAGGATTGGAGAACGGAGACGGGAGTCCCGGCCGCGAGCAGTATTCCGATAAGGCTGGTGCTGAGGCCTATCCTGATATCCGCAAAAAGCGGCACGAACGCCATGAGATTTGACACGCCGATCCCCGTAGTCATTCTGAATACACAAACACCGCGCATGATGCGGCTTCTCAGCGGGGCAAGGAGCGACGCGTGCTCTCGGGACGCTGTCTTGCGCGGCATCTCCCTAAGGAATATCAGCGTGGCGATGAGCGCCATCACATTTAAAACAGCCATAACCAGAAATGCGGCATTGATGTTGAGAGCGTCCGTGACGACTCCCCCGACAAGAGGACCGGCGCCGATCCCTGCGAAGAGCACCGCGTTGAAATATCCCATCCATTTGCCTTCGTATCCCTCCGGGGTGATATCGCCGAGGTATGCTTGGGCTATGGGCAGATGGGCCGATGCACCGAGGCCTTGGAAGAAGCGCCACAGGATGAGATGAAGCGGGGTATGCGCGTACATCAGGCCAACGGCTGAAACCGAGAGGACCGCAAGCCCGCCGCTCAGAAACGGCTTTCGTCCGAATCGATCCGACAGCCGGCCCACGAACAGGAGGGTGCCGATGCCGGTCATGCTGAATGCCGCTTGAATCAGGCCGACTTCGAGCGAGGAGGCTCCCATGGTGTTGGCATAAATGGGAAGAAACGGAGTGACGATGCCCATACCGAGCATCGATATGAACATGCTCGCCACAAGCACGGCAAAAGCCCTTTTGTTCATGCGGATCGTCTCAATTCTCGGCGGACTGTTCGATGGGGCCGGCCCGGCAATAAAGCGATGGCGAAAAGCCATTATACATGTTTCCGGCTGCACGGAAATACGATTGCACTCGCGGTTACGGTTTCCCGCTTAAGAGGAACTATGTAAAAATTGAAGCATGCGTAAGATTTTCCGCCCGCAATGAAATCTGCCGGGTTCGGGAAATTGAAGAGGGTTCCTGCCGTCAATGGGGGAATGGATAGAAAAGGAAATTTCATGACGAAACCAAAGATCTTTGTGACTCGTTTCATTCCTGAGAAAGGCATGGAGATGCTGCGGCGGACGGCCGATGTCGAGGTCTGGCGGGATCCGCTTCCGCCCCCGTATTCGATTCTGCTTAAAAGAGTCCGCGGCATGGACGCGCTATTGTGCCTGCTCACGGATAAAATCGACGGAAAATTGATGGACGCAATGGGGCCTCAGGGGAAAGTCATCAGCCAGATGGCCGTAGGGCTCGACAATGTCGACATCCCCGCGGCGACGGCGCGCGGCATCCCGGTGGGAAATACTCCCGGCATCCTTACCGATACGACGGCCGATTTCGCCTGGGCGCTTCTGATGGCCGCCGCCCGGCGCGTGGTGGAGAGCGACAGGTTTACGCGCGCGGGCAAATGGGAAACCTGGGGCCCGATCGACTTCCTCGGCCCCGATATCACCGGAGCGACGCTGGGCATTATCGGATTCGGGAGAATCGGGCAAGGAATGGCCAGGCGGGCGCGGGGGTTTGATATGCGAGTTCTTTATTTCGACAAAGAGAGGCGGCTTGATGCCGAACAAAACTGCGGCGCCCAATATGTCGATTTGGACACGCTGCTGCGGGAATCGGACTTTGTTTCGCTCCACACGGATTTATCGCAGGAAACCCGCCGCTTCATGAACGACGCGCGCTTGAAGGAAATGAAGCGGTCCGCAATCCTGATTAACACCTCGCGCGGAGCCGTAGTCGATCCTGAGGCGCTGTACCGGGCGCTTTCATCGGGAAGGATCGCATATGCAGCTCTTGATGTCACTGAACCGGAGCCTATAAAACCGGACGACCCATTGCTGACGCTGGACAACATCATTGTCACGCCGCATATCGCCAGTGCAAGCATTGCCACGCGCGGCCGGATGGCGGTAATGGCGGCCGAGAATCTGATCGCAGGCTTGCGGGGGGAACGCCTGCCGAATTGCGCAAACCCTGAAGTATACGGCCAGCCGGATTTAATCCGGCTTTAAGCGCTTTTAATGCTCAAGACTGGCCGGCGCTTATGAGAGCTTCTCCGTTATGAAATAAGGGATTAAGAAGGATAAAGGTATAGGAAAGCGGCCGGAAGGCTTTTCAGGGTGTGAGCTTTTTTACTCCGGTTCGAACTCGCGGCCGGCGTTGAGCCGCTTGATGATCGGCTCCAGCATTTTGGGAAGCAGGTTGACTCCTCGAGCAGGCATCAGGTCGTTCTTTTCCAGGTAATCCTCCGCGCCCACCTCTATGAGCTTCTGCCTGTTTCTTTCAGAAAGGCTGCTGACAACGACGACCGGAATCGTTGAGGTTTCAGGATCGTTCTTCAGATGCTGCAAAACCTCCGGGCCATTCATTTTGGGCAGGATCATGTCCAGCAGAATCAAGTCCGGTTTCAGCTCCTGCGCCAGCTTGAGGGCGGCCTCTCCGTCCTCGGCGCATTTCACTTCGTATCCCGCCCTCAGCAGGGCGGCTTCGTTTTCCCGCCGTATGGTTTTGCTGTCTTCAACCAGAAGAATTCTCACATCGGTCTCCCGTTGCTGCATTTAATATCGGCAGGCGAAGCATTTGACATTAAACTTAGAAAGGGCGCGGAATGAACCCATTATTCGCCGGAAAAAACAAAACACCTGGAGAATTATAGGCCGGGCTGCAAACCGGAATATTTCCCCGTAGTCCCGGCCGCGGCATCCACGGGGAAGGAGGGTCTTTCGGTATCCGACAACGGTTTTGTGGAAGCTCCTGTCCTCAACAGCTCCATCCGTGACGTCTAAAGAACTTCGGTTTCGACCTCCTTCAAATCGGCCAGGAGCTTTTCCAGGTCCAGGCCGTATTTTTCTGCAACATGCTGCAGCGAATCAAAGAGCGCCTGGCAGCAGATGCATTCGCCCGCCTGCTTATCATATTTCTTAAATACATCCAGAGCCCGCTTATATTTCGATACCACATCCAGAACGGTCATGCCGGGGTGAATGGCATTTTTTTTATCAAGCATGGAGCTATTCATAAGCTGTTTTCTCTCATAGCATTTCTCCAGGATTGGATCTTTCGCCAGGCAGAATTCAAGCGCCTCGGGGATGCGTTCAATTATGTCCATCACTTGAGTTGCAGGGGTCGGTTTGGAGTAGGATCCGGCCAAACGATTTACTCTGGCAGCTACCGCCGCGGCTTCCCGTATATTCAGACGGGATGCGCTTAGGGCGGCAGCGATTCCCGTCAGCGTATCGCCGGTTCCTCCGATAGCCTCCATCGATTCTTCTGAAGGCGCGTCGATGATGTCCTGAATCCCTTCTCTATTGGCCAGATAATCTTTGCTTCCCTTAACGAGAAGAAACTCAGGAGCATTTCCATGGGCATACGCTCTGGCGATTAATTCCGGCACCTGATTTTGTTCATGCAATATAAAGCCCCTCGTATAGAAGGGATGCGGGGCGACCTCGTCCGCAAGGAAAGCGATCTCCCCGACATCGGGCGTGAAAAGATCGTAAGCCGATGATTCTCCGCTCATTTTAGCCATATACATAAATCCTGCGTCCGCGATGAGGATCGGCCTCGGAGTCATTTGCCTGACAGCCGCCAGGATGCGGCCGTGCCACTCGACAAGGGGCTGCAAGTAATGGAATGCGATCGTATGAAAATTGGTTTGGTTGAGATGTTCCGCGAGATATTGATACAGCTTTTTGCTGCCGTCGCCGCGGCCGATATCGCCAACCAGATATCCAAAAAGCTTCGGTTGACCTAGTGCAACGCCGGTTTTGGCGGCGGCGGCGATCAAAGCAGGCGTGCCTCTGTTTACAGGCGCTTTTCGGCCCTGGATACAAATATATCCATCCTCCAGAGTCACTTCGCCGGCAAGCAACGGGAAGTCATTCTCAGGTACCGTTCCTACAACTGCAAGCATTTCCTTCTCCCTTCGTCATAAGCCAGTTGAAGGGCATAGCCGCAAAGGGTATGCCCGATTTCGCGCGGACTCGGCACCTCATATAGATGTTTGCCGACCATCTGATCGGCAAGGTATGGCACGTCGGGGCAGCCTCCTCCGGAAATGTTGACGATCATCAAGGATTCGCGGTCAATGGTCAGCTTCATGTTGGCCGCCTGTACCATCAGGTGTGCACCGAAGTCCTTAATCTTGAAGAGATCCACCGGGTGCAGAAGCGGGCCGGTAACGGGTACCGCCTGAAGAGGCGGGATCCCGTCATCCTGTAAGACTTTCATAATCCTCAGTTCTTCGATGAGAGGGAATTCAATAACGAGATCGCACCCTTTTCGAATTTCAGGCGGGGGGCCCATTACCCGGATGTCCCACCCGTGTTTCTGCAGCAGGTTTTCCGCACGGATCACTTCGCTGGTGCTTTCAAATACCAGAATGCCCCGGTCCGCATCGTGACGATGCCCGGCCTTGGCAGGTTTCTTCCTTAAAAATCTAAACAGAGTCATGAATCAATCCTTTGATATAAAAACGCGGTAGCCGGTTCCTTCCGGTTCAACATTCTGCACTTTCCATCCCTTTGAAACCGCCGCGCGGGAGACGTTTTCCTTCGAGGTGTCCGTGTCTACAAGGACGACAATCTCCCCCTTTTTCACTTTTCCAATTTCATTCACGGTCATCAACACAGGTTGCGGACACGAAAACCCTCTTGCATCAACGATTGTACTCATGGATATTTCTCCTCATTTAAGCCGCTTGCTTTCTCATCGTGAACCCGATGAAAAGACAAACCAGCAAACCCGTAATTACGCCGGCAATCCCATGCGGACCTATGCCCTGCGGGGAGCTAGCGAGGCCGAAGTTATGCGCGATGCCGGCTCCCACAATCATCCCAATGACGAAAACCGCAGCATCCCCGTCGCCTTCCCCCGCAAGAAAAAGCTGCCTTCCGGGGCAGCCTCCGGCCAGGGAAAACGCCAAGCCCGCTAAAAGCATGCCGCCGAAATTCCAGATGCTCATCGTGTGGGCCACGGGCTGGTTTTCAAATCCGGGGTTGAACTGTCCCAGAATCAAATTGGTAACGAAAGCGAACACGACGAGCGAAAGGAAACCGGAAAGGAGGTGTGTTTGCCTGAAAAGAATGAGATCCCGCCAGGCTCCCATCGTGCAGAAGCGGCTTCTCTGCGCCAAAAACCCGATGCCGAGGCCGATTGCCAGCGATACAAGAATCGGCGCGTACATGGATCCCGGGCCTTTGATGCTGTAAAATAGAACTCCGGATTTTTCTTGTCCATCCACCGGAGGGAAAATAAACACAAGAGCCAGAAAACCCAGCATTGTCAAGGGCAGCAACCAGCCGACCGAGGTGTGAGTGGCTTGAGACCGTCCCAGATTAAAATTAGACCTCAGGAAGCGCGTGCCTATCCATATGCCGCCGATCAAGCCGAGCAGGCCGAAAATGGCATTCCCGTCCCCGCCGGCTAAACGCAGCGCGGCCCGCCACGGGCAGCCCAGAAACACCAAAGCGCCGATCATGGCGAAGGCGCCAAGAACGAATCGGACAATAGGCGCCGACCCGACGCGCGAACGGAATTCTTTGAATGCATAAGCCGCAATCAAGGAACCCAGTACAAATCCGATAATTTCAGGCCGCATGTACTGCACAACCGCCGACCGATGAAGCCCCAAAGCTCCCGCTATGTCCCGCTCGAAACAGGCCACGCAGATGCCCATGTTGGCCGGATTCCCCCACCTTTGTAAGAGCTGGGCAAAGACTCCGATGAACGCCCCGACCGAAATAATTCCCCAGCGAGTTGCAAGAATCTGTACAAATTTTGGCATGGATTCTCTCCGTGATTTTTAATGGGACCGGCTGCTTTTATAAGTCCCTTCCCTTCGAATGAAACAGGGGTAGAAATTTCTTCCGTCGGGAAACATGCGTTTATCTTTTTATGTATGAATCGCAACGATGTCGACCTGTAGGGAGTTTCATTGCCGAAGCCTATACTTCACAACGGCTCGGCAGCCGGCGCTCCAGGAATCGATTTCGGCGTAGTTAGGGGAAGGGAAATAAAGGCAGGCTTAAATAGGAGGGGGTGTGGAACCGGATGTGCGCCTTGATTTCCCTTTGCGACCAACTATCGCCGGGAGTTCCAGCTTCCCGCACGGGGAGCCGAAAAGCTCACATCACTGTCAATAAAGGAATGCAAACTTCATTGCATTCTTCTCCTTTCAATTGAATCGATTCAATACTGATGAATAATTTTCTCGTGTCAAGAAAATTAATGCCGCGCCGGCGCCTTTCAGCCGGCTGAACATACACCAAAAATTCTGTTTGTGTAGCGCATTGTCAATTCCATGTTAAACTACGTTGAGGCAGGCAAGCGCGGCCGATTGCCCGCGGAGGATGAAAATGCTGGGGCGTTTTGTTGATGCTTTTGCCTTTGGAATCCTAAGCCGACTTTTTCAAGCGTATTGCCCTTTCCCGCCTTATGATGGAAACGGTTCCCATAGCTCATTTCGGGGTGATTTTTGAAGCTCCATCCGGCTTGAGAGATCTTCGGCCGCAGCGGCCATTCAAACTTGCAAGGGATTTCTGATCTGGGCTTGATTTAAAGGAGCGACATAGCATGGAGCAGTTCCCCAAAACAATAAAACTGAAAGACGGCACCAGCATCGTAATTCGTCCGCTTTCAAGACAGGATGGCTCTGCGCTGCATGAGTTTTTTACATCGGTGCCGGAGGAGGACCGCCTTTTTCTGAAGGACGATGTCGCCCGCAAGGAAGTCGTCGATCGATGGATAAACGGACTCGATTTCGACAAGGTTCTGCCGATTATCGCCGAAAAGGATTCCAAAATCGTCGGAGATGCAACGCTTCACTTTAATAGATACAGATGGCAGCGGCATATGGCGGAGGTCCGGTGCGTAGTTTCCAGGGAATACCAACGGCGGGGCGTAGGAACCGCTTTAATGCACGAACTTGTATCCATTGCCGATGAAAAAGGCGTGAGCAAGATCGCGGCAAATATTATGGATATCCAGAAATCAGCCCAGAGGGCTTTTGAAAGGCTCGGTTTCAAAAAAGAGGCGGAGCTGAAAGGCTTTCTCCTGGATGAAGAAGGGAATCCCCATGACTTGATCCTGATGGTCCATAACGTTTCCGATCTGTGGGAAAAAATGCAGGATTTGCTTGTTTTTTACGATGTAAAATTCATGTATTGATGCGCATGACGACACCGCCTATGCCCCGCTTCTTATGCCGGATTATTCATGGGGATTCGCAACGCCGCAAACATGCCTGGATCTGCCTCCACGTTAAAAGATTCATGAATAATCGGGATTAAGCGCATTCTCTTCCGGTTCTCCTTTGGGAAATAATGTGGGGATTTGTATCGCCCGGATGGAAACCTGAAGATCCTTTTGACGGGCTGCCGTATATCCGTCTTCATTCGTCACCGGTTCTGAGGAGGTCTGATGAGCCAGCAAACCGTAATGCCGCTGAAAGCGGATTCCAAAACGCCTGCCTATGCCTGGGTGGTCCTGTCCGCGATATATGTGGCGACCCTGGCGTCGCCGCTCAACCAGTTTAAGGTGCCGCCGTTGATGTCGATTTTGATGGAAACCTTTGAGCTGGACTATGGCAACGCAGGATTGTTGATGTCGATTTTTTCCATTATGGGTTTTGTCCTCGCAATCCCTGCGGGCTTCATCCTTGGGCGAATCGGGATCAAGATGACGGGAATGATCGCGGTCGGAGCAACAGTGATTGGATCCGGGATGGGCGCGGTCGCCGGTTCTTCCGGGATGCTGTTCACCGGACGATTTATTGAAGGAGCGGGGATGGGGCTGATTATGGTTGCGGCTCCTTCGGCGATTTCCCTGTGGTTCCCCGCAAAAAAGCGCGCCTTGCCAATGGGGCTTTGGGCCAGTTCCGTCGGGATTGGATACATCGTCTCCCTCAATCTCGCTCCTGTCTTGGTCGCGTCCTACAACTGGCAGTCCGTCTGGTGGGCGGGGACAATCATTGCGGCGGCGGCTTTCGTTCTTTTCGGCCTGCTGTTCCGTTTGCCGAAACCCGGCGAAATGCCCGAAGCGCCCGCCCCTCCGTCCGCGGGCTCCGGAATCATGAAGGAGAAAACAGTCAGCCTGGGCAAAGCAATGGCCAATCTGAATCTTTGGCTGCTCGGAATATCTTTCGGCTGTTTTAACCTTGTAATCCTGGCTCTGAATTCCTTTTACCCGGATTTTTTGGTTACGGTTCGGCAATATCCCCTGTCGCGCGCCTCCTTGGTCACCAGTCTGGTCATGCTCCTGGCGATCTTGTTTGGACCGCTGGGCGGCCATTTATCCGATCGAATAGGATCGCGTAAATTGCTGATCGTGGCCCCGTTTCTTTTTATAGCCGTTTTGTTTCTATTTCCCTTCACGGGCACAGGCTGGATGATTCCGGCCTCCATGATTGCCTTCGGTGTTTTTGCCGGCCCCATAGCTCCGGTGATTCTGGCGGCGGTGCCGGAAGTCATGCCGTCTCTGCAGCTGGCCGGAATAGGGATGGGCGTCGCCGCTTTGTGCCAAAACCTGGGCATGTTCGCCGGCCCGACTCTTTTTGGACAGCTGCTGGAAATAACAAACTGGTCCACCGCGGGATATCTGATGATTCCTATAACCTTGGTCGGCGTCGCCGCTGCATGGATGGCGAAGATCCGATAGAAGCGGCAGCTGTGCGGCGCAGACGGGAAGGAGGCAGTTTGTGCTCCCAACACGGGCTGGGGACGGGAACTGCGGTATGATCCATAAAAAGCGGGCGGAAAATCTAAAAAGATGAAGCTAAAAGCGCAAGGACAAAAATGGCTGAAAGCGATCCACATATTTTTCGGCAGCCTTTGGATGGGAGGCGCCTTATGCGTGCTCCTAATGCTGTTCTTTTTGAAGGCGGACAGCGATCGGCAGCTATACGGCATCAATCAGGCGGTTAATTTTGTCGATGTATGGATTATTATTCCCGGAAATCTTGGCCTTGTCATTACGGGCATCATCTATTCCGCATTCACAAAATGGGGATGGTTCAAGCATAAATGGATTACCGTAAAATGGATCATCGCCGTTTATGGGATGACCTTCGGGACTTTTTGGCTGGGACCCTGGGCTTCGAGCCTTGAGCGTATCGCCAATTCGGAAGGATTAAATGCCTTAGCCGATCCCCAATATGCTTCCAATCTGAATCTGCTTTATATTTGGGGAAGCTTCCAAGCCGCAACCATCATCTTTGCTTCTTTTATTTCGGCCTTGAAGCCATGGAGAAAAAGCGGGGGCGTTAATCCTTAGAATTAATATCCTGCGTTTTCCGCTTTCGAGCAGAGGCGCAGCACGGGGGGCGGGGAGCAAAAGATTTCAGTCCATTTCCCGTCGCGGGGATGCGGGAATCCCAGCAATTCGTTATGCAGATGATAGCCGAGATCGGACGGCAGAGCGCGGCTTCCTTCGGCCGGGATGCCCCCGGCGATGTAAAGCGGATCTCCGGCCAGAGGATGTCCCGCTGCCGCAAGATGAATGCGGATCTGGTGCGGCCGGCCCGTGGATATTTTGACTTCAATCAGCGTGCAGGATCCGCGCCGCTCCAAGACCCTGATTTGACTATGTGCTCTTTTCCCGGAAAGGGAAGCGCCGTAGACCGTTTTCAGGATCGGATGAGGGACGGGGCCGATAGGGACATCCACGGGAAAATCGTCTTTTTCGAGAGATCCGGCAACGAGAGCGCGATAGATTTTGAGGACATCGCCTGTGTTCCATGCCTTGGAAATTTTCCCTGCGGCTTCCCGGGTTAATGCAAAGAGAACAATTCCGGAGGTGCCGCGTCCCAGCCGATGCAACGGATTGGCTTTGGGAAAATGCCGGCGGACAAGGGATAGGAGCGTGTTATCCAAAAAATATCCACCCCCGGGGAGAGTGGGAAGGCCGCGGGGCTTGGCCACGGCAAGCACATGGTCGTCGCGGTACAGAACGCCGAAAGAACGGGGCGCTTCCGGTTCCTTCCAGGGAGGGCGGATATAGCTCAAAAGCCGTCCCGGTTCCAAGATATGCTGCTCTTGGACCGCAGCGCCGTCGAGCAGCACTCGGCCGGAATCAATGCGGGCCGCCCATTGCTCCCGCGTGAATGCGGGATAGGAGCGAGTCAGATATTCGATTAAGGGCAAACCGGCGGCATCCGCTCCCAAAACTTTCTTGTATTCGAAACCCGCGTTCCATGCATTCATAAAGATGAACCTTTTACATTCATTGCCGCCCCGCCGCGAATCTTCATGAATAATGCGGGCGCGCTCCTAACGGCGCAGGGTGGCCACCAGTCTCTTAGGGTGCAACAACAATTCCAGACCGTGGCGGATATCGGATACGACCACGTCGGCTTTCGTCAAACATGCCGCGGCGGAACCTTCGGGCCCCAGAACTACAATGCCGAGAGCGGCATGCTCGAGCATGGCGGCATCGTTGGCTCCGTTGCCGACAGCCACGACCCCGTCTCTGCCCAGCCGTTCAACGTATTCGAGTTTAGCCTGCGCCTGATCCCCCGAGGGGATGCGTACGGCCGTCAAGCCCAAAAGCTTGTCCAGCTTTTCCTGATTTCCGTGCGTGTCGGCCGTTACCAAGTGGATCGCAAGCTTGGATTCCAATTCGGCAAAAAGTTCGCGTACACCTTCCAGCAGGAGCCCATCTTTGGCGATGGTCCCGTTGACATCGAGGACGATATGCCGGAGCCGGTATGTGATAAAGCCCGGAATCTCTATTTCAATCATTTAAATCTCCAAAAACCGCCGGCCGCGGGCGGCATCCGTTCAGCGGCGCGGTTGACTTTCGCGCGCCCGCCGCAGCTGTCCCGTAGTGGTCATCACGAGCTTGCCGTGCTTAACGCCGCGAAAACTCAGGATACGGTCCGAAAAATGCTGCACTTCGGAGCTCCGGCCTTTCAGCATAATCACTTCCAGGCAGTGACGGGCATCCAGATGGACGTGCGTGGTGGCAAGCACCTTTCCCGGGTAGTGATGCTGTGCTTCAAGCAGCTGTTCCGAAAGCCGAGGCTGGTGGTGGTCATAAACCAGAGTCAGCGTCGCCACCATTATTTTATTGCGCGCTACTTCAGATTGGACCGAGAGATCCCGAACCATGTCGCGGATCGCTTCGGAGCGGCTGCCGTACCCTTTTTGTTTTATGATCCGGTCAAATTGCCGCAGAAGATCCCGGTCCAGAGAAATGGCGGTTCTGATCAGCGAGGACATTTCCGACGGCTCCTTCCGAATAGGTACTATTCTCTCCGAATTTTTCCTATTTGCAACTATTCCCCCGCAGACTCGAGCGACGATTCGGCGCCTTCGAGGCCGAACCATTGCAGGGAATTCCCGCCGGTCGATTCTATGAATTATCTTCGCATTCTGAACGATATAAGTATCGGGGAAGAAATGAAGAATTATCCGGCCGCAATCAAAATCATCGACAACCTAATCGCGAGGCTCGCCTGCGCAGCCGATGTTTTTGTGTGCCGCGACCACCACTTTCTCAATCATCTGAATGCTCGGTCTCTTGTGGTTGATCTGGGCGCGCACAAAGGGGAATTTGCCGCTCAAATCAACAACGCATTCGGGTCAGAATGTCTGTGCGTAGAAGCGGACCCGGATATGTATGAATTGATAGAAGAGAGACCCTCAATAAGAAAATACAACTATGCAATTTGCGATTCCGACGGCCCCGTTCGATTGTATTTATCCAACAATCCTGAGGCCACCAGCATAATGAAGGCGATCTCGGATTGCTGGGGCACAAAAGAGTGGGTTTCGACGCCGGGAATTCAATTTGAAAAACTTCTGGATAGGTGCGCGGTCCCTAGCATTGATTTGCTTAAAGTAGATATTGAAGGGGCTGAAATCGACCTGTTCCGATCCATGAGCGACGATACCATCGGGAAAATCAGCCAGATCAGTGTTGAATTCCATGCTTTCCTCATGCCGTCTATGGCGGAAGAGGTTTTTAAGATAAAAGCCCGGCTCCGCGACATCGGTTTTTTCTGCCTTCCTTTCCCATACCGAACTTCCGGCGCTATTGATTGCGACACGCTTTTCATTAATAAAAGACGCATTCACCTTTCCGTGCGCCGGCAAATCTCGTTCCAGGTCCTAATACTACTACGTTAAGTTATTAAGGACTTCGAGGGCCTCGAACGTTGCAGCCGCAG
>CAZDMR010000020.1:0-53567 GCA_964506795.1 uncultured Acidobacteriota bacterium | reverse complement strand
AACCGCCTATTTTCACGGATTCCACGGGTTGAATCTTTTTAAACCGGATTATTCATGAGGATTTGGTCGTATGGTCGCGCAGGAACGGCCGCGCTCGTCCATAACGGGGTTTTTAATCCGGATGATTCGTGAAGCTTATACTGCGGCGGCGTCCCCTGGTACTCGCGCAGGTTCCTCTGCCGCCTCGCTACGAATCGGCATGAATAATCCGCGTTGATTTCCGAATGAGCTTTCAATTTTCCAGAGTAAAATAGCGGGCGGAAATGAAAATACCCCTTGCAAACAACACCCTCATTATTATTGCCGCCATCGGATTAATAGTCGTTTCGTCCGCAGCCCTGAGTTTTTTCAGCTATCACTACACGGTGGGCCGCGAAAATGTGGCGGAAACGACTCTCACGCAGAGCATTATCAAACTGGCCCTTCAGAATATAGACCGCCTCGAACAAAGGATTTTGGACAACGACCGCATTATGGCCGCTATGATCGACGTCAACGATCCTTTGAATTGGCCTTCCATGGTTGAAGCCATAAAGGACGCGGATCTTAATGTGGAGCAGGTCTACTTGCTGCGGCCCGAAAGCAATTATCCTGTCTTCCCGCAGTATTCCTATGAGATCAGGAATCAGTGGGGGGCCTTCCGGAAAAATTTCGATTTGAAGGAAATCGAGCTCGAACGGCTGGTTCCGGGGCAGCCCTATCATTTGCACAAGGAAAAGCCGAACAATTATTTCTTTGCCACTTATATGCTTCGAGAGGGCCGCGACGGATCCCGCTATCTTGTCTGCTTTCAGATGAATTTCGACAAAATCATTGCCATGCTGGACAAGTATTTGAGGGATTTGCAGGATCGATTCTATGTGAGCATCGTGGATTTCGAAAACAATGCCGTTTACAACCAGCCCGTCAGCCGGTCTTCAACTTATTTTTTTGAATCGAGATTCCCGACGACTCTATATAAATGGATTCTGCAGATTGTGCCGCGCAACTATGCCGAGCTGCAACTGGGGGTCAGAAATCAGCGCCTCACCAATTTGTTTTTTATAACTCTGAGCATGCTGCTCATTTTCATCAGTTTGGCTTTCATCTATGTCGGCTGGCAGCGCGACCGGCAGCTCCGGCAGATGAAGGAAAGCTTCATCAGCAACGTAAGCCACGAGCTGAAGACTCCGCTCTCCCTTATACGAATGTTCAGCGAAATCCTGGTCTTGGGCAAGGTGAACCGCGACGATAAAAGACTGGAATACTACCGGATTATACACAACGAAAGCGACCGGATGTCCCGGCTTATCGATAACCTGCTCGATTTCGCCAACTTGGCGCAGGGAATCGAATACAAGCATTTTGAGAAAACTGATATTGCCCGGCTTGTAACCAAGGCGATGGAGGCGTATCGTTACGAAATTCAAAAGCAGGGATTTCAACTGAAAATGACTGCCGCCTCCGACATACCCGAGATCTTCGCGGATCCCAACGCCATCACCATGGCTTTTTTCAACCTTCTTGATAACTCCGTTAAATATTCCGGAGAGCGGAAGTATATCGAAGTGCGGCTTGAAAAAACGGATGGATTTTTGGATCTTTCGGTGATCGATAAAGGCATCGGAATTTCCCCCTCCGAGCGGCAGAAAATCTTCGACAAGTTTTATAGAGGGAGCGAGCCTGCAATCCGGAAGGTGCGCGGAAGCGGCATCGGCCTTGCGATTACAAAACATGTGGCCGAAATCCACGGAGGGGAAGTTTTGGTGCACAGCGAGGTTGGGAAGGGAAGCGAGTTCACATTGAGGATCCCGATCCGGGAAGCTCCCGGATTTTAACGCTATTCGATATGCACAAAATTCTCATTATTGAAGACGAAGAAGAAATGGCGAGCGGACTCAAGGACATCCTTGAATTCGAGGGCTATGAAGTGGCGGTTGCGGGAACGGGAAAAGAAGGGCTTGCCGCGTTGAACCGGAAAGAACCGGACTGCATTATCCTGGACTTGATGCTGCCGGATATAGGCGGATACGAGATTTGCGAGCAGATAAGACAGCAAAATTTGAATATTCCCGTCCTCATGCTCACGGCGAAAGCGCAGGAGTACGACAAGATCCGGGGATTTAAGGTCGGGGCGGACGATTACCTCACAAAACCTTTCAGCGTTGGAGAATTACTGGCCCGCATCATGGCTCTCCTGCGCAGGCACGGACAATATGCGCCGGATATCGACGTCGTCCGCATAGGGTCCAGCCTGGTGGACGTGAAGCACTTTATTGTGCGGAGAGGCGCAAAGGAACACTCCATTTCCCATTATGAAGCGGAGTTGTTCAAACTGTTGTACAGACACGCCAATCAACCCGTCGCCCGGGACGAAATTCTCGACAAGATATGGGGGACCGACAAGTTTCCCACCAACCGCACCGTGGATAATTTCATTGTGAAGCTTCGGAAGAAAATCGAAGACGATTACAGGAGTCCCAAGCACATCCTTACAATTTACGGCATCGGATATAAACTCAGCCCATGAGAGTTCTCGGCGATCTCCTGAGTATGCTGGCATTCCGGGCGCGCTCTTTGCGATCCTTGGCCGATCGCGCCGGGATTGTTACCGGCATCCTCTTTTTCTTAATTGGATTCCTGGCTTACGTCCTGACGCGCAATAAGATTTATGCGTCCCTGCCCGAAGTGGCGTCCCTGCAAGACGGAGCCGTTCGTTATTTTTTGGGCCTCCATTTAATCCAAATCCTTATTTTTCTTCTCGCAGTCTATGTACCCGCAATCATCATTCTGAGCGAAGCCATATCGAAGGACCGGGCCGTTCTTTCGATCTCCAAACGGCAATATCGATCGCACGTAGCCGTCCTTTTCCCCCTCTGGGGCCTGCTTAGTCTGATTGCGGCTCCGCTGCAATGGATCGAGCCGCGTTTCCTGGTCCTTTCGGTGTTTGAGATTTCATTCGGGATGCTTATCCGCATGTTGTTGATTCTCGCGTACACTCTCTGGGCGATTCGGGAGTTGAATTCCCTTTCTCCAGCCCAGTCCTTCGGAGCTCTTGTGCTTTCCTTCTTTACCTTCCCGGTTTATTACTGGC
Source organism: uncultured Acidobacteriota bacterium (assembly GCA_964506795.1). Classification (GTDB taxonomy): domain Bacteria; phylum Acidobacteriota; class UBA6911; order UBA6911; family UBA6911; genus UBA6911. The sequence goes on along the minus strand of CAZDMR010000020.1, from coordinate 50,494 downwards.
TGGTAAAATACACATGCCCCGAGGCTTAACGCGGAAGATTTACGAAGCTTACAATGCGCCGACGGGCCTTCGTGAAGGATCCGCGCTCCGTTGAATAACTGCTCTCGAATATCCGCCCGCATTGTGCTAGTTTTCGCATATGCGCAGCTATACTGAAGATCATGCAAAGGCCGGAATTGAAACCGAGCTGCCCGGCGTGGAGTGCTGGGAGAACCAGTTTCCGGGATATGAAATAGAAATCGTTGTCCCTGAATACACCTCGATTTGTCCCAAAACCGGCTTGCCCGATTTCGGAACCATCCGCATCAATTATGTGCCGGACGCATGGTGCCTGGAGTTGAAGTCTCTGAAGGAATATATGAACGCGTATAGAAATCTGGGCATTTTCTATGAGAATGCCGTCAATCGGATTCTGAGGGACCTTGTCGGTGCATGCAAGCCTGTTTCCATGCGGGTGAGCGGAGAATTTACGCCGCGCGGGGGAATACGGAGCCGAATTGAGGCCCGTTACGTCCGCCCGGAAGAGTGAAGCCTCCTTTGCATCGAAGAGTAAATCCGCATTATTCAGGAATCATAAAGGCTGATTCTCCCGGACTCCGTCCGGCGCAAATCTTAGCTTGATGACCGCAAACAAACGCATCAATGCCGCGGCGCTGGAAACGGGTCCTTATCCGCTTCAGCATTCCCGCAAACCTGTAAAAAGGAGCTGAGCAACGACGGAAACAGAAAAAACAGACTATTCCGGAGAGACAAAAGCGCCTTTTTTATGCGGGGCATCTTTGAGTCCCGGGAATCTTTTTTTGTTTTTGAGGCGGAATATGCAAAAATCCAGCTTGAATATTATTAACCCGGATGATTCATGAAGGTTCTGCGGCGGCGGATTCTCATGAATAATTCGGCGTAAAGACAAGGATTGGCCGGACAAACCGGATCGGCCGCGGGGTGAAACACATTTATGGCCTCATCCAAAAACGGCCTGTTCTTCCCAGGAGAGGTTCCTGGATCTTGCAATTTCATTTCCGCTTGAGGCGAAGTCCGGCCAAGTGGTAGCATTTTTGACTTTATTCTTGCCTGATTCATGCGGCGCGGGCTAGCGGCCGGGCGGGGCCGGAGAAATAAAGGCTTCGGAAACAACGGCTGAAACTTTGCGACGCAAACAGGCGGGTTGTGAGACGGGTGCGGTTATGACAAAAGAAAACGAAGAACAAAATGAACAGCAGGAACAAGCTTTCAGAGTAACCGATAAGAGAAGTTTCCGGGAGAACGGCCAGCCCGTCTCCACGGAGGCTTCAGACAAAGCTGAGGATAGGAGCCCGGATGAGAAACCTCCCGTCATAGGGGAGGAAAAATCTTCGGAAGAGGCAAAGTCGGCAAGGCCTCCGATTGATTTTCCTTCCTATATCCTTTCCTATTACACACAAGGGCTTGTGCTGATGGGGGAGGTCCCCAATCCCTACACGAATAAAAAGGAAGAGGACATAGAAGCAGCCAGGCACATGATTGACATCTTGTCCATGCTTGAGGAAAAAACCAAGGGAAACCTCAGCAAAGATGAGCAGCAATTGCTTGAAAGCGTGCTTTACGAGCTCCGGATGAAGTTCATGGCCAAAACCAGCAGCATCAAGATTTAGCGGGCGCGATGAAAGTCATTTACAGCTTGGAGGATCTCGCGCCTGTATACCCTGCGCCCATCGTTACCATAGGGAACTTTGACGGAGTCCATCTCGGCCATCAGAACCTAATGAAGGATCTTCGCGCGCATGCGGACAGGATCGACGGCACTCCTGTTGTCGTGACCTTCAATCCTCATCCCCTTCAGGTATTGGCTCCCAATAACGCCCCTCTGCAAATACAGACGCTGAAGCAAAAACTTGCGATCTTTGAATCTTTAGGGATTCCGCTTGCAGTGGTGATTCCTTTTGATGTGGAGTTCGCCCAGACAAGCGCGCGCGCCTTTGCCATTCATATGTTATGGGAAAGACTCAGGTTCAAGGAAATTTATGTGGGCCCCAATTTTGCTTTTGGACATCGAAGGCAGGGAAGCTTCAATCTATTGAAGGAAGTCGGGGAAGAAAAAGGATTTACGGTGGGAAAAATCAAGCAGGTTCAATTCCGGGGGAACCGCGTATCAAGCACCGCAATACGACAAGCTCTGGTTTCCGGACAGGTCGGCCTGGCGCGCCGGCTTTTAGGCCGTCCCTTTGCTTTGGAAGGGCGGATTGTCCGCGGGACGGGATTGGGATCCCAGTTGGAGATCTCGACGGCAAACCTTGAGACTCCGAATGAACTAATCCCCAGGCGGGGCGTTTATGTGACGGTTCTCGGGTTTGAGAAACGCCGTTACCGGGGAGTTACGAATATTGGATTCCGGCCCACGGTCAGCCGGGGAGACTCCGAATCGCTGAGCATTGAAACTCACATTCTTGGTTTCAATGGGAATATCTACGGCAAAGAAGTAATTCTTGAGTTTTTGATACGGCTGCGCGATGAACAGCGCTTCGGCGGAACAGAATCGCTGGTAGCCCGGATCCGTAAGGATATTGCAAAAACACGGCGTTATTTCCAATGGCTGGAGCGGCTGCATTGCCCTGTTTAGCGTATGCGGGCGGGCCGGAGGCTTGCCGGCCGCCGTTGGATGTTGCGCGCGGAGATTCGACTATGTCTATAACGCCTGAGGACGTATTGAAAATCGCCGAACTGGCAAGGCTCTATTTCGAGGAAGAAGAGATAGAGGCATTTGCCTCTCAATTTCAGAGGATACTGGATTATGTCGAACAGCTGAAACAAGTGGATGTGCGGAATGTCGAGCCGACAAGCCACGTTTCGTTGACAGCGGACTATGAAAAGACCATCTTCCGCGAGGATGAAGTTCGTCCTTCGTTGACGGTCGAGGAGAGCTTGGCCAACGCGCCTGATCCGGGCTCCGGCCATTTCCGGGTCCCCAAGGTGTTGTAGAAACATGAATATCAAGGACGCATTTGGAATTCAGGCCGCAGTGAATGCTGGTGAGATTTCGGCCAGGGAGGTTGCCGAAATCGCGCTCAAGCGCATTGAAGCTGTCGACGGACGGCTCGGGGCTTTCCTGACGGTGGAGCCTGAAACTGTAAAGGCTCGGGCCGACGAGATTGATCGCATCGTCAAAGAGCGCAAGCTCCCCCTCGCAGGAGTCCCGGTCGCAATCAAGGATAACATTTGCGTGCGCGCGATGCGAACCACCTGCGGATCCAGAATTCTGGATAACTATATCTCTCCCTACAGCGCCACCGCGATTGATCGGCTGGAGCGTGCGGGCGCCGTCATCATCGGCAAAACCAATTGCGACGAATTCGGGATGGGATCGTCGACGGAGAATTCTGCCTTCAAGGTCACCCGGAATCCTTACGATCTCGAGCGGGTTTCGGGCGGCAGCAGCGGCGGCAGTGCTGTGGCCGTGGCTGCAAGCATGGCCGGTCTCTCGCTGGGATCGGATACCGGCGGATCCGTGCGCCAGCCGGCTTCGTTCTGCAATGTATTCGGGCTGAAACCGACTTACGGAAGAATATCCCGTTATGGCCTGGTTGCCTTTGCTTCCTCACTCGACTGCATCGCTCCGATCGCAAACAATCCGAGGGATATGGCGCTTGTGCTCGGGCTGATCTCGGGCAGGGACGAGCAGGATTCGACCTCGGCGCCCGTGCCCGTGCCGGATTACCTGTCGGCGTTAAATCATGCCGTACGCGGTTTGCGCCTGGGCATCCCCAGGGAATTTTTCGGGGAAGGGATCGATGCGGAAGTGAAGACCATTGTTGAAGCCGGAATTCGCAATGCTGGTTCGCTGGGTTGCGAATTGATGGACATCTCGCTGCCCCACACGAAATACGCCATTGCAGACTATTACATCATCGCCCCGGCGGAGGCGAGCTCAAACCTGGCGCGCTATGACGGCGTCAGATACGGATACCGCATGCAGTCGCCGGAAAATCTTCTGGAAATGTACCGCAAAACCAGGAGCACCGGTTTCGGCGCCGAGGTGAAGCGGCGGATTATGGTCGGGACCTACGCGCTGTCGTCCGGCTATTATGAAGCGTACTACGGGCGCGCCATGAAAGTGCGGACGCTGATCAAGCATGATTATGACGCCGCCTTCGAGAAGGTGGATGCGGTACTGAGTCCGGTCAGTCCGACCCCCGCTTTCAGGATCGGCGAAAAGGTTTCCGATCCTTTATCCATGTATCTCTCCGACATCTATACTGTTACCGCCAATCTCGCCGGAATACCCTCTCTGTCGCTGCCTTGCGGTTTTACCCGGGAAGGTTTGCCCGTGGGGCTTCAGATCGCCGCCGATCAATTCAGGGAGGAGCTTCTCCTTCGTCTGGCTGAAGCGTACACGCGGGAATTCCCCTTGTCTCCTCCTCTCCTGAAGGTCTGATTTCATTTTATAGATTCAAGACGGCATGCCGGCAGTTTAAATGACGGGCGTGGTTTTCGCGAATGCCCGAGCGAAAGACATCTCCATATTGAATTGTGGAAATTATTTATTGGCTCGGAAGCCGGATCGGCCATTGATAAAGCATGGAAACAACAAAATTGAGATCCTGCTCTTTGGCCGCATTGATTTTTTTCGGCATGCAGTCCCTTGCGGATATTGCCAGAGAAGAAGCCGAACGGCGAAAGAGTCTCCAGCAGCAGGGAATTGAGGCAAAGGTCATAAAGAGCCGTTCATTTCCCGCATCCACGGGCGGCGCTTTCAACAAACCGGAATCTTCTTCCGTTAAGAGACCGGCGGCTACATCATCGCGGGATGCTTCTACAACCAAATCGTCTCTGCGCCGCTACCGATCGGCACTGCAAAAACTGGATCGAACCATCCGGGAGGAAAAAGCGCGTCTCGAATTAAAACGCGAGCGCTTGAAAAAGGAGCGATGGGCGCTTCCCAAAACGGGCCGGCTCTCCGCCGGCGGAAGATCCGAAGATGCCCGGAACCGGCTGCGTGAAGAGATTGAGGAATTGCAGTTAAAAATCAGACAGCTCCGGCGGGAGCGCAGGGAGATATACGATGAAGGAAGGAGAGAGGGATTCCTTCCGGGAGAGCTCGACGGCAAAGGCATTATTCCGTGATTGAGAATGGAAACAATCTTCGCTCAGAACCATCCGCCGCAGGAGAAGCTTCATGAATAATCCGGGTTAAGGGTTTGCGCCGCGGAATGCGGTTGGTGCCGTTATTTATGGGACGCGCCGGTTTTTTAATTCGTCGTTCAGAAGATTATAGGCCTGCTTTCGCGTGATACCCCGCTGTTTGGCCACGGACTTAAGCGCTTCGTTTCGGGGCAGCCCGGTTTTTTCGATTTCCGATTCAAGATGCTGTGCGATAGAAATCCCCCACTCCTGGGGCCGGGAGATCGAAGCGCCTTGTTCAACGACCGCGGTGATTTCCCCCTGAATCTTGCCTCTCAAGCGGAAGAGCTGGACGAGTTCCTCAAGAGAACCATGAAGAAACTCTTCGTGAACCTTCGTCAGTTCCCGGGCAATGCATGCTCTTCTTGGCCCAAGAACAGCGGCCATATCCTCGAGGGACGCGATCAGACGGTGCGGAGCTTCATATAGAATCAGCGTGGCCGGGATTCCAACCAATTCTTGAAGTTTGCGTCTGCGCTGCGCGCGGCGGGCGGGAAGGAAGCCCGCGAAAAGAAAACTGTCGGCCGGAAGGCCGGAAGCTGCCAGTGCGGCGATTGCAGCAGACGGCCCCGGGACGGGAATCACTTGAATCCCCTCTCTGCGGCAGGCCGAGACAAGCTCGTATCCCGGGTCTGAAACCAGCGGCGTTCCCGAATCGCTCACCAGCGCAATGCTTTTTCCCTCGCGGAGCATCCGGATCAAGCCGGGAGTCCGGCTCCGTTCATTGAACTTGTGGTAGCTCTCTTTCGGAGTCCGGATTCCGTATCGCGTCAGAAGCTTCGCGGTATAGCGCGTGTCTTCGCATGCTATGAGATCAACCTCTTTGAGAATACGCAGGGCCCGCAGCGTAACATCTTCGAGGTTTCCCAAGGGTGTCGAAACCAGATAGAGCGCCATAGAAGCCACGTATTGCGAATTAGACCGCTTGTTTTTCTGTTTCCGGATTGCTGTCCGAACGGGCGACCGGATAATTTTTCAGCCGGGATTTGCTTTCATTCATAGTTCTGATTCATCGCCCGGATCATTTCGCGCACAGCCCTGTCCAATCCCACCAGGGAAGCCCGCGCAATGATATTGTGACCGATATTGAGTTCCTCGATTTCCGGAATAGCGGAAATAAGCCGTACGCTCCGGTAGGTCAATCCGTGTCCCGCCAGGATCTTCAGGCCCTTTTTGCTGCCGCGTTCCGAAGATTGCACAATCTTCGCCAGTTCCCGTTCAAGCGCCCTGCCGGCAAGATCCGGACTTTTTGGAGCGGCTTCCGAGTATGCGCGGGTGTTCAACTCAATCATGGGGGCGCCGAGATTTGCGGCGGCATCCACTTGCTCCGGTTCGGGATCCACAAAGACGCTTACCTGGATGCCTTCCGCGGTAAATGCGCGGATTGCGGCGGCGATACTTTCCGAGGCCGCAAGGACATCCAATCCCCCTTCGGTGGTGATTTCGCTTTCTTTTTCCGGAACAAGCGTAACCTGGTCCGGGTGAAGCTCAACGGCGGTCCGCACCATTACGGCCGTCGCCGCCAATTCCAGATTCAACCGGGTGGTTACCGTTTCGCGCAGGCGCCTTACGTCGCCGTCCTTGATGTGTCTGCGGTCCTCGCGCAAATGGACGGTAATGCCGTCGGCGCCCGCCATCTCTGCGATTATGGCCGCCGCCACCGGGTCGGGTTCCAGAGCTCTGCGGGCCTGACGAATGGTCGCAATATGATCGATATTTACTCCTAGCTTTGTCATAGACCCCCCTAATCAGATTACGGATTTCGAATGAAGAATAGAAAATTGCAGGAAACTCGGGCTCCCTCGCAGTGCTTTCGGCGCGGAGAACTGCAAATCACAGGAACGCCGAGACACCCGAAGTTTTCCCGCCCCCGATTTGTCGCGGCGGGTATGGGGCCCCGGTTGGATTCCGGCGCCATGGTAGCGGCGGAGAGCGTTTGTGTTCATTCCTTATTCATCCTTCTTCAATTGTAAATATGTGCTGAGTCTGCGCATTCTATCAAGCGTGCGTTGCCGGCCAAGCACCTGCATAATCTCGAACAAGCCGGGCGCAACTCCCTGTCCTGTGAGGCCGACGCGCAATGCATTGATGAGCAGGCCTGCTTTGACGCCTTCTTTTTCGGCCAGTCGCCGCAACGAGTCCTCCGTAGATTGAAGGGTGAACGTTTCGCTTTCGCTGAACTTTTCAAGAAGGGCGGGGACTAATCGCTGGAGTCCGGGATTGCTCAAAAATTTGCGGGCGGCCGCTTCATCGTACTCATAATCGGAAGTGAAAAAGGCCTTGAACCTGCCGCTGAAATCGTGCAAATTTCGCGTTCGATCTCTGATGAGATCCAGTATTGCATCGAGTTCATCCGCGGGAAGAATTTCCGCGTCGCTCTCCCATATCTTCGCCGATTTCAATTCTCCAACCGCCAATTGGCGGAGGATTTCCCGAGGGGCGCTGCGGATATACTGGCCGTTGAACCAATCAAGCTTCTCGATCCCGAATACGGCATCGGCTTTTCCGACTCCTTGCAGAGAAAAAAGCTCTATCAATTCCCTTCGGGTCAGTATTTCTCGATCGTCGCCGGGAGACCATCCCAAAAACGCAAGGAAGTTGAAGAATGCGTCGGGAAGATAGCCCATTTCGGCATACGCCATTACGGATGTAGCGCCGTGGCGCTTGGACAAACGCTGCTTGTCCGGGCCCAAGATGAGGGGAAGATGGGCGAATTCAGGACCGGGAGCATCGGCAGCCCGGTAAAGCAGAATTTGTTTGGGCGTGTTGGAAATATGGTCCGCTCCCCGTATTACATGCGTTATTTCCATGTCGAGATCGTCGACGACGACGCAGAGATGATAGGTGGGAGTGCCATCGGACCTGAGCAGAACAAAATCTTCCAAAATATCATTTTCGACTTCGATATCTCCGAATACCCGGTCTTTAAAGGACGTTTTATCCGGAGGGACCCGGAAGCGCACGGCGAAGCTCTCCCCCGCAAGAGCGCGGCGCTCCGATTCTTCGGCCTTCAGAGAGGCGCACGCGTGATCGCTTTTTGAGGATCCGGGCTTGCCTTTTCGGAACGAGCTTTCTTCGTTGGAGCAGAAGCATCGATAGGCGCCGCCGCTTTCTATAAGCTTGAATGCGAAATCCCTATAGCGCTCGAGGCGCTGCGATTGAAAATACGGGCCCTCGTCCCAATCCAATCCAAGCCAGCGCAATCCCTGCAGGATGCCTTCGACCATTATTTCCGAAGAGCGTTCGAAATCAGTGTCCTCGATTCGCAGGACAAGCCTGCCGCCGTAATGGCGGGCAAAAAGCCAGTTGAAAAGCGCGGTGCGCGCGCCCCCCACATGCAGGTATCCCGTAGGGCTTGGAGCAAACCGAACGCGGACCTGTTGTTTGGAATCCATGAATCAACCTCGCGGAAATTTCAAGCTTATCACCAAGCTTTGGATGCACCAAGATTGTATCCGCAACGGGAGCACGGCACCGCGCGCAGCTTTGTTTTTCGGGCTTCTTGCTTCTCTGGAATGAATTCGTTACTATGGCCTCTAAATTCGAAGCTTGTTGCCGAATGACCGCGGAGAGGTGCTGGAGTGGTCGAACAGGGCTGCCTGCTAAGCAGTTATACTGGCAAAACCGGTATCGGGGGTTCGAATCCCCCCCTCTCCGCCATTGATTTATGCATATTTCTGATAACCCACCGCTTGCAGATTTCCTGATTTTCCGGTCTCCCTTTTGCCCTCAGAATGATCATGCTTGACGTTGGTGAAAGCATATTTCGTACGGAATTTATGGACTGTCTGCAGTTCCGGAGCTCATTTTTTTGAAACCGCCTGATCGGGGGGAATGTCGGCATAGACAACGCGTTTCAGAAACTTCCAGCGGCCGCCCTCGCGCACGAGAGTGTCTTCGTAATGGCCGAGATAGAAAAGCTCCGGGCGCCCTTCCCGGCTCTGCACCACAAATATCCACTTGGTAGCGGCATCGGCCTTATCGCCTTTGACGTGAATGATTTCATTGGTGAACAGATGATAGTTCGGAGCGGCATTCCCGGCGTTTCCCCCGATCTTTTCTTCCATGAAGTCGCGGATGGATAGGGAGCCCTTGGCCTTGCCCATGCCTCCAATCCATTCGCCTTCCTTTTCCGCAAAAAGCCGGGAGAAGGCCCCGAAATCCCTCTGATCCAGAAATCGCCCGTAATCGTTCAAAAGCGCGCGAATTTCCTCGCGATCCTCAAGTTCCTGCAACCGGCTTTCCAGGCTTGCTGGCTTCTCGGCGGATGTCCCTCCGCCGGCGCGAACCGTTCTTCCAACCGGGATAGTCATTGTCAGGATTAAGATCAAAAAAGTGAAAGGAGCGAATTTTTGCATATCGACCGCCTCGTTTCAGTATGTGCCGCAATAAAGGATTCTCACACAGCGATTATAAAGCCGGCGGCGGCGGAATCGAATGCAGATCCTGCAAAACCGCGCAGGAAACCTTGCGGGCAGGCAGTGCCGTGTTGCGTCGAGAATTATCGATTTTGGGAATCCGGATTGGGATAGAAAGAATGGAAAGAGCGCCGGTTCCATCGAAAGGCAATCCGGCGCCCGTTCATTCGCCGGGAATTCTCGTCGGCGCCGGGCTATCTCAATTGATTAGAATGCTGCTCCTGTATGGCCTTCAAAGCGGCATCGACCCGGACCACCTGGGATTTGACAGCCTCCTCTTGCAGCAGATCCAGCAGCACATCCGCATCGCCGCTATCGTTTTCGGAAATGGACCCCGTGTCGAAGACAGTGGGAGCATCCAGCAGATCAAAGGCACAGCCGAATTCGTCGATTTTTTGAGCGGGATCCGTTTCGTCCGTCCACATCAGCATCTGCGCTTGAGCGCCCTCTGCCGCAAGATGCAAAAATCCCTTGTCCTGAAAAATGTCTCGATGAATCTTTTTCAATGAAAGAGCAGCGGATGCGGACATATGCCAAAGCAAATCTATCGCGCCTCCGGGAAGAGCTTTCGCCGCCGCCGGATTGAACTGCGGATGCGCGGAAAAAGTGGCGCTCGAAGCGATCCCTTCAACAGACTTTCCCTCCTCCGTTCGATCCGTCATCGCGTCGACGTATGTCTGCGCCACTTCGCGGTAGCGGGAAGGGCTGTATAAGAGGGTCGCGTTCACGTTGATTCCTTCCTGCAGCAGGCTCCTTATGGCGCTTAAAGCCTCGCTCGTGGCCGGTATTTGAATCATGATGTTTGGCCGATCCGCCTTCTCCCAGAGTTTCTGACCCTCTTCGATGAGGGCTTCCACATCGTACGCGAACTCGGGAGAAACTGCGATGCCCGCGAATCCATCGCGCCCGCCGGTCATTTGAAACACCGGCATCAGGAGATCGGCCGCGCTCTTCGTCTCCTCCAAAACAATACTCTGGTAAATTTCTTCGCTGTCCCTGCATGCCTGGGCCAGCCGGCGAATTCTATCCTGATATTCGCGGCCGTCCGCAATAGACGCTGCGAAAATGGGCGCGTCGGCCAGCACGCCCGTAATCCGATTTCTTTCGATCAGCCGCTTGAGTCTGCCGCTTTGTATGAGATATCGATTCAGGGAATTCAGCCAGACCCTCTTGGCCGGATAAACAGACCCTTTCTCGTTAGTCCGGGGATTGTGCATATCTTAAATCCTGAAATCAGCTTCTCCTGACGGGCTCCTGTGCCATGGGCATTGATCCGCCGCCTTGAAAACCGGCCGCTTCAAACTCGGCGGAACCGAACAAGAAAGCCCTGCATTCTTTTGACGTTCATAGACGTCTGGACATTCCCCGCCGTTACAGGAATTCATATGGTTTGTAAAACGCATCAAGCCGGATGATTCATGAAAATTTGTGGCGAGGCGGCCGATCCGCGCCTGTCCGCGCTTCCTCGCTACGGGTTCTCATGAATAATCCCGGTTAATGCCTGCGCGATTTTTTGAGCCAGATCCCTTTGGGCGTCAAAGACGTTGTCCATTTGCCGGTCGTAGATCTGCGACCAGATCTGATAGCCGTTTGCCGCGTTTACAAGCTGCGCCGCTACACGGACCCTCTTGTCGGCCAGACGGACGCTCCCTTCCAGGACGGCGTCTACTCCCAGGCGTCCGGCGATCTCTCTGATGTCCTCTTGTGTATTCTTGAAGCGCAGAACGGATGTCCTGGAGACAATATTCCACTTGGTCGTTTGGCTCAGCACATCGATGATCTCCGCCGTAATCGCATCGCTGAAATATTCGTGCTTCCGCGAAGCGCTCAGATTGATAAACGGCAGAATGGCGATTGCCGGCATCTTCCGTTTTGCTCGTCCAATGCGGGATTCCCGCAGTTCGATTGCTTCGGGCCGGCTATGCGGTGCGGCGCGGACCGGATCCTGCGGTCCCTGCTCCAGGCTTAGGTAATTGAATTGGGGAATATAGCTTCGCCTGCGGTAGGTGATCCGGATGGGATCGAAGCGCCCGGGGCCCTCATAATACTCTCGGAGTTTGGAACGCAGCCTGCCGGCTTCAACCCGAACTATGGGATCGAGGCGGGGATCAAAGGACTGGGGCTTGTCAAAAACGGCGAGGGCGATGGAATACTCCTTTAAAGAGGTTTCTTTGCCGTTCAGAGCCTGCTCGACCGTGAAATCCAAAAATCGCCGCATTCTATCGGAGTTTGCGAAGATAGGGCTTTTAATGATTTTTTCGAGATGTCTTTTGATTCCACGGCTCGGAATCCTGCGGGGATTCTCGGCTTTTGACGGCATCGATTTGTCCGACCTGTTTTTAATCAAAGGCGATTCCCCGAATAAACCGACCCTGAAATCTTTTTGAAGAAATAATAAACTATAGCAGGATCGGACTTAGGTAAATTTTATTCCCGGCCGCTTTCCCGCGTTACGTAAAACTAACGTTAGACCGCAAGCTTCCTTTCCGTAAGACACTTGTTTGAATTCTGCACAATCTTCAAGATTAAAACAATGATTGTGAAGATGCTTCGGAATTTCAAACGGGGGATACATTCCTATGAAAAGCCCGATCACGCAAAAAGAATACGGCCTTGCATATGAAGACGGCCGAAGGCAGACCATTAATTTTCTGCTGTCCAGGGGATTGCGCGAGGATGAGGCCAAGGAAAAAGCGCAGGCGGCTTGGGTTAAAGGCTGGGAGCGCCGATATCAACTAAAAGACAAACAGAAGGCTTTATCGTGGATCAACACGATTGCGCTCAATCTATACAGGAGCGGCATTCGAAAGGATTCTCAATTTGATTTGATTGGCGAAATACCCGTGCCGTCCAAGATAAACATAGGCGCTATCGACATGGAGAGAATGCTGAACGAATGCCGCGGGAACGAGCGCGAGATTTTGAAGCTGCGCTATTTTCACGGATATGAAATCAAGGACTTGGCAGGCAGGTACCGATGTACGGAGACTGCGGTGCGGGTCAAACTGCTGAGGGCGCGCAGAAGTTTGAGAGCCAAATATGAAGCGATAGGGGAAAAAGAAGCGGCAAGGCGGGCATGAAAATCCTCCCTTTGGGAAACCGGCGGCCGATAAGGCCGCAAGCCCGCCCGCGGCCCCGGCATTTATTGCCGGGTGCCGGCAGCATTCGCCCGGGATATTTGCAGCCGGGGCTGCATGCGGATGCCCCAAAGGGGCTACTCGATTCTCAGCGTTTCCTCTCTTTCGTTCCCTTCGAGATCCAGTTTCAGAGACAGGAATTTGAGAAGATCTTTCAGGGAGACGACGCCGACCAGCCGGCCCCCGTCCAAAACCATAAGGCGGCTGGTGCCCGTGCGCTGCAATAGCGACAACACATCCATTGCATCGGTATCGGGGCTGACGCTGTTGTCGGGCCCGCATGGGATAAGCATCTCCTGGACTGAATGCGCCTCCCATTCTTCTTTAGGGACCTTCTTGATTTCCCTGGTGCTGATGCATCCCATTATTTTGGAATCGCGCATGACGGGGAACATGTGATAGTGATGCGTGTAGATATAATCCCGGACAAGGTCGGCTATGGAAATGCTGGCGGGAACCGTAACGGGATTCTTGCTCATGAAACGGCCGATGGGTTCTCCTTTTAGGGCGTCCCGAATTTCCATCTGCACGTAGGACGATTTTGCGGCGCTGCGCAGAAACATGCCGATTAAAAACCACCACAGGCCCCCGATGAATGAACCGAACAGGATGCTTATCACGCCGAGGCCGATCAGGACCGCGCCGAATGCGCCTCCTATCCTGGATGCGGTGCGCGTGGCCTTGCGCAAGCTGCCTTTTCGATTCCATAGAAAGGAACGCAGCACGCGTCCGCCGTCGAGCGGGAAGGCGGGCAGCATGTTAAAGGCGGCCAGCAAGAGATTGATCCAGCCGAGATATTTAAAGATGGCGAAAACAGGCAGGGGCCATGCCGCTTGCCGGGCAAACCAGTACAGAACATAGAAGGAGATTCCCAGGACGACGCTGACTATGGGGCCGATGATGGCCATCAGAAACTCTGAACGAGCATTGGACGGCTCGTCGGTCATTTCCGCAACGCCGCCGAAAATGAAAAGCGTGATTCCCTTCATCGGCATGCCCTGCTTGCGCGAAACGAGGGAATGTCCCAGTTCGTGCAAAACAATGGAGAGGAAAAGTCCGGCGGCGCCCAATATCCCCATGATCCAGTAGGTGCTTTTCGCAAGATTGGCGTATTGAAAGGGGAAATATCCTTCGGCCAGGCTCCACGATACCAGCATGGCCAGAATCAGCCAGCTGAAATCGGCCTTTACTTGAAATCCCAACAGGTTAAACAGCTTTATCGATTTTCCGAACATAAATTGCCCCTTCGCCGTTCATTCGGCCGTATTCCAGAGAGATTTCCGAAAGATCCTTCACGGTTATATCCGCTCCGTTTTCCCGCAGCGCGTCTCCCAAACCGGCGCGATCAACTCCTATGACGCATCCGAAACCGCCCCTTTTCCCTGCTTGGATCCCGGCGATTGCGTCTTCAATCACGACGGCGCGCCTCGGATCGACTCCCAGGATCCGGGCGGCATGAAGGAAAATGTCCGGGTTGGGTTTGCCTGACAAATTGAGGCGTTCCGAATCCACTCCGTCCACTTTAGCATCGAACAGTGGTTCTATCCCGGCGGTTCTCAGAACGGCCTCGCCGTTCTTACTTGAAGTGACGATGGCCGCGGGGATTTTCAGCGATCGGAGCCTATGAATAAGAGTGATGGTCGATTCGTAAACCTGGACGCCTTCCCGGTTAATTAGATCATTAAAAATAACGTTCTTCTTGTTCCCCAGGCTGCATATCGTTTCATGCCCCGGCGGATCGCCGGGATCTCCCCAGGGAGGAACATCCATGCCTCGGGATTCGATAAAACTTTGAACCCCTGCGTAGCGGGGTCTTCCATCCACGTAAAGGCGGTAATCTTCGTCAATTCTGAAGGGGCGGCATGGAATCCCTTTCTGTTTTCCTATCTCATCCAGATATTCGTCAAAAAGCTTCTTCCATGCGGCGGCATGGGACTTAGCCGTTTGGGTGACCACTCCGTCCATGTCAAAAATCACCGCGTTGAAGGAGCGCTCTTTAGGGTGCTGTTTTTGTCCCATAGCAGAAACCGCAAGAGATTCATCCTCTGTTTGCGGGCAAACCCTCCGCAAAAAGCCTAAGGAAACGGCCGACTTCGTCGGGACTGTCCAAGGCATAATGCGCTTCAGTCGGCCGTATTTCATCTCGGACGACAATGCCGAGGCCGCGGCTTTCAACCGACCGGAACGCATCTTCGTCGGTGAGGTCGTCTCCGACATACAAAGGAAATACTTCATCGGGCTTTGAAAAGGCCGTCCGGATTATCCAGTCCAAGGCTTTCCCCTTGTCCCAGTCAATTTTCGGCTGGAAATCATAAACGCGCTTGCCCGAGGAAATTCGAAGCTCCCGTTTGTAATGTTGCGCTGCATCCTGGATCCGCTTATCCACCTGCCTGTGATCTTGCGGGGCCGCCCGGCGGTAGTGTATCGCGAGGGAATATTTTTTGCGTTCGACTTGAATGCCGGATATGGCATCCAGCGCCTCGCGGAGCTCGGCTTCGGCTTTGTCCAGAGCGGGAAGAAAAACAGCCGCTTCTTTGCATTCTTCATGCCATCCGCCGGGTCCGGCAATTTCAAATCCGTGGCTGCCCGCATAATAGATGCCTTCGATCCCCACGCGCTCCTGCACGTCTTTTAACCCCCGGCCGCTGATAACGGCGACGGGGCACCTTTGGGCGAGCCGCCTCAAGATATCCCTCATGGGTTCGGCCAGCACGGCGTCCTCGGGGCGGTTTACAATCGGCGTCAGAGTCCCATCGTAATCCAAAAAAATTCCGAGCGAGTTTTTGGCGCCTGCGGTTTCTTTGATCGCAGAAATTTTGTCGAGCGCCGATGGAAGGTCGCGGGTGCTCTTAACGGCTTGTTTGCGCAGTTTGTTCATCCCGTTTCTGCGCGCGCCCGCCGACACGCGCCTCCCTTATTCAATGATGCCGCGGGGTATATCCCCAGAACAGCGTAAAACATCTGTCATTGCCATAATAGCGGTTTTGAGGGCTGTAAAATGATTTTTGATGTTCCATTGCCGTATTATAGATAACTTTGCCCGATTCCTTGTTACATCCTGGGGGCCGCGGCAGCATGGATTCAAGAATAATCCGGCAAGCTTCTTCGCATCGTGAAAAGGGGGCGTAACAAATCCGTCTAAGGGAATGTCTATTTTAAATGATTGCATGAGCATTTAGGGAGGTTCATGGTGAGTTCTTGGCTGCTGGCATACGAAGGGTTCGACCCGGCAAAAGAGGGACTGAGGGAAGCATTGTGCACCCTGGGCAACGGATATTTTGCCACCAGAGGAGCGGCGGCGGAAGCGGATGCCGACGATATCCATTATCCCGGGACCTATCTGGCAGGGGGATACAACCGTCTCCAAACGCAAATTGCCGGGCGTACGATAGAAAATGAAGATCTGGTCAACCTTCCCAATTGGCTGCCGCTGAAGTTTCGACTTTCCGGGGAAGACTGGTTCGCCGCGAAAGCGGCGGCGATGCTCGATTACCGGCAGGAGCTGGATATGCACAGGGGAATCCTCCTTCGCGCATTCCGCTATCGAGACCGACGGGGCCGGGTGACAAGAGTGCGGCAAAGGCGCCTGGTCCATATGGGGGCTCCCCATTTGGCGGCCTTTGAGACAATCATTACCGCAGAAAACTGGTCCGGGCGGCTGGAGCTGCAGAGCGCCCTCGACGGCAGGATCCGCAATCGGGGAGTAAAACGCTACGCCAAACTCAGCAATCAGCATCTTCAACCCATGGATGCCTGCCTTTCCGAAGAAGACACGATGTATTTAAAAATGCAGACCTGCCAGTCGGAGATGCGCGTTGCTGTTGCCGTGAAGACCAGAATATATCAAGAGGAAAAAATTCTGCCGTGCGCCCGGGATACGGTGCTGGAGACGGATTTTATTGCACAAACCGCGTTTCTGGATATGAAAGAAGGGGAAGAAGTGTCCGTGGAAAAGACCGCGGCTCTTTTCACTTCCCGCGACAATGCACTTTCCGAATGCGGCACGAGCGCCAAGAAAATCGTTTCGGAGGCGGGTTCTTTTCATGAGATGCTGCAGAGCCATTCCTCGGTCTGGGGGCATTTATGGCGGCGTTTCGATATCCAGACGGAAAAAAAGCGAGAACAGGTAAACGGCCACGATAGAATGACGATGATCCTGCATCTCCATTTGTTCCATCTGCTGCAAACGACATCAATTCACACCATGGACCTCGATGTCGGCGTCCCGGCCAGAGGATGGCACGGCGAGGCTTACAGGGGCCACATATTCTGGGATGAGCTCTTCATCTTTCCGCTTTTGAATCTTCGCCTGCCCAATGTCACGCGGGCCCTCCTTGTCTATCGCTATCGGCGGCTGCCGGAAGCGCGCCGGGCGGCGCAATCCGAAGGGTACAAGGGCGCGATGTACCCCTGGCAAAGCGGCAGCAGCGGACGCGAGGAAAGCCAGCAGCTTCACCTCAATCCCGAGTCCGGGAGATGGAATCCCGACAACAGCCGGCTGCAACGACACGTCAACGGCGCCATTGCGTATAACATCTGGCGATACTGGCAGGTCACTCGGGATTGCGAATTTCTGGCATTCTACGGAGCGGAAATGATGCTTGAAATTGCCAGGTTCTGGGCGAGCATCGCCGCTTACAATCCGGAATTAGACCGCTATGAGATAAAGGGCGTTATGGGGCCGGATGAATATCACGATCGTTATCCCGGCGCCGATCAGCCCGGACTCAACAACAACGCGTACACCAACGTCATGGCGGTTTGGTGTATTTGCAGGGCGTTGGACGTTTTGGAGGCTCTGGATGTCGAGCGGAATGAGGAACTCTGCTGCCTGATCGACCTGAAAGAGGAAGAAATAGCGCATTGGCGGGAGGTCAGCCGCAAGATGCGCATTGTGTCTCATGGGAACGGAATTATCAGCCAGTTCGAGGGCTACGATCAGCTTCGGGAGTTTGATTGGGACCGGTATAGAGCGAAATATGGGGATATTCGACGTCTGGACCGTATTCTCGAAATGGAGGGAGACAGCCCGAACCGTTACCAGGTATCGAAGCAGGCCGACGTGCTTATGCTCTTCTACCTTTTTTCAGCAGAGGAGCTGCGGTTGCTTTTTCATCGCGTCGGCTACGATTTCGACGGCGAATGCATCCCGCGGAATATTGAATATTACCTGCGACGCACTTCGGACGGTTCTACGCTGAGCAAAATCGTTCATTCCTGGGTCCTGGCGCGATCCGACCGGCCGCGCTCCTGGAGCCTTTTTAATGAGGCACTGGAAAGCGATATCAGCGATATTCAGGGCGGCACCACCCCCGAAGGCATTCATCTGGGCGCCATGGCGGGAAGCGTGGACTATCTGCAGCGGGGCGCCACGGGGATCGAGACGCGGGATGACATACTCTGGCTTAATCCCTGTCTGCCCGAGGAAATCAAGAAGATCCGCATGAAAATTCGCTATCGCGGCTTCTCCATGAACCTGGAGGTCAAGCCCGATAAAATAACAATCCACACTCTGCCCTGCCGGGAACCGGCTGTTTTCATCGGTTTTCGGGACAGAATTTACTCCATGAGCGGCGACGAAACTCTTGATCTGGTCCCTGAATCCAGCGGCATGCTCGCCTGAAAAACCGTAAGAAACGGCGCCTGCCCCAGCGCAACCGCGGGATTAATTCTCAGAAAACTAGGGTTTCCCCCAATTGCAATCTTCAGCCGGCCGTAATTTAATAAGCTCAACCATTGGTATTTGTTAATCGTTTTTGCTTTCAGGGCAAACGCATCCAGTGCAGGAGAATAAAAGCATGGTTGAAAATTTGGAGGGAATGCCCTATCAACAAAATAATCCTCATTGTTGGACAATTCTTACTCCGAGCGGCGAATCTTCATGCTTTAGGCCAGCTCCTGATTCTTCCCTTACGGATGAAGCCGCAGAGACGGGGCGCATCGCCATAGGATGCGAGAGATTTCAGAAAGCGCAGGATCTATCCGCCTACTTCGCGCCGCCCGCCCGAAGGCTGGTCGTGCTTCCGGAAAACCGGGACAAAAGGGACCTCAAAACGATTCGTAATCTGAATTGCGGCGCTTTGCTGGTCCATCCCAATTCCGGCGGTACGGCATCTGCGGTATTTATGGCGCTGACCCACGTGATCGGCCGGGATCGGAACGCTACGGTAGTCCTGGATCCTTTGGAACACTATGTGCCTATGGATGAATCGGTTGTGAATGCCGTAAATCACGCCGTCGACATCGTGGAGCGCATTCCCAAAAAGGCAATCTTGCTGGCGGGAGACCGTCCCACGGACGACCCGAATTGCCTTTGGATCCAGCCGGGGCAAAAGTATCGCGGGAGCCTTTCTCAAAATCTCTGGACCGTTAAAAGCATGACTGAAAAATCAAATATCCTAAAATCCGGGGAGGGCGGGGGCCGGCTTTATTACAAATCGATGGTTGTGGCGAAGGCAGCGCTGATCTGGAAATTGGGTTTGTGGTGCATGCCCGAGTTGGCCGCATCGCTGGCGCCGTTTTATGACGGTATCCACGAAACCGATCAGGGGATTGAAGAATTGGAGCCGGCGCTTTTTAAAAATGGCGGCGCGGGGAGCTTCACCGAGAGGGTGCTGATGAGAATCCTAAGGTATTTGGCGGCGCTGAGGGTTCCTGAAAACAATTGACGCCGCAATATCCAATCGGCCGAGCCCTGTATGCGCGGCGGCGCGCGGCCGAAATTTCATAACCTATTTTGTTGAAACCCGCGGAGGCTTTCATGTCGCTGATTCGATCCATCGAACCGAACGTGTCCCCCCCCCACCTTGCGATCCGCCCGGCTGCATACGGCGCCGCGGATTTGGACGCTTCCGCGGTAAGCCTGATTCGATCGCATTTGGAGAGAGTATTAAGAAGCGGCGCTTTTCTGCGGTCCATCAGAATGCAGCGGTTTCTCCGTTATGCGGTGGAGCAGACATTAAGCGGATTCTCGGATTCGCTGAAGGAGTCTTCCATAGCCCGCGCCGTGTTCGACAAAGACGAATTCTTCGATCCCCGTTTGGATCCCATCGTCCGCATCGAGGCGGGCCGCTTGCGTACAAAGCTGCGACAGTATTACGCGGAGGAGGGGGCCGCGGATTCCTTAAGGATTGTTTTCCGCAAACGTTCCTATGCTCCGTCTTTCCAGTTTAAAGATTCACCCGTTTCCGGCCGGTCTCTCTCTGATTCGGAGGGCTGCCCTCTGGCGATCGCCATCCTGCCGTTTATCGACCTGAATCCTGCGCGGAATCGAGATCGTTTCTGCGCCGCTCTCACGGAAGAATTGATCAATCTGGCAAACCGCATGACCGGTTTGCAGGTGGTGGCGCGGACGTCGGTCCTGTCCTTCGCGGAAAACATGCCGGATGTCCGCAGGATAGGCAAAGAACTCAACGTCGACGTTTTGCTGGAGGGGAGCGTTCAAAGAGACGGGGGAAAGGCAAGGATATCGACGGCCCTCGTCGACGCCCGCAACGGTTACAGACTATGGACGAACGTTTACGACACAAGAACAAACGGGGGTTTCGATATGCAGCAAAGGATAGCGCAAGAAATACTGAATTATATGAACGGGAAATTGCAAGATCTTCATAATTTCTCGGATTGCGAATCAGCCTTATAGATCCTGAATCTTTTCGTCTTCCGCGAATGGGGGGCTGCTGAGGGCGGGCGTTTCGACATTCCGCAAGAAATGAATCTATGATTTCCAGTCGAAAAAAGAATCGTTCCAAGGACGCCGGCCAACTGAATCAGCTTAAGCACTATGCGGATCAATTGCGAATGCATTCAAGCCGCAGCCTATTTGCCCAGGGCCGAGAGTATCGGTATATCGCCTCAAAACTGGAGGACGATGTGCTTCAACTCTTTGCTTTGGTCCATATGAGGCTCAATGACTTGCTTCGCGCCTCGGGCCGTGCCGAGTCCTCAAAAATAGTCGGCGAGATTCAGCGGTACATCGACAAGGCATCGGCAAGCGTTCGCGACATTATCGACAGCGTCAAGCCGCCTCTTCTTCAGGAGCTCGGCTTGGCTCCCGCGCTTAGAAAGCTGGCCGCTCAAACGGAAAACGAGGACGGGATTCGCATCGACGTTGTCCTTGATAATGAAATTCCTCCGCTGAAGCCGGATGCGAGTTTATGCATCTATCGCGCCGTGCGGGAATGCTTCTTGAATATCGTCAAACATGCCCGGGCGGATTCCGCGAAGCTGGAAATAAAGGCAAAACCGCAGCAGGCTTTATTACAGGTTGCGGTTCAGGATAATGGCGTCGGTTTCTCCGTCTCCAAGGAATTTTCTCCGGATTCGGACATCAGGCATCTGGGCCTCTTTGCTATGCGCGAGCAAATTGCATCGCTCGGCGGCTCCATGGATATCCGCAGCTGCCCTGGACAGGGAACCAGGGTTTGCCTTAATATTCCAGTTGAGGGCAAACAAAGCAAATAGAACGCTTAGTCTTATAGTGATTCTGACAATGCGGGGGGGCGAAGCCGGATTCATGAAAAAACCGACGGTGGTGTTGGCTGACGACCATACGCTGGTTTTGGAGGGATTTAAAAGACTGCTGGAACCCCAATTCGAAATCCTCGCCGCTGTGGACAACGGGCGCACGCTCGTGGAAGAGGCGCAGAAACTTAAGCCGGACTTAATTCTACTCGATATTTCGATGCCGCTTTTAAACGGAATCGATGCCGCTCGTAAATTGACAAAAACAATTCCCCGATCCAAAATCGTTTTTCTCAGCATGCATTCCGATCCTGAATTTGTCGTGGAAGCCTTCAAGGCCGGCGGACGAGGGTATCTGCTCAAGCGCTCTGCGGGATCGGAATTGACCTTTGCTCTCCAGGAAATACTGAAAGGTCGGTTCTACGCCACTCCGCTGGTGGCCAATACTCTTGTAGAGGGAATCCAAGGCCGGGGATCCGATAAAAACGATACGGGCAGCGTTTTAACGCCGAGGCAGCGGGAAGTCCTTCAGCTTGTGGCCGAGGGGTATTCGGCCAAGGAGATTTCTTCCGCTCTCAACATCTCCGTCAAAACGGTCGAGTATCACAAAAAGCAGATCATGGATTCTCTTAATATCCACACCATTGCGCAATTGACCCGCTACGCGATATCTCAACGCCTCGTTTCGCTGGAATAATCCGTTTCGAAAAAGCGGATTTGATTCAATCGTTATTCGCGCAGCTTGAGAAGACTGCTGAAGGGAATGAGGAAACAAATTGCTTTATTGACAGTCTATTCAAATAGACGCCCGGACATAGAGGTCCGGCGCGCGATCACGACGCTATCGATAAGGAGGCAAGATCATGAAAGCCGCTTTTTTTAAAAGCCGCAAGGCCGTTATCGGCTCGGTCGCCGTTGTTGCGGCTATCGCCGCGGTTTCAACTTGGGTTCTGGTTACGGCCGACAAGGACGGTTCCAAAGGAATCCAAAATGTATTAGGCGTAAACGCATCGGTGGTGCGCGCCGACAATGATTTTGAAATCTCGCTGAAGACCGGATTGACGCCCGTCGTTAACCGCGCGCTGCCGTCGGTCGTCAACATTTACACCACCAAGGTAATCCAACAGCCGGATATTACATTTCCTATGCCGTTTTTTGAAAGGTTTTTCGATCCGCTGCCGGAGGAGCGGGAAGCGCAGAGTCTCGGCTCCGGGGTGATTGTGGGCAAAGACGGATTCATTCTCACAAACGATCACGTTGTGCGGCAGACCAAGGAAATAAGGGTCCGCCTCGGCGATGAGCAGGAAGAATGGGACGCTGAAATCGTAGGGCGCGATCCAAGGACCGATCTGGCTCTGATCAAGGTGGATGCAGGCCGGGAATTGCCGGTGCTGGCTTTCGCCGATTCTTCGGCGGCGGAAGTGGGCAGCTTTGTGCTGGCTATCGGAAATCCGTTTGGATTAGATCAGACGGTGACTTTCGGCATTATCAGTGCCAAGGGAAGGGCAGGATTAGGAATCGAAAAACTTGAAGACTTTATACAAACGGACGCAGCTATTAATCCGGGCAACTCGGGGGGCGCGCTGGTCAACATGCGGGGTGAGCTGATCGGAATCAATACCGCCATTGTGGGCGGCAGCGGGGGCAACCAGGGAGTCGGATTTGCCGTGCCTTCCAACATGGCCAAGAATGTAATGGAGCAACTCCTGAAACAGGGCAGAGTTGTGCGCGGTTGGCTTGGCGTTACCATACAAAATGTGACGCCGTCCATTGCGGAAAGCCTCGGGCTCGAGGGTCCCGGAGGCGTTCTCATCGCCGACGTCGAAATCGGCAGCCCTGCCGATAAAGCCGGGGTCAAGCGGGGAGACGTGATCGCCGAGCTCAACGGCGATCCGATCGAGGATTCTCAAGAACTGCAGCTCGCCGTGGCCGAAGCTTCGCCGGGAGACGAGGCAAAGCTCAGAGTCTTTCGCGGCAACCAGACAAAAAGCATCGTCGTCAAGCTGGGGGAGATGCCGGAAGACACGGCTCTGGAAGGAGGTCCTGCGGGGAAGCGGGACCGCGGGGATCGGCTCGGTTTGCAGGTGCAGACGCTCGATGATGCGCTGGCCCGCCGGCTGGGAGTGCCGGAAGGAAGGACCGGAGTGGTGATCATCGGCGTTGCCGCAGGCAGCGTTGCCGAGGAAGCGGGACTTAAGCAGGGCGATGTTATCGAAGAAGTCAACCGCCGCAGCGTCGCCGATGTCCGAGATTTTGAGAGAGCGGTCCGGAGTGCGGGGGATGTCGTGCTGCTTTTGGTTAACAGAGGCGGCGATTACAGATATGTGGCTTTGGAAAGAGACTAGTCACAATGAAAAGACCGACCCCGAAAGGCTTAAGCCGGTCAAGCCGGAGCTGCGGCAGGCGGCGATTCTGAAGGCGTTCGCCGCTTTTGTCTGCGGCGGCCATGCCCTCTTGTTGAGGATGCCGGCAGCGTCTAAGTTGTGAACCGGCATCCTTTATTTTTCTGACAGCATTTCTTGCAGCCTGAGCGCATCGCGGACGGCATAGCCCAGCTCGTCATTGTCGAAATAGCAGAAAATATCCCGGCCTTGATTGCGCCAATTTGAAAAGGCCTCCGCCCAAGCCGATAGGGTGCTGTTGTCATATCGGCCTTGGTATGCCTTTGCCGGGCCGTGAAGCCTTACGTAAACAAAGTCGGAGGTGACCTCCCTGGGAGAGAGAAATCCAGCCAAATGGTAGATGCATAAAGCTGCTTTCTTTTCGGCCAGCATTTCGTAGGATCGGTCGGAAAACCAACTGGGATCTCTGAATTCAAAGGCATAGCGGAAATTCTGCGGCAGAAAATGCAGGAAGGCATCCAGCCTTTCAAAATCGACGCGCCAGCGCGGAGGCAGCTGAAAAAGGATCGGTCCCAGTTTCCTCCCCAGAACTCCGGCTGCTTCCAGCAGGGGAGGCACGCTTCCGGAGGGATCCTTTAGTTTCTTCATGTGGGTGATGTAGCGGCTTGCCTTAAATGAGAAAACAAAGCCGGAAGGCACTGTTCTCGACCAGGCTTCAAGAGTTGATCTCTGGGGAAGCCGGTAGAAGGAATTATTGATTTCCGCGGTGCGAAAATGATTTTTATAGAAGGACAGCATCTTTTCAGCGGGGATATCCTCGGGATAGAAAGGACCTTTCCAGTGCTCGTAATGCCACCCCGAAGTGCCAATATGAAATTTCCCCGTCTCTTTGTTCTTCATGACGGTTCCCATCGCGAGCTGCCGCACAAGGACGGAAGAATAAAGTTCTTACTCCGGAATCTGTGCGCCCGGCGGATGCCGCCCTGCTTCTGATGACTTTTCGCGCCTGTAATCATTGAGGTTCGCGTTCAAATAGCATGCACTTTCTGCAAGATTTTCCGCTTTGACGCAACCGTTGCTCCGGATTTATTTCTTTTCTTTTTTCGGTCGGAACACATGAATCGCCGACGCGGCTGCCGTTTGTGCGGCCTCCATCATCGTTTCCGAAAGCGTGGGGTGGGGATGAATGCTCAGGGCGATGTCGGTGGATAAAGCTCCCATTTCAACGGCAAGCACGCCCTCTGCGATAAGCTCCCAGGCGCCGGTTCCGACCATGCCCGCGCCCAGTACGCGTCCGCTTTCCGGATCCACTATAAGCTTTGTCAATCCGTCCGATCGGCCCAGCGTCGCCGCTCTTCCGGAAGCGGCCCACGGGAACCGCAGCACCTGGACGGGAAGGTTTTCTTTATCAGCCTGAGCTTCCGTCAATCCGCACCAGGCGACGGCCGGCTCCGTGTAGACCGCGGACGGAACCGCCCGAGGCTCGAACGCAACTCTTTTACCGTATATGGCCTCCACGGCGGTGCGCCCTTCATGCATGGCTTTATGGGCGAGCATCGGTTCTCCGGCCACGTCTCCAGCGGCGTAAATGGAGGGGTCCGAGGTCCGGCGCTGGGGATTCACTTTAATAAAACTCCGCTCGTCAATCTCCACGCCCGTGGATTCCAGTCCGCCTATGTCGGAATTGGGCCTGCGCCCCACGGCCACGAATACAGCTTCAAATTCCTGCTGCTTCCCGTCCAGTCTTCCTCCCTCAAACTTCGCGCGGATTCCATCCTTTGTTTCTTCGCTCGAGGAAATTTTCGTGTTAAGCAGAACAGCGTGAAAACTCTTTTCAATATGCTTCGTTAAAACGGAAACCAGATTTCGATCCACGCCCGGAAGCAGCCCCGGTGTGATTTCCACCAGCGTTACCTTAGAACCCAAAGCAGCGTATACCGAACCTAATTCCACGCCGATGTAGCCCCCGCCGATCAAAAGCAGGGACTTGGGGATCGTGGTCAGGTCCAGAGCGGTTTTCGAATCCCAAATGCGCGGATTAGATTCCGGAAGGCCGGGCAAAGAAACCGGACGCGAGCCCGTAGCCAAAAGGATTCTGTCAAAGGACAACCGCTCGCTTCCGCTTTCCTCTTTTTGGATGTCTAGGGTCGTTGAATCCATAAAGGACGCTATGCCCTGGATATAGCGAATTTTTCTCTGTTTGCAGAGCTGTCCCAACCCTTCTGTCAGCCTTTTTACGATCTGGTTTTTCCATGCGCGCAAACGATCAATCTGGATCTCAGGTTCGGAAAAACGGATGCCCCATTCGGCCGCCTGCCTGGAGTCATTGATGATTTTCGCAGCATGCAGCAGAGTCTTTCCCGGGATGCAACCTTGATAAAGGCAAACGCCGCCGGGCAGGGGGTCGGGATTGATCAACGTTACCTCCATCCCCAGATCTGCCGCCATAAACGCGGCAGCGTATCCGGCGGGGCCCGCTCCCGCAATCGCAAGCCGGATTTTTCCCGATATTTCTCCCATTAGCCCAATCTCCTCTTTACCCGTTCAGAGATAGAAAGAAAGGCTGCTCCAGCGCTTCCGCCACCCATCTCAGGAAACGGGCGGCGTCCGCGCCGTCAATTACTCTATGATCATACGATAGAGATAGGGGCAGCAATGAACGGGACTCAGGTTGATGATTATGAAGACGCAGCGCAACACGGGAGCGTGAGATGCCCAGAATGGCAACCTGGGGCGCATAGACGATAGGAGAAAATTGAGTTCCCCCGATGCCGCCCAGATTGGTGATGGTGAATACTCCGCCTTCCATATCCTCGGGTTTGATTTTTTTCGACCGGGCTTTCTCGGCTAATTGCGTAAGCTCGATCGAAATGTCGCTGATGTTTTTTTGGTCGGCATCGCGGATTACGGGAACGAGCAACCCGCGGTCCGTAGCCACGGCAAAGCCGATATGGCAATAGTTTTTAAATATAATTTCCTCGTTAAGGATATCCAGGCTGGTTTTGAATTGAGGAAACCGGCCTAGCGCCGAAGCCGCAATCTTCACGGCAATAGCGGTCAAGGTCAATCTGCCTCCGGCTTCATCGACGGCTTTTCTATACCGCTGAATCAACGGATCAAGTTCCGTGATATCCGCTTCGTCGAAATGGGTTACATGAGGTATCGAAGACCAGGAATAACTCATGTTCCTGGCCGTCTGTCGGCGGACTCCGCTCATCGGCCTCCGTTCGATGCCGCCCCATTTGGCAAAATCGGGAAGAGGCGGCATTGCGCCTTCTCTTCCGGGTCCTTCTTCCAGCAGCCGGCGGACGCTGTTCTTGACATCGTCTATGGAAATCCTGCCTTGAGGGCCGGTGCCCTCAACCTCATTGATATCGATTCCCAATTCGCGCGCCAGCCGGCGGACGGAAGGCGCCGCAGGAGCAATGTCTCTCCGGTTGCCGGCGGACTCCTCTCCCTGCTCGGTCCCGGGAAATGCTTCTTCCACGCGCCGGTCGGATTTATCTTCACTGTCGGCCGCCTGCGGTGTTGCATGTTCCTCTTCCGCTTTTTTTGCTTCGACGGAGCCTTTTTCCCCTTCTTTATCGGGGCCCGCCGTCTTTTTCTCGCCGGCGGTTTTATCCTTGCGGTCTTCTTTCTTTCCCTCCTCCTTTGGGGGTTTCGCGGCTTCTTCCTTCTTGCTTTCGCCTTTTGACCCTTCGTTTCCGGAATCGCCGTCTTCCAAAGTAAAGATAAGCTGGCCGACCTTCAATTGTTCGCCCTCTTTAACGTGGATTTCTTTGATGGTCCCGCTGACGTCGGAGGGAACTTCGAAAGCCGCCTTATCGGTTTCCATTTCCAAAACGAGCTGGTCTTCCGTGATCTTGTCCCCCACGGATACCAGAATTTTAATCAATTCGCCCGATTCAACCTGTTCGCCGAGATTGGGAAGCCTGAATTCTTTTACCATGGGTTCACCTATAAATTCATTGGATTGGGCTTGTCCGGATTTATATCCATCGATTTCATTGCGAGGCGGACAACTTTGAGCTCCATTTTCTGCTCGCGCGCTAGAGCGTGCAGCGCCGCGAGAGTTATGAATCTAGAATCCACTTCAAAAAAGTCCCGCAAGGCCGTCCTGGTATCGCTGCGGCCGAATCCATCCGTTCCCAGCGAAGTCAGCGGCCGCGGCAGCCATGCCGAAATCGTGTCGGGAAGCGCCTTAACGTAATCCGAAGCGGCGACCAGCACTCCGGGCGCTTTTGCCAGGCATTTTTCGACATGGGAAATCCGCTGTTTTTCTCCCGGGTGGAGGCGGTTCCAATGCTCCGTCTCGTGGCAGTCCCGGTAGAGTTCTTTGTAGCTGGTTACGCTCCATACATCGGCGGCTACGTTGTATTCGTTCTCGAGAATCTCCTGGGCCGCCAGGGCTTCCGGAAGAATGGCGCCGCTTCCCAACAGCTGCGCTCGCTTTTGAGCCTTGTGATTGTCCGAAGCCCTGAATCGATACATGCCTTTGAGAATGCCTTCTTCCGATCCTTTAGGAATTGCGGGCATGGGATAAAACTCGTTTGTCACGGTCAGGTAATAAAATACATCCTGCTTTTCGACGCCCATGCGCCGGATACCCTCGCGAACGATGGTAGCGATCTCGTAGGCAAAGGCCGGGTCGTATGCGAGCAGGTTGGGAATCGGATATGCAAGCAGATGGCTGTGACCGTCCTGATGCTGGAGCCCTTCTCCGGCCAGAGTTGTCCGCCCGGCGGTCCCTCCTATCAGGAAACCGCGGGCGCGGCTGTCCGCCGCGGCCCATATAAGGTCGCCTATCCTCTGAAATCCAAACATCGAATAGAAAATGAAGAAAGGGATTGTGCCGATCCCGTATGCCGTATCGGCTGTCCCGGCGGCTATAAAAGAGGACATGGAACCAGCTTCGGTTATTCCTTCCTCCAGCATCTGTCCGTCGACGGATTCCTTATAGTAGAGCAGAGTCTCCTTGTCCACGGGTTCATATTGCTGCCCTTGGGAGGAATAAATGCCCACCTGGCGGAACAGAGACTCCATGCCGAAGGTTCGGGCCTCATCGGGCACAATGGGGACGATATATTTGCCTATTTGTTTGTCTCGAAGAAGCTTCGAAATAAGCCGGACCAGAGACATTGTTGTGGCAACCCGGCGGTCGCCTGTTCCCTGAAAAAACTCCTCGAACAGCTCATGGGAAGGAACCTGCAGCGGTTCCGATACCAGGGCGCGTTTTGGAATGTACTTTCCAAGCTCCTCTCTTCGCTTTTGAAGATATTGCATTTCGAGGCTGTTTTCTGGAGGCCGGTAGAATGGTATCTGGGAAATTTTTTCGTCGGTAACGGGTATTCCGAAACGCGACCGGAATTCCCGCAGTTCGTCTTCATTCAGCTTTTTTTGCTGGTGGGTGATGTTTTTCCCCTCGCCGCTCTCGCCGAGGCCGTATCCCTTTATGGTGCGCGCAAGAATGACGGTCGGTTCCCCTTTATGCTCCACGGCCTCTTTATAGGCGGCGAAAACCTTTACCGGATCATGGCCCCCGAGCCGCAGTTTTCGGATCTGTTCGTCCGACAGATGCGCCACCATTTCCAGAAGGCGCGGATCGCTTCCCCATGCGTTTTTGCGGATATAGGCGCCGGTCTCCGTGCTGTATTTCTGCCATTGGCCGTCCGGAATTTCCCCCAGGCGTTGGACCAGGATCCCATCCCGGTCGCGCGCAAAAAGGGGATCCCAATCGCTCCCCCATATTACTTTGATGACATGCCATCCGGCTCCCCGGAATACCGCTTCCAATTCCTGAATAATGTTTCCGTTTCCACGGACCGGCCCATCAAGGCGCTGCAAGTTGCAATTGATTACGAAGATCAAGTTGTCGAGCTTCTCGCGCGAAGCGAGAGTGATGGCGCCCAGAGATTCCGGTTCGTCGGTTTCTCCGTCTCCTATAAAAGCCCACACTTTGGCATCCGACGGCTGCTTCAAGCGGCGGGCTTCCAAATATCGGCTGAAGCGGGCGCGGTAGGTGGCCATAATGGGAGTCAGCCCCATCGACACTGTGGGAAAGGTCCAGAAATCGGGCATCAGCCAGGGATGCGGGTATGAGGACAACCCGCCCCCGGGAGCGAGTTCCCGGCGAAAATTGACCAGGTCATTTTCCGAGAGAATGCCTTCAACAAAAGCGCGCGCATAGACGCCGGGAGATGCGTGCCCTTGAAAGTAAACATGGTCGCCTTCACGTTTGTCGGTTGCAGCGCGGAAAAAATGGTTAAAGCCCACCTCGAATAGCGTCGCGGCTGAAGCGTACGTTGAAATATGCCCTCCGATTCCGGGGGTCGCCCGGTTTGCGCGCACCACCATGGCCAGGGCATTCCATCTTACGATGCTTTTTATTCGCCGTTCAATCTCCCGGTTTCCGGGATAAGGGCTCTGCCGGTTGACCGGAATCGTATTTGCATAAGGAGTATTGGCCGAATAGGGGAGCTTGATTCCGGATTGCCGCGCCCGGAGGATTAGATTCTGGAGAAGAGATGCCGCTCTTTGGGGACCGGCTCGCGAAAGCACATGGTCGAAGGAGTCCAGCCATTCTTGGTTTTCTATAGCCTCAAGTTCCTTCTGATCGGATTCCCCTGAATTTCGCATAGGGTTCTTCCCCTCCTTTGTGTAGACTTATTTAAGATTCTTTTTGTTTCCCGGATCTTTCCACTTTTGTCGGCGGCTGCAACGCCAGGAATATTATAGAGATCCGGCGCATGCAGCGAACAGCTGCACTCTTGCCTGTTCGGATTCGAAATTTATTTTGGATCCTCGCCGGCGACGAATAAGCGGCCGCTTAACCCGGATTGTTCATTAAGCTGCTGCTGCGGCGGATCCAGGCATGTTTAAAAGGTCGCGCTCTTTCGGAACCCTCATGAATAACGGGATTAAAGGCATAAAGATCGAAAGCCATGATCATCGACATTAACGCACATAGCCCCTTCGCGCTGGCGGAAAAGTTTCTGGCGCCGTACCGCAGTCGCCCCGTGAATTGGGGATTCGGCGCGCTTTCCTGGGTAACCTACCGCCGAACGTACAGCCGCGACGGCGAACACTGGTGGCAGACCTGCCGGAGGGTGATTGAAGGAACTTTCTCGATCCAGCGCATCTATGCGGCCGAGCACGGGATTGCATGGGACGAAAACCGCGCCGAACGAATGGCCGAGGAAGCATATGAACGAATGTTTGTTTTCAAATGGACCCCGCCCGGGCGCGGGTTATGGATCATGGGCACGAATTTTGTCTATGAACGCGGCGGCGCGGCGCTCAACAACTGCGGATTTGTTTCCACTCGAGACTTGGGTTCGGATTTTCGGTCTCCCTTCCTTTGGGTTTTCAGCATGGGCATGCTCGGAGTAGGGGTAGGATTCGACACGCGGGGCGCCGGGAAGATTCGAGTCCGCAAGCCGCAGGAGACGGCGGATATTTATGAAATCGAGGACACCCGCGAGGGATGGTGCGGCGCGCTGGGCCGCCTGCTGGGCGCTTACGAGGGGAAATGCGCGCTGCCCGCAGAATGGGATTACAGCCGCATCCGGCCGCAGGGAACCAGGCTTAAAAGCTTCGGCGGATATGCCAGCGGTCCCGGCCCGCTTCGTGAAATGATCGATGAAATAAGGATGCTCCTGGATGCCTATGTCGGCAAATCCGCGGATTCCAGACTGATCGTCGATATGATGAATCTTATCGGCCGGTGCGTTGTTGCCGGAGGCATCCGACGCTCGGCTCAAATCGCCTTGGGAAGCCCTGAAGACCGCGTTTTTGTAAATCTGAAACGCGATCCGGGAAAAGTAAAAGCCTATCGGTGGGTTTCCAACATTTCCGTGATTGCACAAAGGGGGATGGACTACTCCGCCCTTTCTGGCCTGACAGAGGAAAACGGAGAACCCGGCTATTTCTGGATTGAAAATGCGCGGTCTTTTGGCCGGATGAAAGACCCGCCCGATCATGCCGACGCCGGGGCCGAGGGCTGCAATCCCTGCGTTGAACAGACGCTATGGGACCGCGAACTCTGCTGCCTCGTGGAAACGTATCCAGCCCGCCACGACACGCTGGAGGACTATCTGAGAACCCTCCGGATCGCCTATGAATATGCAAAGACCGTTACGCTTGTGCCGACGCATGATGAGGCCTCCAATGCCGTCATGTCCAGAAACCGTCGCATCGGCTGCTCGATGACCGGAGTTGTGCAGGCGATCCATCGCCACGGCTACCGGACATTTTTTAATTGGTGCGGCCGCGCCTACGAGTCCCTGAGGCAATGGGATGCAGAGTTTTCCGATTATCTCGGGATTCCGAGATCGATAA
This sequence comes from uncultured Acidobacteriota bacterium, assembly GCA_964506795.1. GTDB lineage: Bacteria > Acidobacteriota > UBA6911 > UBA6911 > UBA6911 > UBA6911. The sequence goes on along the minus strand of CAZDMR010000020.1, from coordinate 18,643 downwards.
AATTGACAACGGTCAAACCCTCCGGAACGGTAAGCCTCCTTGCGGGCGCTACGCCGGGTGTCCACTGGGGATATGCCCCGTATTACCTAAGGCGCATGCGCGTGCAGGAGGATCATCCCCTGGTCGAAGCCTGCCGCAAAGCAGGCTATAGAGTTGAGCCGGATTTCTATTCAAAACATACAATGACCATCGCGTTCCCGATTCATCAGAAGAATGTTAAACGGGGACAACGGCAGGTTCCTCTTCGGGAAAAGGTCGAACTGGCGGCGCAGATGCAGCGGCATTGGTCCGACAACCAGGTAAGCTGCACGGCGACATTCGATCCGGATATCGAAAGAGGCCAAATCGGCTCTATCCTTGAAGAGAACGAGGGCAGGCTGAAAGCAATATCGTTTTTGCCTCTTCAGCGGCATGGATATGAACAGCTTCCCTATGAAATGATTTCCCGGCATCAGTATGAGGAAATGCAAAAAGAGATCCGGCCCTTGAATATTGAGATCCCCCACGAGCCGCAACTGGAAGCGCGGTTTTGCGAAGGCGAGGAATGTGAGCGTTGATCCGGATTATTCGTGAAGCTTCTCCTGCGGTGCAATCAGACATGTCTGCGGCGTACGCATGTTGTTTATGCGTGCGCGCCTTCGGGTTCCTCGACGTACTGCCAAGTACGCCTGCGGGGCCCTCAGCCGCCTCGCTACGAATTCTCATGAATCATCCGGGTTAAGGTCCGATATCCGCGCTGATTTATGTTCAAAAGTGACTTCAAGGGCGGTATAAATACGCCTTGTTTATAATAAAGAAGGAAGGAATATGGCTGAAGACCTCAAGCACCTCCTCGATGCAATTCAAAAAGAGGGGATCGACAAAGCGGAACGAGAATCCAAGAAGATTATTTCCGACGCCGAACGCCGGGCGCAGACAATTCTCCATGACGCAAAAAGGCAATCGGAAGAAATTCTTGCGAAAGCGGAGCAGGATGCCTCCGCTTTCCGGGACCGCGGCACACGGGAGCTCGAACAGGCCGCTCGTGACGTCGCTATCTCGCTTGTCCGGAGAATTGAAGACCTCCTGCGGGGCATCGTGAAGGAGTCGGTCTCAGAAACCCTTGCCCCCGAAACCCTCAAAGAAATCCTTGTCAGGATCAGCGAAATCTATTTCGAAAAAAGCATGAGTGACAAGCCCATGGATCTTTATCTCAACGAAGAAGACGCTTCCATGCTCTCCGATTTCTTCAGGGGCAAACTGCGCGCAATGATGGAGAAAGGGCTTGTTATCCATACCACCGACCGCATCGGCAAGGGATTTCAAGTTTCACTGCGCAATGAAGACTTCTATCATGACTTCACGCAGGAAGCAATCACCGAAGAACTGTGCCGTTTCCTACAACCGCAAATACAAAAAATCATCCGCAGCATTTAAAGGATGGACAAGGGGAAAGAATAGGTGTCCTACTATTACCTCGTCGCCGGGCTGCCGATGCTTTCGCTGGAGCAGCCGGTCCCGTTTTCTCCGGATGAATATTTTCGTTCGTGCGAGCATTTGCTCTCCGACGACGACCGGATGGATATGCATCATATCCTAACGGGACATCCCGAACGGTGCCGTAACCGCCTGGTAAAGGAATGGGTCGCCCGCGACACCCAGCTGCGCAGCGCCATTGCCCGCGCGCGCGCCGCTCGTAAGAAAGTCGATGCCGCCCCGTACGTTCGCGAATTCTCCGGCTATGATGCCTACAGCGAAAAGGCGGCGGCGGAAGCGATGTCGGAGCCCAATCCCCTTGCGCGCGAAATGAGCATTGACCGCTTTAGGTGGCGGCTGCTTGACGAGCTGAGCCTTGCGGATCCTTTCGGCGCCTTTGCTCTTTTTGCGTTCGTTATCAAGCTCCAGATGTCGGCGCGGTGGCAGAAAAGAACTGAGGACCGGGGAAGAGGCCGGATGAATGAATTGATTCATACGAACCTGCAAGAGGGGAACACATAAATCATGGAGGATAAGAAATCAACGGGGCGTATTATCGGAATCAACGGGAATATGCTCACCGTTCATTTTAGTCATAGCGTCAGGCAGAATGAAGTCGCTCACGTTATGCTCGGCGACCGCAGGCTTATGGCGGAAGTGATTCGTGTCCGCGGCGATTATGCCGATCTCCAGGTTTTCGAGGACACCGAGGGACTTTTCTCCGGGGGAACCGTGGAGTTCACCGGCGAGCTTCTCACCGTGGAGATAGGGCCCGGTCTGCTGGGTCAAATTTTCGACGGTTTGCAGAATCCGCTTCCTCAACTCGCCGAGAAATGCGGATTCTTCCTCGAGCGGGGCTTCTACCTTAATGCGCTTGACCGCGACAGCGAATGGGAATTTACGCCCGCGTTCAAAGAAGGAGACCGCGTCCATGCGGGCGATGCCCTGGGCACGGTCCCCGAGGGGATTTTCAAGCATCGCATCCTGGCTCCGCTGAATTTGCTGGATCACCCGCGCATTGGAATGATCAGGGGGAAAGGAATATACCGGCTTGACGATGTCATTGCGCATATAGAGACGGAAGAAGGCCGTCAGGAAGTGCGGATGTGGCAGCGCTGGCCTGTTAAGATCCCTATTACTGCCTATGAGGAACGTCTCCGTCCCCAGCAGCAGTTGATTACCAAACAGCGTATTCTTGATTCCTTTTTCCCCGTGGCTCGGGGGGGGACCTATTGTATTCCGGGACCCTTTGGCGCCGGGAAAACGGTGCTTCAGCAGCTCACGAGCCGGCATGCCGAGGTCGACATCGTGGTTATTGCGGCTTGCGGAGAGCGTGCGGGCGAAGTGGTGGAAACGCTGCGCGAGTTTCCGCGGCTTAAAGACCCGCGGACGGGGCGGAGCCTCATGGAACGCACCATCATTATATGCAACACCAGCTCTATGCCCGTGGCGGCGCGCGAGGCGTCGGTATACACCGCCGTTACTTTGGCGGAATACTATCGCCAGCTGGGACTTCACGTTCTCCTGCTCGCCGATTCCACTTCGCGCTGGGCTCAGGCAATGCGCGAGATGTCGGGCAGGCTCGAGGAAATACCCGGCGAGGAAGCATTCCCCGCCTATCTGGAATCCGTAATTGCATCGTTCTATGAACGGGCGGGAATGGTACGGCTGAACGACGGCAGCATCGGTTCGGTCACCATCGGCGGAACCGTCAGTCCCGCGGGAGGCGATTTCGAGGAACCCGTCACGCAGGGGACGCTCAAAGTAGTGGGCGCTTTTCACGGACTTTCGCGCGCACGCTCCGACGCCCGCCGTTACCCCTCCATTGATCCGCTCGAAAGCTGGAGCAAATATCCAAGCCTCATTCCCGAAGACCAGCTCAAACTTGCCCGCCGCATCCTGCGCGAGGGGCATGAGGTGCAGGAGATGATGAAGGTGGTCGAGGAAGAAGGAACCGCCATCGAGGATTTCATCGTCTATCTCAAGTCGGAATACCTCGATGCCGTCTATCTTCAGCAGGACGCCTTTGACGAAGTGGACGGGGCTACATCCGCGGACCGGCAGCGCTATGTCTTTGGATTCATCTCAAAAGTGCTCGCGGCTGAATTGGCGATTGAGAATAAAAACGAAGCGCGCGCCTTTTTTCAGGACCTTACGCAAATGACCAAGGATTGGAATCGGATCGATATGAAAGACGAAAGATTTTATGAGAAAGAAAAAGGACTGAACCGAAAACTCGCAGGGATATCCAAGAATGCGTAAAGTATATTACAGAATCACGCGTATCGCGGGCAGCGTTATCACCGTGAATGCGCAAAACATCACGTATAACGAACTTGCGCTGGTGCATACGGATTATGGACCGGCGCTGGCGCGCGTTATCCGTATTGACGGCGACCAGGTATCCTTGCTCCTGTTTACGGGGACGCGGGGAATTTCAACGGGCGCGCAGGTGCGCTTCTTGAACAGGGTCGCCGAGACTCCCTTTACCCCGGCGCTTATGGGAAGAGTGTTTGACGGAAGCGGCCGTCCCCGGGATGCGGGACCCGTGATCAAAGAGAACCCGATCAGCGTGAAAGGCCCGACCGTGAATCCGGCCAGGCGCATTATCCCCTCGGAGATGATCCGCACGGGCATCCCCATGATCGACATATTCAATTCGCTGGTGAAATCACAAAAGCTGCCGATCTTCTCCGTCCCGGGTGAGCCTTATAACCCCCTGCTTGCGCGCATTGCGCTTCACGCGGAGGTTGACCTTGTGATCCTCGGGGGGATGGGCTTGAAATTCGACGATTACCTTTTCTTCCGGGATACCTTTCGCGAACAAGGCATTTTATCGCGAGCGATCCTCTATATTCACACGGCGGCGGATCCCTCTGTCGAGTGCATCCTGGTCCCCGACACATGCCTCGCGGTTGCGGAGAAATTCGCCCTCGAGGGAAAGGATGTCCTGGTATTGCTGACCAACATGACGAATTTCGCCGATTCGCTCAAAGAGATTGCCATCACCATGGAGCAGGTGCCCTCGAACCGCGGTTATCCCGGGGACTTATACAGCCAGCTCGCTTCGCGCTACGAGAAAGCCGTTGACTTCGAGGGGGCGGGTTCCGTGACCATCCTTGCGGTGACAACCATGCCGGGCGACGACGTTACCCACCCCGTTCCGGACAACACGGGCTACATCACCGAGGGGCAGTTCTACCTGAGAAACGGCCGTATCGAACCGTTCGGTTCATTGAGCCGTTTGAAGCAATTGGTTAACAATAAAACGCGGAAAGACCACCGTATCATCATGAACACCATGATCCAGCTTTACGCATCCGCTCGCGAGAGCATGGAGAAGCAGGCAATGGGTTTCCGGATGAGCGCGTGGGATGATAAATTGCTCAAGTATTCGGAGCGTTTTGAAAACGAGCTCATGGACCTTACGGTCACCATGCCCCTGGAGCAAGCGCTCGACCACTGCTGGCGAATTCTCGGGGATTGTTTTGAGCCTCGAGAAACGGGAATCCCTACAGAACTCATTCAGGAGTTCTGGCCTTCCGAACGCGCCGCAGAGGTAATCTCCTGACATGCATTTTAAAAGGATCGATCCCTACATCCGCTTGATGGATGCCAATGGCTAAGAAGATTCGAAAGACAAAGACGGAACTGAAGAGCCAGCGCGATGCGCTGCAGCGCTTCGAGAAATATCTGCCGACGCTGGAGCTGAAAAAGCAGCAACTGCGGGTGGAAATCAGCCGTATGAATTCCCGTATTATGCAGAAAGAGCAGGAGCAGAGGGAATTTCGCAGAAATCTCGAAGAATGGATCGGGCTTTTCGGCGATGACATAGAATTCGAGAAGTTGCTGCGCCTTGAGACCGTGGATATCGGGAAAGACAATGTGGCGGGGGTGGCGGTGCCGGTGCTCGAAAAAGTCGCTTTCAAACGGGAGCCGGTCGATCTTTTTCTCTCGCCGGCGTGGATCGACGACGGGCTCGATGCGATCGAAACGCTGACGCGTATGGAAATTGAACTCGGCATTTTGAGGAACGCCCGGCATAGATTGGAGGAAGAATTAAGGATTACGTCGCAGCGGGTAAATCTCTTTGAGAAAATACGCATACCGCAATGCAAAGAGAATATCCGCGCTATAATGATTGCCCTGGGTGACGAGCAGGCGGCAGCAGTGTCGCGCGCTAAAATCGCAAAGAGAAAAACCATGGAAATGGAAACGTCCACAGCATGATTGTTCCAATGAAAAAAATAAAACTCTTGTGCCTGGAGTCGCGCAAGGGAAAAACCCTCGAGGCCGTACGCGAGCTCGGCGTGCTCCATGTCGTGTCCTTGCGCCGCCCCGCGGGTGAGGAATTGGAGGCCGCCCGCAAGAGACGGGATGGGGCGGCGCGCGCGCTCGGAATATTGAATCGCGAATTCACCGAGGCCGGCGAACAGCCTGAAGAAATATCCTCCAAACCGGACGAAGCCGTCGAATCTGTAATGAAATACGCGGAGGAACGCGAAGCATTAAAGGAAACCATCTCGCTGTTCGACAGGGAAATTGCCCGCATGGAACCTTTGGGAGATTTCGATCCCGAACAAATAAATGCGCTGGCCGACAAGGGCATCCTTGTCCGCGTCTATCGAGCGTCCGCAAAAGAACCGCCGGCGCCCCCTGACGGCACGGTGCTCACGGAGCTCTATCGCGATAAAGGCGCTCTGTATTTTGCTTTATCCGGCGCGGCGCGGGCGTTTGAAGCGGGATTCCCTTATGATCCGTATCCTTTGTCCAGCCGTTCATTATCCGAACTTAAACGGTTGAGAAAAAACTGCCGGAAGGAAACGGCGGAGTCTACGCAGATTATTCGACAATATATACCCCTCCGGAAAAGCATCGAGCGGCGTATCGCCGAGCTCGAAGACACCGTGAGGATGCTTGAAGTCGGACTCGGAATGCAGGGCGAGGAACGGCTGGCTCTGCTCCAGGGTTTCTGTCCCGAGCGGCTGGTGCCCGCTGTGACAGATTCCGCGGCGCAACAGGGCTGGGGCATTATTGCGGAAGACCCGTCTCCTGACGATCGCGTGCCTACGCAAGTCGAATATCCCAAACTCGTACGTCCGATAAAGGCAGTCTTCAATCTGTTGCAGATCCTGCCCGGTTACCGTGAAGCGGATATCAGCGCCGTATTTCTTTTGTTTTTCAGCCTTTTCTTCGCCATGCTCATCGGCGACGCGGGATACGGCGCTCTTTTTCTTTTGGGCACCCTGGCCGTTCGCGCAAAATTCAAAAACGCCCCCCGCGAACCCTTTGTCTTGATGTCCGTTTTAAGTGTTGCAACCATCCTGTGGGGCGTGATTACAGGCAATTATTTCGGCATGGCATCCCTTCCCGCCCCGCTTAAAGGCGTGACCGTAAACTGGCTTCTCGAGCAACGGAACCTGATGAAACTATGCTTTCTGATCGGAGCCGTTCATCTCACCATCGCGCACGCCTGGAACGCGGCGGTCCTTTATCCTCGTTCGGCCGCGTTTGCGCAGATCGGATGGGTCTGTTTAACCTGGACCATGTATTTCGCCGCCGGCGCCATGGTGCTCCAGGAACCATTTCCGTCATGGGTATTCGCATTATTCGGGGGCGGCCTCTTATTGGTGGCACTGTTCATCACTCCGCCTCGGAAATTAAAAGCCGAATGGATCAACCACGCGATGCTGCCGCTGAATGTGGTGTCGAATTTCGTGGATGTAATTTCGTATATTCGTCTCTTTGCCGTGGGAATGGCGACGGTGTCTGTGGCGCAGAGTTTCAACAACATGGCTCTCAGCGCGGGATTCAACAATGTACTCACCGGTTCTGTCGCGGCATTGATCCTTGTGGTGGGTCACGGATTGAATATATTGCTTGGAGGATTGGCCATCCTGGTGCACGGGGTGCGCCTGAATACGCTGGAATTTTCATTGCATAAGAATATGCAATGGTCGGGCTTTCCGTATCAGCCATTTGAACGCCGGAGTAGAGAGTAGCCGGCGCAGTGAATACAGCAGAATAAAGATAGGAGATTAAACAATAAAAATGAGCCCAGAAATGATCACGGCTCTCGGGAAATGCGGGGCCATCGCCGCGATAAGCTTCGCGGCCATGGGTTCCGCGCTTGGGACGGGCGTGGCCGGCGCGGCCGCTGTAGGAGCCTGGAAAAAATGTTATGCGCAGGATAAGATGGCGCCTTTTCTTCTGATTACGTTTGTCGGCGCGCCCCTTTCGCAGACCATTTACGGCATGATTCTCATGTTTACCATGATCGGCAAAGCAACGGAGGGCTACTCATTTGCGGCGCTCATGGGGATCGGCGTGCTCGGGGGTGTCGCCATGGGACTCTCCGCCTGGATGCAGGGGCGCGCCGGCGCAGCCGCCGCAGATGCGCTTGCAGAAACCGGACAGGGGTTTACCAACTACCTGGCGGCTCTCGGCGTCATCGAGACCGTCGCCATTTTCGTCATGGTTTTCATCATTATCGCCCTCGGCTGATTTGAACGCTGAAAGGAACGGCGTTGCTTCCTTAACCGCGGTTTATGGCGGTTCGCGAAGGCCGGGAATGCGAATGTCGGGAAAGCTCCCAAAGGCCCGATGGGACCGGCGAATCAGAGGGCCGGTGAATCCGAGTTTTTCCTGCCGATGGAGCGCTTGGCGGCAACCTGAGCCTGAACCGCGGTAATGGCCACTGTGTTTATAATATCGGGAACCGTGCAGCCGCGGCTCAGATCGTTGATCGGCTTATTTAATCCTTGCAGCACCGGGCCTATGGCAATGGCGTTTGCGGACCGCTGAACGGCCTTGTAAGTGTTATTGCCCGTGTTCAGGTCCGGAAAGATGAAAATCGTGGCCCGTCCAGCCACGATGCTGTCCGGACGTTTTGTCCGCGCCACGCCCGCATCCACGGCGGCATCGTACTGCAGCGGTCCGTCAATAGCCAGATCGGGACGAAGTTCTTGAGCCAGCCGGGTGGCTTCCTTGACTTTGTCGACGTCTGTCCCCGAACCGGACTGTCCGGTGGAATAAGAAAGCATGGCCACACGCGGCTCAATGCCGAAAGCCGCCGCGGTTTCCGCGCTGGTGATGGCAATCTGCGCCAGCTCTTTTGCCGTGGGATCGGGGACTATTGCGCAGTCGCCGTATACCAAAACCCGGTCGGAAAGACACATAAAGAAAACACTGGAAACCAGATCTATTCCGGGCTGCGTTTTAATGAATTCGAATGCGGGGCGGATGGTGTGCGCGGTGGTATGGATGGCTCCCGAAACCATTCCATCGGCATCGCCCGTATAGACCATCATCGTGCCGAAGTAGGAAGGATCCTGCATCATCTCTCTTGCGGTTGCGAACATGACTGCCTTGTGCTTTCTCAGTTCGGCGTAAATCTCAGCGTATTTATCCAATTTTGGAGATGTCGCCGGATTAAGGATCTCCACGTCGTCAAGCGCAATACTGAGTTTCGCAGCCCGGTTCTGAATATCCTCTTCTTCCCCCAACAAGGTTATTTTGACAACGGCCCGGCGCATGAGAGCGTCTACGGCCTGCAGTATCCTGTCCTCGTTGCCCTCGGGCATAACAATATGTTTCCGGTCTCCTCGCGCGCGTTCAAGCAGATTGTAGAGGAACAGTTGCGGCGTGACGGGTCCTTCGCGGCGCTTCGAGATTCCGGCCCGGATAATGTCGCCCTTCACATATTCGTCGAACAGAATCCGCGCGGTCTCGATTTTACGGGAGCTTTGCGGCGTAATAGCGGAAGCGACGCGACTCACATTGATGGCGGTTTCCCAGGTATCGGTTTTCACAGCTAGAATCGGAAACGGAATGTTGTCGAGCCCCTTTATCGCCCGATCCACGATTTCCGTCGGGCGCAAGCCGCCGCTCAAAAGAAGCCCCGATATTTTGGGCATCTTCTTGGACATATGCGAGGCGATAAGCCCCAGTATAATGTCGGCCCGATCGCCCGCCGTGATCACCAGCGATCCGGTGGAGATCCAGGACAGTGCGGTCGGTACTTGCATGGAGGCAATCCGGAAATCATGCACAAGGTTGTCCAGATAATTCTCACCGTAAAGAACCTCGGCGCCTAGGATGGCCACAATCTCCGCCAAATGCGGCTTGGCCAGAATAAACTCTTCGGGGATGGCGCCTGCAAACGGAATGCCGCTTTTCTTGAGCCGGTTTTCCAGGGATATGGATATTTCAGGAAATGTTCCCTTGTTCACCCGGTTTACGATCACGCCCAACAGAGGGGAACGCGCCTCGTCGAACAGACTCTTGCTTATAAGGATGTTCTCGTAGATTTCTTCTTCCGTGCGATCTAGACCGCTGACTACCAAAAGGACCGGCGCTCCCAAAGCGCGCGCGATATCGGCATTCATATTGAATTCGAAGGCAGAGGTGGCCGCTTCATAATTCGTCCCTTCGATAAGAACGAAGTCTTTCCCGCTCTCGTAGTTTTTATAAGCGCTGACGATGTCCCCGAGCATTTCATTATAGCGGCCCGCGGCGATGAGCTCTGTGACCTTCTTATCGGAAAGGCCCTTCATTTGTCCTGAATGGCATTCTTCCAAGTCTAAAACCGAGCAAATCAGGTGGATTCCCGGGTCGGTGATTGTTTCGCCTGAATGGCCCACATGGATTATGGTACGAAAATATCCGCAATGGGGGGTTACGCGGGAAAGCATGGTCAAAAGGCCAAGAATAACGGCGCTTTTGCCCGAATTCGGTCCAGTTGTAGCCAGGTAAAGATTTGCTGTCATACAGTTCTTCCTAAGATTCAATGTTTTGTTGTCGCCTAATGATTATATAAACTGCTTCCATATTCCAGATTAATCGGCATATACAGCGGCTGTCATGCGCATAGGTCGAATTTATGGCGACGATGCAACAATTCGCGGCCCTCATGCATCTATTGGGAGTGACGTACCGAGATGCGGAGCGGTCTCGGCGGAAAAAGGAATCCTTTTTGAATGGAGTTTACTGATGACAAAAATAGGCGCTTCCTGGAGCTGGCTGCGGATAAGCCTCCTTGCCCCTGCATTGGTTTCTCTTCTGTGCTTTCCGGCTTCCGCGCAGTATTTCGGCCAGAACAAGGTTCGTTACAACACTTTCGACTTTAAGGTGCTGAAAACCGAACATTTCGATATTTATTATTATCCCGAGGAACAAGGAATAGTCGAGCAGGTAGGCCGCATGGCCGAGCGCTGGTACTTCAGGCATTCCTCGGTGCTTGATTTCGGGCTGTCCAGCCGGCAGCCTGTCATTATTTATGCGGACCATCCCGATTTTCAACAGACGGTGATCATCCCGGGCACGATTTCGGAAACTACGGGGGGCGTGACCGAGTCGCTTCGACGCCGGATTGCTATGCCGCTTGCGGGATCGCTGGGAGAAACCGACCATGTTCTGGGCCACGAACTGGTGCATGCCTTTCAATACGATCTTTCCTCGCGGGCGCAAAAAGCGGGGGTCGGCATTTCGCTGGAGGGCTTGCCTTTATGGTTCATTGAGGGCATGGCGGAATACCTTTCCTTGGGTCCGGCGGATCCTTATACATCCATGTGGATGCGGGATGCCGTATTGAGGGAGGAATTTCCGTTAATCCGTGATTTGAACAGCTCGAAATATTTTCCCTATCGCTGGGGGCAGGCTTTATGGGCTTTTATTGCCGGAAAGCACGGCGACAAGATTCTCGGCCAAATTTTCAGGGCGGCTGTTGAAAGCGGGGATCCGGAACAGGCCATAAGTGCCACGCTGGGGACTTCAATAGAAAAGCTCTCGGAAGAGTGGCATCAAGCCTTAAAGGAGCAGTATCAACCTGTATTGCGCTCAACCGATCCCGCAAGCCGCGCGGGGAAGGTGCTGCTTTCCAAGGAGCGCTCCGGCACCGAATTGAATGTCAGCCCCTCAATCAGCCCCGACGGCAAGCGCATGATGGTATTTTCTGAAAAAGGTCTTTTTTCCATCGATCTTTTCATGGTAGACGCGCAAACCGGCAAGTTCCTGCGCAAAATCACTGAGACTGCAATCAGTCCTCATTTCATTAATCTCCAGTTCAGCAACGCGACCGGAAGCTGGAGTCCGGACGGGAAGAAATTCGCTTTCGCGACCGTTAAGGGCGCTGTGCCCGAATTGTCCGTCTATGATGTGGAACGTGACAGGATCGCCCATGAAATACCGATTCGCGAGGTGGGAGAAATTTATAGTGTATCCTGGTCTCCGGACGGGACGTCGATAGCTTTTGCCGCCATTGTCGGAGGCGTTTCGGATCTTTTCGTGATCGACGTCGACACCAGGCAATTGAACCGGCTTACCGACGATGAATATGCAGACCTCCAACCGTCCTGGTCCCCCGACGGCAGGAAGATTGCCTTTGTAACGGACCGCTTCAGCACGGATCTTTCAAATCTTTCGTTCGGACAATTTCGCCTGGCATCGTTGGATGTGGAGACGGAAGAAATCGCCGAGCTTCGTGGCTTTGAAAGCGCAAAGCATATCAATCCGCAGTGGTCGCCGGATGGATCCAGCCTGTTTTTCATATCCGATCCCGACGGCATTCCCAATATCTATCGCTTGGATCCGGCGGCCGGCCGTATCACGCGGATCACCAATCTGGCGACGGGGGTAAGCGGCATCGGCAGGTTCAGCCCTGCCTTTACCGTATCCGGAGAGTCGGGCCGCATTGCGTTGAGTGTTTTCAACGAAGGCAATTACCAAATCCTGAGCGCCGAGACCGGGCAAGCCCCGGAGGTTGCGCAAGAGGAGCCGGAGTTCCCCCGCAGGGAGGCCGGTGTTCTGCCTCCCGTGGAGCGCACGGGCGTTAAAGTGCCCGCGCTTCTGCAAAAGCCGATGGACGGCCTGATCGGCGCCAGGAAATTCGAAAGGGAGGAATATAAACCGGGTCTGCAGCTTGAATATATAAGTCCCGCAAGCGTATCGATCGGAGCCAGCAGCCACTACGGCGCTCTGGTCGGGGGCGGCATGGGCTTTTATTTCGGCGACATTTTGAATTATCACGAGCTGGGCATCGAAGTGCAAACCGCCGTAATCAGCGGGAACCACCCGCTGCGGAATCTGAGCGGGGTGGCCACCTACCTCAACAAGCGAAATCGTTGGACCTGGGGATTTTCGGGAGGGCAAATCCCATACCTTTCAGCCGGATTCAGCGAAGGCATCACCCAGGCAAACGGTCAGCCGGTGGTCGTTCAGAGCGATACGACTTATTGGGAGATAAACCGCCAGATCCTCGGTGTGCTGCAGTATCCCTTCAGCCGGGCCCAACGGGTGGAATTTTCCACGGGCTTCCAAAACCTGGATTTCGCCGCTTCAAGAGATGTTCGCGTTTACGATTATTTTACCGGCCAATTTCTGGGTTCCGATTCCGTTGATTTGGATGCGCCCGATTCGCTTTATATGAACACAAGCACCGCCGCTTTGGTTTACGAGAGTTCCCTTTTCGGCGGAGTCAGTCCGGTGAAAGGGCAGAGATACAGATTGGAGGGCAGTCTCAGCGCAGGCTCTCTCGTTTATACCACCGCGCTCGCGGATTATCGCCGGTACTTTCAAATAGCCAGGCCGCTGAGTCTTGCGGGCCGGGTGCTCCACTACGGCAGATACGGAGGCGATTCAGAGGACGGCCGCATGCAATCGCTTTATCTCGGCTACTCTTCCCTCGTGCGCGGGTATGAAGCGGATTCGATCGCAGCGCCGGAATGCGGGCCCCAACTATCCCAAACGGGCGACTGCCCGATAATCAACCGGCTTATCGGAAGCCGTATCGGGGTGGCAAATCTGGAGCTCAGATTGGAGCTTTTCGGCCCCCTTGGAATCATCCCCGGCACCGGGGGAGTCCCTTCGGTGCAAGTGGCGCCGTTTTTTGACGCAGGCATCGCATGGACGAGCAGCGATACGCCCAATATTTTCGGAGGAGACCGCAAGGGCATCACAAGCTATGGAACGTCTTTTCGGTTTAACATTATAGGCATGGCGGTCGGCCAGCTCAGCCTTGTTCATCCGAACGACCGTCCGTTGAAGGGGTGGTTTGTGGAATTTGCACTGCTGCCCGGATTCTAGGAGCCTTTCCGAGCATTAGAATATGCCGCGTTCCGAGCGCCGCATGAGCAGATGCAAGGCGGCGCGACGCAGGCAATGTGGCGGCATTGTCATGGAGCGCCAACGCAGCAGATGGCCCTGCGCCGCCGGAATCCTTTGGGCGCAAAGGGGATTGCGCGGCGATCTCTTTGTTGCTCGTCGTCAACGATGTCCCCGCTCGCTCTCCTCGCGCCTCGATCTCCTCCTCAAGCCCCATGCGCACGGCACATTCTAATACTCGGACAGGATCCTAGAACCAAAATCGAATCAGGTCCGGCGGGGTCGGTCGAATTCAATCGATTCTTCACGAGGCCGCGTAAAGGTCCGCGTCCCTTTTGTTGACGGGGTTGGTGTTGAAGGCGGGGGCCATTAAAAAATTGGGTTGTTTGCCTATGCGGCGGAGGGTCTCAATAATGCGCTCCCTTCGTCCCCAATCGCTCCAGAGTACGTTTTCCATCCGCAGGACTCCCACCCTTTTTGCTGAAGGTTCCAGCAGGTCCTTTGAGAAATTTCGCGCAGGCATAAACCTGTAAATAGCCTCAAGCATTTCTTTTTCACGGAGCGTTCCGATGGCCCTGGAAAGCTGTTCGAAATACTGCATGATTTCAGGAGAATAAATCCAGCCCAAATTCCACAAAGTCTCCGCTTTGGCCGCCATGATCAGAGTGTTCCACAACCCGCCGTGCTGCAGGGCATTTGCGGCATGAATCTGTGATGGCTTTTCAAGAAACCAGTCAACGGAGAAAACTGAAAAACCCCCAGACTCCCATACTTTTTTATCCGGATAGATCCACCCGTACTCAAGTTCGAGACCGCTTGCAGGCGCGCCGATGAGGATGACCAGGCGAGGCAGTTCCTCAGCCGCGCGGACCGCCTGCTCCATGCCGCGCACAAAATTCTCCTCGGGATAAATAAAATGGTCCGAGGGGTAAACCACCACCGTGGCTTTTGCGTCGCGCGCGTATACATAAGTCAACGGAAGGAATATTCCGGGCAGGGTATCGCGATTGGAGGGTTGCACAAGGATGCTGTTTGCATCCCTTCCCTTCAAATGAGGCGCGGCCTCGCTTTCATGGCCGCGTGCGATAAGCACCATCTGGCGGTCCCTCCGCCCCAGTTTGTCGGCGCGCAGGAGCGTGTGCTGCAGCATGGATTTTTTGCCTACAAAGGCGCAGTATTGCTTGGGAACGTGCCTGCCCATCCAGAGCTGCGTCAGGTCGCGGATGCGGTCCCCGTTTCCGCCCGCCAGCACGATGGACCAGAGATGCTCGGAATCTGAGGATGGCTCATTCTGCAAGTCTTCATGGCTTTTCTGAGTGTCGATTGGAACTGGCTGGTACATAAATGGCCCCTTTCGTCAGATTTTATTGAGCGAGGCGTCCCGAAAACTGACAATGCGCAACCTTGATCTTGGCTGCGACCTCCTTTATCGCCAAGGCCCCTTCGCTCTGCTGTGAATGAATTCTCCCCTTTCGATTGTTGCAATATTTTGAATCAGCCGCGCAAAGGAGACAACTAGGGTTCTCCCTAAGCGGAATGGTTAATCTTCCTAGGAGGCCTGTCCGAAAATAAGGGTATTCAGCGCGCCCGGATTTGGAATCCCATCGTGCGCAGTTGGAGGCGGTAGCGGGCGCGAAGCGAAGAAAAGAAGGAACGGTACTGCTCCGTTTTATAATCCGGAAATGTCCAGGGGAAAGAGCGCCATTCTCCCGCTTGAAAACGGAGCGTTACTTCGGCGTAGATGCCGCCGGAAACCAGGATCCGGTGAGAGAAGTTTTTGGCCGAAGCCAATACGATTTTGGATTGTTCCAGATAGCCGGGATCTAGATTGATCGGCCGGGCGACGCGAGGGCATCTCTTTGAAAAATCCGATTCCAAGGCGTTTGTCTTGATCTTTGCATCCGCTATCGCAGCCGGATTCACAAGCTCTGAAAAGCTGAGGAAATATCTATAAAGCGGCCGCCCCATCGTTTCATCGTAATAGTGCGTTGCATCGAAGGGAAACGGTTCGCTGCGCGCATCGACGGATCCGAACAACCGGGCGAGGCGCTCTTCGGCCGGTGCAACCATATCGGGAAGGGACGTAAGCATCCCGAGAAAGAGCTTTACCGGCAGCGGGGGGCGAATTTCGGCCATAAGCGTCTATGCTCTGTATTTTGTCGGGTCCGGGACGCCGGCTTCTTCAAATCCTCGCCGACGGAGGATGCAGGAATCACAGACGCCGCAGGCAAGACCTTCGGGCGAAGGATCATAGCAGCTGTGAGTCAGCGAAAAGTCCACGCCCGCTTCAATTCCGGCGCGTATGATCTGCGCCTTTGTCATTCGCAGCAGCGGAGCGTGAATTTTGAATCCGGCGCCGCCGTCGGCTCCCGCTTTGGTCCCAAGATTGGCAAGCTTTTCAAAAGCTTCGAGGAACTCCGGCCGGCAATCCGGATACCCTGAATAATCGATGGAGTTCACTCCGATAAAAATATCCCGTATGCCCAGAGCTTCGCACCAGCCGAGAGCCAGGCTGAGGAAAATCGTGTTGCGGGCCGGAACATAGGTCGCGGGGATTTCTCCTGGAATGCGGGATAGATTCCTGTTTTTCGGCACTTCGATCCCGTCCGAAGTCAATGCCGATCCGCCGAAAAGTCTTAAGTCTATCGACATTATCAAATGGCCGGCGACTCCCAGGGATTTGGCGACGCGCTTGGCGGCGTCCAGTTCGCATCGATGGCGCTGGCCGTAATCAAAACTCAAGGCGTAGATTTCAAATCCTTGTTTCCTGGCAAGGGCTATTGCGGTGCTGGAATCCAGACCGCCGCTTGCCAGGGCCACAGCTTTTTTCATGTTTCACCAAGACCTGTCGCCGTGTTCCCGAAGCTGTTAAAATAACCTATTTTTGAGGAAAAGATGCTTCAAATCAAGGGGCTCGGCAAGGCATTCCGCGGCGAATGGCTTTTTCGCTCGTTGGATCTTCAAATAAGCGATAAAGACAGAATAGGCTTGGTGGGCGATAACGGAACAGGAAAATCTACGCTGATGAAAATCATAGCCGGGCTCCTGGCGGCGGACGAAGGCGAGGTGGTCGGCGCGCGCGGGCGGACGATCGGTTATCTGCCGCAGGACGGGCTCTTTGCGCACGGAAGAACCCTTTTGGACGAAGCGCTTTCGGTATACGAATCCCTGCGATCAATGGAGCGCGAGATCCGCCTTCTCGAACAGGAATTGGCGGACATGCCGCACTCCGGCCCTGAGTACGAAAAAAGGCTCGATCGCTACTCCTTTGTCTGCCAGCAATATCGTCTGCATGAGGGGTATTCCATCGAAGCCAAGGCGGGAGCGGTTCTGCTGGGTTTGGGATTCGCCCAGAACGATATGCAACGTCTGTGCGATGATTTCAGCGGCGGGTGGCAGATGCGTATCGCCCTCGCCAAACTTCTATTGCAGCAGCCGAGCGTTCTTTTGCTGGACGAACCAACCAACCACTTGGACCTGGAAGCCCGGAATTGGCTTGAGGATTATCTGCGGAACTACCCCGGAGCTCTGGTCCTGGTTTCGCACGACCGCTACTTCCTGGACGCATCGGCGCAGAGGATTTTGGAAATTCGCAACAGGACGATTTACTTTTTCAAAGGCAACTACGGCGATTTCGTCCGGCAGCGCGAGGAAAGGCTGGAGCAGTTGCGGGCGCAATATGAAGCCCAGCAAAAGGAAATCGCCCGAATCAAGGCTTTTGCCGAAAAATTCCGCTATAAAGCCACCAAGGCGGCCCAGGTGCAAAGCCGCTTGAACACTCTGGAGCGCATGGAGCGGATTGAAATCCCGCCCGAAACAAAACCGATCCGCCTTAAATTCCCGGAAGGGCCGCGAACAGGGCGGACGGTGCTTGAGCTGTCAAACGTCAGCGCCGGCTACGGTCAAACACTGGTTTTCCGCAACGTGGATTATATTCTGGAAAAGGGCGATAGAGTTGCATTGGTGGGTTCAAACGGAGCGGGCAAATCAACTTTTATGAAAATTCTGGCCGGCCGTCTTGCTCTCTCCGAGGGTTCGCGGAGGGAAGGTCACAATGTTCTGGTGTCTTATTTTTCCCAGGATCAGGATGACCTCATCGCGTCTGAAAAAACCGTGTGGGAAGAGGTTTTTTCCGTTGCTCCGGGCAACATTATTCCACAGCTGCGCACCCTGTTGGGGTGTTTTCTGTTTTCCGGCGACGCTGTCGAGAAACCGGTAGGCGTGCTCAGCGGGGGAGAACGCAGCCGGCTGGTGCTGTGCAAGCTGTTGTTGTCTCCGGCCAACTGCCTGCTTCTGGACGAGCCGACCAATCATCTGGATATCCGATCGAAGGATATCCTCATGGAATCGCTGCGTGATTATAAGGGCACGCTGGTTTTTGTGAGCCACGACCGTTATTTTTTAGACGGGCTTGCAACCAAAATGATTGAAGTCGGAAATCAAACGATCGTGCCGTATCCGGGGAACTACGAGGACTATCTCATTAAGAAAGCGGAACTTGAAAAAGACGCAGCAAAAAGCGCAAAAGATGCGGGGGTGGAGCCTGATCAGCCCGGCAGCGCGGATAAAGCTGCCGCGCCGGAGCCGCGCAAAAAAAAGGCCAATCCATATAAAATCCGGCAGGTCCGCGATGAGATCGAAAAACTGGAGGGAAAGATTGAATCTCATGAAACGAGAGTTGCGGTTTTAACCCGCCTCCTTGCGTCGGAAGATCTCTACCGCGACCACCAGCTTTTCCGGTCCACGCTGGAGGAACATGACCAACTGCAGCGGGAGCTCGATAAATTTATGGAGCAGTGGGAAAGAATGAACTCGGAGCTGGCGGCACTGGAAAGCACCCGTCAATAAGACATCGCTGGAATTGCGAAAACAGCAGCTTGAACTGGAAGTCTCAAATTGCGCCCGATGGAACGCCCGAAATATTCGACCTTTTAGAGAAAGCTATGGTATATTTAATATTCAGTTAATCCAACCATCGGGCGGAATTGCGGGAACCACTTCCAAGATTCAACCGCTACGGCTTTGAGTCCAATTCAGAACTCCGAATAAGGAAAGGCATATGTCTTTCCTGGGGTGACGAGAGCCTTAG
>CAZDMR010000019.1:36208-54290 GCA_964506795.1 uncultured Acidobacteriota bacterium | reverse complement strand
ATGGGAAACGGGGCGGCACTTCTGTCGGCTACCGCGCCCATTCTCGACTCTACTGGAGCTTCTACTGCGGCGGCGGATCCAGGCATGTTTACGGCGTTGCGCTCCTTCGGGCTCCTCGACGTACTGTCGAGTACGCCTGCGGGGCTCTCGGTCGCGCGCCTTGTATCCACGCCTGTCTGCGCCGCCTCGCTCCGAATCTTCATGAATAATCCGGGTTAATCGCCTGCACGCCAATAGAGCCAAGTTTTTATGAATTTCACTTCTTATTGGAGGCAAAAAATCGACAGGATACAGATAGAATAAAAACGGTTTTTTCTGAAATCCTGGCCTGTACATTCTAAAAAGGCGAGTTCGAACGGTCTGATGCAATCGAGCTGTTTGAATAAACGCCTTTCCCCATCGCATCGCCTGCGTCGCGGCGCCTTACATCTACCCACCCGCCGATCGCGCCAAAATGCAAACGTTATTTATTGACAGGCCCTAAGCTGATAGGGATCAGCAAAGGGAGCCATAGGAGCCGCCGGGATGTTAAGGGAAACATTCCCGGGAATACTGACTTGTGAAATAGGTATTTGAGGATTCAGCAGCGAAGCGGCCGGACTGCGGAAGCTGCTCCGCAGCCCGGCATCAAGCGGTTTAAAAGCTACTTCTTGGCCTTGAACGCCTTGGCCTCCTCGGCCATGTTCTCTTTCAGCCATTGCGGATAAGGAAATTCCTTCGGTGTCTTCCAATCTTTGAGTTGGTGCATCCAAGGGGCGCGTTCCACGAATTCGTCGTGGGCAAACGGCACCGGAGGATGACAGACCCAGGTAGGGTCGAACTCGTTCTTAATTTTCAGGATCCACTCGTGGTAATTGGGCCCGTATTTCGGTCCGGTGAGATACATGGGCTGGTGCGGTCCGAGCAGGGATGTATAGAATTTGTGGTTGATGTTCATCTTTGAAGTTTCCAGATAGAAATGATCCACCCCGGTCGTATCCTCGTCCTGATCCCAATAGATAAGAAATTCGGAATAGCCCTGGTATCCGAGTTCGAAGCTTTGAAACCACCCCGGATCCCCGTGGTCGGGCATCAGCGGAGGCGTGTATTTCTTTTTGAGGTCGGCATACACCTCCCCGTGCTCGGTCGCCTGCGCCAGCGTTTCGATCACATAGTCCACGGAAACATAGGAACCGCACATCAACCACATTCCGGCGGAATCGGCGTTCTTGATCCAGGACTCGTCGCTCGGCTTGGTCCGCCTGGGCTGGCCGCCCAGCTCCATCATGATATCGTTCAGGACATTTTCATCGTAAGTAAGCTGCTCTTCGTTGGTGAATCCGATGAGCAGAACTCGAACGATATGAAAATTGGCGACGGTTTCCGGCGTTTCCTTCAACCAGAGATCCCAGAATTCCTCCTTGCATTCCGCCTTTGCTATCGCGCGCCAGAAGAGGGGGACCTTCGTCACCGCGCCTCCGATTTCGGCTTTGCCGATTTCGTACATCGCCCGCACCTGCGCTTCCTTGCTGGGCATGATGTAGTTGATCCATTTGACGCGTTTTTCGGGAAGGGCCAGCGTAGTGTTGGGCGAGATCCCGGTGGGGACGAGCTTCTCGGGCTGGAAGGGCAGTACCTTCACGGCCATTTTGGTGACGATCCCCAGGCAGCCGCGCAATCCGGTGTAGCCCCTGAGCAATCCCCTGAGATCGGGCCCGATGCCGTCGCCCCAGAAAGGATCGTCCCCGACGGCCAGCGATCCCGTCCTGAGGATTTCGCCGTCGGGAAGGACCATTTCCGTTCCCAGTATGCGCCGATGAGGAAGGCCGATCCTGTGGCTCAACGGTGACCAGCCGTCGCCGATGAGGTTGGCGATCACGGAAGCCTGCGCGCCACCGCCGCCGATAACGGTATAGCCTCCCCGTTTGAGGCATTCCGCCTGAAACTGCGCGTAGATGACGCCGCTTCCGAGATTGGCGTACCAGTGCTTTTCATCGAACTCGAAATCGTTGAGCCGCTTCAGGTCTACGAGCAGAGCGTCCTTCACGTGCGGGTGGGAGCGCGGCCCGTAAAATCCGGTGCTGTAAGGAACATAGGGAACCATGTAGCGGTTGCAGATCTTGACAATCTTCTGGACCTCTTCCGTCGTTTTAGGCAGTATCACAGCCCCCGGGATTTTTGTCATGACTCTTTCATAACCCGTGCCGGCCTCATAACCCGCCGGCCCGGACCGGTATCCTTCGCAGATAACCGGATCGTCCGACAGAAATCTGGCGCCGACGACAGCTTCTAATGCTTTATACGCTTCCTTTGCTATGGCCATGGTTTCCTCCTTATGCTTCCAACGAGGCGAGAATGAGTTCCGAAAAGTCCATCACCTTTACGTTATCGCCCTCTTCGCTTATGACTTCGGTAAAGTTGTTCTTGCACCAGGGGCATGCGGAAACCAGGACTTCGGCGCCGATTTCCTTTACCTCTTCCAGCCGGTGTTTTGCCGAAGAGGAAGCGAGCGTGGGGAATGCTTCTTTTGTACCTCGTCCGGCGCCGCAGCAGAAGGCATTCTCCCGCGTCCGGATCATTTCCACAAAATCAACTCCGGGAATGGCGGAAATAACGTTCCTGGGCTGCGCGTAAAGTCCCTGAGTGCCTCGGCGGCGTTTCAGGCGGGGATTGACCGTCCCCATCCATCCGCGCTCTCCGCTCCACGGGACCCATGGATCGGCGAGTCTGCTGATACTGCAGGCGTCATGGTAGGTCATCCGCGCATCGACGGGCTTGGTCAGCCTGAGAGAACCGTTCTTCAGCGCTTCGTCGGCTAATTCCACCAAGTGGACCACTTCAAAGCCTAGGTCCGCGGTGGCGATGTTGAGGAGCTTGGGATACTCGACCTTCCACATCCTGTATCCCTCCGCGCAGGATACCAGCACCCGCTTGGCGCCGGTGCTTTTCACCATCTCCATGTTTCGCACCGCCAGCTCGCGGGCTTCGTCGATCATGCCGACCGACTGGAGCGTATTTCCGCAGCACCATTCGTCCGGCATCAGCATGAAAGGCGTTTTGGAAGCATTGAGGATCTTCGCGGTCGCCCTGGCGATTTCCTTGTTTGTGTAGGATGCGGCGCATCCAACGAAATACAGGAGATCCGCCTTGCGCTCCACCTTGATGTCGCTCGTCAACCATTTCTTCCTGTCCTCATGAGGAGCGGCGAAATAGTTGTGGTTGGAAGCGATATTGGCGGCGATTTTCTTGTGGGCCGGCATCGGCCCCACACCGTCGCGGACGGCCTTGACGCGCATCGCTTCCAGCGTCAGGCCGATTTCAAGATCAAGGTTTCTCTTGCAGGCGACATCGCACGCTCCGCACAGGGGATCGGCATAGACAACTTCCAACAGCTTCGGGGTCCATTGCAGTCTCCCTTCGGCGAGAGCCGTGCCGATTCGCATTTTCCCGAAAGCGCCGTAGGCGTCAAAGTCGTTCCACACGTTGCTGGGACAGCGGGTGCTGAACTTAACGCCGGGCTGGTATGTGTGATCAACCCAGTAGCATCCCTTGCATTTGATGCACCGGCTCATGTCGTACACGAAATTATTCAGGTCTGAAATGTCTAAGCTTATTTTCGTCGTTGGCATCGCCGCCTCCCTAGAAGCACAAATTGCCCGGATTCATAATGTTTTTGGGATCAAAAACCCTTTTTACACGTCGGAGCGCCGTCACGTAGCCGGCCGCCCGCTCATAAACCATCGGAGCCAGTTCACCGTAAGGCCTGGTAAAAAGAGCGCCTTCGCTGATGAGAGCCTTTGCCGCATCGCGGTAAAGAGCGGCGATGCGCGCTTTCGCCGCGTCATCGCTTTCGTTGTAGAAGAATGTGAATTCAACCTGGCACGCGCGATTGTGTTCTATGGGCTGTATGTAGCTTCCGATATCCGCGACGGGATAGCCGTGCCTTGGGGCCACGGCTTCCACTGTTTCGACGAATTTTGGCGTTTTGTCGGGTCTTGCTATGAAAAAGAGATTCTGAGAACCGCCCTGCCAGCGGTTTTTCCAGTAGGGCGTATCCGCCGGCCACGGATTGCGAAGCAGGGGAAGGACTTTTTTGCCTAATCCCGGAAATCCCGGAAGCGTTTCCTCAAGAACCATTCCCGTGAATTCATTCTTCACCACTTCCTTGAGCAATTTCACTTCATATTCGATCTTTTCCTCCGGACGGCGCACAAGTCCGCTGACCACGAGAATCAAGGTCCAGGGAGGCAATGCGGCGCGCAGCTTCTCAAAGTCCTCGGGCCATTTTTCCGCAATAATGGCCGCCAGGTCGGTTCTGTTGAGCAGGAGGACTTCCTGGCCGATCCTGCGGGGCAGAATGCGGTAAAGAAAATCCTGGGCATATCCCAAATCGTTTATCGGGGAGAAGAACACTTTGTCCATTTTCGTGGCAAACATGATCTTGAGATTTGTCCAGGTGACCACGCCCATCGTTCCCTGGGCCCCTTGAACGAAGCGGTAAAAATCGATGCCCGGTCCGGAGGGGTTTCCGCCTTTGGACATGGAATTCGGGTAACCGTTGACGCTGGCCGAGCCCAGTCTGAAGATTTCGCCGGTGGGCCATACCACTTCAAAAGCCTGCATCGGTTCGCCGTAATCGTAAACCGTGTTGGTCGGGATTTCCCTCTCCAGAAAATCCGTGAGAACGGACCGGTCCGCATGGGGCAGCAGCGGCATAAGGACGCGCATGCCCTTCTTGGACAGTTCACTTGTCAACTGTCCCCAGGTGACGCCTGCTTCAAGGCGCGTTTTTTTGAGGTCCTGATTAATCTCCAGTATCTTATTCATTTTCGAAACATCCAGGACGACTCCGCCCTGCCTCGGCACGGCGCCTCCGTTGAAGTGTTCTTTCGAGGATACCGGCACAATCGGGACGTTGCTCTTATTTGCCCATTTAAGGACTTCTCCAACTTGTTCGGAACTTGACGGCCAGACTACTAGTTCCGGCGCTCCGGGGGGGACCAGGCTGCGGTCTTTGGAGTAGCGGAGCAGGATTTCTGGAGCATCGCTCACGTTCTCCTTGCCGACTATGTTTGCCAGCTCATCCTTGCTTATCATTTTCCCTCCTTTGATTTGTTTACGGCGAGTCCTTGCTCCCGCGCGTTTGGGAAGCAAGCCATCCGCTGGGCGCGGCCCTCATTAACCCGTCGAAAAGGCGGCCGGACTCGCGCAAACGGCCGCCTTCTAATACTCGGACCTAAACTATGCCTGCGCTTTCAAGCTTCTTAAGCTTTTCAGGCCCGTAACCAAAATATTTAAGATAAACAAAACCGTTGTCATATCCGGTCGGTCGGCAGGCCCATTTGGTTCTCGGCGGCGTCTCTGTCAGCTTATATTGTCCCTGAGCAATGATAAGAGGGCCGAAGACCGGGTCGTCTATGGGAGTGAAGAGGCCTCGATCCTTCCAGTTGAGATCCTTCAGGGTATTCATCGGATCGACGATTGGAGCCACGACCGGAGCGATCGGTGCCAACCGGCCTTTTTTCGCGTATTCCACCGACATATCCACCAGTTGCTGGCCCGTGTACTTGCGGGTTTCCGCAAAGACCAGGTCGGCCCAATGCAATTGTTGATCTTCAGTCATGAAGGGGGCCATTGTTGTCCATTCAGCGGCGCCCCATTCGTCATATTTTCCGACCATGTCGGCGAATGCCTGCCATTGCTCAAGCCGCAAAGCCCCCAAAAATACGGATCCGTCTGCGGTGGGAGCGAAACAATACAGCCATCCCGCTATATCGAGGTTGCCGAAACGTTCGCAGATCTTGCCCGTTTCCTGATACCACTGGTAGGCCCAGTCGTCAAAGCTTGCGTACGCTTCGGAAGTGGCGCAATCCAGCGCCTGTCCCTCTCCGGAAATGCCTCTCCAGTACAAGGCAGCCAGGATTCCCGCCGCCATGAATGAGCCTGCGGGCGCGGCGCCGATCCAGGGCCCCGATTTGGTGGGAATCGCCCAAGGCATTTCATCATAGGTTTTGCCGTCGGGCAGCATTTCTCCCGTCGCATACTGCATGGAGGATCTGGCCTGGATAATATTGTCGTAATCCGACATGGTGCTTTTGCTTTTAGGCCCAAACTGACCGAAAGGAGTAATGGAAGCGAAAATCAGCCTGGGATTGATTTTCTTAAGCGTTTCATATCCGAGGCCCCATTGATCCATGGTGCCGGGCGTATAGGTTTCCAGAAGAACGTCCGCCTGGGGCACAAAATCTTTAAGGATCTTTCGTGCCTGAGCCTTCTTGAGGTTCAGCGTGACATGAAATTTGTTTCTTCCTTCCGACAGGTAGTTTAAGCCTTCTCCCTGGTGCGTTATCCCGTAAGGAGTACAGGTTCGTAGAAAATCGCCTTCCGGAGGTTCTATCCTTATTACTTCCGCGCCTAATTCAGCCAGCAGGGAAGAGCAGAAGCTGCCGGCAAAACTGTTGTAGCTTAAGTCCAGAACGGTTAGGTCATCCAGAGCTTCGGGTTTGGTGTGAGCGATTTTCGGATCGTCCCTCTCCCGGAACCATTCCGCCGAAAATATCTTTCCCATATTACTTGCCCCTTTCTTCCGTCTTGGCTTCCTGCCTCGCCAAAATGATTCCGGTTTTGCCGTCCCAGTTCGACGGCGGCCTTCTCGTGATCACGTCAGCCCATTTGCCCAAAGCGCCGCATTCGTAGTAATGCTGTATCTGTTCCTTATTCTTGCCGAGCTTATGGGTCATTACGTATTCGTTGTCGAATCCTATGGCCCTCACGGACCATTTAATTTTGGGAGGAGTTTTGGACATCATGACGGGAAAATCGTATTCGTAAAACGGACCTATCATGGGGTCGTCCACGTAGGCCATGAATCCCCGCTCCCGGCAATGCTCGTCGTCCACGATATCTTTAACGTGGCGAACGCGAGCTGCAGCGAAGCCGAATTTCTCAGCTATGCGTTCGACTTCCTCCGCGGTCTTATCTTTCACCCATTCCTCGATTATTTTGAGGATCTCAAGCGTATTCTCGTCGCGCAGGCGGGTCAGATGGTCTTCAAATCTGGGGTCCTTGGCCAGTTCGGGCCGGCCCATCGCCTTGCACAGCCCCATAAAATCCTTCGGCATGCCGGCTGCGATCGCGACGAATTGGTCGTCGGCGCAGCGGAAAGTATCGGCCGGACTGACGCATAAATCCCGATTGCCCGACGGCATAGCGGTTTTTCCCGTGAGCTGTTGATAAGGCCATACCCAGGACATCATTCGTATGATGTTTTCAGTCTGCGACAACTCGATGTATTGTCCCTGCCCGGTCCTCTCCCGATGATGCAGCGCTGCCAGAACAGCGACTTCGCCCATCAACGCCCCCTGGTTATCGCAAATATACAAGCGGCTTTTGAGAGGACGCTGTCCGGGGAACGACGACAAATGAGCGTATCCCGACAGGGCTTGGGATGCTCCGTCGTTGGAAGGCCGATTTTCCTCGGCATATTGTCCCCATTGACCAAACCCGTTTTTGGCAAGATAGATCAGCCTGGGATTAATTTCCTTCAACTGCCGGTATCCCACATTCCATTTTTCCAGGACTCCCGGACGCATGTTTTCTTCAACGATATCCGCCTGAGCGGCAAGCTGCCTGAATATCTCCTGGCCTTCAGGCTTGTGCAAATCCAAGCCTATCCAATATTTGTTCTGGTTTGCATGCACAAATCCCGTTCCCTGCTCCCTGAAAAAATCGCCGAATGGGATCAGGTTTCGAGAAGTATCCCCTAAAGGCGGGAATTCGCACTTAATGACTTCGGCGCCCAATTTCGCAAGAAAAGACGGACCTGCCGGTCCCAGTATGATTGTGCAAGCCTCCAGCACCTTGATCCCTTTAAGCGGCGCGGGCTTGACATGCTTGTTTTCCAAATAATTGCGCCAAGTAATTTCCGCCATAAACTAGCCCCCTTCTTAATGAACGCTATGGTATGCAGCGGCCGTATAAACTCTTTAGAGCAAAGCATTCCCGGCACGATTTGCCCGGGAAGGCATACGCCGTTTTTGTTTTTGCCATTTTGATTTTCCTAAAAAAGCATAACGGCGCGACCGCGGCCGGCTGCCTTGCAGCTTTACTGCGGTTACTGCGCGATGCGCAAAAACAACGCGGTCTACATTTCACTAGATGGAACGAGAATGTCAAGAAAAAACCTGGAGGATGGATTTAACCCGGATTATTCATAAAGCTTCTACTGCGGCGGTGGATTCAGGCATTTCTACGGCGCACGCGCGGTTTTTATGCGCGCGCTGCTTCCTGCTCCCCGGCCGCCCCGCCGGGGATCCTCATGAATAGACCGGGTTAACAAAACGCGGACTGCACTTGTCTGCGGCGCTACCGCGCGCCGGAGCCCGCATGAAAGGCCATTGCGCGCAGCGTGTTTTGCTTTTCACGCGCGGGGACAGTCTTCATGTGCAACGGTTGCGATGGATGCGCCTATGGGCTATACTGACCGGTTAATTAAAAGCATAAATTCTTCGAGGAAAACATATGTCAGACAAAGTGCTTGATCTCTTTTTCCATCCAAAGTCCATCGCCGTTTTCGGCGCTTCTGAAAACATATATTCCTATGGTTACCGCTATATTCAGGCTATGCATGATTTCGGGTACCCGGGCAAGATATACGCAATCAATCATAAAGGAGAAGAATGCCTTGGGCATAAAATATACCGGAGCATAACGGATGTGCCGGGCCCCGTTGATCAGGCATTTATCACAATTCCTTCGCGTTTTATATTGGATACCCTTAAGGAATGCATGGCAAAGGATATCAAAGCCGCGGTTCTTTTTACGGCCGGCTTCAGCGAAATCAGCAAGGAAGGGCGCGAACTTGAAAAAAAGATTGTGGAATCAGCCAAGGGGCGCATGCGCCTGATGGGGCCGAATTGTTTCGGCCCATATTGCCCCAGCGGAGGGGTTACGGTATTTACGGGCGCCCTTTTCTCAAAGCAGCCCGGTCCGGTCGCCTTGACCGCCCAAAGCGGCCAGCTGTCCGAATGCATCATTGCAAGGGCCCAGGGGGAAGGGATCCGGTATTCAAAGTCCGCCAGCTACGGGAACGCGGCGGATATCAACGAGTCGGATCTCCTCGAGTTTTTAATGGACGACGAGGAAACCAAAATAATTACATCCTACCTGGAAGGCGTTAAAGACGGCCGCCGTTATTTCGACATAGCGCGCAGGAGTTCCGGCAAAAAGCCGATGATTATCTGGAAAGTAGGTCTGACGCAGATGGGGGCTACGGCTTCCGCATCGCATACCGGTTCCCTTGCCGGATCGGGCGCAGCATGGGATTCGTTTTTTCTGCAGACGGGGGCAATCAAAGTATCCACTCTTGACGAGCTGACGGACACTACTGCGGGATTCGCATGTCTCCCGAACGGATGCGGTTCAAGGGTTGCCTATATCAGCGGCGGAGGAGCAGGCACCGTAATAGGGGCCGATGCCTGCGAGATGGCGGGTCTGAAAATGCCGCCTTTCACCGAGGAAACGGAAAGGAAGCTGGCCGAGGTTCTTCCGGGTGTCGGCGCTTCCAATAAAAATCCCATAGACATCGGCAATCCGCATCCGCCGGTGGCGCTTCTGCAATCGCTGCTTGAAATTATGTCCGCCGACAAAAATACGGACGCCATCGTCATAAGAAGAGTTTTGTTCTCCGTTAAGATGAGCAAAATCTTCAGCGGCACAACCGCCCCCTCGGAAGCGGAACAGCAAGCCCTCCTCGAAGTGCCCGTAAATGTAATGAAGAAATACAAGAAACCCATCATCATTATATTGCCCGATGACATGACCGGGGCGGACTCGATTTATTTGGAGGAGGAAAGAAGGAGAATCCGTGACTATTTCTTCTCAAACGGCATACCCGTTTACCTCACCGAGCCGCGAACCTTTACGGCAATTGCACATCTGGCCGAATTCAAACGCAAATCCGCAAAGGGGACTCCTTCGATTAAAAAGAGCGCTGCGGCTGTTTCCGAATCCAAGGCAAGAAAGCTCTTTTTGAAAATACAGGGAAAAAGCCAGACTCCCGTGCTTGATGAAATTCAATGCAAGACGATTTTAAACGCGGCCGGAGTAAAGGTTAACTTGCCGCTTTTGGCTTCGTCGAAGAAGGATTCCATCGCCGCCGCCGAGAGGCTTGGATATCCCGCGGTAATGAAAATCGTTTCCCCTCAAATCTCGCACAAAAGCGATATCGGGGGCGTCAAGCTGAATCTCCAGAATAAGGCGCAGGTAGGAGCCGCCTATGATGAAATCATGGAAGCGGTCGCGAAAAAAGCGCCGAAGGCGGCGATAGAGGGCGTTTCCGTGCAAAAAATGGCGCCAAACGGGCTTGAACTGGTTATAGGGATGACCAAAGACCCGCAGTTCGGGCCGATGTTGATGTTCGGACTCGGCGGGACGGCGGTGGAAGTCTTAAAAGACGTCGCGTTCAGAATTGTTCCGCTGGCCAAGGAAGACGCCGGAAACATGATCCGGCAGATCAAAGGCTATCCCCTGCTTGAAGG
The DNA here is from genome assembly GCA_964506795.1 of uncultured Acidobacteriota bacterium. Classification (GTDB taxonomy): domain Bacteria; phylum Acidobacteriota; class UBA6911; order UBA6911; family UBA6911; genus UBA6911. The sequence goes on along the minus strand of CAZDMR010000019.1, from coordinate 43,773 downwards.
ATTCAGGGGGCAAGCCGGCGTCGACATCCCGTACATCGAAGAGCTTTTAATGAAATTGTCGGCATTCGTTGAAGAAAACCCAGAGATCAAGGAAATGGATATAAACCCTTTAATCGCTTACAAAAAGGGAGCCATAGCAGTGGATGCCAGGATCATTCTCGACAGGTGAATCGAACGATTTAAAACCGGTTGAGCTCTTGGGAAAATATCAGGATAGAAAAGATCGGGGGCGGCATTTGGCCGCCCCTCGCTTTTTAGTGAATGGATTCGATGACCAAGGCGATGCCTTGGCCCCCTCCGATGCACATGGTGATCAAGCCGTAGCGAAGCTTTCTCCGGCGCAAAGCATAGGCGCACGTGAGAAACAAAACAGCGCCGGTGGCGCCGAGCGGGTGCCCCAGCGCAATGGCGTTGCCCATGGGATTTACTTTCTCCGGATCGATTCCCATCTTTTCCATATCGCGGAGGCATGCCAGGGCTTGGGGAGCAAAAGCTTCGTTGAGTTCAATAATATCCATCTCGTGCCCTTTTAAGCCGGCGCTTTCCAGCGCCTTGCGCGATGCCGGCACCGGACCGTAGCCCATGATGCGGGGATCAACACCGGCGACTCCGTAACCGAGGATGCGGCAAAGAGGCTTCAACGCGTAGCGCTCGGCATCCGATTCCAATCCCAGAACCATGGCGGCAGCTCCGTCGACCACGGCGCTTGCATTGCCGGCCGTGACGACTCCTCCGGGCTCAAAAGCCGGAGGCAGCTTGGCCATCGCTTCAAGAGATGGGTTTTCCAATATGTGCGTGTCGTATTTAACCGTTATGGGAGGGGCGGATCCGCCCTGCTTGACCGTAACCGGCACAAGTTCTTCGTCGAAGTGCCCCGCGTCGCGCGCTTTCTTGGCGTTTACATGGGAACGGTACCCGAAGCGGTCGCATTCCTCGCGTGTGATCCCATAACGGCGCCCCAGCTCTTCGGCCGTGCTGGCCATTCTTAGTTTGGCGGCCGGATCATAGAGGCACATGAGAAGCGAGTCCTGCAGAGTCGTGCCTGCAGGAAGGGATTTGGTGTCAATCGGTCCGTACTTTTGCGTGGCATTCCCGACCGTTCGGCCGCGGTAGTTGTATAGAGCGAACGGGTATTGCATGCTTTCGCCGCCGCCCACCATATAGAAAGGCCGCTCTTTGTCATGACGAAGCCCGGCAAGGGCCATTTCCGAAGCAACGGATATGGCTTCAGCCCCGCTGCCGCAAATGCGCGCCACGGTAAGAGCGGGCACATCGTTGCCCAAACCGCCGCGCCAGCGCATTCCCTGCGCTCCATAAATGGAGTCGCGGTGGCTATGCGCCGCCATGCCCATAACTACGTGGCCGATCAGATTGGGGTCGACGGCAGTATTTTTTAATGCCGCCTTAATCGCCATTCCTCCAAGCTGAGTTGTGGAAATCCTCGCATAGAGGCCAGGCATCCTGTTTTTATGTAAAAGATCCGCTCGCGGCAGCCGCCGACCGCCGTCGAGAATCACGATTGATTTCTCCTTTGCCATAATCGCTGTCTCCTCCTACTCGTGCATGAAGGCGGCCTGGAAGCGCGGGCCGTTCTGGATAAAATTCTCAATGCCGATAAACGAATCGATCGTCTCCCTTGCGTCAGCGAATGCTTTGGCCTCAACAAGCAGCCCCTCATCAAGAGAGAGCTGCACTCCCTGCTTGACCGCATCCACCAAAATGGCGTCGACGACCAATGACCGGTGGCCGATATCGATATCCGGGATCGGATCCGGCACCGCAAGGGGAGCGGGATTCACCGGTTCAAGCTTTACCTTGCCCGCGAGATGATCTTTGATGAGATTCTTTGCGGCGCTTAGCGGATCGGCGACGGGTTCTCCATGCGCCCAGCCGTAGGCGCAAGCTTCCTTGGCACCCAGGACGCTCCCGGTGCGGAGAAGTTCCAACGCGCGCTCTACGCCTACGAGCCGCGGCAATCGCTGCGTAGCGCCGTATCCTGGAATGATGCCGAGGTTCACCTCCGGTTGCCCAAGCATCAGATGATGCCCTACGACGCGCGCATGGCAGGACATGGCGAATTCAGCGCCCCCTCCCATAACCGGCCCGTCCACAGCGGCAACCACGGGCTTTTTCATGCCGGCCATCATCTTTTGGACCGGATAAGCCTTATGGCAGATGCCCTCTGCTTGCTCTCTTTTAGTCAAAGAGGCCAATTCGTTAATATCGGCGCCGGAAAGCGCGCCGTCAAAGCTTGTAAATACAACTCCCTGAATCTTGGGATCCTCATTCAGTTCTTCGAAGGCCGCCTTGATTTCCTGCACGGTCTGCATGCAGATCGCGTTCTTGAACTCGGGGCGGCGGACCATGACGACGGCGATATTTCCGTCGCGCAGGATCTTTACATCGCGAAGATAAACGGGCGGTTTCTTTTCGATCACGCATTTGGGCACCGGGAAATCGGGATGCGTCTTTTGATAGTTCAGGCACAATTCGGCGACGCGGTCGGTGCCGAGTTTTACGCCCAGATCCAGCATCCCGTCCGTGAAGCCGAGGGAATTGCGAATAAGCCAATTCAAGTCCGAAGGTTCGCACACGCCGTTCTCGGCAACGGCGTAAGACCGCGCCAGCAATACGGCCAGAATACGATCTGAAACCTGCTTTCTTTGCGCTTCGGTAAATTTGGAATCGCCGGGGGCTTTAGGATCGTGCCATGGCGCATTGCCCTGCTTAATCAGCAATGCCGGAGGGGCAAACCAAGCGCTGCCGCCCGGCGCATCGCGCATCAGCTCCTGGACATGGGCCACCAGCAGGTTGCCGTGCGTTAAATCCATAACCATAAAAGGTCCGCCGCCGCCCACGGCGTCGTTGACGATTTTATCGATCTGCGCTGGAGTGGCGATCCCCTCCTCGAAAATGCGAACGGCTTCACAGATATAGTTGCAGAAGATATCGTCGGCCGCAAAACCCGCGACATCGGAGGTGATGATAGGCACCTTGCCGAGCTGGGTGATGACTTCAAGCATGCGGCTGCCGAAATCTGAATCGCCGGACAACACTATTTCGATCGGCAGCGTCCGCCAAGCCGGGTAGAAGGGGTGGTTCACAAAACATCGTTCGGGGTGCAAGGCTTCGCTTGCGATCTGCGCGCGCGGGATTCCTGATGTTGCAAAGCCTATCAAGCAATCAGCCCTTACGACGTTTTCAAGATTTCTCAGAATGCGCTGTTTTGTCTTGAGATCCTCGGTCGCGGCTTCCAGAACATATTCGCAGCCCGCCAGATCCCTGATTTCCATAGTGGGAATGAGCGCCGACTTTATCGCTTCAACGATTTTGGGGCTCATGCGCCCGCGGGAGAATGCCTTATCGACATAGCCTTCAATTCGGGCCACGCCTGCGTCCAATGCTTCCTTTTTTATGTCAAAAAGGTAAACCTTCCCTCCCTCTCCCCCAGCGAGGGAAGAAAGGAAACCATAGGCCAAGTCCGGACCGATAGATCCCGATCCTATCACTCCTACAATCATCATTAACTCCTTTCTGCATTCTACATTAGCAGCTCCGTTCCATAGTCAGGTGCAAGGTCTTCAGCAATGAAACGATTTATTATCCTCTTCCTTCGTCCGCGGCCGCTCCTCCTAAATGCAAGAATGGATTTATGTGTCCGAACCGTATGCAATCCACGATATCATCATGCCGGGCTTCGAACTTGTTGTCTTCCACATGCCTTTTATTCTCGCTTTTGCCGAAACCTTGGCGTGTGCTCTGTGAGTTCATCTTCCAAAAAGTCTTAGTTCAAAACTAAGGAATCTTCCGATTGGATTCCTTAAAATCTCCGAGCCCGGAGAGGTTTCCTCCTCGGCAGTTGAATAAACGCCTTTTGTATGGGCGGCGATAACTTTCAGGAAAACCTGCCTGAAAAGGCGCCCATAATTTCTGTTTTTGCCATCTTGATTGTCCCAAAAGTAAAACGGTTTTCGGACAAGCTCCTAATGCGGCCTGCTGACTTGCAGCTTTCCTACTTTTAAAAATCTTTCTAACAACGCCTACATTCCACTAGATGGAACGGCATTGTCAAGGGAAAACCAGGACCATGATAAAACGCAGGTTTTGGAAATCCAGAATCTGAAATTTTTGTGAGGATTCTGTCGCCGGATGAAATGACGGGAGAAGGTATCAGTAAAGAAGATTGATTTGGATCCGGGGCGGAGCAAGAAGAAATCCGCCCCTGTTCGATATGGAAGCTACTGCATTTGCTGGATTTAGAAAGTCAGCTCTGGAAACGAGGAACGCTCGGCGCCGGCATGTCGCGGGCTGTAAGCCGCGGCGGATCCCGGACCGCATAATGGCGGGCCGAGCATTTCAGTTTTCGGCCGGGGATTCACACAAGAGGCTCCGACCGGCTCCTGAACCGCCTCGCTGAGAAGCTTCATGAATAATGGGGAAAGCTATGCTCGGGTAAGGAATATGGGCCATCCCGCCTTGTCAGAGTAAATGGGCCGATAACGCTCGGTATCATACATCGTCGCAATATCGATCCGGCGCGGCCCCAATTTCGCCTCAGGGATGGGAACCATTGCATAGCATCCGTTTTGAACAGCCGCCATCATTCCGAACTTTTTATCGCGGACGGATTCGACCGCCATGTTGCCGAAGGTAGTCGCCACCATTTTGTCCATAAATGTCGCCTCGCCGCTGCGCAGCTCATAGGTCAGATCGCTGATGACGGTTTCCTCCTTCGTGCGCGCGCGAACCTCCTGCCCGAAATCTTCCCCGACATTTCCCTTTTTGCGATGCCCGAACCCGTCAGGCTCGCCGTATTCGCGAAGAGAATACCCTTTCCATTCCGCGCCTTCGGACAGGATCGCGAGGCTGTATCGGCTTGGGTTGTTGTGTTTGTCTTCCATCAGCAGATCGATCATTTTATCCAGGTCGAATATGTATTCCGGAATGGCGCAACGAATGGCGGTGACCATGGCGGGGTAAAGAGAGGTGTAGCCCGCGTCGCGGCCGAAAACCCTGAAGATTCCAATGCGTTCATGCGACGCCACCGTCGATCTCTGCCGCTGAATTGCGTCCACCGCCCGGGTGATCGCCGTATCGAATCCGATGCAATACTCGGTGTTGCGAACGTCGTTATCCATCGTTTTCGGGATTGCGACAACCGGCACGCCAAGATTATGGAGGATGCATGCATAAGTGAGAGTATCGTCCCCCCCGATGGTGATGAGGCAATCCAGGTTTAATCCTTCCATGTTTTTCAGCACCTGTTTCGTAACGTCATAGGTGGCTTCTTTTGAGGATTCCGTCTTCGGGAAATCAGTCGCCTTGAGATGATCCGGCAGGGATTTCATTTTTGCGGGATTTGTTCGGCTGGTATGAAGGATTGTGCCGCCTGTCCTGTCGATGGTACGCGTATTGTCCCTCGTCAGGAGCATTGTATAATCAGCCCTGCTTTGGGGATCCTCGAGAATGATATGCGTCAGCCCTCGCCAGCCTCGGCGGATTCCAAGAATTTCGTATTCTTCCAAAAATCCGGCTTCCACAATTCCTTTGATTGCTGAATTCAATCCGGGGACATCGCCGCCGCCGGTCAGAATTCCTACCCGCTTGATTGCCATGATTCCTCCTTTATTTCCGCGGTCCGCTCGATTTTATTCAGTACGGCGAAGGGAGCTCCTGATCCTTATACCCAAGCAGGGACAACCCTTTTTGCCTCGTGCGTTCTCCATTTATCTTATATTTTCACTCCGATCATTTCCATATGCTTTGGGGTTCAAAGAAGGCCGTTGAAGTCGACGAGGACGACGGGCGCAAACGCCGGATGGATGTAATCCAGTTTAATTTCATGCGGCATGAAAAACTGCGGGATCCAGGCGCCGGTCAGGTGAACATGGGCTGGGGGGCCGGAGGGCTTGCTTCTGGCTACTCTTCCGAGGATGCGTCCCTTTGCAACGGGGCCGAGGGCGGGCGCCTCGGGCTCGAGATGGCTTACGAAAGTATAAAAAATGTCCCCGCCCTCGTTTGTGATATCGGGGTGGAAAACAACAATGGTTTTCCCGAGAAAATCGTCCAGGATAACGACCACGTCCCCGTCCGCAAAAGCGCGGACCGGAGCAAGTTCAGGGATAGGAAGGACTGCGCCTGCTGAATCCGCGCCTTCGGCAAAATCAAGGCCCTCGTGAACGGTAAGGCGCCTGTTACGGTTACCCCACCACTCCGTACGGTCGGCGAAACGCATTCCTTGCCGTAAAACCCATCGCTCAAAGCCGCAATCCCCGGCAAGCCGGTCCTGCCACTCCCGGAAATCGGCGGCCAGCGAGTCGGGCGGCCGGGATCGCGCGGAGCGCATCTTTTGATATTCCGTAAAGCCGATCCAACGGCGCTGCGGACTGGCTGAAGCGCCGAGCATCACTTCCACTCGGGCAAATACCGGCAAAGGCTTTCCGCGCGTGCTCTTTTCGCCTGCATATACCGGAATGCGCGCAATAATCGCGCTGCTTTGCGGCTTTTTCATGGCCTCGTATAACTCCGGCGCAATTTCGGGAGATAATTTCAGCGGATTCAGGGCCGCAAATCCTTCATCCCTTAAAACGACTCCCCAGAAATCCCGCGTAGGCGCAAAATAGGCATACCGGCCGGAGACGGCATTCAAGCGACCTTCGTGTTCTTCCACCCGCCGGCGGGCAATTTCATGGAATTCATCGATTCCGTAAGTCTTGCCCTGGAGCAAAACCTCCACGGCTTCATAGCGGTTATTCAACTGCCGCGCATAGGCAATTACAAAACCGTCAGAGGCGGGCGGCGGCGACTTCAGAATTGGATATCCAAAATCCAAGTCATCCGGATGGGGGATCGATACCGCGAAAGCCCCGCGCGGGAGCGTTGCCGGAAGCGCCATCGCATCGCTCGGCAGGCTCTGATATAGATATTCGGGCTTGTCGGGAGCCCTCTTTCGCACACCCATCGCCCTAATACCCGAAATAGAGATTCGAAGCGTGCTTAACGGCGGATCGGATACCATTTCCCCTGCTTTCTTAACCGGAATTCTATCCCAATCTGAATTTCCTCAAAAAATTCTGTGCTTCCCGATGCCTTTATCATTTTCCTTTTGACGGACGGGAAAGACTGATACGGGGCCTTTGAGTAAAGGCGACTGCCGGGTTTCATCAAGAGAAAGCAACCGGCGCATCTGCCCATGAAGTCTCGCGTCCGCAAACGGGTAGGCCGTCAGCTGGTAACGCAGGAAGCTGCGTACGACCTTTTCAGTATAGACAATCGGATTCAGCGCCATGATCATTCCTCGACATTCAATTACACGATAATCCTGATGCTATCCTTTCTTAAATACGCGCACATTCTGGGCCTTCCACCGCAATGCGGGATGGGCCGCGATGATTGATTTTTTGCCGGCGTCATCAATCAAAAGCTCGGGCGCAATTTCACCATAATCATTCAGCCGGGTAAGAAACTCGATTTCATGCGAACGCAGCGGCAGCAAACCGACTAATTGTTTACGACAGTCCCGGACAAGCTTTTTGCTCCAGCTTGCTATTTGCTTGCTCTTGGGC